>CAZFMY010000004.1:87177-132951 GCA_964520345.1 uncultured Gemmatimonadaceae bacterium | reverse complement strand
TATCCGTGTCCCCGTCCGCCGCGCAGCGACCACCCCTAGCGGATCCAATTTCATACCCACTTCGCCGAAATTCTGAGCCAGCAGAAAAAAGTCGTCGACATCGACTCGCTCATCGCCGTTGAAATCGGCCATACCCGCCTGCGGCCATAATTCTCCCTCGGCTGAAACCCGGCCAAAGTGCTGCACAAAAACACCGAAATCTGCCAGGTTGATTCGATTATCGTCGTTGGCATCCCCTGCAGGCAAAGTGCCCTGAGCCATCGAATCAATCGAGACCCAAGAAAAGGAAGCACTAACCGGCATGACCATCCCCACCGATATCGTATCGGTCACTCCCTGCAGATGCGTCGGTGCCTTAGCCAAGACCCTGTAGGTGTCTGCGGGGATCTGCACCAAACTAAAAGTACCGTCTGCTTGCAACGTATGCTGGATACCCGATCGCAATCGATCTTCGTCATTGAGTGGTGACTCGAGTGTATCCCCAGCTGTACCGACTAAGAACAGCGAAGCTTGAATGCCTTGATCCAAGGGGTCTCGCCCTTCCAGTTGAAGCTGGCCCCTGACCAGAAAATCGCGAATCGAAACCTGGGTCACACGTTTGGGAATAAAGGGCAAGATCCATTCACCGGTCTCCGTCTCGACCACCGAAGAACGCCGATTGCTCTCGGGTTCATCATCGATGGTTATAAAAGTCACGGTATCTTTACTGGTGTGAAACCAGACTTCGCCGAGCGCTATGGGCTCGACACCGGCCTCTAGATCCAATTGAGCTAACGAGAGATTGAGCTTATTGCTGGAAAGGGGTTGCAATCGATTTTCCAGCACGGCCGCATTCTCCAGCCCGGGCTCGATGCGAAAAGGCTGGATACCGGGCCGCCCGAGATCCGCATCGATCAAAGTCAAGGCACTGTCCTCGTAGCTCATGAAAAGAGACAGGCCAGCGATATCGTGCTCGGCCGGAGTGAGAAAAGCCCTCAGTCGCAGTGTGTCGCCGACCGAGAACCGCGACTCATCGACCATCTCTAACTCGTAAAAAGGAGCTGGCCGCGATGCGGCTGCGACTACTGCCGAAGGCTCGGAAGCGTGCAGTACATTGCCAGCAATCACATAGTAATAGAATGTATCGGCCAGGGTCGCAGCGGTATCCACATAGCGGCGCTGGCCGGCGAAGAGCGTATCAATCGAGGCGAAAGGGCCGGTACGTGAAGCCGCGCGAAAAACCACGTATTCTGTCGTACGGCCAATCTGTTCGTCGAGTTCGGGAGCTGCCCATAAAACCTCGATCTGGCGTCCCAAATCACGTCCCACATCTGCGGCCCTCACCCTCGTCGGAGCACGGGGTGGATCCAATCGACGTGCATCTTCGTTGAGAAAAATTTGCACTTGCCCCTCTGCTCCGAGCAGAGCAGCAATATCATTGGCGCCATCGGCATTAAAGTCGGCGATCCCGACCTTAGTAACAGGCAAGTCCGAACTTAGAATATCTCGTGAGACGAATTCTACACCCGCTTCATTTTCCAAGAAAACTAGATGGGAACCCGCGGAACTGCCGACAACCAGATCGCTAAAGATATCCGCTGTTAGATCTGAGAGGGCCAAATCATCGACCGCTATCCCTACCGAAACCCTCTCTTCCAGTACCAAGACCCCTCCCTCTTCGTTCTTCAAAACCGCCACGTCGAGGCTACCCTGGTTACCCACCAGCAAGTCGTTATCTCCGTCGGCGTCGTAATCGACCATCGCCAGTGCGACCGGTTCCAGACCGACGACCAAATCCTGGCGAATCATAAAACTCCCATTGCGATTGCCCAAGAGCACTGAAACCGAGCCAGAAATTCTGTTGGCAACCACCAGGTCAGCGTGATCATCGGCATCGATATGGGCTGCCAGAAGAGCTGCCGGCCCCTCTCCGACCTGGTAGGTGACTCGCGCGTTGAAAGTACCCTCACCATTGTTAAGAAGGACCGTAACCGAAGCATCGTCGCTATTCGCTACGGCAATATCAACATCGGCATCGGCATCTAGATCTGTGGCGATGATATCGGCCACCTGATGACCGATAAAAATATCCTCGCGACTAAGGTCAAAATTACCTGTCCCATCGTTAAATAGAATCGATATCGACCGAGCAATCGGATCGCCGATAATAAGATCTATTCCATTGCCAAAGATGGGTGCCGCCGCCAAAGCCACTGGCCTATCCCAATGTCCATATGTGGAAGCAGCACCGGGATAGAGGAATGAATCGGCAAAGTGGCCGGTGCCATCATTGAAATGAATTCTCAATTGTCCATCTATCGAGTCGACCAGAGCAAGATCCAATGTCCCATCCTGATCGAGATCCACAACCAATAAATCTGACGATCCAGTACCCGTAGCAAGAGGGTCTAAGGGGCGTAAAGCCAGCGCGCCTCCCGCTCCTGAGAGGGTCACTTCTGTGGTGCCGATTTGCTCCGAAGTATCATTAACGAACCGCAAGATTCCGCTCTCCGATCCTGCTTCTAGCGGCATAAAAGTCACAGGTATCGACTCGAACTGCCCCGGCGCAATTGAAAATGGTGTCTCAACATCGACACTAAAAGCCTGACCATCCACTTCCACATCGAGGATTTCGAGCGCGGTATTGCCACTATTGGACACCTCTACCATCAGGGTCTGTAAGTTCTGGAGATCGACCGTACCAAAATCCAAAACCGTAGCCGAGAGGCTTATATAAGGAGCGATACCCATACCATCTATAGCTACTTCGTTGCGGCCGACCGCATCGACGATCACCAATTCCCCACTCATTCCCCCAGCTGCTTGCGGCAAAAAACGGATAGGAAGCCCCAGACTTTGATTCGGCTGCAGGATCTGGGGCTGGAAACTAAGCACTCTGAAATCATCGATCTCGATAAAAGCATTGCGCAAATTCAGCGCAGCGTTGCCCCTGTTGGTCAAAATGGCCATGGTATCGCGAAAACTCCCCACGCGAACTTCGCCGAAGTCTATGACCGGTGGTTGCACGCCAAGCTCCGCCTGGACTCCCGTACCACTCAAGGCCACTTCCACCGCATCCTCATCTGGATCGTTGCTCCGCGCCACCAGCGTAGCCGATGCCGGACCTCGAAGAGCAGGTTGGAAACGCACCTCTAGTCGAGTGCTGGTCCCCGGAGCCACCGCGATACTCGCCGGACTAACCGAAAAACCACTTTCGCGCTCGATGCTCAAATTCGATACGACCAAATCAACCAGACCATCGTTCGCCAGTTCCAGCGTCTGGATGCTGGGGACTCCGACCTCGACCATGCCGAAATCAAGGGACGAGACGGCCAAACGAATTTGAGCTTCGGGCTCAAAATGGATCTCTACTATTCCCAATTGAGTACTTCCCCCGAGGACTCTGCTATCGGGTAGGACCTCCACCCAGCGCGCCATCAGATTATTCAAACCCTGGTTGATTGCCCTCCAAGTCGCTCCGCCATCCTTGGAACGATAGAATCCTGAGTTAGCTGTAGCCGCATACATCCATTGATCTAGATCGGAATTAACCACTATGCTGCGCACATTGAGATCGCCCAAGCCCTCGTTGATCGGATTCCAACTCTGACCATTGTCCTCACTCATCCACACCCCTCGACCATAGGTGCCAATCACGACCACACCAGCGTTCTGCACATCGGCCGAGAGGGCAATACTGCGCACACTCAACCCATCTAGCTCTGCCCCTGCCGATATCCAGCTTTGCCCGCCATCGCGGCTTACGAAAAGCCCCCGAGCAGTTCCGGCATAGACGACCTGCGCTTCCAGCGGATGGGCAGCAAGGGAAAAGACGATATCGCTTGCCAACTCAGAACCAGTGGCTGTCCAAGTCGCCCCTCGGTCGAGACTAGAGAATACTCCGCGACCAAAAGTAGCTGCATAGACGCGCCCCTCTGCTCCTGTGCCTACCGCAAGTACACCGGGCCCCACATCAGATGCCACCGACCAGGTCTGCCCTCCATCGCTGCTTTGCGAAAGACCAGAATTCAATCCGACATAGAGCCGATCACCATCTTCTGGATCTACGGCCAAACAGAGCACACTGCGATCGACAAGGCTCGGCCCCCTCAACTCCCAAGCTCGCCCGCTATTGGCACTGAAGTAAAATCCGTTCTCCGTCCCTGCATAGAGCGTCTGCGGCTGACCTGGATGGCGGCCTATCGCGTTGACGCTCGCAGTGATACCGGTACCCAACTGAGTCCACTCATTAGTCCCAGCCAGGACGGGAACGATGGGTATGCCAATCAACCAAAAACTCCAAGCAAAGACCTGTGCTAACTTGATCCGCATCATAACTGCACCGCTCGGTTTTCACTCTTGCTTAGCGACAATGTTCCTCTTATCGCACCATGATCAGTGAGCGATGGTAACGTCGCCCACCTTCCTGCAATTGGTAAAAATAGATCCCACTGCTCAATCGCTGTCCCTGTGTATTCTGGCCATCCCATGCTGCTGTCCACACCCCTACCTCCTGAAACTCATCCACCAGCAATCGCACCGGTTGTCCCAATGAATTGTAGACCTGCAACTGGACCCGTCCGGGTGTGCTGACCTTATAGACGATCTGGGTATTTTGCGCTTGACCGGCGGCAAAGGGATTGGGATAGTTGCTCAATTTGGCAACCGGTAGTCTGCTTTCTGCAGCGACACGCCCCAGGCGAAAAAGCCCCAATTCGTCTACTGTCGCCGCCAGCCACCCGGTCTCCGGATCTACTCTGGTCGGCACGTCCTCCCATGTCCCCCCAACCTCATCCCACCGCAAGACTCCAAGAGACGGGTCTGGATTTGCCCCGGGAAAGAAATTTAGGGTCACAGGTTTGTCGAGTTTCCGACCCCCCAACAGGTCTACAGAGTAAACCGGTTCTCCATCATTCTCCGGGGGTGTCTCAGCTTCTCCCAGGCGATAGAGCACGGCCAACTGACCAGGGCCAGCTGCATCGTTGGTCACATTGAGTCCCAACTTTGGATCTGGGCTGCGAATATTACCGCCGGCCTCGTCCATCCACTTGAGGGCTACCGTCAGCAATCGCTCTCCTTCATTTCCACCTCGGTCAAATCCCTTGACTATGATATCTACAAAGCGCTCCTGCTCTTCGGTGGGCGGATATGAGAAGTTTACTCGGTACGATTCGTTGTCGAGACTCTCGACCTCTTGTTTGTCACCATCGATTTCAACCGAGGGCTCTTCGCGCAACTCCTCGCTGGCAACGATGTGCAACTCCATCAGCTCGCTAAAGATCGGATGCCGACCGACCGTGAGGGCAAACTCAGGGCGAATTTGGTCCTGCTGGATAAGGATCTCCATTTCGGCCGAGGTCTGGTTTCCCTGGGGGTCAATAACCGTCAACCGCAGTACGCGACTCCCAGTCTGGCCTGCTGGGATCAGGACGATAAGCCGATCACCTTCGATCCGAGCAACTATTCCGGGTTCGACTTCGACGTCCCAACTCAATTCATTATTCGGAGTATCAGGATCAACGACAAAGGGCGCTAAAGAGATCTGTTCTTCATCACTGCCTGCTTCGATTAGCACCTGGGGAAGTACTGCGATCTCTGGCGCAGCACCACCCTGGACAACGGTCACTTCCAATATTCCCAATGCAGTATTGCCCGCCGGATCTTTGACTAGGAACTGAATCTGATCTACGCCGGGCTCCGTCCCCTCAGCGATCAGCCTCACCACTCGCGTATCCGGATCGATCTCTACCGCCACTAACCTCTGACCACTCGCGGACCAATGAAGTTGGTCGTCACTATCGTCATCGACGACTAAATCGTCCAGATCGATCGATACATCAACCTGCCCCATTTCTAATTCAAGGCGCGGAAAGACGCGAATCTGCGGCGACAATCCCAATCCCTTTACATTCACCTGTAATTTGACTGGTCTTTCACGCCCCGTCGCATCGACCGCATTAAACTCGAGAATCTCCGTGCCCAAGAACTGCCGATCCGTCACTCCGATAAGCACCCGGGTCGACTGGGGATCAATGATGGCCTCGATCCGCTCCGAGGGCTCTGCACGCCATATCAAGGACGGAGCTGGACCGCCATCGGCGTTGATCGCGTAGTCGCTCAGTACCAGACTTGAATCAACCTGTCCGGCGAATAGATCAATCACAGGTAAGGGCACCAAATCAAAGAGCGGCGGCAAACCCACCACGATCAAGGCGGTGGTTTCTTGACCACTGGTGTCTTTGACGCGCAATAGTACCTGGGTCGCACTGGGGGGATCAGCCACCGCTGGATCGCGACTCAAGGTGAGCTCATGGGTGATCGGGTCGAATTCCGCCTCAATCCCAGGTTCGGTACTAATCTCCCAGAAAAGCTCACTCTCCTCATCCTGATCGTCGAATACGAATTCGTCGAGATCTATCTCGACCTCGGCTTTTAAACTATCGAGACTCACCGCACTGAATTCAACGACTGAAGGCGGATCACCTGGGGCAGCTAAAAGGACTGGCACCTCTGCTGGATAGCGCGAGCTATTGGGATCTGAAGCCACCAGACCCAGCGAAGCAGGTTCGATGAAGTTTTCCCCCGCTCTCAATATCAATACCCGTGTATCTTCATTGAAATCGGCTTCTAATCCAGCGGAAGGGAAAATATCCCAAATGATTGCCTGATCGGGATCATCCGGATCCGATACCCAGTCGTCAAGTGCGATTTCTCGATCTTCTTCCGGCAGCAGGCCGATTACTCCAGGTGCGAATATTCGCGGACCCTTGTCATCATCGGGGCCGAGGACACTGGCAACTAAAATTGCTTCGTCCCGATTTCCATCGGGATCAGTCACACTCAACCGAACAGTGCTGGTTCCGGAGAATCCGCTCTCGCCACTTACTTGCAGACGCCCCGACTGAACACTGGCGACTAAACCACTGTCGGCTAGTGCCTCCCAGCCGAGTTCTTCAGCCGGACTATCGTCCTGCACCCAATCTTCCAGCGTTAATTCGGCAACCTGGCCGCCGAGAAAGCGCTGCTCAGGCAATGAACTTATTTCGGGTCCTATAGACTCCCCTGCTTCGAGCACCACAACTACCTGTCGGGATTCGGCCACCGCGCCTGAGGTATCCTGAACACTTATATGCACGATGCCGCGACCGGTACTCTCCCCGCTGACAACAAGTTGACCATCGACAATCTCGGCACTGACCCCACCCTCTATTTGCAAGAATGCCTGCAAAGTCGACACGTCGTCGTCGCGATCGAAAAAGAGATCTTCGAGGGGAACGACGACCTCGCTTTCACCTTGAATCGGGTAAATCGGTGGCACCTGGATCGACTCCGGTGGGTCATTGACTGGCGTGACCTCGACTGCCACCTCCGAAGTATCTTTCAGGCCGGTTGGATCCTCGACAATAAACCCAATGGTTTCGCTGCCAAAATAATCAGAGGGCGCCGTTAATTGCACCACATGACTGCCACGAGCTACCTGGATGTGGATCCGCCCTCCTGAAAGTCCCGTCCAGACCAAATCCCCCAATTCGTGGTCGCTATCCTCGACAAAAGCATCGAGGTCCAATTCATCGTTACCGGTATCCTCGGCAAAACGCACGGTATCGGGCAATCCACTGATTTTAGGACGCGAGAGTATCAGGACATCGATCGTATCGGAAGCCGTCAACCCTTCATTGACCTCGAGAGCGGTAAAAATCATCTTCCGTTTGCCCACAAGCCCTATTTCGGGACTTAAGGTAACCTCGTTGGTCTCCGGATCGATCACAGTTCCTATCTCGCTCAATCGCGAATGGGTCCAGAGCACGCTGGTTCCGACCGTATCGACAAAGGCATCCAGATCGAAGGCCAAATGCGATTCACCCTCGATTACGGTCTGATCGGGCAAGGACGGCGAGAGCCGGAAACCCGTCACTCGCACTACGGCCTCACCCAGAGGATCCGCAAAACGCTGTTCGACACCCGGAGCGTCGAGACGAACATACTGGGCTACGAGATTATGACCGCGCTCCTCGACCCGGATAGAAGTGGTCTCACCCACACTGCGACGCATTACTTCCAACCTAAATCGCACCACCACTCCCGCTCCGCTAGCCGCATTTCGCGCCACACCACCAACCGCCTCAACATAACTCAGAATGATCTTTTCCCCGGCTTCTTCAACCTTGTTTTCCAGAGGAATTCCACCCAAATAGCCCGTTGTCTCGAAGGGCAACGGATTACCTGTCCCGTCGGAGTCCGCCGGTATCAATGCAAAAACATCACGCTCGTAAGACACGGAAAAGCTGTACCCCGTCAGTTCTTCATCACCCGCGTCGATGAAGACCTCCATATCGAGGACCTGACCCAGTTCGGCGGAAAACTGACTACCATGATTGGCCTGCCGCACCGTGAGAGAAGCCGCCCATAAATCGGCTCCGAAGATGCAGAGCACCAATACCAATATCGTCGTATAAGCACGCATTATCTCACCAGCACCATGCGTTTGACCAACTCTTGTTCACCGCTCTCCAAGCGATAGATGTAGACACCGCTTGCGGCAGGCCTTCCCTCCTGGTCCAGGCCGCGCCAATACAGTCGATTCGCACCGGGAGCCATCTCGCCATCCCAGAGTAGAGCTACGCGTCGGCCAAGCACATCGAAAACTTCCAACCGCACCGAATTCACCCCCACCGGAACGGTGAAATCGATCGCCGTTTCTGGATTGAACGGATTGGGGTAGTTCTGTTCCAAGTGAAAAGTCATCGGCCCACTATGACCCCGGTGGTCGATCGCGACAAGGTGTACACGATGGTCCATATCTACCACGCGAGATCCGAGTATCCGGGGCATCGCTGCACCGGTCCGCAGAGCGCGCAAGCGCCAATTCAATAAGGTTCCCACCATGCTCAAATCGCTACCTCGCCCGATTAGGGTAGCACCAACGAGCAGGCGATTTTCGCCTCGCCTCTTGGTCGCCATCAGAGGGCGGTCCGCCGCGACCTCCGCATCTACCCATTGCCATTGAGTTTGATCGAATTCGAGGTCCAATTCATAGGCTCTTATACCCGTCAAACCGTTGCCAACGACGATAAACTCAACCGTCTCCCCAAGTTCCGGCTTCTTGGCCGGACTGATCAGTTGCACACTCTGCCCACCCTGTCCCTCAGCGGATTTGTAGACCGGCACCGGTCCGCGACGGCGAAAATTTGCTCCAACCAGAGATAAATCCTGGATATCGATCTCACCATCTCCAGTTATGTCGGCACGTTCGCTTTCCGAGCCAGGTTCCGCATCGAGACCAAAGAACGCCGCGACAAAATCCCAATCGGCCAGCGTTACTTCATTATCCTGGGAACTGGTGCCATCCGTTTCCAAATAACCCACTACATCGCCACCGAGTACCCGAGGCCTCTCATCGCTGCCTGGACTCGCTGGTTGGACATTTTCTATCACCTGAGCTGAGAAGAGTTCGAGACCAGGGATCCAGGCTTCGAGATACCCAGCTAGACGGGCATGGAGATCCCAGCGTCCCATCGGTACTTCTAAGAGCGTGAAGCTACCATCGGCATTGATCTCAACCTGAACACCGTCTTGGATCGGATCCACATCGTTGGCCTCCGCAAAAACCTCATCGACGACCTCTGCGTGTTCACCCCAGCGCCGGAGAAAAAACTCCATCTCCGCCGTCATATCCTGACGACCTTCGAGGTTGACCATACCCTCAATTATGGCTCGACCCGCCACCAACTCACCGAGCGAAACCGGCCCCGCATCCAACTCTGCTACAGACTGACCGTTGAGTGCTATGCGCGAAACCTGACCGCGATCGGTCTCTACTTCCAAGTCGATGCTTACCGCACCCTCTAGATCGAGCGTTTCCAACTCGAAAGTGGCCAGCAGGCGGTCGGGACCCAATCCGGGAATCCCGCTCGCTCTAGGCTCGAAATAGGCCATACTCAAGCGCAACGAGCCCAATTCATCGTCCTCGACTTGGTTGGTGACTAACTTGGCAGACTGAAAACCCGGTCCGACGACAAAGGGCTGAATCCCCTCGAGGAGAGAATCTTGATCTATAGCCGCAAAACTGGCGGGATCGACGACCAAGGTCAGCTGGACCACATCAACGCTATTTTCGGTATTAACAACCACTTCAAAAGTCTGAATCTGTCCACCAGTCCCCAGACTGAAGACCTCGGGCAGGAGTTGGAGCGGTGTCTCTACCACCGCCTCACTCCCCAAACCCTGGACCTGAACTAAACCAGGGGCTCTAACCGCCTGAGCTTGCCCAAAATCGTCCGTATCGACGATAGCCAGATAAATGAAATAGTCTCCGTTGGCCAAAGGAGTATTGGCAGCGACCGCTCGTTCAAGGTGGTCTATCGCCACTTCAAAATGGTCTCTGGCGCTATCTTCGCTCAGATCCCAAAGCGAATCCACCCCGGTCTCGGCGTGACCATCTGCGGAATTGACCACGTAGGCTAGACCCTCAGCAACTTCTGCATAGGTCGATTTTTCGCCGCGATCCTCTCTGCAAAGCAAAACGCGAATCTTCGCATCATCGTCCAAATCCATATCATCCCACGCGACCCGACCGCTTTGACCCGGTTGGACGGTAATCGGCGCCACTGGTTGCAGAACGCGAATCGAAGGCGGATGTACAAAAACTAATTGCGAAGCCATATCGTTGAGCTGGCCGCCGTTCATCTGAGCCAGGCATCGGTTTTCTGCCGCATCGCTAATCACACCGTAGGCATAGTACACCGAGTCCGCCTCGGGTACACCGAACTCGCTGGCTTCCAAAGCCCATAAATCCCATACATATTGATTGTCCGCACGCTCATCGGGATCTTCGGGGATATTGCCGGTGATCAGCCGCGCATCTCCAGTGGTGAGAGCTGCTTGCAACTGGTCCCCTCCTCCAGGAACTGTAAACCCGGTACCTGCAGACACTCTAGCTGCATTGGGACCAAGCTCGAAGGGCGTCGCTGGAACCCGACTCAAATAGAGGTCGATGAGAGCATCATCGTCGATATCAGCATCGCCATCAAAACCCCGTCGGCCCCAGCTGAAGGTGATAAAACGCTGAGGCCGAATGCCCCCCGTAATTATGGTATCGGGCCAAGAAAGCGATTCGTCATTAAGCGCATCCATGCGTAAAAAGGGCGCGTGGCGGACCTGGACTATGCCGGCGCTGCGCATCAGCGCACTAGCACTTAGATCAGTTGCCGCGGCATAGATGAAATAGTCTCCAGCGGACACGGTAACTGGATCCAGAATATCCCAGACAAAATGCCCCTCCTTGGCAATGAGCCCTTCGACCCCTGTCAATGGCAAGGCACCTTCCAACGTTAAACCACCCTTACCATCGCCGGCAATCTCCGTTGCACCGAGTTCGCCATCCTCGCTGTAGAATAGATGAACAAAAGGCTCACTGTCGTGGTCGATAAGGCTGTAGGTAATTTCCAGGTCCTTAATACTGCGACCAGTCGGAGCGCCGTTTGGTCCAAGCAAATCGCCCGAATCAAGAGTAATCGATTCACCGGGTCCCATAGCCTGGAAGACCGGTTCGTGACGCACGAGCAGACCACGACTGCGAGCAAGTGGAATCTTTCCGGTCACCGATGCAGTCACGTACAGGTAATAGAGTCCCGGCTCGACATCGCGGAAAAGAAGGTTCGTTACTCTGCCCACTCCCTCGCGCTCGACATAGGGATCTCCGACTGAGGTCAAGACTTCCAAAACCGAACTTTCATCAATTTCGTCCAAGGTCCCCGAGTCAGAGAGGAAAAACCGGTATTCCAAGTCGTTGGAGTCATCCTCATCGCCCAGCTCTACCAGGTTGCTTCTTGTACTGATCCCCGCGTCGAAGATCAGATCCGGCAAAACCCGAACCAATATTTTTTCCTCAACTGGAAAGACCGCACCCTCCGCCGAGGTCGTCGTATCCTCTAATGCAGCGAGTATAGGATCCATCGCGACCAGATTCATCGAACCAACGGTGTTGAATTCCTCTTGTGACACCAATGTCACCCACGGACCGTCGATCATATCGCTCTCGAGTTCCTCAGCAAAGAGGATGGGACCATAGCGGACATCGGTCTCTGGATAATAGGCTGCGATTTCTATTGGAAACTGGAGGTAGATCTGCCCACCGGCGAGTGCGGTTTGTCGGTTCCCAATGACCAGCATTTCGGTCTCTGTGCTAGGAGCGGCAAAGAAGTCAGGCGCTTCGTCCCCGACCGGGACATAAACGATGCGCACTTCGTCGGCAAAGAGGCTGTCCCCATCTGTATCGGCCAAATCAATGCCGACCGGCATACCGATACTCAACGAAGTATCAGAAGGTGCATTGTCTTGGCTGAGCACCACCGACAATTGCTGCCAATATCGTCCCGATCCCAACATCGGCACTGGCACTCGAGTCAGTTCCGGTGGACTGATCTCTACTGTCTGGGCGCCGGCATAAGGGGCGAATAGAACCACCAATATGGTTATTAGCACTTTAGCCATGGGCAGGCGGACAATTCCGCAAAATTCTCCCGTTAATGGGAATGATCTTCCCTTTTAGTCGCGGAACAACTCCCCTTCCAATGGGAGTCCCGCACTCTCTAACCCCTATATTTTGCGCTCTTTCCATCGTCTTGGCGCAATCTTAACCCCATTTGGTATCTTCAGGATTGTCATGAATCACCCTGGACTATGCAAAACCGATACCAAGCAAGCGGTAAATAGAGAAAAGGCCCTGCAGAGAAAACAAAAAAATGCAGAGCCCATCCTTTTTCACACCTTATTTATACCTTCTTACGCCCTTTACCTGATCAGCATGACCTTGCGCGACCGACGTTCGCCATTTGCGTCGATGACCAATAGATAGACCCCACTCGCCATCGGAAAACCCCGCTGGTCCCTGCCGTTCCAACGCAAGGTCCGTACTCCTGCCCCTTGAATCTGATCGGCAAGAAGACGGACTTGTACCCCCAGAGCGCTGTATACAGCAACCCGCACCGGCCCATCGGCTTCGACTTGATAACGCAAAACTACCTCAGCGTTGAAAGGGTTTGGATAAGCCATAGGTTGGGCTTCACCTGCGTTAGCAGTGCCCTTCGCCAGACGATAAATTCCGCTCCTGGCAACCACAGCGTACAGTTCATCGCCATCAATCTGAGCAGGTATTTCTTCCCAGCCTGAAACCGTCTGGCGAAAAATTCCTTGCCCCTTTTCACCCCCCTGAAAGACCAATTCTGCTGTCGATCCTGGTTCTATATCGACCTGATATCCAGCCTCAACGGCATAGAGCAGTACGGCACCCTCTCCTCCCTGGACTCGAAGTAGTCCGTCCGGACTAAGCACACTCGCCCCGTCTCCAATACTTAGAGACAGTCGCGTTCTGGCCAGATTGTCTGAACGATCTCGAGCCACAGCCAAAATCTCACTAACACCAGAATTTCCTCTGTAATGAGCAACATAATAATGCCCCCTCACCTCCACCTGCAGAACCTGGCCATCGGCAATCAGGATCGGCATTTCTGCGAGTTCTTCGTCTGCTTCCAAACGGTACTCCACTATACTATCGGCCAGAAGATATCCGCTCAAACTCAAACTTGGGGGCTGGTTATCAACTAATATTATTTCGTCGGGTTCGTCGATAACCGGTGCTTCGGGAATTCGAGACCCATCTTCGACATCAGATAGAATCGACTCTTGCGTTTCGAGTTCTACTACCTCGGGCTCTTCTGCCCCAAGCTCTACCGATTCAGGTTCTAGTGATTCGAGTTCTAGTGCGCCTAACACTTCGACCACTAGCTCTGCTTCCAGTTTATGGCCTCCTGGAGACCTCACCTGTATAACGAGGCTATAAACACCATCTTCCTCAGTAATTATACGCAACATAGAACCGGTGAACTCAAATCCGATTTCTGCAGGTGCTATCACATTCCATTCGATCTGATCGGGGGTGAAATCTCCCTCTAAGTAGCCTCCCAAATCCAATAGATGCTCCCCGGCTTCTAAGCGCAAAGAGGGCAGAGATTTGAGGCCAAAGTCCGGAGCACGAACACTAACAACGAGTTGAACTTGCTGGCTCTCAGCCCCCAGTTGTGCTTCTAAAAAGAAGACTTCGCGCCCCTGTAAAGCCTGAGTTCCGTCTATATGTAATCGGCGCTGAGCATCGATAAAGGCTTTGATGAACACCCCGCCACGCAACGACCAGACAATCGCTTGGGGATCACCGTTTTTCACCAAACTATCAAGTACCAAAGCCGAATCTACCAGACCAGCCACCAAAGCAACCTCTGGGAAATTTCTTAGTTCCAGCGACTGCGCAACCCCATCGGCAGCTTCTGGTGGACCAGTAATCTCATTCGGATCGGGCAAATCAACTGCCTCGTCTGGCACAGTGTTTTCCAACACCCCCGGATCATCTGCCCCAACCACAATTCGCACGGCATCGACCGCCGAATTACCCTCACCATCTTCTGCCCTGAAGAGCAGAATCTCTCGCCCCGAGAAATGAAGGGGCACGCGGACCACAACCCGCCGAGATTCGCTGATCTCCACTTCCAAGTCGATCGCTCCGGCAACCGACCACTGCAACTGTTCTGCCCCCCCTATAACCACATAATCATCGAGCAAAAATTCGCTTGTCGACCCTTTCACCAGGTATAAGTCTGGGATATCATCAAGTTTCAGTGGAACGATTGCTCCCAGCTCTTCTGATCCTGCGACTTCCCCAACTCCATCAACCGCCAACGCATCGACCGCCTCTTCCACTGATTCCAACCCATCAGGAACATCGACTGAGACTACCTCATCAACCGCCAATACATCTTCCGTAATATCCCCAGATTCATCCCCCTCATTCACCATATCAACCTCTAAAACCTCATCAATCACCCCTTCATCTCCCAGATCCAATACACCTACTTCAGAAACCATCTCCGCCATCGGTTCCTCTACCTTAACGCGAAAAGCTGTTGTCGCCACGCTACCTTCTGGATCACGAACTTGGATGCGCACTATGGCTTCACCCTCAGCGAGACCGCGTAATTGCAAATGAGGTGGTCCCTCCCCTACCCATTCTGCGACGACAGAGCCTTCGATGGCCATCGACCAGCTAAGCTCTGCCAGGGGCGTATCGAAATCTACTACTCCTAAAACCATATCGTGAACGCCTTCAACTTCTAACTCCATATCGGAGAGAGAGTCAAGACGAGGACCGGTGTCAACCCGCAGTACCTGAACTTCAATAGAAGCCCAACTCTGCGCTCCAAGCGGATCCACTACTGAAAGACTTACCAGTCCCTCTCCAACTTCGACCCCGTGGATCTCGATCACCCCGTCCACAACCTCTACTTCCACACCACCATCTCCCACTAGATCAATCTCCAACTCATCCAGTGCGTGATCAGGATCTGTGACGACTTCAGCTAAGATCGGTCCACGATACCTCTCACCTACTGCCACAACCACCGGAGAAAGTGTGGCGATTTGCGGATAATCGTTGACTGCCCCTACCTCAATCTCCAGTTTCGCCGTCTCACAGAAACCTTTCTCATTGCACCATGAGACCAACAATGTTTCTTTTCCATTCCAGTCTGCCGGTACCGCTAAGAGCAGATCTTCACCCTCTATCTGGGCGACTACCTCATCATAACCCGTGACGGACCAATTCCGGTCCTCTTCCGTCCATTCGCCACCAATAAATTCCGCCAGTGCCAAACGCGGAAACTCGCTATCCTCTTCGATAATTAGAGAACGATCAACCAATCGACTTGGTGGGACATTTATAACTACCGAAAAAACACCCTCCACAACCTCTCCATCAGGAACCCGAAGCCGATAGATGACCGCAATAACCCCCTCGTCACTTGTAGCCATCAACGACAATTTTTCATCCACAACTGCAAGCTCGAGAGCTTCGGAATTCTCTGACCAAACTTCCCAATCAAGGTCTTCGTAGGACCATTTCTGGCTCATATAGTGGGATTTGAGATCGATTATATGCTCGGTGCCCAGAGTGATCTCGAGGTCAGCCAAGGGCAACAAGCCCTCACCATCAATAGCGATCCACTCTAGAGGCTCGACTCGAAAACGCTGCGCTAAACCAGGTTCCTCCAAGGTCGTGTAGAGCGGTTGCCGTTGTCCCGACGCATCCAAACGCACCGCGCTGGCTCCACTCTCCGGAAAACCTACCGTTCGCAATTTGAACCGAGCCAGCACCCCCCGCCCACGCCCCGCCGGCCGATCTTGACCCGTCCCACTGACCGCCACGTAATTGAGCTGAAACCCTTCCAATCCATTGCCACCCTCCGCATCACCGGCCGTCGAATTCTCATAAACCTGTCCCGGGAGAAATGGACCACTTGCGAAAGGCTGTACCGCCCCGTTTGGAGAGCTTGTATCCGGTACTAGAGCAAAGATCGCCTCATCAAAGCTTATATAGGCGCTGGCCGAAGTCAGTGCGAGCCCCCGGGAGTCAGCATGGACTTCGACAATCAGTGTATCACCGATCTGTACCGGGTTTTGCGAGGCGAGTTCTAGACGGAGTTGGGCTTCTTGTGCTAACCCAGGTAATACCTGAAAAAGTAAACAGAGAAAAATGCAAATGATTGTGCGCACGGTGAGACTTTCCTCCTCAGCGGAGCAAGGTCATTTTACGCACTTGGATTTTTCTCCCGGCGCGCAAACGGGCAAAGTAGGTACCCGTCGCAACTTCACGCCCCGCCTGATCGTACCCATCCCAAACCACAATATGCACTCCAGCTTCGAATTCACCTTTCAGTAAAGAGCGGACCATTTGTCCCGCTGCATCGTAAACTTCTAACCGGATTGCGCTCCGTTCCGGCAGGTGTAAACGCACTGTCGTCTGCGGATTGAAAGGATTGGGATAATTGGGCGAGAGGGCGAATTCCGCAGGGCTAACCGCCGATCCCCGGGGGAAGCGGACTCGATGATCGGCATCAACCCACTGAGCATCACCGATCTCCACTTCTGCACCTGTGTCTGCTAATAGAGCAAAGACGAAAGTACCCAGGTCTTGATCGCCATTAATTACTCCCTGGTCACCGGATAAGGCCGCGCCCATCGCGATTTCCCCCCACTCTCTATGTTCGGCATACACGGCCGGATACTGAGCGAAAGCCTTGCCGGAGTTGGCAGAGCGAAGACTGAGTTTTGCTGGATCATAACGCAGTCGATACCCGTAAGCCCGGGCTCCAGCCATTTCGTCAGCTCGGACTTCAACGACCAATTCATCCCCCTCTTCTCGCTGCTTTAAGTGCCAAATCCCCAGCCCAGAATCGGCTGTATTCACGCGTTTATACACCGGTTCTACGCCATCTATATTGAAGTTGGCTGCAACGATATTGAGATCGACTACCCAGACCAGACTATCCCCGTTAATATCGGCTAGCCGACCTGGATGAGTGGGATCGGTGGTCTGCCCAAAAAAACCGACTACGAAGTCTATATCGAGTTGATCGATCTCGTTATCGGGAATCTGGGTCTCGCTCGTGTCGACGTACCCGGCCACATCACCACCCAGTAGATACCCGGGATCGGTCACTCCATCTGTGAGGAAAGTAGGATTAACCCCGGTTATAACTTCGGCCGGATTGACCTCGATTGAAGGGAATTGACCATTCAGATAACCATCGAAATGCACGACGAGCTGATAATTGCCAGTTGGCACCTGATCCAAGCTGAATGAACCATCGCTAGCAACAGAATCCTGGATGCCAGGCTGCGTACTGTCTGCATCATTCGTCGCAATGAAAAGCGGATCAGTGATCGGCTGAAAACTGTTGCGGTCGCGCAGCAAAAAGGTCATAACATTCTGGTAAGTATCTCGACCCTGCAGCGCTAATCGTCCCGATATCTCGCCGCGCGGAAAGAACTGCGCCCGCACAGCTGTCCCTGCCGGAATCTGCGCTACTTCTTCACCATCGCGATAGAAAGCCGCTCTTCGATTTTGCTGATGATCGATCTCGATGGTGGTCGATCCGAGGGTGTCTTTACTAACCACTTGCATCGTAGCCAGTGTGAAATCGCCATCGAGATGGCTGGTATCGTCCTGCTCGAAATAGATCAGGTCCAGAAGCCACCTGCCAGCACTCAAACTATCGGCCCCCACCAGCAGGGTATCTCGCAACGTGACTCCGGTCAGCGTCGAGTCGAGTTTGAAGGGCTGGATCCCTGGAGCACTATCCTGGTCGACCACTTCGAAAAAAGCAGTGTCGACACTGGCAAAGAAAGTCACCAGGTCGACAAGCATTCCTCCACTATGGGGGCGCAGTTCGATCAAGGTCGTATCCCCAGGCACCGTCACCGCCAGATCTGCTGGCAGCAGTTCTAACGACGGAGAGCTCAAGCCCTCTGCCCCTCCCTCACCCAGATTGCTGATCCGGACAGAGCCCGGAACCTGGATCGCCAGACTCGGACCAGCTGGGGTCTGAGTCTCCCCTGAATCGATTACCAGATAGACCACATAGTCGCCATTGACCATCGGTACCTGCGCACCCTCGAGATCGGCAATCAGCCGCGAGGGCCGCACTGCAAATTCATCTATCAGGTCTTCACTTAAGGGCGTACCCTTGGCCAGACTACCATCGATCGAGTTTGCGACCCAATCCCGCGCAGCATCCTCTGTCAACGCCGCGTAGGTCGTCCGCTTACCCAGTGTCTGGCCTGCGGCCTCAGTTAAAATCACCCACACCCCTGCCCGCTGATCGACATCTTCCGCCTGCCAGGCGACTCGGAAACTCTGGCGACCATCGGTCGTCACTGTCTCCATCGGCGCAAGCGGACGCAAGTGCGGTTCGTGAGTAAAGACCAGTCTTTGCGCCTGCCCAACCTCGTCGTCCCACCTCACTATCCTGCTCGTCGAATCTGCTTCGATCACACCATATATATGATAGCTGACTCCCTCCCTCGGCACTCCCTGGTCATCGGGGTTTTTGTGAGTCCACAAATCCCATATATACTGGTTGTCACTGCGAGCGTCTGGATCCTCTTTCAAACCGGTAACAATCAGGTGGGTATCCTGACTGGAATCCGCTGCCGCTCCTTCGAGTGACTCCCGGCCTCCAGGAACTGCGAAAGAATCGCTGACGCTATAGTAGAGAGAAATCGTCGCATTATCCGTCAGAGACTTATCGCCATCTTTTCCACGGTCTCGATTCCAGGTGATAGCGTAGTAGCGATCTGGATCGATACCACCTGTATTCAAATGCCGATCCTGCCGGCTGTCGAGAGCGAGAAAGGGTGAATGGCGGACTTGGTAGGTATGGTCACTGCGCTTGATTCCCAAATCGCTACCATCGGTAATAACCGCGTAGATATAATAATTTCCCGGCGCGATGAAGCTGGTATCGCTAAGGACAATATTCCAATTTTGCTGGGTATCTCTACCCTCTAGTAGCTGCGCAGTACTATCAATATCAGTAGCATTGGTAAGTCCCAAGATTACGCGATCAGGCACCGTACCTGTGGTCGTAACGAAAGTCGTGTCGAGCGTGTCGGCTGTCGCATAGAACAGTCGCACCGAAGCACTGTCATTATAATCAAAGGCGCTAAATGGAATATCGATACTACTACGAGTACTGTCGGCTGGCCCTGCCCGTCCCTGGTCGAAATCAAGGAGTCGCCCCGAGTCGAGAAAATCGGGATCTCCACTCTTAAAATCTCCTACCGATAGCACTACCGGCTTGTGCTGAACGAGAATTCCCCGACTGCGTAAAAGCGGATGATTTCCCGTCAGATTGGATGTCATATAAAGGTAATAGACCGTATCTTGTAGCGAAGACACGTCAAATGCCAGGATAGCCAAACTCTTTTCCGTTGCCTCTGCCACACCCAGACTAGTCCGGTCTAAAGCCACCGAGGCGACCGAGGTATCGACCCGGGCCAGGCTATCGCGAGTCGAAAACCAGAAACGGTAATTCACATCGTTACTATCGCTGCCATCAGCAAAGGGGACACCCGCGCTGACCAGAGCTGCACCGCGAAGGATGCCGCGTACATCGCTGACCAGATCTGGTAAAGCCAGATCGAAAACCGGTGCCGCTATCTCCGGATAAGACTCTCCCTGGGCATGGGTAGTAGTATCGGCGATGTCGTCGATAAATAGCCTTGAAAAAGTGGCCAACTGAACTTCGTGTGGCTCGACTAAGTCGAGCACCAAAGTACCGGCGGGAATCGTAGTCTCACTGGTATTGGAGAAAGAGATCTGCCCGTAAGGTGCGCTGGGAAGCGCAGGATTAGCCGGAGTCTCTATGGGGTAGTGTACGTGAATTTCCCCGGAAATCCCACCGTTGATGCTCTGAAGAACTATCTGATTTTCGCTGGTACCAATAGCTGAATTATAACCCGTACCGAGAATCGAAGTATCGTCGAGCGTCACCTCATCTGCTAGATCACCATCACCGTCGGTATCGGCCACTGCCACCCCAACCGGTAAGTTGATTCTGATACTATTGCCAGCCGAGGGACTGCGGTTCAAAGTAATCACTAAATGCTGCCAGTAAGGATTCGCCGAACTAGCCCCCTTGGGAACACGACTCAGCGATTGAGGAGAGAGAACCACCGACTCGGCCATTGCCGCCACTGGGGCTATCAAGACCATTAGAACGAAGATAGAGAACCTCATGTTTTACCCTCAGTACCCGATATATAGAAAAAGGCCTGTTTTTAGTTATATCGCTCTGAGCCGATATTCCTTTAATTAATACTAATTGATACAGAGCCGACATCTAAAGGTTGAATGACTTATAAAGTTATGTTTAACAAATACTTGTACAAATTTTCATTCTTTTTAGCCTTCTTCCTTAGCCCGGCCGTCCCCTCTTTTATTCAGGCACAAACCATCTCTACGACCGCCGGCAACGGCATACAGGGCTTTGCCGGTGACGGCGGTAATCCCACTGACGCCAACCTCGTCTTGCCCACTGCAGCCTGGGGAGATACCAGTGGCACACTCTATATTGCGGATACCGGAAACCATCGTATCCGTAAAATCAGCACCGCCGGTGTCATCACTACCTTCGCCGGCACCGGTAACCCCGGCTTTTCCGGCGATAACGGTCAAGCGGCCAGCGCTCAATTAGACGCTCCCTCTGGCGTCTTCGTCGACAGCATCGGCAACGTCTACATCGCCGATACCGGAAACCATCGTATCCGTAAAATCGCCGCTGCCGATAGCACCATCAGCACCATCGCCGGCAAGGATACTACCGCTGGCCTCTTTATTGACGATACTACTGCCGTGGCAGCCACCCTCAACGGACCCTCAGGCGTTTTCGTCGACGGTATCGGCAACATCTATATCGCCGATACCGGAAATCATCGTATTCGCAAAGTCACCACCGCCGGTACAATCTCCACTATCGCCGGCAAGGATACTACCGCTGGTCTCTTTATTGACGATACTACTGCCGTGGCAGCCACCCTCAACGGACCCTCAGGCGTTTTCGTCGACGGTATCGGCAACATCTATATCGCCGATACCGGAAATCATCGTATTCGTAAAATCGCCGCCGCCGACAGCACCATCAGTACCCTGGCAGGCAGCGACAATCCTGGTTTCACAGGAGATGGCGGCCTGCCGACTAACGCGCGATTGTCCTTTCCTTCGGCAGTAATTGCCGATTCGCTGGGCATATTCTACATCGCCGACCGTTTCAACCACCGCATTCGCCGCATCAATCCTTCCGGTAATATCACAACCATCGCCGGTACCGATGATTTCGGCTTCTCAGGTGATGGCTCGGCAGCCAATATATCCGAACTCGCAAGTCCCTCAGGCCTTTTCCTAGGCCGCAACGACACACTCTATATCTGCGACACCAGCAACCACCGCATCCGCCGCATAGTTCCCGACGATACTCAGGGTTCCACCGGAATCAACTCGATGGGCCCAGGCAATGAGGTGCAATTACTCAGTACTGCTCTGACCGGCGACGATCGGACTACCGTCAAAGGCCTGACCTTTACCATCTCTGATCTCTCCTCTCCTTCTGGGTTCACAATCGCCGATCTGGTGGAATTCCATCTCTGGGAAAGCTCTGATGACTCGCTTTCGAGCGACGATTCCCAGATCGGCTCCCTAACGGCCTCTGCAGTTTCGTTAGGGACTCAGGCCACCATAGAGGCCACCACCTTCCCCAAGCCAAGTCTGGGAACCCTGCGCTACTATTTGCTCTCGGCGAGGATTGCCAAGACCGCAACCCAGGGCCGCTCTTTCCGCACCGGAGTCGAGACAGGGGCCCTCACCACTAGCCAGGGGGGTCGGGGCTCGCGCGTTATAGCCAGCGACTCCTCCAGAATCACCATTGATGTAACCGCCACCAAGCTCGTCTTCACTCAACATCCCGCCAACTCGTTAAGCGGAGCCCCGTTCAGCGTACAGCCCATCGTCTCAGCAGTCGATGACAGTGGCCTGGTCGATCTGGATTTCATCGACACCATCACCATTAGCACCAACGGCACCGGCACCCTGCTCCACAACCGCAGCACTGCTTTAGACGGCGTAGCGACCTTTACCAACCTCACCTATAGCACTTCCATAGATGATGAACAGATCCTCCTCTTCGCCGACGACGAATCCGGCGGCATCAGCGGCGACCTCGAGATTCTAAGCTCGAATACGCTCGCCATAAACGTGGTCAACGACCCACCCACCGTCGACTTCCCTCCCCTGGTTTTCAAAGAAGATGACCCCATTGGCTTCCGGACTCCTATCTCCGCAATTGTTAGCGATCCCGATGATACGACCTTCGAGTTCACCTTTTCAAGCAACCATATTCTCGCCGGCATAACCACTACGAACGACAGTATTTACGTACTCCCTGAACCCGACTGGTTCGGTATCGACACTCTGACCGTGAGCGCTACAGATGGATTTGGACTCTCGCACAGTGACCAGAGTATTATCGAGGTTCAGCCAGTCAATGATTCGCCGAAATTACTCTTGGCCGATGCTCTGGTATTTACCGAGGACGACACACTGACCCTCGATTTGAAAGAAGAGGTCGAGGATCTCGACAATGCCTATCCCGACCTAACCTGGAAGATCGTCCCTTCATCGGGACTGGCCTCGGTTTTCAGTCCCGACACAGGACAGTTGCAACTCTGGTCGACACCGGATACATCCGGTTCTTTCAGCCTTACCCTCGAGGTCCGCGACCCCGAACAACTCTTCGATAGGGATACCTTACACGTCGAGATCCTCCCAGCCAACGACCCTCCCGTATTCTCCTTGCCCGATGCCACCATCTTACAGGGAGCAACCCTAGAGATCGACCTGGTTTCAGCCACCATTGATCGGGATCACTCAAGCGCGGAGATGTCTTGGTCGGCGGCGGCAGATTCGATTGTTGCGATCGAAATCATTGGGGGCCAGGCCTTGCTGACGCCCGCCACTAAGTTCTCGGGCACCCGCGAACTTAGCTTCACCGCGATGGATCCGGCCGGTGGCCAAAGCACCGCTTCGTTTCGCTTGACCGTACTCCGGGTAAACCAACACCCCGAGCTTTCAGGACTGCCCGATACGACGCTGGCCCCAGACGACAACCTGACCCTAGACTTAAGTCTTTTCGCCTCCGACGCCGACGACTCAGTCGAGACCCTGATCTGGAGCATCACCGGGGGATCGCGAATCACCACAATTATCCAGGGCAGCGTCCTGACCCTGTCCATTCCCTCCGACAACGAAACCTATAGCGAGTCTATCGCCGTTCGCGTCTTCGACCTCTTCGGGGCAACTGCCTACGATACCTTCGCAGTAGATGTCGAAGCAATCTTGCCACCTATCGCCGGATTACCGGATATCGAGTTCGAAGCCGCCCGCACCTTTGACTTAGATCTGATCCCCTACCTCAATGGTGCCCCTACCACCCTCAGTGCCCTCTCCGATTCCAATCTCCAGGTGCTAATAGACCTTGAAAAAAAACGAGCCAGTTTTAGTTCGATCGATGGCTGGAAAGGCAGTACATTCGCAGTCTTTGAAGCCCTAAACAAACGGGGTATAGTCGTAGCTGACACCATGTCTATAACAGTGACTAATCCTCCGCCCACGGTCGAGAATTTACCTGAAGTCTTTCTGGATGCAGGTCTTTCGACCCAAATCGCACTCGACGACTATGCGCGCGACGACGAAGACACCGCCCTGCTCACCTGGACCGCCCTACCCGACCCAGGCCTGCAAATCGGGATTCACAGCATCCTCCACCGAGCTACTATTATTGCCGGCGACCACTTGTCGGGAATGTTCCGGGTCGTCTTCCAGGCCATCGATGCACAAGGGGCTAGTGGCAGCGATACGCTGAGAATCTACGTCCACCGCTCCGAGCAGTCCTCCACTACCCTAGATACCACGGGCAACGATACGACCGAAGGCAATAGCCCCCCCACCTTTTATACTATCCCAACCCTGAGCTTTGAAAGTGAAAAAAACGGGATATTGGCCCTTGATCGCTACGTCGATGATGATGGACCGCTTAGTTCTTTGACATGGAGCGCCACCGCTGATCCTGAAACACTCTTGGAGATAGAGATAGACTCCACCCGTACCGCAACCGTATCCGCACTGCAAGACTCGGGACGCGGTTCGATCGTATTGCAAGTCAATGACCCCGAAGGCTTGAAAAGCCTGACCGAAGTAGAGGTCGTAATTCACCCACAACCCGTCCTCCGACCCGGCGATTTCAATCGCGACGAGCACATCGACCTCAGCGATTTCTTCCGCTTTGTCGATGCGTTTGGCCTGACCAAATCTCACCCCGATTGGGATTCTATCTTCGACCTAAACGACGACGGCCATATTTCCTTCGACGACTACTTCCTCTTCATCGACGCGTTTTCTGCAAGCAATGCCCGTACCTGATGAGCAGTTCCGGCGCGCCCTCCGATTCCTATAAAAAAACCTGGATCGGAAATGGCCTCGTCAGAGATATAAGCGCACAGACCACATCTATAGATAGGATGCGATTACTATTCCGAGGAAGTCTTTTTGAAATCAATTCTCGTCGCCCTATGCTGGTTGGACAGCCAATAAGAATTTTCCTTTAGGCTCTTAACCTCAAGTTCGGATTTCGCCATGTCCTCAACTCACGCTCTGCGGAACCTTTTACTCGGATTCCTGCTTTCTCTCTACTCCATTCAGATCGCCACTGGCCAGACCCAAGCAGCTCCCGCACCAGCGGCACCACCTGCAATGCCCAAAATGAAATTCAATCCACCGCGGATCATCCACATTATCCGTCCTCAGGATACCGGCAATCTCGATCCCAGTGTTGTCGGTGAACGCCTGTACTATATCGATAAAGGTCAGGAAGTAAACATCAATCGCGGCGATATACTCAACGTCTACCGGGAAAAAAAGATCCATCCGGCGCTACCCAAAGGCATGCGGATCTTCATCGGTACGATGCTCATCACCGAATCTCAGAGCGGTTCTTCTATAGGCTCTTTCACCGCTGGCGAGAAGATCGGCTTGCCCCTTATCAAATTCAAAGTACCGCTCAAAAACGATATCGTCGTACCACGGCTGATCATCGACTCGAGCGTGCTCTTCAATCCGGGTGCCTTTACACTAAGCACTGGTGCGGCAGGCGAGTTTGATAAAGTAGCTACCTTCATCGAGAACTTCTCCCCGGGTAAGGTCATCATTGAAGGACATACCGATTCGGACGGCGAAGAGGATGCCAATCAGACTCTTTCCGAACAGCGTTCTGCTAAAGTCGTCGAATTTCTCATCAATACCTATCCCTATATAACCTCCGGCATGATCGAAGCCAGAGGCTACGGCGAGAAACAACCGATTGCCCCCAACGACTCCCCCGAGAACAAAAAGCTCAACCGCCGAATCGAAGTGATCGTATGGGAATAACAGTGCCCTGGACCGCCATCCCCACTTGCCGATTCACTCTATCCTGGGACAACTCACTATGCGCTCGGATAACAAACAAAAAAACCGGCCCTGTTTACAGGGCCGGTTACAGTGAGGAAAACCTCATTTAGAAACTCAGATTCAAACGCAATGCCGGCACAGCCGTTTGGCTACCCTCTAAGATCCCCAGTTCCACATGCGATCTGAAACTCGATTGATTGATCGCCCTGACCTGATCGCGCAGATTAGTCAGCGAGGAAACCTTGATCCAAACCGAGATCGGCACCCAACCCGCAGCCGTCGACTCGCCCGTCGCAACTGCGGTCCCCACCGCCGCTGCAGCCAAGCCCAGCAGTGCTAGCCCCTGCTTGTTTTCTCCAATGTAAAAGTACCCCGCCCCAGGCACCACGGCTTCGAGCAGGAAAGCGACCAGCCCCGACTTTTTCTCCTGATAGGCAGCGCGACGCGGTTGGATCCGGTGCTTGCCAAGCTCACGCAACGAGCGAAACTCGCCCAATGCATAAGCACCAGGGCGTTCCTGCAGAGCTCCAACCACCTCGATGACCTCTACCGAATCTAGCCGCACTTCTCTGACGCGAAAAGAGCGCACTTGCCCATTGTTGAATACCGCCTCTCCCCACGCCTGATCCCCCTGGATCTTTTCTAGTAGATCCCGAACCTTGTCGGGTTCCATTTCAGCTCCAGCCAATTGGACCTGAATCAGGAGAGCTAAGAATGAAATCCAAACCTTGAAAAACATATAGGACCCTCGCTTGAAACTATTGATTTGAAAGGAGATCTATAATTTTTTCAATCTACTTGTCGCCCCCTCTGCTGTCAAGACGACCCTATTCCCTTGCGCGGATATCGCATCGCATATCCTGATTCATTGTCGATGCTGATATCCGTATTCAATGTGGTAATATCACCTTCTCCCGGTGATCGATGGCGTGGATTAGCGACTCCAATTAACTATACATAATACCCAATATACACTCGTTCCAAGCTGGTCATCATAAAAAATTAGAACCAGTAGCTAAAGACTGAAGCCTAGAGACGATTTGCCGATAATCATACTATTGGAGTACTCCAGATCTTGCAATCCGGCTACTCCGTTGGACAGGGATGTCACATAAAACCCCACAGGGATGTGGGGGCTTTTTTATCCTACCCTCAAGCTAATTGCCCCACCTACAATCAGTACCTATCTTCAGTTCTCTAATGAGACCCGAACTTAAACAAGTCATCTCCGCAACTCGTGAGGCGGGAGATCTAACCTTGCGCTATTTTGGCGGAGACTATCGCGTTGAGGATAAAGGCGGTGGCGATCCACTGACGACAGCGGATCTCGAGGCTGACGCCTATCTCAAAAAAGCCCTGCTAGATATTCGCCCAGACAGTGGATGGCTCTCCGAAGAAACCACCGATGACCACAAACGCTTGGCTCGGGAAGCGGTTTGGATCGTCGATCCGATAGACGGTACTCGTGAATTTGTCGAGGGCATACCAGAATACGTCGTCGCCGTGGCTCTGGTCGAATCTGGCAATCCCACACTTGCCGTCATCTCTAATCCCGCAAAAGGGGAACTCTATGCCGCTGTCAAAGATGGAGGGACCTACTTCAACGGCCAGCGCGTTTTCTGCTCTGAGGTCCAAACTCTTTCCGAGGCGCTTGCCACCGTCAGTCGCAGCGAAATCAAACGCGGGGAAATTGATCCCTATCGCCCCTATCTGAAAGAAGTTCGCCCCGTCGGCAGTGTCGCCTATAAACTGGCCCTGGCCGCATCTGGCGCCTGCGACTTAAACTTTAGCGTTCAACCCAAAAACGAATGGGATATCTGCGCCGGCGATCTCTTGGTTCGCGAGGCTGGAGGTCAAATGCTCGACCGCAGTTCCCAGGTCCGAATCTACAACCAGGAGGATCCGCTCATTGCTGGCGGGCTTGCTGCTGGCAACGAAACGCTGGTGGCGCAAATCCTTCACTACATGCAGGAGTAGGGCACATGGCCTCGGCCAAAGCCGCAGCGATCTTTATCGAAGAGTATGGAGTCCTCCTTGAGCTAAGCGGGGCCAACACCTTCCGCATCCGCGCCTATACCAACGCCGTACGGGCCCTCGAAACCCTGGAATCCTCCCTCGACGAACTCCTCGCTGCCGGTACTCTGATCCAGGTCAAGAACATAGGCAAAAGCGTCGCCGAACTGATTGCCGAATTTGCCGAAACCGGTACCGCAAAAGCCTTTGAAGAACTCAAGGCTAGCGTACCTGCAGGCGTCTTAGAGATGTTGCGAGTCCCCGGACTAGGACCGCGCAAAATCAACGCTATCCGCGAAGAACTCGGAATCGAAGATCTCACGGCGCTGGAAACGGCTTGCTGCGACGGAAAATTAGCCGGGCTCAAAGGATTTGGCAAAAAGACCCAAGAAAATATACTCAAGGGTATTACCTATATCCGCACCAATCAGGGCCGCTTCCGCGCAGATATTGCCCGAACAAGTTCACAGTCACTGCGTGAAAACCTGGACCAACTTCCCCAAACCCAACGCCTCGAAATCGCAGGGTCTCTGCGCCGATCCCGAGAGACGGTCAAGGATATTGACTTCGTAGTCAGTTCTGAAAACCCCCACGCCATCACCGAGGCCTTTGTCTCCCACCCCGATGTAGCCGAAATCCTGGTCTGCGGCGAGACCAAGGCAACGGTGCGGCTTCAGACCGGAATTCAAGCCGACTTGCGCGTGGTCTCAGACATCGAATTTCCCTCTATTTTACATCACTCTACCGGCAGCAGAGAACACAATATTGCCCTACGAGCCAGAGCCCAGGAACGCGGTCTCAAGATCAACGAATACGGCCTCTACCGCGGTGAAGAACGCATCGATTGCGCCGACGAAGAGGCTATTTTCACAGCATTGGAACTCTCCTATATCCCGCCGGAACTCCGGGAGGGACTTGGCGAAATCGAAGCCGCGGCTAAAAACTCACTGCCCAAATTAGTTACGCCAGCCGACATACGCGGTATGCTCCACCTGCACTCGACTTATTCGGACGGCGCCGATAGTTTGGAAGCCATGGCACTCGCCGTCCAAGCGCGCGGCTTTGAATATATGGGGATCGCCGACCACAGTCAGACCGCCGCCTATGCCGGCGGACTGAGTGTCGATGCGGTTCGCCGCCAATGGGAAGAAATCGATCAACTCAACGAAAAACTGGCCCCCTTCCGCATCTTCAAGGGCATCGAATCGGATATTCTCGCTGATGGATCACTCGACTACGACGATGATCTCCTTGCTCAATTCGAATACGTCGTCGTTTCGGTCCACTCGCAATTCAACCTCGACCGCGATAAGATGACCGCCCGGATCATCCGTGCGATCGAACACCCCTATTCAACTATCGTCGGTCATCTGACAGGCCGGCTGCTCCTCGAACGCGAGGGATATGAGATCGATATCGATCAGATTATCGAAGCCGCCGCACAATCCGGGGTCGCCATCGAGATCAATGCCCATCCGGCACGGCTCGATATTGATTGGCGCTATCTCAAAAAGGCCCGTGACCACGGCGTTCGGATCGCAGTAAACACCGATGCCCACAGTATCAGCGGACTCGACAATCTTTCCTACGGTATCGGCTCGGCCCGCAAGGGCTGGCTCAGTGCCGCAGATATCGTCAACTCGCTTAATTGCAAAGCCATTGCTGACTGGTTCCGCACTTGAGCCCCCACCCCGGCTCATCGGCATCGCTGGCCCCTCTTGTGCCGGCAAGACCACCCTTGCCCAGGCTCTACTCACTCAGTTGCCCGACCCAGCCTCCGTCCTTTCTCTCGATGCCTATTATCGCGATTGTGCCGAACTCAGCGCTGCAGAAAAGGCCGATTTTAACTTCGATGCCCCCGAGGCACTCGACCACGAACTCCTAAGCTCCGATCTCCGACGGCTTGCCTCTGGCCACAACGTCAACATGCCGATTTACGATTTTGTAAGTCATACACGCAAATCCGAACATATCCATGTCGAAGCCAGACCCTTCATCTTGATCGAAGGCCTCTTCGCCCTTTACTGGTCCGAGATCAATCCGCTCTACCACCTGCGCATTTTCATTACTGCCAGTGATGCCCTGTGCTTCAAGCGCCGTCTAGCCCGTGACTCAAGTGAGCGCGGTCGCTCCCCTGATTTGATCCGTACCCAATACCAGAGCCAGGTCCGACCGATGTTTCATCGCTATATCCAGCCCACCGTTCGCTCAGCAGATCTCCTTGTCGATGGCAGTGCCCCGCTAACGACACAGATCGATACAATCGTCGAAAAACTTAACTGAGACAAAGCTCGACCCAGAGGTGAATAAATTTGGATCACGACCTTACTCGGTATCAAATCCTCGATATATTCACTCTGTATATTACATAACTCAGCCGTTTGATAAGCATTGATGTTCTATATCTGATGGCTATAGCAATTTCATACTTCATTACCTACGCTCGGGTAGGTACTCAAAAATAACTGGACAGCAATCTGCAGATAATACACTATATAAGTTAGATACCATTAGCTTTAGAGATGCCTTGTGAAAAAAGAGGTCGGTACTATAGAGAAATTGCCGGCTCTTAGGGCGCCAGCTACGACATTTTCTTGCACGGGACCAAACCTGATAGTTGTCTAAATGTGCTTGGGGTTAGCACAACTGCCGGAGCGAATTAGGATACTTTGCAGCCTGAATTCCAGCCTATCGATGCAGAGTCTCCATCTGTATCGCCAGCATCACGAGCACATCAATTTGCTGACGATGCATGCGAGTTCGCTGATAGCAACTCGAGCCTTTCGGGGTTGCTACGGCACTAGCCCCAGCGGATAAAGGAGACTTTGATGGCAATAACTATATCTGCCATACCGGGTGCATACTTCATAGATACAGGGAACGAGGGATCTGACTTTACCGCGTCAATAGCACACCGAATCCGAGCAAACGGACCGCACCGGGGCGAGCTGCTGCAGACCTCCCCCCACTGTCCCGGAGAATCGAAGCGATGAATACCCCATCAGTCGAAGAGCGCCTCGCCCATAGCCAGGCCAGACTCGAAACCGTGGAAAAATTGCTCGCGGACAAAAGCCGTTCCCTACTCCTCGCCAACCAGCAGGTTGAGCGCGCCGATATTCGACTAAAAAATATCATCGACTCGATGTTCTCGAGCCTGATCATCACCGATTCCCAAGGCATCATCCAGACCTTCAACCAACTTACCCTAGACCTTCTGGGTTACGAAGCACAAGAGCTAGAAGGTCAACCACTTTCGGCAATCGCGGTCGATCTACCTCCCCTCGAGGTTTTAGACAAAGCAGATCCTCTGGTCCGTAAGAAGAGTAAGTACAAGACTAGCAGGGGCGTGGAAATCCCCGTGATCTTTTCCAACTCGGCCATTCGCGATTCCGATGGGATGCTGGATAGCCTCGTTTGCATCGCCCTGGATATTACCAACTACAACTTGCTCGAAAGCCAGCTCCTACAATCGGAAAAAATGGCATCTATCGGCCAGTTGGCCGCTGGTGTAGCCCACGAAATCAATAACCCTATGGGTTTTATATTCTCTAATCTGGGCACCCTTAACGAATATATCCAAGACATCACCGAGTTGATCGAGGCCTATAAGAATCTGGAGCAGGGAGTTCAAAACGGTACAAGTGAAGCGGCAAAAAATCAGTTGGAAAAATTGAACGCAAAAAAAGAAGAGCTCGAACTCGATTACCTACTCAACGATATCGACGAATTGATCAAGGAATCGCGTGATGGTGCTGATCGGGTGCGCAAGATTGTGCTCAACCTCAAAGAATTCTCCCACGTTGGCCGCGATGAGAAAGTACCGTCGAATATCAACGATGGCCTGGAGAGCACGATCAACATCGTCTGGAATGAGCTCAAGTACAAAGTAACGCTGCAAAAGAACTACGGCGATATCCCCGAGGTGACCTGTCACCTCCAGGAGGTCAATCAGGTCTTTATGAACCTCCTAGTCAACGCCGGCCAATCTATCGCCGAACAAGGAGAAATCAAAATTCACACCTATGAAGAAACCGACCATGTCTGTATAGGCATCTCCGACACCGGTAAGGGTATGCCTCCGGAGGTAAAGGATCGCATCTTTGAGCCGTTCTTTACCACAAAAAAGGTGGGCGAAGGCACTGGACTCGGCCTGAGCGTGGGCTATCAGATCATAGTCGATAAACATGGCGGCGAACTACTCGTCGAGAGTGAGGAAAACGTCGGAACTACTTTCACAGTGAAACTACCCAAAGTCGCTACCGGACAATAGAAGGAACCAATCCCAACGCAGGTAACAAACACTCGTGCTGGCCTTTCGCGATCTATCCATCAAGCGCAAACTTACGCTTTCCAGCGTAACAACGAGTATAGTCGTGCTACTCTTCGTTAGTACCTTGCTCACCGGGTACGAGATGATGACCTATCGCCAGACGACACTAGACGATTTGGAAACAACCGCCGTTATTATCGGTACAAACTACACCCTTAGCTCGAGTTTTTCGGATTCTTTAAGAGCCGAAAAACTGCTTGGCACACTCGTTAAACTACCCCTGATTTCCGCTGCGAGCATTTACGATGAAACAGGCAATCCTTTTGCCTACTACCTGCGCTCCAACACCGAACCAGCACAGATTCCACACAGACCCGGCCCCGATGGTCACCACTTCTCAGATGGCATCTTGCAGCTCTTCAAACCCTTGACCTACGAAGGCCTGCGCATCGGCACCATTTACCTTCGATCCGACGCCGAATTATTTAGCCCCCGAGTGCGCGAAAACGGACTGATAATCTTGCTTGCCCTGGTCTTATCGGCACCCCTGGCCGTTCTCTTATCATCCAAGCTTCACACCATGATCTCCGCTCCTATAGCGCACCTGGAGCAAACCATTGGCGCTGTTTCCAGCCGACTTGACTACAACCTTCGCTCCCAACCGGTAGGCCGCGATGAAATCGGTCGTCTTGCCCAGGCTTTCAACTCATTACTCGATAAATTTCAGCGCGAGATTGACGATCGCTGCCAAGCCCAGGAGCAAATAGAAACCCTGGCCCGTTTCCCCGACGAAGCCCTTAGCCCTTCCCTGCGCTTTTCTATAAAAGGCAAGGTGCTCTATGCAAATCCCCCAGCATCTGTGCTCCTCGACTTATGGCAGGTCAAAGTTGGCGAGACTCTGCCCTCGGAATGGATGGAAAGAATCGTCGGAATCTTTGCCAAAGGCGAGAGCGAGGAAATCGAAGCGATCGACAATACAGGCCGAATATATTCACTGACCTGTGTCCCGGTGCTCGCCTACAATTACCTAAATATCTATGGCCGTGATATCACAAACCGCAGGCAAGCCGAACTAGCTCTGCGCAGAAGCAAGACGGAACTGGAAGAAGCCCATAGACAGCTTCAGGAACACCAGGCCCAGATGCTACAGGCGGAAAAGATGGCTTCTATCGGCCAACTGGCTGCCGGCGTCGCCCATGAACTAAACAACCCAATCGCCTTCGTCTTCAGCAATTTTTCCACGCTCGAGGAATACATTCGCGATCTTTCAACCCTGCTCAACGCGTATGCTGCGTTGGAAAATTCCCTTAAACTTGACGATGAAAAAGATATCCGTACGAATATCCAACGGATCCAGCGACAAAAAGAAGAGGTCGATCTCGATTTCATTCTCGGCGATATCGACGAATTGATCTCAGAATCGCGCACCGGGGTTGAACGAGTTCGCAATATCGTACTCAATCTCAAAGACTTTTCGCACGTCGATAAAGACCAGCAGATTCGGGCCAATCTCAACGAAAACATCGATCACACTCTCAATATCGTACTCAGCGACTTGGAGAAGAAAGCCGAGTTAGAGCGGGAGTACGGTGATATCCCCGATGTACTCTGCTATCCGCGCGAACTCAATCTCGCCCTCATGGGCATGATCCTCAATGCTATGCAGGCCATCGAGCACAAAGGGCATATCAAGATTCGCACATACCAAGACAACGGCTTCGTCTGCGTCGATATTGCCGACGACGGCATGGGCATCCCGCCCGAAATCCAAAAGCGGATCTTCGAACCCTTTTTTACGACAAAAGAAGTAGGTAGTGGTACCGGCATGGGCCTGAGTCTGGCCTATAACACCATCGTCTCCCATCACGGCGGCGAGTTGCAGGTCGACAGCGAAGAGGGCATCGGCACCAAGTTTACAATAAGAATACCCGCCTGAGAAAGTAAAGCATGGCTGCAGATAACACCAAAACCATACTCTTTGTCGACGACGAGAGCAGTGTACTCTCCTCCCTACGCCGACTCATGCGCAAAGAGGGTTGGAACCTGCTCTTCGCCCAGAGTGGTCTAGAAGGCCTGGAGAAACTCAAAGAGCAAGAAGTTGATCTTGTCGTCTCCGACATGCGCATGCCTAATATGGACGGCGCCACCTTCCTCAAAAAGGTCCAGCAACTCTACCCCGATACCACGCGTATCGTACTCACTGGCTTTGCGGAGCGCTCCTCGGTAACCGAAGCCTTTTCCAACGCCGATATTTACGAGTTGATCCCCAAACCCTGGGATGACGACGAACTAAAACAGGTGCTGCACGACGCACTCGAACACGCACACGATCATGAACACGCACGTCCGGGGCTGCACAAAATCATCAACGAAATCGATGCTCTACCCCCCTTACCCAACACCTACGCCGAGTTGCGCAAAGCGCTGCGCAAGACCCAGGTCTCCAGCACTGAGCCAGTAGCCAAAGTCATTGTTTCCGATCCGATGATTGCCGCACGAATCCTGCAAGTAGCTAATTCAGCTTTCTTCGGTCAACGTCGAAAGGTCGATACCATCAGTCGTGCGATCTTCGTACTCGGGCTCGAACTAGTGCAAAATTTGGTCATGTCCGCCGGCGCCTTCCAGACCATGCATTTTCCTCGACTCGCCCATCTCAAACCGGAAGAATTATGGCAACATGCGCTTAGTTGCGGCGTCATCGCCCGCTATATCGCCGAAATCCGCAAGTGGCCAGAAACCTACCAGGAAACCGCCATGCTCGCCGGTACCATGCACGAATTAGGCAAGCTGGTCCTCGCCAAATACGTCACCGAACCTTATGGACAAATACTCGAAAGTTCGGCTCAAAGCCAAACTCCGCTAATCGATGTCGAGCGTCAGCAATTAGGAACCACTCATGCTTCTGTGGGTGGCTATTTAGCCCAGTGGTGGAATTTGCCACAGAAAATTGTCGACGCGGTCCGCCATCACCACGATCCTGAAAAAGCTCAAACCGACCCGCAACTAGCTCATCTGATTCACCTATCCAACGCGCTGGCCCACCGACTTGAATTGGGCTCAAGTGGCCCGGTGCGCGAAACCGGGATAGCTCCAACTACCTACGAAACGATTGGCCTAAGCCCCAGAGCAATCGACCAACTCGAAGAAAGACTTCAAGGAATCGAGCTGCTTCCTACTAGCTAAACTCAGCGGCAAACGAATAGTATGACTAAGAAATACACTCTGCTCCTGGTAGATGACGAAAAGAACATTCTGCGCTCCCTACGGCGACTTCTCCATCGCGAAGACTATCAAATACTCTTGGCTCAGAACGGCAAAGAGGGGCTGGAATTACTCGCTAATAATAAGGTCGATTTGGTCATGTCGGATATGCGAATGCCCGAGATGAATGGGGCTGTATTTCTCAAAAAAGTACACGCTCTCTACCCCAATACCATTCGACTGATTCTAACGGGTTATGCCGAACGCGAGACGGTTCAACGTGCGTTCTCCGAAGCCGAAGCCCATGAAATGATTTCCAAGCCCTGGGACGACGATGAACTAAAGAAGATTCTGCGCGAATCTCTAAGCCAGATCGATGAACAAGAAAATCAGAATACCGGCCTGCACACCATCATCGACGAGACCGATGTACTACCGTCACTGCCCGAATCCTACCTGACCGTACAAAAAGCCTTGGAACAAGCCGACGACTCATCGGCCGACTCTGTAGCCCAAGTCTTGGTAATGGACCCACCGCTGGCCGCCAGGATATTGCAAATAGCCAATTCTTCGTTCTTTGGTCAGCGCCGCAAGGTCGAAACCATCAGTCGTGCCATTTTTATCCTTGGCCTTGAAATGGTTCGCAACCTGGTGTTGGCTATCAGCGCCATCCAAAATCTGCGCCCCAACAATGTAGCGGCGATCGATATGGAATCCTTCTGGCAACACTCCCTGTCCTGCGGTGCCATCGCCCGCCATATTAGCCATAAACAGGGAGGGAAAAAGGATGCCCAGGAAACGGCGATGCTGGCAGGAACCCTACATGATTTAGGCAAGCTGATCCTTGCCAAATACGCCGAGACTCGCTATAGGACGGTGCTGCGAGCCACGGATGAACGCCAGGCCCTATTAGTCGATATCGAACGGGAATTGATGGAAACGGACCACGCTTTAGTCGGAGGATACCTAGCTGAGTGGTGGAAACTGCCGAGCAGCATTGCCTACGCTGTCCGCTTCCATGCCGAACCCGCCAAAGCCGGGAGAGACCAGTATCTGCCACACCTTATCCATCTGGCCGACATCCTTGCTTATCGACTCGATCTCGGTTCTAGCGGACCTGGGCGCACTCCCGAAATCGCGCCCAGCGTCTCCTCTGTGCTCGAATTGAGTCCGGCTGCACTAAATCAGCTGGAAAAAGAGTTGCGAGAGATGAATCTTGCCATCAATTGAACGAGTGTTCGATGCTAAAGAGAGTCCACACAATGGATGAGAAACGCACGATCCTTTTTGTCGACGACGAAGAACATATACTCTACTCGCTACGCCGTTTATTTCGTCGTGAAGGCTACGAAATCCTTATTGCCCGCAGCGGTATAGAAGGGCTCGAGATGCTCAAGGAACACGAGGTCTCCCTAATCGTTTCCGACCAGCGTATGCCCGGTATGATCGGAACCGAATTCCTTGCCAAATCGAGAGAAATTCGCCCCGAAAGTACGCGAATCATGCTCACTGGCCATTCTGACCTCGAAGCTGCAACCCAGGCCATCAACGAGGGAGGTATCTCCCGCTACATTTCCAAACCCTGGGATGACGACAACCTGAAAATTACTGTACGCGATATATTTGAGCGCATCGACCTAGAGACCGAGAACCTGAAATTAGCTAAAGAGTTACAAGAAAAAAACAAAGAGCTCGAAGCATTTAATATCCAGCTCGAAAAAATGGTTCGCCAACGAACCCTAGAACTACAATACAAGATCAAAGAGCTTGAGGGCAAAGATCGTATCACTCAACATATGCTCAGCGTCAACCTGATAGAGGAAACACTGGAGCTCGTTTTAGCTGTGATCTCTGATATCATTGATATGGATAAGGCCATAGTCTATTTAATGGATGGAAACTCTCCGAAGGCCATGGCCGCCATCGGCATTTTCAACCCCAAGGAAATTGTGCCCAAAGCAGACCTAGAGAAACTGGAATTATCCCCCGCCCACCAAACGGCTTTCGACCGGGTAAAAGCAGAAAAAAAACCGGTCAATGTCAAAAAGCCCGCAGGGCAGTCGATCCCTCCCTTCGCAGTGGTACCAATTCTGCGAATCGACGAGTTTCTCGGCTATATAGAAGTAGCCAATCCCAAGAGCCAGGAACCGGTTTCTCAAGAGGATCTCCAAGTTGTCGCCAGCTTCGCCTTACAAGCGGCCATGGCCATCAGCGATGCCCAGGCCCATGGTAATTTGGATTTGTGGAAGACCGAGCTCGAAGAAGTACTCAAAGATGTCACCCCACGGGGCAATTCGGACCTTTAACCGCCGACCAACCAACCCACTCTCAAAATTCATGATTCGCAGACAACAAAGAGCTACCAACACCCGCAAAGGCAGCGGCAAAGACCAAGATCCCCTCGAAGATAAATTTATCAAGGCTACAAATGCAGACCTTGAAGAATCTGGCCTTCCCAGTTTCGAAGAGCGCCAGACCTTTGGCCACACCCCAACGACTTGGATGGTCGTCAAAATATCCTCTGACCGTATGCAGGCCATACTTGAATGCCTGACCTTCGGTGGAGATACCACGCTCACCGATCAGGACGTCCTCAAAGCATTACGCGAACAGTATCATATTACCGAAGGCATCGACGAGGTCCTGGTCCAGGAGCTCACCACCCGAGCTCTTGCCCAGCCCACAAGCGAAATCACAGGTCGACACCTGATCGCCAGCGGTACCCCACCGGTTCCAGGCCAGGACGGACGGATTGAATTCGCATTCGAGCAAAGGCTCGCTAAACGCACTCGCCCCGCTTATGGTGAAATCAAGACAGCCTTCGCTGCGGACACTCTGACTAGTGTCGTCGCCGACGATATTCTGGGGCTCCAGGTAACCCCCGGTGAAGAATTAGCTCAACGCATCGTCGCCACCGAAGGCGAGGCGGGCTGCGATATATTCGGTCATACTCACCTCTGCCCCGGGGAAGATCCCGTATTAGCAATCGGTCCCTACGTCCGCGAGTCACAAAACCGCTTCTTTGCAGAGATCCTCGGCTATCTTTGCCTGATCGACGATCAGCTCTCTATCATCCCTCCATTTTGGATCTCGGCCGATAAAATGGAAGCTTTCTACGTTCATTTCAAACAGGCCAGTACATCCATCACGTTGCGCAAAGAATGGATAGTTGATACCCTCAGCGCAGTGGGTATCCGCCATGGCTATAACGACGATGAGATCAGTGCTCTCTCTAAGAAACCTCTTGATCCGGAGAAGAAAAAGACCCTGCTCATTGCCCAAGGGACCCAGCCAGCACCTGGAGTAGACACCCATATCGACTACCCGTTCGACTACCAAAAGCAGGCTGGGAAGATAATGCCCGACGGCAGCATCGACCTGCGCGAGCGCAATGCGGTTATTGGCGTCAAAAAAGACCAATCCCTCGGCTCAGTCATCCCGGCCAGTGATGGAGTTCCAGGAACCAATCTATACGGCGAGGCACTCCCCACCACTGATGGCGAGGAGATTGTTTTCAAGGCTGGTGAAAACGTTCGCAGCGAGGGCAATCCACCACAGGCTTTTTTTTCCGCAATCGACGGCAATGTTCAGATCTCCGAAGAGACCATTCATGTAAAGGAAGTCTTTGTAGTCAGCGGCAATGTCGACTACGAGACCGGCAATATAGACACCCCTAATGACGTGCAGATCGAAGGAAATATTAGAGCCGGATTCACGGTTAAAGCCGGAGGAAGCATCAGCGTCGGCGGCCTGGTCGAAGCCGGAGCAACCCTTAGTGCCCACGGGGATATCATAGTTGCCCAAGGCATTGTTGGAGAAGGAACCCATGTCCAAGCCCAAGGATTGATATCTCTGGGGAATGTCCAGACTAAATTCATCCAAAATGCCACTGTGTTGGCTAAAACCGATATTGAAGTAGGCAGCTATATTTTCAATTCCCAGGTACGCTCCGGTGGTAAAATCAAAGTCCATGCCGAAGGTGGCGAACGTGGGGGAAGTATCGTCGGTGGCGAAACTCTTGCATCCAAAGCGGTCCATTGTCGCATCATCGGTTCCCCATCGACTTCGGGAACACTCATCGGTATCAGCCCCGATCCCGAGAAGAGTGCCCAAGCAGAAAAGCTCGATAAAGCCATCAACTTCTGCGAATCCAATATTGTCCGGCTTTTGCGCAGTATGGGACTGCAAACGGTCGATGCTAGTCGTATTAAAACTATTTTGCGCCAAACCCCACCGACTAAACAGAAAGTGATGCTCGAAATCGTCCGGAAACTATATGAGTTGGTAGAAACCCGAGAAAAATCCATCACCAGACGCAAAGACCTGGAAGAAACGCTGAACCGAGTTCTTGACCAAGCTGAAATCTCCATAGATGATATGCTCTTCGCAGGAGTACAGATCTCCATGGGCAAGAGCTTCCTAACGACTAAACAAGATGACAAAGGAGTGACGCTTTTCAAAACCTCGGACGGTATACAAATTCGCCCCATAGCCAACTAGCCCTATAGGCCTAAATGAACAACTACCAATACACCCTGCTTTTTGTCGATGACGAACAGAGTATCCTCAATTCGCTGCGCCGTACCTTCCGCAACGACAACTATTATATCCTGCTGGCCAATAATGGGCCCGAAGGATTAAAATTACTCCAGGATCACGAAGTCTCGGTCATCATCTCCGATCAACGCATGCCCGGCATGTCCGGATCTCAGTTCCTAGCCCAAAGTAAAATCACAGCTCCCCATGCCGTCCGCATCCTTCTGACCGGTTATAGCGATATAGAAGACGCAGTACAGAGCATCAACGAAGGGCAGATCTTTCGCTACCTCAGCAAACCCTGGAGCGAAATCGACCTGAAACACACCGTTCTCCAAGCCCTGGTCTTCCACGACCTGTCCCGGCACAGCGGTATGCTAGCTGAAGACTTAAAACGCAAGAACCAAGCACTAGAAATAGAAATTAAGCGCCTGCAAAGCGGAGGTCTCGATTCGACTACGACCCGGAAAATACAAGCTCTCGAAGCAGAAAATGCCCAGCTGCGAACAAAGCTGGGCCAACGCGATAAACTCCTGCGTATCTGGCAACAACAACTCGATCAAGTGCTAAGTGAAACGGAATAGTACTGCCAATGGCAAACAACAGCAACGAAGGCCAAAAGGGTCTTCAAAAAGGGGAAAACCAAACGCAATGAGCACAATAAAGGCGCGAACCTTTATCGACCCCAACGGCCAGAAACGCTAAATACAGAGCGTGACAAACCACGGGGATACCATTTTCACATAGAGCGAAAGAATAGCCAAAATGAATGAGAAAATCATACTTTGTGTCGATGATGAAATCGATGTCCTCAATGCCCTGAGACGCGAGCTTCGCAAGGTCGCCGACGAAGTTCTCACCGCTACAAGCGGAAAGGAAGGGCTAGAAGTACTGGCCAGTCGAGAAGTAGCCGTGGTGATCTCGGATATGCGTATGCCGGAAATGGATGGCGCCCAGTTTCTGCACGGAGTGCTGGAATTACAGCCTGAAACCTTCCGAATTCTGCTAACTGGTTACTCAGATATCGACGCAACTATTGCTGCGGTCAACGAGGGTGAAATTCACCGATTTCTGCAAAAACCATGGCAGAGCCAGGCATTGCATCTTGCCGTCAATCAAGGCCTTGAACGCTTCGCCCTGATCCAGGAAAATCGGAGACTGACCGACGAGTTGGCCGAGCGAAACCAATTACTGCAAGAGCTAAATGAAACACTCGAGCAACGAGTCGAAGAGCGAACCAATCAATTGCTCCACGGCGAAAAACTTTCCGCGGTAGGCCGTCTTGCTGCCGGTATCGTCCACGAGGTGCGCAATCCGCTGACCGTTGCGGTAGGCTGGATCGAACTCAGCTTGAAGGCCGATGACCTACCCCCCAAATACCAACAGGGGCTGGAAATGGCCTCATCAGAGTTGTACCGAGCCGTGCAAATCCTGGACAACTTGCGCGACTTTTCCAAGCAGAAGCCCCCCATGAAATCCTCGGCCGATCTCAATGACCTGCTCGATTATACCTTGGCCCTGGTCTCTCATCAATTCCGCAATAAGGCTATCGAGATCAACAGGGAATTGGCGTCCAAAACCAATATATGGGCCGACAAAGACCAGCTAGGCCAGGTTTTTCTCAACCTAGTGGGCAATGCCATAGACGCAATGCAAGACGGCGGGACCCTGACGGTAAGAACCCGATTGACATCGGACCCTCATAAGGGGGAAATGGTAGAGATCGACATCGCCGATACCGGACGGGGAATCCCCGCCGACGAACTCGGCCAGGTTTTTGAACCCTTTTTCACAACCAAAGGCGAATCCGGCACTGGTCTAGGGCTCCCGATCTGCCGGGGCATCATCGAAGAACACAATGGAGAAATCTCCCTAGATAGCGAGCAAGATATCGGGACCACCTTCCATATAAACCTGCCGGTGGGCGGTCCGGAAGACGACTGATCCTCAACTAGGATCGCAGCAAAGAGCAACCCTAAAAGCGCTTAGCTCTCAGCGACTGTCCGATCTTGGATCCCCTAGCCTGCGGACCCTTTACGGGTAACCCTATTCAGGCCAGCGTCACTTCCCCGCCCCGTTCCTGACTCCTATAGATCCCATCGAGGATCTTCAGCACTTGCAATGACTCTTCGGCCGGCACCGGTGAAGGAAGACCATTGGCCACTGCAGCAGCAAACTCCACGCATTCCTGAGCATGGGCCTCGAGGCCATCAGGTAGCAGCTTGAGTTCCCGGTTGTAATGTTGGCGAGTCTGGTAATTACTCTCATATACCTCACACTTGGGCCAATGCGCTCCTCCCCCCGTGCCATATAGCCACATCTGCATATCCTCGCCCTGAACATCGTGGTGCAATAACCAACTAACCTCAATGATCAGGGTCGCCCCATTGTCAAAACGCACATAGGCAGTCGCGAAATCCTCGACATCAAAGTGAGCGGGAATCGATTGGCCGCCCATCTGGCTGAAAGCTCCTTTTTGATGCGCTAGCTCGGCGCGAGCCGAACCACTAACCGCCACCGGCTCAGGATTGCCCATAAACCAAAGTGTCAGGTCGAGGATATGAACTCCGATATCGATACAGGGCCCACCACCGCTGTGTTCCTTGAGGATAAAACCATCCCCCGTCGGAGCGCCAGCACGACGAAGCATCCAACTCCGAGCGTGGTAAATATCGCCTAGAACTCCGGTTTCCAATTCGGCTTTCATCGCTTTGGAAACCCCCTGGAAGCGAAAATGCTGCGCGGTCATCAGGGTCTTTCCCGATTTATCTCGCGCCTCGATCATTCGCTCAATATCGGCAGGCGTTGGAGCCAATGGCTTCTCGCATATCACGTGTTTTCCCGCTTCAAGGGCAGCAATCGCCAGCGGTGCATGATACATGTTCGGGGTGCAAATATCTATGATATCAATATCTGAGTCGTTGAAGAGTACTTCGGGGTCCGTATCCAACTTTGCAACCCCGTTTTCCTCTCCAAAACGTTGGAGTACTTCTTCCCCAAGATCTGAGCCTGCAACAAGTTCGGCATCTGGAGAAGCCTGCCATCCTGGAATATGAGTGCGAGCGATGCCACCAACGCCAACAATTCCAACTTTGAGCTTAGTCATCGTACCTCCTTCACTGGGTTTTATTATCCGGCAATATAAAGTAGTCCCCCAGGCTCAAATCCGCTCTATGGATTCGGCCAGGACCCATCCACCCAGACCGTTGGCCAGCCACACCAATACCCAGGCTTCCTCTTGTCGCTCCAGACGCACTTTGGTCCCCTCATGTACAACAAATACTTCGGTTTGTCCTTCATCAGGTCCATAACGCGCAAAAACTTCATCCACCATGACAATAGCCTCATCCGTCCCGGACCGAGCATAAAGCCGTGTTCCAAACCAGACCGCCGCGCTCAGGCTCAGCCCACTGCAGAGCAGAATCGCCACCAACCACCCCGTGCCAAACTTAGATCGCGAAAGCAAGCGCATCAAAGCCAGAACGAACACCGCAAAAAATCCGCAGGCAAAGAACAAAGAGAGGCGATCGTAACTAGGCCAGAAGTACACTGCAACGACAAACTCGACCAGCGAGCCCTCTTCACCCTGGATTTCGCGATCCTTCTTCACCAAATTGGCGAAATGCAAATTGGCTTCGACATCTTCATCATGGGGCGCCAACCGGCGAGCCCTTTCATACCAGAGTACAGCTTCGCCCAAGCGACTCAATTTAAAGCAGGCATTGCCTAAATTATAGTAAAGCCGAGCATCCTCAATCCCCGTAGCTACCGCCTCGAGATAGCTGCGGCGGGCCGCTTCAAAATCTCCTTCTCGGTAAAATGCATTACCCCCATTATATTGTCCAGTAGCTACCGACTGGGCACCGAGGATCTGGGCACTGAGCAAGAGACAAAATGTTAGAGCACGCATTAAATCCACGATTCCAGCCCCTCGACCAATTCTCCAGCCAAGCGCCTTGCTTCTGCCATATCGGCCGGAGAACTCTCAGTCGGAGCAAAACGAGCAAAGTCGCAGCGCGTCAGTAGGTCCCGTAACGATTCAACCGTCTCTGCATCGACCCCGCGACCTTCCAGGATCTCAGCACTGGTCTCGCGGGTCAGCCCCGCAGCGGCAAGGTTGAGACGATCGGAGAGAAATTCGAGTACGGCAGACTGGACTTCGGCGTGAAATGCTACTACCTCACCTGCCGCCAGCAACTCATCGGCATGCGCCAATCGTTTCGCAGCTTCTCCTTTGGCCCGACGCTGGCGAGCATAGGCAATATCGCCTTTCAAACGCCGCTGATGACGCTGCAAAATAAGCAGGGCAAAAAAGACAACCGGCATAGTCCCCTGCAGCATCCAAAACAAAAAGCTACGGTGAACCAACACGCCCATGCCCAGTTCCTCAACATCGGGCTTGATATAGCGAATATCCTGACCAACGGCTTCAATATCTTTACGGCTCAATCCATATCCTTCAACCACCACCTCGCCCACCGTCCCTTCGCTGCGAATAATAATCGGTTCGGATTCCAGAGTCTGGTATCGACTTTCGTATGGGTCGAAGTAGACAAAGCGCACTGGTGTGATCTCCATCATGCCGCCCTCTTCTGGAATAAGTATATATTCGAAGAGGCGGCGCCCGCCGTAGAGGCCGTCGACTATTTTTTCTTCTTCTTCGAGGGTTGGATCATAGAGCTTCACTCCAGCCCCAACCTGAATCTTCGGAGCCTGCACTGCCGCCAAATTACCCTGACCTTCAACGATCACCTGCAGCGTTACCGGATCCCCAGCAGGAACATGGGTCGGCTGGGCCTCGGCCCTCAATTGGAAACGTCCAACCGCACCGGTGAATTCTTGTGGACGATCTTTTTCGGGCAAAGGCAGAACCTCGACTTCGAGTTCTTCGCTGCGTACAATCACGGATTGAGAACGGGAAAAAAACGGATCACCAGAGAAAAACTCGTCGACCAAGCTACCGCGTCGACCGCGCTGTTTAGGGATATCGCAGGAAATGGCCAAGACCCCTATATCGTAGGTGCCCGCGCTCGTGGGATAGAGAGCGACCCGTCGAAGCGGTGCAACGTTGAAGGTCACTCCCTCTACCACTTCGCGATGCGAGTTGAGTTGCTGGGCAACGAAAAGATCCTTTACCCAGAACCCGGCAAAAGTCGGTATCTCCTTAAAACCCACATTGTGCAGCCGGAAACGATAAAAAAGATCGTATTCGACGGTGATCTGCTGACCGACATAGGCGCGCTTATAATCGACTTGTGCTGAAACAAAAAGGGCATCTTCGAGGCTAGGTTCATCTACTTTATCGGTACGGGCATTACCCTTAGAGCTACGACGATTTGAACTTTTGACGACTTCAATCTCAATAGCCTTTGTCTGATAATTCTCGCCACCTAGTTCCAAGCGAGCTGGTCCGATCTTAATTTTTCCCGTTCGCTTTGCATAGAGAACATAGACCAATTCGCGAGTAAAACTGGTGTTGAAATTAATCATATCTACTCGAGTACTTACCGACGGACCCTCGACATAGAAATCTTTCAGCGAGATCTCAGGCGCTGGCAAATGTCCGATATTCTCGTTCGATACAATACTAAGCGTAAAGCGGATCGGATCAGTCTGACCGACTCGCGTCCGATCGACCGAGGCCTCGAATTGTATATTCGGAGCCGCCATCGCACCATGGACAGCTAAAGCCCCAATCACCAGTGAAAGAATCAGCTTCATATCACCAATCTTTTTCCTGTGCATTGCCCGTCGCACGGTAACGACGCTTCTGAGCCTCCTGCTCGCGATCTTTGAGAGCGTCTAGCAATTGCTGGGCTTCCTCGGGACTGATCGGCTGATCCTGCTGATCCTGCTGATCCTGCTGATCCTGCTGATCCTGCTGATCCTG
>CAZFMY010000004.1:74554-87077 GCA_964520345.1 uncultured Gemmatimonadaceae bacterium | reverse complement strand
GCTGATCCTGCTGATCCTGCTGATCCTGCTGATCCTGCTGATCCTGCTGATCCTGTAATTTTTCTAAGGCAAGTTCGAGGTTGACCTTGGCATCCTCGTCTTCTGCATCCAACTCCAGAGCCTGTTTATAGGCTTCTATGGCTTGTTCAAAACCTTGCTGCTGAAAGAAGGTATTACCTTTGTTGTAGAGGGCTTGAGCGCGAATTTTTTCATCCGGCGTTTTGAGAACTTGATCAAATTCCTGCAGTGCCTTCTCGTAGTCCCCATTTTTGAAAAGTGCATTAGCGACATTGAAATGCAGTTCGGGCGTATCGGGTTGGTCTACAAGCGCATCGCGATATACATTGAGCGCTTTGTCGTAATCCCCACTCTCGTAGTATTCAAGTGCCTCAGCACTTTTTTGCGCCACAGGATCCCCGGCCGTTTCCCCGCAGAATATCAACCAGGATCCGAAACCCAATAGAACCCGAGTAACACCAATACTCATTACGCGAATCGTCCTTTCCACTCGCGGTCCCGTACGCGCGCATCGCTTAGAAAGCCTTCTACAAAGAAAAAGAAACATGCGAAGAAAAGTGGCCATTGAAACCGCTCCTCATAACGGGTATGGCGGGTAGATCCGATTTCCTTCCGCTCTATCTGCGCGATCTGGTCGTAGATCGCCTCGAGCTCCGATCCTCCCAGGGTACTGCGAAAATAATCTCCTTCGGTCTCCCGAGCCATCGCTTGCAACATCTCTTCGTCTAACCGGGTTTTGACGTAATTGCCACGCTCATCTTTGTGGTAGCTCGAGCTTTTACCCTCTTGGACATCTGGAATGAGTTCCCCACTGGAAGTCCCCAGCCCAATAGCGAAGATCCGCACCCCTTTTTTCGCCGCCGCCTGTGCCGCTTCGAGAGGCTTCCCCATATGATCCTCGCCATCGGTAAAGAGCACCAAAGCTTTGTGCTTCGAATCCTCCTCGCCGAAGGAACGCGTCGCCAGCCGTACTGCATCGCCTATCGCCGTCCCTTGAACAGGTACAGATCCCGCATCTAGAATATCTAGGAATAGCTCTACCGCCCCGTAGTCCGTGGTCAGAGGACATTGGACAAAAGCCTTACCAGCAAAGACCACCAACCCGACTCTATCGCCCTTGAGCAAATCCAAAAGATGACGGATCTGATATTTGGCCCGTTCGAGACGGCTGGGTTTGACATCTTCGGCCTGCATGCTGCGCGATACATCCAAGACCAGTATCACATCAACTCCTTTTCGCCGTGCCATTTCGAGCTTCGTACCAAATTGAGGTCCGGTAAGCGCCAAAATCAAACAGAAAGTTCCCAGCCCCAGAAATGCGTATTTCCAGAATTGACGTCCCCGGCTCAAATCGCGGGTCAGCTTCTCTGCGAGCGGCCAACGCGCGAAGCGCAATAGTGCCCTACGTCGGGCCAGAACTGCCCAGGTAAAAAAGGCTCCCAAGAGCGGCAATAGCAGCAGCAACCAGAAATTGTAGAGAGCAGCAAAACGCATCGGGACCTCAGGGCAAACGGCGAAAACGGGTATTGGCCAGTAGCATTTCCCCCAACAGCAGAATCAAACCCGACCAGAGAAAATAAGAGAACCGCTCGGCATAATCCACGTGCACTTCAGATTTAATTTCAGTGGCCTCAAGTTCGCCGATCTCGTTGTAGATTGCCTCGAGTTTCTCCTCGCTAGTCGCCCGATAGTACTTACCACCGGTGCGGTCTGCAACTTCGCGCAGTGTCTCTTCGTCGATCTCCACCTGCACAGCCTGGTAGCGGGTGCCAAAAATCCCGCGCACCGGCCGGCGAATCGTACCATCGCTACCGACGCCAATCGTGTATACGCGAATACCCACCGCCGCAGCTATATCAGCCGCTGTCAAAGGCTCGATCTCCCCAGCGTTGTTGACACCATCCGTGAGCAGAATAACCACCTGGCTCTTGGCGGTGGAATCGCGCAATCGATTACAGGCATTTATCAAAGCCATCCCAACCGCTGTGCCATCCCAACTTTCATCGGCAATTTCAACGCCCTGCAAAAATTCCAGCAGTACATCGTAATCCAGGGTCAAAGGACACTGGGTAAAGCTTTCCCCAGCGAATACGACCATGCCGATACGATCGCTATATCGGCCGCCAATAAAATCGGCCACGACTTCCTTAGCAATGCTTAGACGACTCTTATTCCCCTGATCAAGGTCATCGATTTCCATACTCGATGACACATCCAAGGTCAACATGATGTCAATACCTTCAGCAGAAAGTTCCCGTATCTCACGACCAGCCTGGGGCCGGGCCATCGCCGTAACCAGACAACCCAAACCGAGGACCTTCAAGACGATGAGACTGTGCCTGAGTTTGGTCCAAAGCGAAGATTTAACCCGACGCAACGTCCCGGTATCCGAGAACTGCACACTGCCCTGGCGCCCTCGATATGTCCGTATATAGAAATAGATCAAGAGAGGTAAAAGTAGCAGTAACAGCAGCCATTCGGGATTTTCAAACCGGATGTTCGTCATGAGCTTCGGCTTTCTCTTCCCGAGTTGCGATCACTTTTTCCACCTCTCGCAAAAGGACCAGCCCGGCTTTGGGCGCATACCTGGCCGCATCCAAATCGGGATGAAAACGAGCAAATTTCACCAGATCGGCGGTAGCCATATACTCGACGATCTGTCGCGTCAATTGAGCATCGATCTCTGCCTGGTTCAGTGCTTCCGCCAGTTCAGACGTGGTCTGCTCCATAGCCTCAACCCCAAGAGTCTCTTCGAGAAAGCGGCGTAAATTTTCCGATAGAAGCGAGTAATACATTTTAGAATCGCCGCGTTCCAAAAGACCCAGGCCTGCGATCCGGGTAAATTCTGCAGCAAAGTCGATCGGTGCTGGAGGGGGCTGCGAGGGGGCTGTCGATAGGCTTCGACGACGCCAAAGCCAGTAGCACAAAATTACCAGCAGAGCCAGCACTAAGGCCACCGCCAACCACCACAATGGTACGACTCCCGCTATAACTAGAGGCGGTTTGATATCGCGCGGTTGATCCTCCCCTTCGCGACGGGCACTTACGACTTCTAGTTCCAGAACCTGAGTCGAACGCAAAAGTGTATCGCCTTTAGCATCTATAAAGGCAACTTGGACTGCTGGCACCTGATGCGACCCTAATTCGTAGAGGCGCAACTGGCATTCCTGCAAGACCAACTGGTCCGCTGTGGACTCGCGTTGCTCCCATCCTCTACAACGGGGAGATAAACGTTGCAATAGTTGGGAGAGATCGGGCAGGTCGGGAGTCAGGGCTTCATCGTACTGAAGCGTCAGTGTCAGGAGAACGGGATCCCCGACTCGAAGAATAGTGGTGTCCAGACGCGCCTCCGCCCTGGGGCCCTGAGCATGAATCCCCTGAGCCAAAAGGAGCAGAGATGCGAGGAGTCCCCCCGCGCGCATTATCCGCCGTCGGTGCCGCCAGAGGCGGCCTGAGCCGGTTCCTTGGGCGCCTGTACTACATCGTCAAGGATCAGGTCAAGTTCGGCAAAGTCTTCGGCATCGACCACATAAATAGAGGCCGCGCCCTGAACCTTTAGATAGTGGCCTTCCCCAACCTGGTTGAAGCGAGCAGAGATCAGCGTCTGGTCCCCACTCATGAGCTCGACATCGAGCACACTCTCTGCCACCTCAGCCATCTGGTCGGCGAAGCCTGTGGCTTTCAGTTGAGCCAGGTCGGTCAGAAAGCTATTGAGCTTCCACGATTTGGCATCGCGTCCCTCCGGTTCGGCCAGTTGCCAAACTCCCGAGGTATCCTTCTCGGCCACAAAGGTCTGTTCCCCATCCCGAGCCAGGACAATTCGCTCTACCAGGTCGCGCTCAAAGCGCAACGGTTCTTTATCCCGCAGTTGATCTACACCTTTGCCCAAGTGCTCTACCAACGTCGAATCTACGAGAAATATCTGATGACGACTGGCATCCCGAGCATAGAATCTACCCTCGGCGTCCTCCGCACCGATGGCCAGCGTTTTCTCAGCCCGGTCCTGACCAACCAGCAACTCGATACGGATCTGCTCTGATCCATCAAGCCCATGAACCGCCAGGGCCTCGGAATCGGGATCCTCATCGGCAAAGGCCTCAATTTCGGCATTATCCAATTTGTCGAGCAAACCATTAATCGCATCCTCGTCCGCCAGTGCCGCCACTGGTTTGCGCAACTGCCATTTACCCTCATCGCGAGCAAGAACCGCTTCTCCACCCACTCCGGAACGCCGCACCTCTACCACCTCGTCCTTGGCGAAAGCTAATACCCGCCGATCGCGCAAATCAAAAACACTCTTATCTAGGTTGTCGAAACGCCAGGCTCGCAATACGAAAATCTCCGGATTGCCCCCATCGATCCGGGCGTATGTAAAGCGATCGGTCGGACTATCGATACCGAAATCCACCTTTTTCTCAACACCATCTTCGGTATGCAGTACCACGGATAATCGCGGTGTGTCGAGCCCGTATTTAACCACTTCCGAATCCGTCACCGCTGCGCTGTCGACTATGGTCTTTTCGCGCTCGGACTCTTGCAGATTCCGCAAGTAACGCTCCACTGCGTCCTGGTCGGCCCCATCCACAACAGGCGAGTTCAGTTTCCAACCCTCAACTCCTCTGGTCAAGACCAGGGCCGAATCGCCGCGTACGAGTTCGATACGCAAGACCTCGCCGTCCTTGAAATCGACTAATCGCTTGGATTTTTCTGCTTCTTTGCGACGTTCCTCGCCTCCTTTGATCTCGTAAAAATAGACAAAGGCCAGAAGTCCTAGAAAGATCAGACCTATAATGGTGTTGGTCTTCAATGTCATCCTAGTTCACCTCTTCGAAAACTCTTTTTATCCACACCAATATCGCCACATTGACCACGAATATCGCTGCGTAGATTAACTGGATCGTTCCGTGTGGAATCAGCGAGAAGCCGATACCCACGCCGAAAAAAATCGTCAATCCGACCATTCCAGCACAGAGCGCTGAGAAAATCAGCCCCGGCAACCAAGCCCAGGCCGCATGACGATAAAAACCATAGCCGATCACCGCCGAGACCAACGCGATAACCAGTTTGGTCTCACCCGCAAAAACCGCCCCCTCGCTGGTATCTATAATACCGCTTATATAAAAGAAGGTGGCGTTGGCCATGAAGGTATAAACCAGCCAGGAAATTATTCCGTCGGCATGAGTCTGGTAACCTCGTTTGAGCACCATCACCATTCCCGATAGCGCCACCGCAAAGGGTAGAATAAAGACCGAAACCCAGAGAATAACCTCGCCCTGGTTACCGATCAGATTGATCGGGTTGAAAGCGGGCTCTTTATTGGCGATTTCAAGGCGGTCCTCATCCTCGGTCAGCCAGTTGACACTCGACACAAAGAGTGCGCCATTGGCCTGCTGAGCGAAGTACTCATTGGATGCGAAATCTGAATCGCCGAAAACCACCAACCGGGATTTGCCTTCTCTCACCAGGCTGGTATCGGCGGCAGCGGAGACTGCTATTCCAAGAGAAATCGGTCCTCGGGTATCTAGATCCGGATCGAATCCAACCTCTCCACCCTCACCTTTTATCGGTCCTAAATCGACTTCTCCCCAACTGCTCTGGTGGGTATGAATCAGCGTCGTAATCTCCGGACTCTTGAGCCGATGTTCGGTTGGCTCAACAGATCTGGCCAGGGGAAAGAAACTCATGGTTCCGGTAGCAAGCCGCTCCGCAATCGGATGATCGCCGTAATTCAATACGACAGGAACCGATACATCAGCACCGAAAAGTTGACCTAAACCGCTTAAATCAACCACGAAGTCCTGTCCCAATTCGACCGAGTACTCGTTTAGGAGCGCTTCAAGTCCCGTCGCCTGACCGGGATCCAGCAGCATCAACACGCTCCCTCCGCGAGCGAGATATTGACGCAGTACTTCGGTTTCTTCAGCATCAAACCGCTCCTGAGGACCAAGAACAACGACCAGCGTAGCATCAGCGGGAATATTATCCTGGAGCGAGAGTCTATTTCCAACGGCGAAATTCAACTCCTTGAGTCGACCTTTTAAGATTGAATAGCCCTGTCCATCTACCTGGTCGAGTTCAGCTTCACCATGACCACTGGTAAAATAGGCCTTTTGATCTCTGGCTTTGATCGCTTTTAAAATAGCATTGCTCAGGGACTCTTCACTCTGATCGGTAATCCGCTGGCTACGCACCTCTCCCTCGGCCCTGACTTCGACGATCGAAGTCCCCCGCTCGCGGATATTATACTGCTCGACCTCCAATCTATTCTTTTGTGGGTCGACCAGTTCGTATTCAAAATTATCGGATATATAGGCATACTCTTGCATGAGATCCTGGAAACGCACCCCCTCCATCTCGCTCATAAATGCTTTGACCTTGACGTACTGCCCACCCTCTTGAAGAGGCTCAATAAGCCTCTGGGTATCGTCCGAGAGGGTGAAGAGTTTGTCCGCCGTCAGGTCCTGGCGCAGATGGTAGCGATCGCCAATGAAATTGCCCAATACGGCAATCCCCAGAGAAATCACGATACCCAACCCGGCTCCAGCCAAATCAGTCAAATTCCAGCGGCCTATACTGGAGACGACCAAAAGCCCCACCAGTGCGATCAACGCCGGGTAGAGCACAACACTTATCCAGAAGATCCACTCGCTATCGCCTTCTGTCAGGGCAATCGGGTTGTAGCCTGACTCGCGGGGACGAATCGAAATTAATCCTTCGTCCTCAGCCAGCCAACTCACGGTATTGAGCGCTAAATCGCCATTACCCTGGGTCTGAAAATACTGGTTGGTCGCGAAATCCGAGTCGCCGAAGACCACCAACCGACTCCCAGTTACGGCATCGTGCACAGCCACTGCCAGGGTTACTGGTCCGGGTAAATCGATACCTTCATCTAGTTTAACGGTGTGGTCGCCCTGACTTTCGAGCACACTCAAATCGGTCTCGGCCCAGCCCGATTCGGAAGTCAACACCAACCCAGTCCCCTCCCGGCCAGACCCTTCATCAAAGCGAACCGAGCGGCCCAACTGAAAAAAGGTCATCATGCCACGATGTTTTCCGGTAATAGGATGGTCTCCATAAGAGACGGATACCGGTGTGGTAAAATCCAGACCGAAGAGTGAACCGATACCACTAGTGTCGATTACAAAATCATCACCTAGCGAGATCCCCCACTCTCCCAGTAATCCCTCCAATCCACTTTCATAGAGCGGATCGGCTAGAACCAACACCGCTCCTCCCGAATCCAAGTAGGCTCGAATCGCTTCGACTTCTACTGAGAAAAAAGGAGTCCGCGGACCAGCAATGATCAGCACCGCACAATCCTCGGGCACGGCGCCCGTACGGGCGAGAAAGAGTGAATCTTCTATCGAGTAATCGATCTCGGCCAGTCGAGTTTCCAAAAGGCCCAGATCCTGGGGATCGTTTCCGGCCCCCCGTTCGCCGTGTCCAACGGTCCGGTAAACCTTGTCCTGCCGATCCCGCGTCAATTTTAGCAGCGCATTGACCACCTCGCGCTCTTTGAGTTCGGTGAGTTTCTGCTCTTTTTCGCCACTCTCCAATACCAGCGTATCATAACGGCGGATACCGTAATCCTGAGTGCGCCCAGGGTCGCGGTCGGGATCGACGAACTCGTAAGTGAAACGGGTGCTGTAGGAATCGAGTTCAGCCAGGAGCAGTTCGAGATCTGGATGCTCGCCCCCTTCCATAAAAGCCAGAGCGTGGACATCCTGATCCAAACTCTTTAGCGTCTGCACTGTTAAGTCAGCCAGACTGTGCAGTTTTCCCTCGGTCAGGTCGAAGCGTTCTGGATAGCGATTGCCGAGAAAATTGACCATCACCACAATACAGAAGATCATTATTCCGCCCCAGAAGGCATTGAGCCAACGGCTGTACTGACGAAACAGATCCGGGTTGAGGACACCTGCCACCACCACTAACACGACCCCGATTCCCAGGTTGACAAGCCCCGCCGAACCGCTTTCCTGATTGAGGAGGTAGGCCAGACCGCCTGCTGCGATCAGTACTGCACCTATGAGCCCCAGCGGTGTGGTATATGCCTTCATCCTCAGCGCCTCCATCTCCGCGATTCGACCGCTCGCGTGGTCAGAAAAAGGCAGAAGCAGGTGAAACTCAAGTAGAAGATCACATCCTTAGTATCGATTACTCCGCGCTGGAAATCCTCGAGATGCTCGATAAAGGAGAGATACTGCAAAATTTTGGCAGCGGTTGGACCAGCAAAGCTAGCCGACCAGTCGATGAGCCAGAAGAGCAGCAACATACCGAAAGTCAGCAACACCGCGACAATTTGGTTCTCGGTCAATGCCGAAGCCAGGATTCCCACTGAGATAAAAGTAGCACCGAGAAACAAATAGCCCAGATAGCCGGAAAAGATCGGACCCCAATCTGGCGATCCGTAGGCTTCTAGTATCAGAAAATAAACCAGAGTCAGACTGACGATGATGCTATAGAGCGAAAAACAAGCGAAGAACTTACCCAGCATCACCTCGACGGTGTGAATCGGCGAGGTCATCAGTAGTTCGATCGTGCCCGATTTCTTCTCCTCGGCAAAAAGCCGCATTGTCAGCATTGGAATGACCAGCAACCAGATAAAGTCCATAACCGCGAAAAATTGGGTAACGACCATCTCATTGAGATTGAGCGCCGGCATCCCTCCCATACCCCCCATTTGCTGTGCTTGCTGGCTAAACTGCAAACACCAGAGATTGAATTGCATCAGGATATTGCGAAAGAGATAGCCCGAGAGAAAAAGGAAGACGCCGGCAATAACATAAGCGACCGGCGAGACGAAATAAGATCGCATTTCCTTTAAATAAATCGCCGCAAAATTACGCATATTAGACTGCCACCTCCTCACTAGTCAAACTCAGGAATATATCTTCAAGGGTTATATCCAGTGGCCGCAACTCTCGTAGGCTGAATCCGCTATCGACCACCTGCCGGGTCAACATATCACGCACATCCTGACCCGGAGAGCTAGTCACCAGATAGATCCCCTCATCGCTTCCGGGCTCCTGCGCCACATCGAGTACGCCTTCGAGTTGGCGTAGCATATTCTGAACCTCTTGATCCGGTCCATCGATATGGGCTCGCAGAACTTCGCCCTCTTTGAGTTGGGCCATTAAACTTTCAGGCGTCCCCTCACCAGCGATCCGACCATTATTGATGATAACCAGTTGGCCACAGGTCATGCTGACTTCGGACAAGATATGGGTGCTGAGGATAACCGTATGATCACCTCCAAGCCCCTTAATCATCTCGCGGATCTCGATAATCTGTCTGGGATCGAGGCCAACCGTCGGCTCATCGAGGATCAGCACCTCAGGTTCGTGAATCAGCGCCTGTGCCAAACCGACGCGCTGTCGATACCCTTTCGATAGATGCCCTATCACCGTATTCTGATGGTGGGCGATCCCCGTCTTCTCCATCGTCTCGTCAAGCCGACCGTTAAGTGCAGAGCTACTTACTCCCTTTATTTTAGCCACGAAGCGCAGATAGGCTTTTACCGTCATATCGTGGTAAACAGGTGGCTGTTCTGGCAAGTAGCCGATTCTCTTGCGGACTTCCCTGGACTCTTCGGACACGTCAAAACCGGCGACTTTGGCCTCACCTTGCGATGGGGGCAGATAACAGGTGAGCATCCTCATAGTCGTGGTTTTGCCCGCACCATTTGGCCCGAGAAAACCGAGGATAACCCCCTGCTCGGCGCGAAAGGATATATTTTCCACCGCGACGACATCGCCGTAATGCTTGGACAATTCTCTTACTTCAATCACCGAAATCCCTCCTTCAAATTGCGCAGTATTTCGCCACGGCTTCAGTGTCGCTGCATCCGCGCACGGAAAAAGTGGATGAGTGGATCAACATATGGTCGCGATACATCAATTGCTATTTCATCGATACCGATCTTGCGAAAGAGAGCGCTGCGCTGCTCGGCCGCCGCCCGCTGCTCGCTAGCAAAAAATTCCCTAAGAGCCTGGTGTCCACTGTCAACCAGTATCTGTTCACCGGTCTCTGCGTCCTCAAGATTGATAAAACCGACATCGGGCAGCTTCCACTCTCGTGGATCGCTGACTGAAACCGCAATCAGATCATGACGCCGACCCAGATGACGTAATACCGTCTCATAACCTCGATCAATAAAGTCGGAAACGACAAAGACCACACTCCTGCGGTGCAACACCCGACCGAGATATTCCAATGCCCCACCAATCGAAGTTTTCCGCCCCTGTGGCTGAAAATAGAGCAATTCGCGAATGACGCGAAGAACGTGCTTACGGCCCTTCTTCGGTGGCACGAAAACCTCGACATCATCGGTGAAGATCAAGAGTCCCACCCTATCGTTATTCTCTATAGCACTAAAAGCCAAAAGTGCCGAAACCTCAACCCCGATTTCCCCCTTCATCTGCTTCATCGATCCAAAAGCCCCCGAGGCACTGGCGTCAACGACCAACATCACCGTAAGCTCACGTTCTTCATCAAAAAGCTTGATAAATGGATCGCCTACTCTGGCTGTCACGTTCCAATCGATATGCCGTACGTCATCACCCTGTTGGTACTCACGTGCCTCGGCAAATTCCATGCCCCGCCCCTTAAAAACAGAGTGATACTCGCCCGCAAAGAGATTGTTCACCATACTACGAGTCTGGATTTCGATCAGCCGTACTTTATCGAGAATCTCTTTAGGAATCACTTTTATATTTGCTCTCAGGGCACTTCTATATGATCGAAAAGTTGCTGAACGATCTGCTCGCTATCGATTTCTTCGGCTTCTGCTTCATAAGACGCGATGATCCGGTGCCTGAGAACATCGGCACCCACTGCCTTGACGTCTTCGGGAGTCACATAACCTCGACACTGGATAAAAGCATGAGCACGTGCCGCCCGAACCAAGAAGATCGTAGCCCGCGGCGAAGCTCCATTCTCTATCAAGGGCTCGATATCGGCTAGGCCATAGCTGGCCGGAGAACGAGTAGCTTGGACGATATCGACGATATAATCCTTGATCTTGTCATCGATATAGACCAACTCCACTACATCGCGCAACCGCCGGATCTCGTCCGTGTCCACGATCGGCATCACCTCGGCGTCCACAACGACGGCCATGCGGTCCAGAATCAGCCGCTCCTCTTCGCGGGAAGGATAACCCACCTTTACCTTCAGCATAAAGCGATCAACCTGGGCTTCGGGCAGGGCGTAGGTTCCTTCCTGCTCAATCGGGTTCTGGGTGGCCATGACTAGGAAAGGGTCGTCTAAAGGGTAAGTCTCATCGCCGATCGTCACCTGGCGTTCCTGCATGCACTCCAGTAGCGCACTCTGAACTTTAGCCGGGGCTCGGTTTATCTCGTCGGCCAGAATCAAATTGGCAAAAACAGGCCCCTTCTTGGGGATAAAAACTCCCTGATGCTGATTGTAGATGGTAGTGCCTGTCAGATCTGCCGGCAAGAGATCCGGAGTGAATTGGATCCGTTTAAAGCTAGCCGTAACCACGCGCGACAACGTCGACACCGTCAAGGTCTTGGCCAACCCCGGCACTCCTTCGAGCAGGATATGCCCGTTACAGACCAGACCGATCAAGAGTCGCTCCACCATGTAGCGCTGGCCGACAATCACCCGATCCATCTCCTGAAAGATGCGGTTTACCACTACGCTTTCTTCTTGGACCCGTTCACTAATGGCGTGGATATCTATTGTTGTTTGCGTCATTTTGTAACCCACAAAAAAACTCGCCGAGTCCATTCACGACAATTCATCTCTCGGCCGTTGGAAAATAACGAACTTCTAAGTAACGCTTTAATTTTGGGAAGCTAAGACTCTATATTATAGAGCCTAGCATTATAGATCGAATCATCTTCAAGGAGCAGCGACTTTGTCTTGAAATTGGACCCATTCCTCGGGATTCCGTCCAATATTAGGCAACAGATGCCGAGCACTGGCAGCAAGTTCTGAATCGGGATACTCTTCGATAACGCGCTGGTACGCCAGTCGAGCTTGTGCAATATCGCCAATATACTCTTCGTATATGAAAGCAATCATAAACTGGGCTTCATCGCCGAAATCGCTATCTGGATATTCTGCCAATATACGCGTGTAATAATCTACGGCCTTTTGCATCTGGCCCTGTTGCTGAACTATACCCGCTAATTTCTTCAATGCTTCCGGGGCTTTAGGATCTCGGCCAAAGCGCTCTATAAAAGTGGTGAAATGCTCAATAGCCTGATCCAATTTAGCGGGATCAGCCGCCGCCATTTCACCAGCGGCAAAGAGTTGCTCAGAACTCTGCTGACCACAACCACTGCACAGAAACCCAGTGAGCAAAAAAATTAATGATATTTTTGACAACATCGCATTTAGACGAGCAAGGGCCGTAAAAGTTCCTAAATCCGTTTCAGTGACACTATTTTTTGCTTCCCGAATTGGTAGCGCCACTTCCCGAGTCCGATTTACCGCTGTCTTTGCTACCGCTGTCTTTGCTACCGCTGTCTTTGCT
>CAZFMY010000004.1:0-74454 GCA_964520345.1 uncultured Gemmatimonadaceae bacterium | reverse complement strand
TACCGCTGTCTTTGCTACCGCTGTCTTTGCTACCGCTGTCTTTGCTGCCGCTGTCTTTGCTACCACTGTCCTTGTCCGCCTTGGCTGCCTTTTGGTATCCCTCACTGCGGTAATCGGTGATATAAAAACCCGAACCTTTAAAGAGCAGGCCGCCGCCAGTGCCAATGAGACGTTTGACCCGGCCCCTGGCCCCCCCCCGAGGACATTCCGCCTTGGGACATGTCTTGCGCGGCTCAGCTGTGATACTTTGAAATTCTTCAAAACGGTAGCCACACTTCTGGCATTCGTATTCGTATGTGGGCATAACTCGCGACTCGGTTGAAATACAAAACACATAATATAAAATTGGGGCAATCTTAGCGCAATACTTAGCCCTCTGACCAGATATTTACTCTAATTCATCTAGCGGCAGGTCGTCCTCGGGCAAATCCAAACCGGGCAGAGAGAAATCTTCCTCAATCGGCTTCATTTCTGGAAGGTCTCTATCACCCAGAGACCGGATCTTTCCCCGATCAATTTTAAACAGGCTCAATTCGGCTTTGGGGCCAGCACCCGAGGAGAGCGATATGATGCCCGAGGCCCCTTCATAGAAGCCAATTCCAGCCAACCAAGCGGTCAACTCCGACGGCTCACGATACCCCTCTTTCCATCCTTCGATGAGTAAACGAGCCCCATCATAGCCAGAAGCTGCATACTCTGGTTCATTGTGGAAGCGCTTGCGGAAAGCATCTATGAACTCTCGTGCCACCACGGCTCCTTCCAACCGCGCCGAAACGAAAATGGCCCCATCAAGATCCTTGCGCTCCCCTGGACGCATTTGCCGAATCGCTTCAGAATCATGCCAAATGTCATTGCCTAGAACCTGAGTTTCCAGACGATGGAAATGCACTTGCGGTGCAATAGTCTTAGCATCTTCAAAGCTCTCGACTACAACCACGATCGCGTCTATCGTATCGATGAAAATCTCAGATGAATCAGGGGAGGCCTCCTCGGGTTCCTCGATTTCAGGGGTTGGTTCTTCTTCCAAACCACGCAACAATTCGGTCAGGAAAGAGGGTTCCTCTTCAACCAGCAGTGAGTCTGGCGACGTCCAACCCAGAATATCGGCGACCCCAAGTGAATCTTCAGGAGGTGGCATCAGTTCAAAACCAACCGCGCGAATCTCCTCAAAAACGCGTCTGAAATCCTTGGTCTGATTCGGAACGTACCAGTCGCTATAAACAATCTCCCCTCCATTGGATTCAACCACATGGGAGAATTCGCGCTCAAACCCCCAACCGTAATCGCTGAGCGGCGAAACCATCGCTATATGTTCAAAACCCAATGCCAGAGTCGCATATTCACCTAGAATCCGCCCCTGGGTTTCGGGGATAGATCTCAACTGAAATATATGGCGGCCAAGCGAATCTAAACCGCTCTGTTGGGACAGGGGAACTAGGAGAGGTACTCCAGCATGCTCGGCAACAACAGCCGCCGCGATACTCGAAGTGCTGAATACCGGCCCGACGATGGCCACCACCCCTTCCGCGATCAATTCCCTAGTGCCATGCACAACTCGTAAAAGACCGCTGCTCGGGCTCTCACTGACATCGCCGCCACGATGTCCAATCGGTAAATCCCCATAATCGACCCCTGTATCGGCGACGATCAGTTCGAAAATGCTACCTGCTTCCCAATTCGCCAACTGCACCCCTGCAAGGAGTTCCTCGCCAATTGGGCGATAGGGCCCGGTCATCGGCAAGAGTAAACCCAGTCGGGGCAAATCGGTTCGCAGCTCTGCTACCGGGTCTGGTTCATAGACAGAGTTTTCACGTGGTCGAGTTACAGGTCCCTCACTCAGATCTGCTGATTCACCGATAAACGACTCGCGGTTCGGGTCCGCCAATTGGGCAAAAATTCCGCCAGATATGCTATCGCGGTAAGTCTGCATCGCCCGGTCCGTCTCAACTTTCCAACCCAACCGACCATACCACCGGGCCTGGCCAAAGAACAGGGCCTCACGCAGGCGTTTGGCCCCAATAGCCAGAGCTAAATTCTCAAGCCCCTGGGTATTTAGGTATCCGTTCTTTGTAATCGCCGCTAAGCGTTCTGCGGCTTGAGCCTGTATATCCAAACGGGCCGCTGTCGCCAAGAGACGACCATACTGGCTCGCAGATTCGTAATAGCGCTTAAGTTTAAAATAAGAATCACCAGCCAGAAGCCGCGCATCGGGCAAATAGCGACTATCGGCAAATTTGCGTTCCAAACCCCGTGCCGCATCGAGCGATTCGGCGAAGCGGCTCAGGCGAAAATACGATTTTCCCAACAAGAGTTGGCCAGCACTAGATCGCTGATTCTGAGGAAACTCCAGAAGACGTTGCAAGCGGGCCACCGACATATCGAAACGGCCCTCGCGGTAAGCTTCAAGCCCTTTTGCGAAGATCTTTTCGGCTTCGGCGGAGTAAATCCATGTACGCGGCTGGCCCTCTAGCTCACTGGGAGCCACTAGGATCCACAGGGCAATATAAAGAGACGAAATAATACGGCGCTGCATCAGGCCACCTGTTCTATGTGGAAACTCATCATAGATGAGCGGAATTTAGACCTCCTAGTTCGGAGTGTCAAGCCGGCTTGTCTGAGTCCCACCGGACAAGTATATTTCTCTATCCGTTGATTTATCCAATACCTTAGGTAGACACATGAAACCGCGTGCCGAAAAGATGGGGCTTGATCCCGAGAAACTTCGGGAACTCCTCACCCAGCAACTCGAAGACAAAGATTCAACAACCGCCCAGCCCGAAGCGTCCTCGACTCAGGGAGGAGACGCCGCAGATGCGTCAACTGAAGAATTGCACTTCGACCTTAAGCCGGAAGAGTTGGAGGCTTATCTCGATCAATACGTCATAAAACAACGAGAAGCCAAAGCTATTCTCGCCACTAAGATCTGCACCCATTTCAACCGACTGAATCTACCTCGTGAAGAAGAGGACGGGGTCATTGGCAATATCAAGAACAATGTCTTGATGATCGGCCCCACCGGCGTCGGCAAGACCTATTTGATCCGTCTCATCGCCCGCAAAATTGGCGTTCCCTTTGTCAAAGGCGATGCTACCAAATTCAGTGAAACCGGCTATGTCGGCGGGGATGTAGAGGATTTAGTCCGCGAACTCGTCCGCGATGCCAACGGCGATATAGAAAAAGCGTCTCACGGTATCATCTATATAGACGAAATCGACAAGATCGCTTCCTCCCAAGGAGTACATGGGCCCGACGTTTCGCGGTCTGGCGTCCAGCGCAACCTACTCAAATTGATGGAGGAAACCGATGTCGATCTCAAGGCTCCACACGATATCGCCTCGCAGATGGAATCCGTCATTCAGATGCAACAGACAGGCAAGCTAGAACGGCAAAAGATCAACACGCGCGATATCCTCTTTATCGTCAGCGGTGCCTTTTCCAGTCTCAACGAGATCATCGGCCGCAGACTCAACAAGGGCTCTATCGGTTTCCGGCCCAATGCAGGTGAAGTAGCCAACTCCGACCTTCTCGCAACAGAAGAACTCATGCCTCACGTACGGGCCGAGGACTTGATCAAGTACGGATTCGAGTCTGAATTTGTCGGTCGCCTACCGATTATTGCCGTGCTGCACGGGCTTGAAGCGGTAGATCTCCTCGAAATCCTACGCAATCCCAAAAGCGACGTCATCCTATCCAAAAAGCGCGATTTTCGCGCCTATGGAATCGAAGTCGAATTCGCCGACGAGGCCTTGGCCCTCCTCGCTGAACGCGCTTATCAAGAGAATATCGGTGCGCGAGGCCTAGTCAGCGCCATCGAAAAAGTACTCCTAAATTTCGAAAAGAAACTCCCTTCTATTGAAATTGACCGTTTCGAAGTAAATGCCGATACTGTGCTCAACCCCACCACCGAACTGGCACACCTGCTCCAAGATACCTCGCTGCGCAATTTTCTCGATGCTTTCCACCGCGAACACCATATCGCGCTAGTGCTCAGTCCAGAAGCATCTACAGAAATAGAAGCACTGGCGAACAAACGAGAGATCACCCCCTGTGAATTTTGCGAGGATATTTTCCGCGATTACGGGCACGGACTTAAACTGGCTGGTTTGAGCGAGTTCCACGTCAGCCCGGAAGTGGTGAATGCTCCGCAGGAGACGCTCAACGCCTTGATTAAAGACTATTACAACAAGCGTAATTAAGTCGGGCGGAGCGCGTATTCCTTTTCCTTGCGGTAAAGTGTACTTAGACCGATTTGCAAAATTTCTGCCGCTCGTCGGCGATCGTAGTCGACCGCCTTCAACGTCTCGACAATCGCCAACCGCTCCATCTCCTCAATGCTCATACCAACGCGAAAGTCCAGACCGGGCAGTACGCGTTCCTGAAGATTGATATAACGCGGTATATCCCCAACCTCTAGCGCCCCTTCACCGGAGCACATAACAACCATCCCTTCGATGCAATTTTTCAATTCGCGCACATTGCCCGGCCAATCATAGTCGCGCAATATATCTAAGGCTCGGGGTTGGATCCGCTCTATTCGCCTATCGTTATCGGTGGCGAATTGGCGAACGAATTCATCGACCAGGATCGGTATATCCTCCCGACACTCGCGCAACGGCGGCACCTCGATCTTAATCACATTGAGCCGGTAAAAAAGGTCCGCCCTGAAGGTGCCCTCCCGGACCATCGCTTCAAGGTCGCGGTGCGTCGCAGCAATCAGGCGCACATCGGCCCGATGGGTTTGTGATCCTCCAACCCGTTCGAAACGACCGTCCTGGATCACTCGCAGCAGTTTCACTTGCATCGGCAGGGAGATATCTCCCACCTCGTCGAGGAACAAGGTACCCTGATCAGCCAGTTCAAAACGCCCCTTGCGCGCTGTCGAAGCTCCGGTGTAGGCCCCTTTTTCATGGCCGAACAACTCGTTTTCTACCAAACTCTCTGGTAAGGCCCCACAATTGATCTCGACAAAGGCATTTTCCCGCCGCCTGCTCTGCTGATGAATCGCCTTCGCCATTTCCCCTTTACCGGTACCCGTCTCGCCCGAGATCAGGACGCTGGTTCGCGACTGGGCCACTTGTTCGATCTGGCGATAGATCCGCTGCCAGGGCGAGGAGCGTCTGGCGATACCACCAAAGCGGTAGCGTTCGTCCAGGCGACGCTGCAGGTCCGAAACCTCCCCCACTAATTGCTGGTAGCGGAGTCCTTTGGCCAAGACCGCGCTTATCTTGGCAAGATTCAAAGGCTGCAGTTGAAAGTCATAGGCCCCCTGACGCATTGCTTCGACCCCCAGTTCGATGCCCTCAGGTCCGGCGATACCGATTGCGCAAATCGCCGGGTTCCGCATTTGCGCCAATTGCTGGACTCTCAATCCGTCTATCCGCTTCTCGCGCAAAGTACAAATTAGCGCGTCGATCGCTTCGGTGTCGAGAATATCGTACGCACTTTGAGCCTCATGAGCCCAGAGGACCTCAAACTCCTGTTGTTCTAGGTAGAAGATCAGTTCCTTAGTTTGCGGAGACTCCGGCAGCACAACCAGAATCCGCGGCAGGGTATTTCGCTTCTCGCTCACAGGATGGGTAACTTTCTCAATTTGGACTTTCCTAAGCAGCCCGAAGCACTTCCCGCTCTGCAAAAGAAGCTGCGAAGACTTCGGCCAGATCATCGACCAAGACAAAGCGCATAGTACGTCGTATAGCCCGGGGCAACTCATCCAAGTCAACTTCGTTGCGACGAGGCAATATCACCTCTTTGATACCAGCGCGATGGGCAGCGAGCACTTTCTCTTTAATTCCTCCTACAGCCAATACGCGACCACGCAAAGTAATCTCTCCTGTCATGGCAATTTCCTCTGGCACGACCAGCTCTGTAAACAACGACAAAAGCGTCGTAGCAACCGCAACCCCAGCCGAAGGCCCATCTTTAGGTATCGCCCCTGCGGGTAGGTGAATATGTATTTCGTGCTCTGCAAAAAAATCGGAGGAGAGATTCCATTCCCGGGCACGAGATCGTAGGTACGAAAGCGCGATCTGAGCCGATTCCCGCATGACCTCACCCAATTGACCAGTCAATGTCAATCCACCATCCCCCTGCATCTTGGTCGCTTCGACATACATTACCTCGCCACCGTTTGGCGTCCAGGCAAGGCCAGCAACCAAACCAGGGCTTGTCACTTCCTCTCGACCTGAAAACTTCACTCTGGCATTGCCCAAATATTTTTCCAACGTTTCATTCCCGACCGGGAAAGGTCCTTTTTCTCCACTGACCACCCGCCGGGCAATCTTGCGACAGATCCGACCGAATTCACGTTCTAGACCGCGCAATCCAGGCTCTTGAGTATACCCTCGAATCAGTGCCCGGACAGCATCCTCATCCACACTTACGCGGCGGCGTTTCAAGCCGTGCTCGGCGAGTTGACGAGGCAGTAAATGACTCTTGGCGATCTCAACTTTTTCATCCTCGGTATAACCGGAAAGTTGGATAAGTTCCAGCCGATCGTACAACGCGGGTGGGATAGTATCAATTTGGTTGGCGGTAGCGATGAACACGATCTTTGATAGATCGAAGGGCGCGTCGAGATAGTGGTCGACAAATGTATCGTTCTGTTCGGGATCCAAAACCTCCAGCAGCGCCGCAGATGGGTCGCCGCGGAAATCCGATCCCAGTTTGTCGATCTCGTCAAGCATGAAGACCGGATTATTGGCCCCCGCCTTACGCAATCCTTGAACAATCCGCCCGGGAAGAGCACCTATATAGGTTCGGCGGTGACCACGGATTTCTGACTCGTCGTGGACCCCACCTAGCGAAATCCGCACGAATTTGCGCCCCAAAGCCCGGGCGATGGACTTACCCAGCGAGGTCTTCCCTACCCCCGGTGGTCCGACGAAACAAAAAATCGGGCCCTTGGTGTCTTTTTTTAGCTTGCGCACCGATAGGTATTCAAGCAGACGCTCTTTGATTTTGTCGAGTCCCTTGTGATCTGCATCCAAAATCTTGCGAGACCGTTTAATATCTATACGATCGGGTGATTTGGTCTGCCAGGGCAATTCGAAAATCCAATCCAAATAGGTGCGCGCCACGGTATATTCAGCCGCATTATTGGGCATTTGTGCCAGCCTATCCAGTTCACGCACCGCTATTTCACGGACCTCTGCCGGCAATCTGGTCTTAGCCAACCGCTGGCGCAGCTCCTCTAGTTCTCCAGCTCCCTCGTCCCCAAGCTCTTTTTGTATAACTCTCATCTGCTCACGTAAAAAATGTTCACGCTGAGCTTCCCCAATCTCTTCTTGGACCTGGTTCTGAATCTGATTTCCCATTTCCAAGATAGATAACTCGCTATTGAGCAATATCGTCAAAGCCTTCAAACGCTTATTGATATCGCTCTCTGCCAACAAGCTCTGTTTCTGCTCAAGATCTATATCGAGTCCCGAGGCAATAAAGTTAGACAATTCAACGGGTTGCTTCTCGAGGTTTATCACCGGTACCTGTAGTTCATTAGCCAATGCAGGCAATAGAACTATCATTTTCTGAAATAACTGAGATAGATTTTGCGCCAAGGCGAGTTCTTCTGCCTTCCCTTGCACCTTTTCTTCCAAAGTCTCCACTCGAGCTATCAAGTAGGGTTGCCGCTGCGTAAAATCGGTCAACTCCACCCGAGCTATTCCGCGAATGATTACCTGCATATTTCCATCGGGAAGATTAATAGCACGATGAATTAGTCCAACGATACCAACAGAGTATAGGTCTTGGGGCTCCGGTTCTTCCACCTCTGTATTGCGCTGAGTCGTTACGGCAATTAATCGTCCATTTTCCAACACAGTTCGAATAAGTTCCAGTGACCCCTCTCGTCCCACTAAAAATTGAGTGGGCACTCCAGGGAAAATCACCATATTTCTCAAGGGTAGAACCGGAAGTTCTGCTGGTATATCTTCTTTGATTCTTTTTGCCATTCTCAAATCCCCATAGCACTTCGGGTAAAAGCAACTGCTGCTTCCCCGGCAATATTCGTGCCGAGTCTATTATTACCACAATCAGCACTAAATTGACAAGGTCCTCTGCCAGCCTGTCAGTCTTATTATGACTCTCCCTCCACCTTTTTTAATTGTTCATTTAGATAAACCACCCATGTTATTTAGACAAATTAGGTTGAGAAGCTTTTCTTCTTGCATTTAGTCATTTTTTTGTATATATATAAGGTGCTTATTGTCTATTCGGGGAAAGGTCTATGTTTGATTTCTTAAAAGGCCGGAAAAAGAATACATCCTCCTTCAGTCCGCGCCTCGAAATACAGAAACTGGTTGAGTTGAGTCCGCCTTCCTCTCTAGTCGGACTCTTACAGGACCACGACCGCGGCGAAATTGAAGAAATAGGTAAAGCCTTCTTTCTGCGGCGGGACAAGAAACTCTATTCCGAAAACGGTGCCCTTTACCTTACGACCCCGGACAATCTCAAAATAGCCAAAGACCAGAACCTAGCCAACCGCAGCGTAATCTTGCAGTTTATGAATCGGCGTATTCCGTATCAGATTGAATGCAAGATACTCGGTCGCTTTCGGCTTTTGCCTGAGGTGGCCGAAACCCTCGACTTCAACGCTAAAGCTGCATACAAACTTTCTCCAACAGCGAATCTTAAGAAGCAAGATAAACGTCAGTTTTATCGCTATGCTATTAAGAATTATGGCGATGGACGCAACCCAATTACGACCCATATCACTTTTGACACATTTATTCGTGCTACCGATCAGGAATTCCCAGCCGAAGGTGCCCCGCCGGTCATACTCCAGGATGTCAAACTTATCAATCCGGAGATAGAAATAAACGAGCGCCAATTCACCACCCGGGACGCAATCAACGAGTTTCGGGCTATAATGCTGCAAAAACAGCCTCACGAACGCTCAGTTTTTGTTTCGAAGGTTGAAAAAGACGAATCGACCACGTTAGTGAAGCAACCAGACGAGGAACTCCTATTGGGGCAAATTAATATCCTCGGCCTGGAGATGGAATCGTTGCGCGATGTACTATTTATGAAAAAATCGGAGAAAGCCGGTGCCAAAAAGGGCCAAGTCAACCCCTACAACTTGCAGCCGGGCGAGAAAGTCATAACCAACTTCGTACACGACAAGAAATACTATCAGATGCTGGTCGAAATCATGGAGGCCAGAACCCAAAACGAAGTGGTGCGACCCATCGATTTTCCTGCTGAAGAGGAAGGGTTAAAGGTCGAATTAGCCGATTATAGCGTGGGCGGAGTGTTAGTCGAAGGCAGTCCCAATCTACTCAGATTCCTTCTCGGAGATGAATGCCCGGAAGATATTGAAGAGACGCTAGATTTCGAGGGTGATGAATGGGAAGAAGCCTTTGCCCTGCTACGGAAAAACATTATTCACCTGACGTTCTTTCCAAAAATGCATTTCCCAGACGCGGTGAAACGCTTTAAACCCGATCTCCCTTTCAAAATCTGCCAACTCGCTCAAATCGTGCGCACTCACGTATTGCAAAACGGTGACCATAGCACTCTGCACCTCGGCTTACAATTCTGCTACGAGCCTCAGGGGATTCCGCTGAATAGAGATGATTCCGTCAATTGGCGCTACAGTCGATACATACGTGACAACGAGCACTTCAAGTTAGCCCATAGCCAACTCAGCCAACTCTATGGTTATCTTGAGAACCAGAGCTTGGCGGCTAGTTCCAGTGGGAATCCGAACCGCCAGCGTCGCAAGGCAGAGAAGCCTTAGTCTACTTCTTCTCTCTTCTTGGCTGCTATCCTATTTTGGAAGGCGGCCTTTGTTTTTTCATCCGTAAAATTGTGTGCCTGTTCAGCAATCCGCGCTTGAACCGACGCCTGTAATTTCGCGCTCTTCATTTTCTCTTCCTCAGGCTTCATGTCCTCGCGAAAAAGCTGCCCCAGAGCAATTACCAATTTGCTGTAAATAGTCTGGTTTTCAGAACCTGGATGTAAAGTATAGGGCGGCTTGAAATGTAGACCCAATTCCATACTAGTACGCGAGCGGTTCTCAACTAAGTCGCGGGGAAACACCCGTAAGATTAATCGATACTTCCCATTGGCATCGGCGATACGCTCAAGAATCAACGGAAGATAGACTTCGATTTCAGCCCCCACCTTGTCCGGTACCGCACGGATAATCATATTCTTTATATCATCGGAGATCTGGAAATACAGGAGGAAACCAACCGCGGTATTGATTTCGCGCAAATAATCGTTGGGTTTTTCGACCATGACCCGCAGAATTTTGTCATCATCGATCCCGGCAAGGAGTTTATCCTTAACCACGATCGATACATTGCCCATATTCCCGAAATCTTCAAGTATTGGATCCTCAATGAGCTTGAAGCTCTCCTTCTCGAGATACTTGTCGAGAGGATCACGGATATTTTTAAAATAATTGCCCTGAGTACTGCGCTGTGCCCAAGCACCCCCATTCGGAACAATATATAATTGCGCCCGACTCAAGTAACGCTCCAGCACCTTCCCAGGCACGCTCCCGGGACTACTCGACATTGAGGTTAGAGAGTCGACGCGAATCTCAATAATATCCACACCCCGCACCATCACCTCTTTGGGAAGCATCTCCCTAGCCTTCTCTCGCGGTCCGGTCCATGGTTTGCCCGGACTATCGGCGGCATCTGCCACGTAGAAACTCTTGCGCAAATAATATGCCTTACCAACAAAGTAAACGGGCCTTTCAACTCCTTCGACTTCAATCGTATAGCTGAGATTAATAGGTTCTCCCGGCTTGAGCAGCCGATCAGTTGGCTCAAAACTCCCCCCAGCCACTCCCTTGGGCCAGGTCAAGAAGAAGACCGCCTTAGGTTGATCTTTGAATTTACGAAATGAAAAATCGAGAATGGTAGCCTTGCCGATACCATTCTCAACGGATTCGGTCAGCATCCGTGGCCGAATAATTTCACCGACCACTTCCCCCTCTCTGAATCCAGTGAAAAGTGGCTTCATAAGCCCGGGCTTAGTATATACTTTTGTTCCGCTAACTTGCTGGGGCTCTTTTTTATGAGGGCGTCGTTTTACAGACTTAGCCCCATTCGTCTTAGTTTTATCTCGAGAGGCCATATCCTTTTGCCTTCTTTTGGATATTTCTTTATTTGGGCAACTCTGCGAAAAATATTCATCCCATCTTTCAACTACAAAGTAATCTTTCTCGGCCTTTTATATACTTGATTCAGCCAGTCAAGTCAAATATCTCTTTTACTCAAGCCGACCACCACTTCGCAGTGTGGTGTCTGTGGAAACATATCTACCGGCTGTACGTGTTCTATTCGATAACCCGCTTCCTGCAATGATTCTAAATCGCAAGCCAGTGTATGGGGATTACAAGAAACATAGATTATCTGGGGCGACTGCATGGTGCTTAACCCCGCAAGCACCCTCCGGTGCAGACCAACACGTGGTGGATCCACTACGACCAGATCGAATCGACGCTCCTTAACGGCCGATATCTCCAATAGATCCTCGGCTGCAGCGGCAACGAACTCGCAGTTATCTACCCCGTTCCGCTCCGCGTTATACTTGGCATTATCAACGGCTTCCTCGACCACTTCTATTCCCAGTACGAACTCTGCCTGACGAGCCAAAATCAAACTTATGCTTCCAGTACCACAATACACATCAAGAACAGTCCCCGACTTTCCCGCCATCTGAGCTACAACCTCATATAACCGTTCGGCCTGTCGCGGATTGGTCTGAAAAAAAGCCTGGGGCGAAATATCGAATTCAAAGCCAGAGCACGATTCAACAATATGACCTTTCCCTTTTATTAAGAACTCTTTTTCCCCCACCGCAACCTGAGCCTTACCTGTGTGCAATGTCACTAGCAAAACATCGATTTCTGCGATCTCACTCAACACTCGCTCAATAAGTAAATCCACTTCCCGGTTCGGATAGGAAGCAACAACCAGATTCACCATCACTTGTCCCGTCTTCTTCGCATCGCGAATAACCAGGAAACGCAAGATACCTTGATGGCGTTTTAGATCGTAGGGAATAATCTCCAACTCGCGAGCAGAACGACGAACAGATTCGACGATGCGGTTAGACAAACTGGACTGCAGATGACATTCCTCAACATCGAATACCCGATTAAAGCGTCCCCTTAGATGCAAGCCGAGTTGGAGCACCCCCTCCGGGTCAATACCAAAAGAAAATTCCATTTTGTTGCGATAGTCAAAAGAGGTCGGACTAGCAAGAATCGGCTCTATACTCGGCGATTGCAATTTTGCCAGCGCGTTAGCGACCATCCCTTCCTTGACTTTAAGCTGATCTTCGTAGGCCAGTTCCTGCCAGCGACAACCGCCGCAGAGGCCAAAATGACCACAGCGGGGATTCTGTCGTTCATAGCCCATAGTACTAAATTCCTCAATCTCAGCCTCGAAACGGCCCTTGCGCTTTTTCACCAGGCGAACCGATACCCGATCACCGGGTACTGCTCTACGCACGACAATTTCGCGGTCCTCGACATAGGCTACGCCATCACCCTTGGCATTGAGAACCATGATTTCAACTTCTATTCGATTACCTCGTTTCACACCCTTAAATCTCCATAAATAGCGATAGGGCAAGATGACCAGCATCTTGCCCTATCGATCTAAACCATCGATCTAAACCATCGATCTAAACCATTGAATTATAAATCTATTCTGCGCTTGTTTCTTGATCCTCCGCCGTCTTCTCCTCAACTGAATCAGTGCCCCCTTCGCCAGGCCGGTCAACGAGTTCAACAATACTCATAAATGCTCCATCACCACGGCGAGGTCCTAACTTGACCACGCGCGTATACCCGCCATTGCGACTTTTGTAGCGAGGTCCTAATTCATCAAAGAGTTTGGCAACCACTTGTTTGTCTTCAATGACGCGCAGTACACGGCGCCGGGCATGCAAATCACCCTGTTTGGCGAAAGTGATGACCCGCTCCGCCGTACGCTTCAATTCCTTAGCTCGCGTCTGGGTAGTCGTAATGCGCTCATGGGCAAAAAGCGAGGTCATCATATTGGACAACATTGCTTTACGATGCGAAGCAGTACGACCTAGTTTGGCTATTTTTTTTCCGTGTCTCATGACCTATTCCCGAGTGCTGAAATATTTCCAACCACTAAAATTCCTCGGCCAGTGTATTGGAAGTTTCCTCATCCATTTCGATACCTGCATACGGACTGAGATCCATACCCCAATCAAGATTAAGTGAAACTAGAATCTCACCCAACTCATTGAGAGACTTACGACCAAAATTGCGATATTTGAGCATCTCGGCTTCAGACCGGGAAACCAAGTCTTTTAAATGAGAGATTCCCGCTGCGCGTAGACAGTTAGCCGAACGCACTGAAAGCTCGAGTTCCTCCACAGGCATTGCCAGGAGTTGGGCAATCCGCTTGGCCCCCTCGTCAATTTCCTTTTCCTCCTCGACCTCTGGCTCTTCCTCAAACGTAATAAAGAGACTCAAATGCTCAGTCAGGATTTTCGCTGCTTGGGCCATCGAGTCCTCGGGATGCACCGAGCCATCAGTCCAGACTTCCAAAATCAGCTTATCGTAGTCGGTCCGCCGGCCAACTCGCGCATTTTCAATCTCGTATTGAACTTTGATAACTGGCGAGTAATTGGTATCGAGCGGGATTGCGCTTATGGGCTGATCCGGAATTTTGTTTTCGTCGGCAAACTGATAGCCACGACCCTGACCGACAGTCAGCTCCATTTTCAGAGATCCCCCATTATCGATCTCGGCAATATGTAGATCGGGATTCATAATTTGGACACTAGGATCAACTTCCAGGTCCTTGGCTAATAATGAACCTGCTTCATCGCAGTCGATAGTCAAAACGCGATCCTCTTCGCCGCGATAACGAATAGCTACCTCTTTAAGATTGAGTACTATCTCAGGGATATCCTCCCTGACACCTTTTACCGTGGAAAACTCGTGCTGCACCCCTTCGATCTTGACCTGCTTGATCGCGGCTCCCTGAATAGAGGAGAGTAACACACGACGCAGCGCATGCCCCATTGTAACTCCAAAACCGCGTTCAAGCGGCTGAACGGTAAACATGCCGTACGTCTCGCTGAGGCTTTCTTTTTCGATTTCAGCCAGCCTCGGCATCTGGAGACCTTCTAATTTCATATTAGCCCCTTGCTCCCTGCAAATTGGAGGAGTAAAGACTCGTCTTATACCTATTAGACGCGGGAATAAAATTCAATGACTAACTGTTCTTCAGCGACCGTGGGGATATCTTCACGGCTGGGAATCTCAGAAACGGTACCGGTCAGATTAACCTTGTCGACAGCCAACCAGGGCACTGTTTCCCGCGAACGCCTGAGCGACTCATGGACAGCCTCCAGCTGACGGCTCGCCTCTGCGACCTGGACCACATCACCCATCCGAGCCATATAAGAGGGAATATTAACCCGTTTGCCATTTACCGTGATGTGGTTATGACGCACCAACTGGCGCGCCGCTTTTCGCGATGCGGCAAAACCAAGTCGATAGACGACATTGTCGAGTCGCCCTTCCAGTAGACGCAACAGGTTCTCACCACTGACACCAGGGACTCGCGAAGCCTCTTTATAATACCCTCTAAATTGGCCTTCGCGAATTCCGTACAACCGGGCCAACTTTTGTTTAGCCCGCAACTGCACGCTGTAATCCGATTGTTTACGTCGAAAGCCCTGGCCGTGCTGACCAGGGGCGTAACTGCGTCGCTCAAAGGAACACTTCTCAAGGTTGCAACGCTCGCCCTTGAGGAAGAGTTTGGCACCTTCCCTGCGGCAAAAGCGGCAGTTGGGACCTGTATGCCTGCTCATCTATCGCTATCTCCTCTAAACACGGCGGCGCTTGGGCGGCCGACAACCGTTGTGCGGAATGGGTGTCACATCGCGAATTGCGGATATCTCAAGCCCGGCATTTTGCAAGGCCCGAATGGCTGATTCACGACCGACACCAGGCCCCTTGACCCAAACCTCCACTCGGCGCAAACCCATATTCATAGCCTCTTGTGCCGCCTTTTCCGCAGCAATTTGACCAGCAAAGGGCGTGGATTTGCGGCTACCTTTGATACTCATCTTACCCGGCGTTGCCCAAGAAATGACATTGCCCTTAGTATCCGTCAGTGTAATAATCGTATTATTGAACGTAGCCAGAATATGAGCCACACCAACGGTCTCTACCTGTTTTGACTTCTTGCGTCTTCTGCGTCTTTCGGGGGGCAAAGCTCAATCCTCTCCGTTTAGGTGGTATTAACTAGCGGGGGCGGGGGCCTTCTTTTTGCCGGCGATGGCCCGACGCGGTCCTTTGCGCGTCCGAGCATTGGTCTTGGTGCGCTGACCGTTGGCCGGCAGCCCGCGGCGATGCCGCAAGCCCCGATAACAGCCGATATCCATCAGCCGTTTCACATTCATAGTGGTTTCACCACGTAGACTGCCCTCGACCTTGTGGCTAGTCTCTATAATAGAGCGTAGACTGTTGAGTTGGTCTTCGCTCAACCCGTTGATACGAGTCTGCGGGTCAATTCCGGCCTGGGAGATAATACGGCCTGCCGTCGTGGACCCAATACCAAAAATATAGGTCAACGCGATTGAGACCCGTTTATCGCGGGGCAAATCTACACCGGCTATACGCGCCATAGGGCTTTGTCCTCCTCAGCCTTGTCTCTGTTTGTGCCTGGGGTTGCGCTTGCAGATGACGCGCACAACCCCATGCCTGCGGATTATTTTGCACTCGCTACAGCGCTTGCTGACAGATGCTCTAACTTTCACGGTATCTGCTCCGGTCTAAATAATTAACTTCTGCGTCCCTGGATCTTGCCCCGCTTCATAAATCCCTCATAATGTCGGGTCATCAACTGGGACTCAATCTGCTGCAAGGTATCCAAAGCCACGCCCACAACGATCAAAAGTCCGGTGCCACCAAAAAACTGGGCGAAGGAGGGAGCTACATTGAACTGCCTGGTAACGAAGAAGGGAAAAATCGCAACGAGTGCCAAAGCGACAGAGCCCGGCAGAGTAATTCGCGTCATGATACCATCAATATACTTCGCTGTCCGAGGTCCAGGACGAATACCAGGGATGAACCCCCCATGTTTTTTCATGTTGTCGGCTAACTGATTGGGATCCATGACGATGGCAGTATAAAAATAAGTGAAGAAAATAATCATCATCGCGTAGACGAACCAGTAAAACAAAGACTCGGTGGAGAAAAAGGATCCTACCGCGAGCATGAAACCGTTGTCGGGAAACATCTGGGTAATAGTCCCAGGCAGAAACATGATCGACTGGGCGAAAATAATCGGAATCACACCAGCGGTATTTATACGCAACGGAATATGAGTGGTCTGACCTCCGTAGACACGCCGGCCAACGACTCGTTTCGCATACTGGACAGGTATCTTGCGTATCCCTTGAGTCAGCAAGATCACAAAAGCGACAACCCCAAACATCAATGCAATCAAGAAAATCTCCTGGAAGATATTCTTGTTCAAACCGCGATTGTCGATGAAGTGCGAATATTCTTGCCCTATCGCATAGGGCAACTCGGCAATTATACCAATGAAAATGATCAACGATATGCCATTGCCGATACCCCGCTCGGTAATCTGCTCGCCCAGCCACATGATAAAAATCGTACCCGTGGTGATCGTCAACATCGTCGATAGCGTAAACGCTACACCGGGACCCGGAACCGCAGGGAGGCCCGAGATCGGTCCAGTCATGCTCTCGAGAAAGAAGCTGATACCATAGGATTGAGCTGAAGCTAAAAAGACCGTGCCATAGCGGGTATACTGGGTTATTTTCTTACGGCCCTCTTCACCCTCGCGCTGCAACTTTTGAAAGTAGGGAATTACCGCTCCCAGTAACTGCAGGATAATCGAGGCACTGATATAGGGCATGATGCCCAACGCAAAGATCGTAGCACGAGTAAAAGCACCACCGACGAACATGTCATAGAGGCCAAAAAGAGTATTGGTAGAATTCCTCCAATACTCGGTGACAACCGTAATTTCGACGCCGGGAACTGTGATCTGACCACCGATCCGGTAGACAACCAAGAGCCCCACCGTAAAGATGATCCGACGGCGCAATTCGGGAATCTTGAAGCAATTCTGGAAACTCTGCAGCAACTGCACCTTAGATCACCTCGGCCTTGCCGCCCGCTTTTTCGATTTTCTCCGCTGCCACCGAAGAAAACTTATGCGCTTTAATCGATAGGGCCTGACTCACTTCTCCCCCACCCAGAATCTTCACTTTTCCCGAAGCCTTCTTGACCAACCCGGCACGGGCCATATCTTCCGGCCCTATATCTCCATCGAGGCCACTAGCCTCAAGATCTTGCAGGTTGACAATCTGGTAACGCGTTTTGAATTTGTGATTAGAAAAACCGATTTTGGGCATATGCCTGAACAACGGCAAAGTGCCACCAATGAAACCAATGCGATTACCACGCCTCGCACCGGACCGAGCCCGCTGGCCTTTATGACCTTTACCCGCCGTCTTGCCTGTTCCCGAACCAGTCCCCTGTCCCAGTCTCTTGCGGTTTTTCTTAGACCCCGGAGGGCAGTGTATTTCCCCTAGACGCATAGCGCACTCCCACTCATTCTTCTGCTTCCTCGACTATGACCAAATGCTTGACTTTATTGACCATGCCCCTTATTTGAGGCGTATCATTGTGCACAACCTGATGATGAAGACGCTTTATCCCTAGAGCCTCGATGGTCGCCTTTTGATTTTTGGCTCGACCAATAGCACTCCGATGCTGAGTAATTAGTAGTTTCATAAACGAACTAACTCCATGCGCGGAGCGATTCGACCGGCACACCGCGTTCCTGAGCGACCATTTCGGCATTGCGCAACTGAGCCAGCGCTTCGATCGTCGCCTTGATCGAGTTTTGCACATTGTTGGAGCCAAGAGACTTGGTCAATATATCGTGGACCCCAGCTAGTTCAAGCACGGTGCGGGTACCACCGCTGGCGATAACCCCAGTACCGGGTGAGGCCGGCTTAAAAAGGATCTTCGCTGCCCCGAAACGACCCTCTATTTGGTGCGGAATCGTCCCATCAGTCACCGGCACTTGAACGATATTCTTTTTGGCAGCCTCTGTCCCCTTGCGGATTGCCTCTGCGATCTCACCAGCCTTACCGGCACCGACCCCAACTCGACCATTGCGGTCACCAACAACAACCATCGCATTAAAACTAAAGCGCCGACCGCCCTTACGCACGTGCGAAACCCGCTTAATGCTGTTCTGGACGACAACTTCGCTAAGTTCCGAACCGCTTTGATCGGGGTTTGACCTGTTGGTATCTGATTTCGCCACACTCTTCTCCTTAGAATTCCAGTCCGACTTCCCGAGCTCCATCAGCCACGGCTTTGATCACCCCGTGGTAGAGGAAGCCACCACGGTCAAAGACGACCCGCTCAATACCTTTTTCACGAGCTTTGGCGGCAACAATCTTGCCGACCTCAAGTCCCTGTTCTACGCGATTGTTGAATTGACGACCCTTCAAATCTTTAGACTGAGTCGAAAACCCCAGCAAAGAGCAACCAGCCACATCATCAACCAACTGTACCTCTATATGGCGCAGAGAGCGATGCACGACCATCCTCGGCCGCTCGGGTGTGCCCGAAACAATCTTCCGCAGACGCTGCCGACGCCGTTCCCGCCGACGCCGTTTTTTCACCAAGTGTCTCTTATCTTTCATATCAGCCTACTGCCGCCTTGCCCTGTTTCCAGTGGATAACTTCGTTCTCGTAGCGTATACCTTTGCCCTTATAGGGTTCAGGACGACGCTTGAAGCGAATATCAGCTGCCACTTGGCCCACCATCTGTTTGTCAATGCCCTGAATAATGATCCGAGCCTGAGCGCCGCCCGTGCCATTAGCAACCTCAATATCAACACCCTCGGGCGCGTCGTAGACCACCGGATGCGAATAACCCAAGTGTAGAGTAAGCTGTTTACCCTGTACCTCAGCTCGATAGCCCACGCCGAATAGGTCCAAATTTTTGGAAAAACCCCCGGTTACCCCCGCTACGGCATTAGCAATCAGCGTACGAGTCAAACCATGTAGTGCGCGAACATGTTTCTCCTCGCTATTTCGCACGACGGTCAGTTTACCGTCTTCAATGACTAAATTCAGAAACTCCCCTACAAAGGCCACCTGCAATTGGCCTTTGGGGCCCTTTATAGTGACCTCGCTGACACCGAGGTTCGCTTCGACGCCCTGGGGCAAGTCTACGGGCACATTTCCTATACGCGACACTTTAAAACTCTCCCGTTGATGCTCTACCAAACATTGCAAAGGATCTCGCCACCAACACCACCTGCTCTTGCCTCTCTATCGGTCATCACCCCTTTAGAAGTAGATACGATGGCGATGCCCAGCCCGCGGAGGACACGGGGAATATCAGTCTTACCAGAGTATTGACGCAGCCCGGGTCTGCTGACGCGCTTGAGTCCGTGGATAATGCTTTTGTTGTCCCGATCATAGCGCAGGTAGAGCCGCAAAACCCCCTGCTTGTCATCTTCTATAACGGCGAAATTGTCGATAAAACGGGATTCGGCCAGTACTCGAGCCAATTCGCGTTTCAGATTAGAAGCAGGCACATCCACTCTCGGATGTTTGGCTTGACAAGCGTTGCGAATCCGAGTCAACATATCCGCGATTGGATCAGTCATGCTCATATTGTATTCTCCAGCCCCCTCTACCAACTCGCCTTAGTAACACCAGGAATCTCGCCCTTGAGAGCCAGATCGCGAAAGCAGATCCGGCACAAGCCGAATTTGCGATATACCGCACGCGGACGTCCACAGGAGTGACACCGGGTATAAGCCCGCGTAGAAAACTTAGGTTTGCGCTGCGCTTTAGCTATTAGACATTTCTTTGGCATTTACTAATTCTCCGGTCTTATTCGCTGAAGGGCATGCCCAGCGACTTTAGCAGTTCGCAGCCTTCTTCATCGCTCTTTGCAGAAGTAACGATAGATATATTCATGCCCCTGACCTGATCGATCATATCGTAGTCGATCTCAGGAAAGATAATCTGTTCCTTGATACCCAGATTAAAATTGCCGCGACCGTCGAAACTCTTGGGGGAAACTCCACGAAAATCACGCACCTGAGGTAGAGCAAAACTTATCAGGCGGTCGAGAAAGTCAAACATGTGATTGTCCCGCAGAGTAACCATACAACCAATCGGAATCCCGGCGCGCAACTTGAAATTCGAGATCGCCTTCTTGGCTCGGCGGATGGCCGGTTTGCGCCCGGTTATCGCTGCCAATTCTGCTACAGCACTCTCCAAGGCTTTCGGTTCCTGCACCGCCTCGCCAACGCCAATATTGACGATGACTTTTTCCAAACGCGGTGCTTGCAAATCGTTTTTGAAGCCGAAACGCTCCCGGAGTTGGGCGAGCGACACTTCTCTATACTGTTTTTTTAATCTCGCTTCGTACATTTTATTCTGGATCTATCATTTCGCCACTGCGAGCCGAGATGCGTACACGTTTGCCGCTATCTAAGTGCCTGTGGCCTATGCGCGTGGGTTGATCGGTCTTCGGACAGACAATCATTACATTTGATATATGGATCGGTGCCTCGCGTTCAATGATACCTCCCTGGGGATCACGCGAAGTGGGGCGCGTATGGTGCTTACACATATTAACCCCTTCGACAATAGCGCGTGCCCGATCCTTGAACACGCTGAGCACCGTCGAACGACGCCCTTTGTCATTACCGCTCATAACCTGAACAGTATCCCCTTTGCGAATATCCATTCTAACCTTTCCTAGACAACCTCGGGGGCCAGCGAGACGATGCGCATGTACTGTTTTTCACGCAACTCGCGCGCGACGGGACCGAAGATACGAGTACCGGTAGGTTCGCGATCGTCATTGATCAGTACTGCAGCATTGTCATCGAAGCGAATATATGACCCATCGGAGCGGCGGTACTCCTTCTTAGTTCGTACAACTACCGCCTTGGCCACCTGTCCTTCTTCGACTGGCCCGTTTGGAGTCACATCGTGAAGGGCCACTACTATTAGGTCACCGATGCCGGCATACCGCTTGCGGGAGCCACCGAGCACACGGATACACCGAGCCGTCCGGGCCCCTGCGTTGTCCGCCATTTTAAGTACAGTATATTCCTGAATCATTGCTCTGCTATCTAATCCTGAATTTCCTGGCGTTCCAGAATCTCAATTAACCGCCAGCGTTTAGTTTTGCTCATCGGCCGACACTCTTCGATCCGCACCAAATCCCCAACCTGCGACTCCTCACCCTCGTCATGGGCAATGAACTTGGCAGTACGACGGATAATCCGACCGTATAAGGGGTGGGGAATCCGTTGCTCAATTGCGACGACCCGAGTCTTCTCATTGTTGGCCTTGAGAATTCGGCCTTCAGTTTGACGCCTACCTCTTTTTTGCTTTGCCATGCCTTACCTATTCTCCACTAGCCAGAGTGCGCACTCCCAGTTCGTGCTCTTTGAGCAAGGTGTGCGCCTTTGCAATGTCACGCCGCACCTGACGCAAGCGAATCGGACTGATCAACTGTCCGGATACATGTTGGAAGCGGAGATTGAAGGATTCCTCGTGCAGGTCTTCGATTCTGCTTCTGATCTCTTCCACGCTCATCTGGCGCAGTTCACTGGCCTTCATATTATGAAACTCGCTTTACGACTTTGGTCTTGATAGGCAGTTTGTGGCCGGCGCGGCGAAATGCCTCGTGAGCCATATCTTCCGGGACGCCCGAAAGCTCAAACATCACCCGCCCGGGTTTGACGACGGCGACCCAACCCTCAGGCGGCCCTTTGCCTTTACCCATCCGGGTTTCGGCCGGCTTCTTTGTGATTGGTTTGTCGGGAAAAATGCAAATCCACATCTTTCCAGTGCGGCTCATCGCGCGACTGATCGTCACGCGCACGGCCTCGATCTGACGACTGGTAATCCAGCAGGGTTCAAGCGCTTTGAGGCCATATTCACCAAAGGAGATCATATCCCCTCCCTTGGTCTGACCGCGCATCCGGCCTCGCGCCTGTTTCCTCCATTTGGACTTCTTGGGCATTAACATGGTCTAAAGATCCTTGCTATAATCAAACCGCCTGGACGGCCCCTTCTTCTTCGGCTACAACTTCGCCGTGACAAATCCACACTTTTACTCCCACAGTACCTGAAACAGTATAGGCCGTAGACATCGCGTAATCTATATCGGCGCGCAGAGTGTGCAGAGGCACCCGCCCAGCCGGCTCGGAACGTTCGCGGCGCCCCATTTCGGATCCGCCTATACGACCAGAGCATACAATCCGGATGCCTTCAGCTCCCATCCGCATCGAAGAGGCCACGGATTTTTTCATCGCCCGGCGGAATGAGACGCGCTGTTCAAGCTGTCGGGCAAGACCATCGGCCACCAATTGGGCGTCGAGCTCGGGTTTCTTAATCTCTTGGATATTGAGCGAGACATCTTTACCGGTTAAGGCCTTGAGTTCATCGCGCAGTTTATCGACTTCGGCACCGCGGCGACCAATGGCGATACCTGGCCTAGCAGTGTGCACTTCCACGGTGACTCGTTTGGGCTGACGCTCGATATTGATCTGGGACACCCCGGCCCGCTGCAAACGCTGGCGCACGTAGCGCCGGAGCATGAGATCTTCCTTGAGCAACTCGGAAAAGTCCTTTTCGGCGAACCAGTTCGAACGCCATGGCTTGATGACGCCAAGCCGGAAGCCGTATGGATGTGTTTTCTGTCCCAAGATTCCCCCTTAAACGGTCTCGTCGCTGACGACAACCGTGAGATGACAATGGCGTTTGCGGATCCGATCAGCCGAGCCGCGTGCCCTCGGCCGGATGCGCTTCAGATCGCGGCCCTCGTCTGCATATACCCGTGTTACGAAGAGATCATCGGCATCGACGGGATTCTCTTCATCCTGATTGACTCCGTTGGAAATAGCCGAACGAAGGGTCTTTTCGATCAACTTGGCTACCGGCCTAGGAGAGAAACGGAGGATGGTGAGCGCCTCTTCAACCGACTTCCCACGAATTAAGTCGATGAGCTGACGTACCTTAGTCGCCGGCACGCCAATCTGTTTGAGTACTGCTCTAGCTTCCATCCTTTTGCACCCTCGTCCCGCGTTCAGTCAATCGACCCCCATGCCCACGAAAAGTCCGGGTCGGGGCAAACTCACCAAGTTTGTGGCCAACCATATTCTCAGTGATGTACACCGGAATGAACTTATTGCCGTTATATACAGCCAGTGTATGACCGACAAAGTCCGGCGTAATTGTCGAGCGCCGCGACCAAGTCTTGACTACCTGTTTGTCTCCAGTGCGATTGAGATATTCGACCTTATCGGCCAAATGCCCGTCGATAAAAGGTCCCTTTTTAATTGATCTAGCCATGATTCCCCATTACTTCGTATTGCGCCGACGTATGATCCACTTATTACTCTGGTTTTTACGCTTACGTGTCTTGTAACCCTTAGTCGGCTTACCCCAAGGAGTGACCGGATGCCGCCCTCCAGAAGACTTGCCCTCACCACCACCATGCGGGTGATCGACAGGATTCATGACCACTCCTCGCACCTTGGGCCTGCGGCCCAACCACCGCGAACGCCCCGCCTTACCTATAACGACATTGGCATGCTCTATATTGCCCACCTGACCCAGAGTCGCCATACACTGGACGAGCACTTCGCGGGTCTCCCCTGAAGGCAGACGCAATTGTGCGCGACCTCCATCGCGACCAAGAAGCTGAACCTCAGCACCGGCACTACGCGCCAACTGACCACCGCGCCCGGGATTGAGCTCGACATTGTGAAGGGTCGCCCCCAGGGGAATATTGGCCAGCGGCAGAGCATTACCAACCTGAATTGGGGCATCCGGGCCCGAGGAGATCCGAACTCCAACTCTCAACCCCAAAGGCGCGATAATATAGCGTTTTTCCCCATCAGCATAGATTATCAAGGCAATAAACGCCGAACGATTAGGATCGTATTGAATAGAATCGACCCGCCCCGGAACACCGAGTTTATTGCGCTTGAAGTCGATGATGCGATAGCGCCTCTTATGGCCTCCACCACGCCGCCGCATGGTCATCCGCCCCTGGCTGTTGCGGCCCCCAGATTTAGCGACAGCCCCTGAGAGCAAAGATTTCTCAGGCTTGTCCCTCGTCACCTCTTCAAAAGAGTTGACAGTCTTATAGCGCAGGGTAGGAGTTACGGGACGAAATTTCTTTACTGCCATCTTAAGTCCAATATGCTAGGTGTTTTCTACAAATTCGATTGAATCACCGGCCTGGAGCGTCACATAAGCCTTTTTCCAACCGGCGCGCCGCCCCTGGTAAAGCCCCTGTCTTTTTGGCTTACTGGGAACTTTGACAGTGCGAACTGATTCTACCTTCACATCAAATATCGATTCTATGGCCTGACGAATCTGGATTTTATTGGCCTTGGGATCGACGCGAAAGGCATATTTATTGGCCTCGCGCATGATCGTGGCCTTTTCGGTAATGACCGGTTCGTGGACAATAGTTCGCGGATTGCTCATTTAAGCATCCTCCTCACCCTGGTGGCCATGAACTTCTACGAGCCGCTCAAAAGCCTGACGAGTAAATAGAACTACATCCGCTCGCATCAGTTCATAAGTACCCAACAAATCCAGAAACGTGGTACTCACCTTGGGCAAATTGCGGCTCGATTTAACCAGCACCGGAGCATTTTCCGAAGTGACAAATAAAACTTTTTGCCCCTTGAGCCCACACGCCTCAATAAGGTTCTGGAAGGACTTGGTACTCGGTTGGGGAAAATCAAAGTCATCGACGATCTTGACCTGCCCCTCGGCGCCTTTGACCGTGAGCGCCGAACGAAATGCCAGGTGCTTGAGGGACTTCGGTAATTTCAGACTATATGACCGGGGCTGTGGGCCAAATGCCACACCTCCACCACGGACCAACGGCGAACGCAACGAACCCCGACGCGCCCAACCCGTCCCTTTCTGGCGGTGGTGCTTTTTGCTCGTCCGGACAACCTCGGACCTAGTTTTGGTCGAGGCGGTACCCTGGCGCTGGTTCGCCTCATAGGTGACGACTGCTCTATAAAGAGCGTACTCCGACACCTCGACATCAAAGAGGTTTGCCGGCAAATCAACCACGCCTTGTGCCTGCCCCTCGCTGTTCAGAACCTCTACCTGTTCACCCATTATCCAGTCAAACCTTTATATCGATCCCAATACCGGCGGGCAGATCAAGTTTCATCAGCGCATCCACGGTTTGCGGTGTAGACTCATAAATATCGATGAGCCTTTTGTGAACGCGTGTTTCGAACTGCTCGCGCGACTTTTTATCTACATGAGGAGATCGCAACACAGTGTATATGGTGCGGGCAGTCGGCAACGGCACGGGCCCCGCGATCCGGGCCCCGCTCCGTTTAACCGTCTGAACGATCTCATCCACGGACCTGTCCAAAGCCGTGTGGTCGTAGGCTTTAAGTCGAATTCGTATTCTATCAACTGCCACTTGATCGGATCTCCCCGGAGAAGCTGTTTGCCTAATCGGCAACTTCAGTGACGACGCCCGAGCCGATGGTCCGACCGCCCTCGCGAATAGCAAACCTGAGCTGTGGCTCAATAGCGATCGGTTGGATCAGCTCTACTGTCATATTGACGTTATCACCAGGCATGACCATCTCAGTCCCTTCAGGCAGGGTAATTACTCCGGTGACGTCAGTGGTGCGAAAGAAAAACTGCGGCCGATAACCAGAGAAAAAGGGCTTTTCGCGCCCCCCCTCCTTAGGCGTCAGTACGACAACCTCGGCCTTGAATTTGGTATGAGGGTCAACCGAACCAGGCTTGGAAACGACCATGCCACGCATCAATTCGGCCTTTTCGACTCCGCGCAACAACAGACCAACGTTGTCTCCCGCCTCGCCTTCATCGAGCAACTTGCGGAACATTTCGACACCGGTCACGGTGGTCTTACGCGTTTCCTTAATCCCAATGATATCAACTTCTTCACCGACCTTGACGCGACCACGCTCAACACGGCCTGTGCCGACAGTACCGCGACCCTGGATTGTGAAGACATCTTCGACTGGCATCAGGAAGGGCTGATCGACGTCGCGTTCCGGGTCGGGAATAAAATCATCGACGGCTTGCATTAGTTCGTCAATCGATTGAGTCCCCTGCGCGGTATCCTGCTCTTCAAATGCCTGTAAGGCTGAGCCGCGAACAACCGGAGTATCATCTCCGTCAAATCCGTACTCAGAGAGCAACTCGCGCGTCTCCAATTCGACCAGATCCAAAAGCTCCTCGTCATCTACTTGATCTACCTTGTTCATATAGACCACAATCCGGGGAACATTGACCTGGCGGGCCAAGAGGATATGCTCACGGGTCTGAATCATGGGACCATCGGCCGCACTGACAACAAGGACTGCACCATCCATCTGCGCTGCTCCTGTTATCATGTTCTTAATGTAATCAGCGTGACCAGGACAATCAACGTGTGCATAGTGACGCTTCTCCGTTTCATACTCTTGGTGAGAAACATTGATTGTCACCCCACGCGCCTTCTCTTCTGGCGCATTGTCGATTTCCTCGATGTTCTTTGCCTCAGCCAGACCCAGGCTGGCCAACCGGAGGGTAATGGCCGCTGTCAGCGTAGTCTTGCCATGATCTACATGGCCGATTGTACCAATATTGACGTGCGGCTTATTTCGCTGGAACTGTTCCTTAGCCATTTCCTCAATCCTCTCCTTGTCTCTGGGAAGACGTTGTTGAATCCCTATCCTTGAACTTTGGCGACAATCTCTTCGGTTATATTACTCGGGACCGCCCTGTATTGCGAAAATTGCATCGTAAAGAGCGCTCGACCTTGTGTTAAAGAGCGCAATCTCGTGGCGTAACCGAAGGTCTCACTTAACGGCACTAGAGCCTGGACGACCTGAGCATCTGAACGAGGATTGATCCCCTGGATATCGCCACGATGAGAGTTAAGATCACCCATTACGTCGCCCAAGTATTGTTCGGGAACAACTACCTCAAGTTCCATGATCGGCTCCATAAGATAGGGCGACGCCTTTTTCGTACCTTCTTTGAATCCCATTGACCCAGCGACTTTGAATGCGACTTCCGAAGAATCGACCTCGTGATAAGAGCCATCGACGAGCCGAACCTCCACATCCTCAATCGGGTACCCTGCAACCGGACCCGAAGTCATCGCTTCAACAATACCCTCGCGCACCGGATTGATATACTCTCGGGGGATGTTTCCACCAACGATCTTGGACTCGAAAATCAAACCGCTGCCCGGCTCACCAGGCTTGATTTCAAGCTCGACGTGACCGTACTGACCACGACCACCCGACTGCCGCACGAAACGACCGGTCGCCTCGACAGGCTTGCGCAGCCCCTCTTTATAAGCCACCTGCGGCTTACCAACATTGGCTTCGACCTTGAATTCGCGAAAGAGGCGGTCGATGAGAATTTCGAGATGCAATTCGCCCATACCCGACATCACGGTCTGACCCGTTTCATCGTCGAGTTTGACCCGAAAGGTCGGATCCTCTTCACTAAGCTTGGACAAGGCGATGTGCAACTGCTCCTGATCAGCCCGGGTTTTGGGCTCAATAGCCACGTGGACCACCGGTTCGGCGAACTCGATCTGCTCAAGGACGATAGGATTCTGCTCATCACATAGCGTATCGCCGGTGGTCGTATTTTTTAGACCGACTACCGCAACGATATCGCCAGCATAGGCCTGAGACAATTCGGTTCGGTCGTTGGCGTGCATCTCCAACAACCGCGAAGCACGCTCGCGCCGCTCGGTTGAGATATTATAGAGATACGATCCAGATTCCATAGTACCCGAATAGATGCGCACAAAAGTCAAACGACCAACAAAGGGGTCGGTCATGACTTTGAATGCCAATCCGGAGAAAGGTGCCTCATCGCGGGCAGAGTGTACAACTTCCTCCCCGGAATTTGGCAGCGACCCCCTGACATCCTCAACATCGGCAGGAGCCGGCAGGTAGTGAATAACCGCATCGAGCAGGCGCTGAACTCCCTTGTACTTATAGGCACTACCACATACTACCGGCACGGCTTTCAAAGCGATAGTCGCCTGACGCAGGGCAGCACGAATCTCGTCGGGGCTAATCTCCTGACCCTCGAGGAACTTCTCAAGGAGTCCGTCGTCATAGTCTGCGATGGTCTCAAGCAACTTCTCGCGATACTCAAGAGCACCAGCCATCAAATCTTCGGGGATCTCGTCTTCGAAAAATTTGACCCCCTGGCTTGCCTCTTCGTAGGTAATGGCCTTCATCTCGACCAAATCGACCAAACCATTAAAGGTCTCACCCGTACCAATCGGCAATTGGACAGGAACAAAATTGCTACCCAACCGATCCTCAAGCATATTTAGGACATTGAAAAAATCAGCCCCATTACGGTCCATCTTATTCACAAAAGCTATACGCGGCACCTTGTACTTATCAGCCTGACGCCAAACCGTTTCAGACTGAGGCTCGACGCCGCCAACCGCACAAAAAACACCGATAGCACCATCGAGCACTCGCAAAGACCGCTCGACCTCAGCAGTAAAATCCACATGGCCAGGGGTATCGATTATATTGACCCGATGCCCTTTCCATTCACAGGCGGTTGCAGCCGAGGTAATGGTGATACCTCGCTCGCGTTCCTGATCCATCCAGTCCATCGTCGCCGTTCCGTCATGCACCTCCCCCATCCGATGCACACGACCAGTATAGTAAAGTATGCGCTCGGAGGTGGTAGTCTTACCAGCATCGATATGTGCGGTAATTCCTATATTGCGAGTGTCTTCTAACGAAAACGGTCGTGCCATTATTCCTGAACCACCCTTTAGAACCTGTAATGAGCGAAAGCCTTATTCGCTTCCGCCATACGGTGAACATCTTCCTTCTGTCGCACTGCCCCACCTTCCCCCTTGGATGCGGCAATAAACTCATTGGCCAACCGCTCGGCCATAGTGCGCTCGGAACGCTCACGAGCGAAGCGAATCAACCAGCGAATCGAACGAGCAGTACGTTCATCCGGACGCACTTCGACCGGAATCTGATAGGTCTGACCGCCGACCCGACGGGATTTGACCATAACGATGGGCTTGGCATTTTCAAGAGCCTTCTGGAAAATCTCAATCCCATCTTGGCCGCTGCGATCAGCGACCAAATCGATCGAATCGTAGAAAATTCGCTCGGCAACACTCTTTTTGCCTTCTTTCATCAGCGAATTGACAAATCGCGCTGCCAGTACATTGTGAAACTTGGGATCCGGCAGGAGCTTGCGCTTGATTGCTTTTTTTCGACGCGACATCGCTTATCCCTCTACCCTAGTCTGGACGCCGGGTACCGTATTTGGAACGGCCCTGACGACGATCTGCAACACCCGTAGCATCAAGGACTCCGCGTACGATATGATAGCGCACTCCGGGACAATCTTTGATACGGCCACCGCGAACCAAAACGATTGAGTGTTCTTGAAGCGTATGTCCTTCACCCGGCACATAGGCCGTCACCTCAATCCCCGTAGTCAAACGCACACGGGCCATCTTGCGCAAAGCCGAGTTGGGCTTTTTGGGAGTAGTGGTGAAGACACGCGTGCAAACGCCGCGCCGCTGTGGACAGTTTACCAGCGCCGGGGAGTCCGTCTTTTTCTGCGATTTCTGTCGGCCTTTGCGGACCAATTGGCTAACCGTTGGCAAGAGCTATTTCTCCTCGCGGTTCCATATAAACAGCAAACTCATAATGTAATTATAGGTTATATAACTGTCAATACTTACTCACCTAAAATACCTGTTTCCGTTCCCGTTTCGACTCCGGTCAACTCGGCTTCGCCATTGGCTTCGAGTTCCGAACCATCGTAGCTGATATCTTGATAGTTGGTGGATCCCGTTCCCGCCGGGATCAAACGACCAATAATGACGTTTTCCTTGAGACCTCGTAGGTGATCGATTTTTCCCTGCACTGCAGCTTCGGTCAACACCCGGGTTGTCTCTTGAAAAGAGGCAGCAGAGATAAAGCTATCAGTACGCAGCGAAGCTCGGGTAATTCCAAGCAGGATCGGCTGACAGGTAGCCGGATCACCGCCTTCGGAAATGACCTTGTCATTTTCTTTATTGAAGCGAATCTTGTCCACTTCCTCACCTTCGAGGAAGTTGGTATCGCCCGCATCAATAATGCGCACCTTCTGCAACATCTGTTTGACGATCACTTCGATATGTTTATCATTGATCTCTACTGCCTGTAAGCGATAGACATCCTGGATCTCGTTTACCAAATACTCCTGTACTTTATTGACCCCCTGGACTTTCAAGATATCGTGAGGATTAATTGATCCCTCTGAAAGTCGTTCACCCGCGATGACTCGGTCGCCCTCGTGTACGCGGAGATGCTTACCGTAAGGCACCAGGTATTTCTTTTCCTCCCCGTCCATCGACGACACTTTCAGCTCTCGGTTACCACGAACCAGGCCTCCAAAAGCGACAGTACCATCGATCTCGGAGATCACTGCCGGTTCTTTGGGGCGACGTGCCTCAAAGAGTTCGGCCACACGCGGCAAACCACCAGTAATATCACGAGTTTTGGACCGCTCACGCGGAATCTTGACCAAAATCTGTCCCGGATCGATATCGTCCCCGTCCTGGACGAGCAATCGAGCACCAACGGGGATTATATACGACCGTATTCCATGCTCTGCACTCTCGATTTCAATTTGCGGACTCAATGACCGATCGCGCTGCTCGACAATACCACGGGCACTCATACCCGTAGTCTCATCGAATTCCTCGCGCATAGTCACTCCCTCAGTTATATCACTAAATCGAATCTTTCCGGGGCGATCAGTGAGAATGACATTGTTGTAAGGGTCCCATTCGTAGAGTGCCTGATTAGCCTCAACTTCGTCGCCATCAGAAACCTTCAGCACTGCACCGTAGGGAGCATTGACCCTCGACCGAACCCGATTTTGCTCATCGAGCAATTCGATTTCTCCATTACGACCGACAATCGTAATACCATTATTCGGATTTTCTACAGTATCGATGTTAACGAAATTGATCCGACCGGCCCTTCGAGTCATAATCTGTGATTGCTCGGCAATACGACTGGCTGTCCCGCCAATATGAAAAGTCCGCAGAGTCAACTGGGTGCCTGGTTCGCCAATGCTCTGCGCAGCAACTACACCAACCGCCTCGCCGACGTTGACTATTCGACCATTGGCCATGTTGCGACCATAACACTTGATACAAACGCCACGATCCGATTCGCAAGTCAGCACCGAACGAATCAAAACCTCCTCGATACCAGCCTGGGCCACGCGATTGGCATCTTCCTCTTCCAAGAGGTCTCCAGCTGCAACCACGACATTCCCGTCGGCATCAAGTGCCTCTTCCTGTACCACACGCCCCACGATGCGATCGGCGAGCGGCTCGATCACCTCCTCGCCATCCTTGAGTGCCCCGACCCAAAGCCCCTGACTGGTCATGCAGTCATCCTCACTGATAACCACATCTTGGGCCACGTCGACCATGCGGCGCGTCAAATACCCGGCTTCAGCCGTCTTGAGAGCCGTATCGGCCAATCCCTTACGCGCCCCGTGAGTCGAAATAAAATATTCGAGGACGGAGAGCCCCTCTTTAAAAGAGGCGATAATCGGCGTTTCAATAATTTCTCCGACGGCTCCAGTCAGCTTTTTCTGCGGCTTATTCATCAGGCCGCGCATACCACCTAATTGCTTGATCTGGTCTTCGCTACCGCGAGCTCCGGAATCCTTCATCACATAAACAGAATTGAATCCCTCTTCAGCTTCTTCCAGAGTACCCTGGACTGCTCGAGAAACCGAGGACGTAGCATGGGTCCAGATATCAATGATCTTATTATAGCGCTCACCATCGGTGATAATACCATTGGCGTACTGATCGCGGACTTTTTCCACCTCCCCCAAAGCCTCGTCGATCAGGTCGATCTTGGCTTCGGGAACAACTACATCATCAACAGCAATCGACACCCCGGCCATTGTCGCATAATTGTACCCCATTTTCTTGAGCCGATCCACAAACTCTGCCGTACGCCGGTTGCCCAAATGGCGATGTACATCGGAAGTGATCTTCTTGATATCGCCTTTATCTACAGTCCGGTTTATAAAGCCAATCACAGGGGGAAGAACTTCGTTGAAAATCAATCGCCCGACAGTTGTCTCCACCACTTCGCCATCGACCCGTACATCGACCGGTTGATGCAAAGTTATGCGACCCGCTTCATGAGCCAAGACAGCCTCGGCCTTGTTGGCAAAACGGCGTTTTACCTCATCCTTTTCGCTGAATCGGACTTTAGTCAAATAATAGCTGCCCAGTACAATATCCTGAGGGTTGTCCATGATCACCGGCTCACCATCAGCGGGCTTGAGGATATTGTTGGCGGCCAGCATCAAAAGCCGGGCCTCAATCTGGGCCTCAAACGAAAGCGGGACGTGAACGGCCATTTGATCACCATCGAAATCGGCATTGAATGCGGCACAAACCAGCGGATGCAGACGAATAGCCTTACCTTCGACGAGAATGGGCTGAAAAGCCTGGATTCCCAGCCTATGCAGGGTCGGAGCGCGATTGAGCAACACGCAATGATCGAAAATAATTTCCTCGAGAATATCCCAGACTTCCGGGCGCTCACGCTCGACCAATTTCTTAGCGCTCTTGACGGTCTGAACCAGGCCTTTTTCCTCTAATTTCTTTATTACAAAGGGCTTAAATAATTCAAGGGCCATGCCTTTGGGAAGACCGCACTGATGCAACTTGAGTTCGGGACCAACGACAATCACCGAGCGCCCTGAATAATCAACCCGTTTACCCAATAGGTTCTGGCGGAAACGGCCCTGCTTGCCTTTGAGCAGATCGCTGAGCGACTTGAGCGAACGATTTCCATCACCACGCACTGCCCGCGAGCGGCGTCCGTTGTCAAATAACGCATCCACAGCCTCCTGCAACATTCGCTTTTCGTTGCGCAAGATGACTTCAGGGGCCTTGATGTGGATCAGTTTCTTCAACCGATTGTTGCGATTGATAACACGGCGATAAAGGTCGTTGAGATCCGAAGTAGCAAAACGGCCACCCTCAAGAGGCACCAACGGACGCAGGTCGGGCGGAATCACCGGAATATTATCGAGAATCATCCACTCCGGCCTGTTTTCGGACTGGCGAAAAGCCTCAACTACCTTAAGCCGCTTGAGCGCCTCTTGCTTACGTTGAATCGAGGTTTCCATCCGGACCTGGGTCCGCAACTCGGCCGATAGTTCTTCTATATCAATCTGTTCCAGGAGCCGCTTGACCGCCGAGGCCCCCATCTGAACATCGGGGTCGCCCCCTTCCTCTTGTATCTCGATATACTCTTCCTCAGTAAGGAGTTGCAACCTCTCCACGGGTGCATCCCGTTCCTCAATCACTACGTAGGACTCGTAGTAGAGAATCCGCTCGAGATTGCGCATCGAAATATCGAGCAGGGCCCCAATCCGCGAAGGCAGCGATTTGAAATACCAGATATGAGAAACAGGGACAGCCAATTCAATATGCCCCAAGCGCTCACGTCGCACCTTGGCCTGAGTGACCTCAACACCACAGCGATCGCATACCACACCCCGATAGCGGATGCCTTTATACTTGCCACAATGGCAGTTCCAATCCTTGACCGGACCAAAAGTACGCTCGCAGAAAAGTCCGTCGCGCTCCGGTTTGAAAGAGCGATAATTAATCGTCTCGGGCTTGGTCACCTCCCCTTGCGACCAGGCGCGGATAGTTTCGGGAGAAGCAAGTTGAATACGAATCGAATCAAAATCTGTCGGTTTGCGCGATACAATAGCCGTCTGTAACACTGGAGCCCCCTTTGCGTCTTAGGCGGATTCTCTATGCTTCAATAGGTTTCGACCATCCTGCTATCTTCGAGGATGACGTCCAAACACAGACTCTGCAATTCCTTGACCAGCACGTTAAAAGATTCGGGAATCCCCGGTTCCGGAGGATTCTCGCCTTTCACGATAGCCTCGTATATTTTCGAACGCCCAGCTACGTCATCGGACTTTACAGTCAGCATCTCCTGGAGCGTATAGGCCGAACCATAGGCCTCCAACGCCCACACCTCCATTTCGCCGAAACGCTGACCACCAAATTGTGCTTTGCCCCCCAGAGGCTGCTGAGTGACCAGTGAGTAGGGTCCGATTGAGCGTGCGTGAATCTTGTCAGCAACAAGGTGAGAAAGTTTGAGCATGTAAATATAACCCACTGTCACGCGCTTATCTATTTTCGCGCCAGTGCGACCGTCATGTAGTACCTGCTTACCATCATTGGGAAGATTCGCCTCATCGAGGAGCACCTTTACCTCTTCGAGCGACGCGCCATCAAAAACAGGCGTGGCCACATGCAAATCCAATGCGTGAGCGGCCATCCCTAAATGGGTCTCAAAAATCTGACCCAGATTCATACGGGAGGGCACACCCAGGGGATTGAGAGCAATATCCACCGGGGTACCATCTTCGAGGAAGGGCATATCCTCCTCCGGAGCAATATAGGCAACCACTCCTTTATTGCCATGTCGACCGGCCATTTTATCGCCGACAGCCAGCTTTCGCTTCTTAGCGACGTAGACTTTGACCAGTTGTGCAATACCCGGCGGCAATTCGTCACCTCGGGTCAGACGCTCCACCTGGCGCTCAACCTGCTCGTCGATCAGCTGCAATTGCTCATTGGCATAGTGCAAGAGCTCATCGATCCGCTCATTGATTTTCTCGTCTTCGGTCCAGTTTTCATCAGGCACGACCTGGGAAATATCGACCCGCTCGAGTAACCGTTCTGTAAGTTGGGTCCCTTCACGGACCACCACATTATCGTCGTCATTCGAACGCAAACGCCCTAATTTGGTCTCGCCCACGACTTCGAGTAACATCGCGTTGCGCTCGGCAACCAGACGCGTCTTGTTCTCTGCCGCTTCATTTTCGTATTCGGCAATGGTGGTTTTTTCCTTGCGCCGAGAAGACTCGCTGCGTTCCTTGCGCGAGAACACCTTGCGATCGATCACTACACCTTCCATACCAGGTGGCGCCTTCAACGACGCATCGCGAACATCTCCTGCTTTCTCTCCGAAAATCGCCCGCAAAAGCCGCTCTTCGGGCGAGAGCTCGCTTTCTCCTTTGGGCGTCACCTTGCCAACCAGGATATCACCAGGTCCAACTTCGGCCCCAATGCGGATAATCCCCTCGTCATCGAGGTTGCGCACCGCCACTTCGCTGACATTGGGAATCTCGCGGGTGATCTCCTCCTGACCGCGCTTAGTGTCACGCACCTGGAGTTCAAATTCCTCGATGTGTACCGAGGTAAAAACATCCCTCTTGAGAAGGCGTTCGCTGATGACGATGGCATCCTCAAAGTTGTAGCCGTTCCAGGGCATAAAAGCAACCAGAACGTTCATACCCAATGCCAGATCACCCCTCTCGGTACCAGCTCCATCAGCCAGGGCCTGCCCCTTCAGAACCTTATCACCGACATGTACCAGAGGACGCTGATTGATGCAACAGTCCTGGTTTGAACGAGCAAACTTTATCAGCTTGTACTCGTCCTGATCCGCAGTATCCAGAGGGGTCAGCGGGGTGCTGTGTCTCTTATCCCGGCGCACGACGATACACTCAGTATCAACGCTAACCACTTCACCTGGATTGCGCGCCAAGACTACAGCACCCGAATCGAGCGCAATCTTGCCTTCCATCCCAGTCCCGACAAAAGGAGCCTGGGTAAAGAGCAAGGGCACTGCCTGGCGCTGCATATTGGATCCCATCAACGCGCGGTTGGCATCGTCGTGTTCTAAAAAGGGAATCAGTGCCGCCGCCGCGCTCACCAATTGCTTGGGCGAGACATCCATATAATCGAGTTCGACCGGCGTGACCATCGGATAGTCATCGCGCTGGCGTGCTTTCACCAGAGGATTTACATAATTGCCCTGATCATCGATCGGCGCATTGGCTTGGGCAATGGTGTACTTATCCTCTTCAGCCGCGGTAAGAAATTCGATCTCGCTAGTGACCTTGCCGTTCAATACCTTGCGATAGGGCGTTTCTAGGAAACCAAAGGAATTGACCCGTGCATAGGTACTCAACGAGGAAATCAGACCGATATTCGGACCTTCTGGCGTCTCAATCGGGCAGATCCGACCATAATGCGTATAATGCACATCGCGCACTTCAAAGCCAGCTCGATCTCGACTGAGTCCACCTGGACCAAGAGCGCTGAGACGACGCTTGTGTGTCAGTTCATCAAGCGGGTTGGTCTGCTGCATAAACTGGGAAAGTTGGCTCGAACCGAAAAAAGCCTGGACCACCGTTGAAACAGTACGTGCATTGACCAGATGATGCGGAGTGATCTGTTCTTCATCGCGAAGACTCATTCGCTCGCGAATAGTCCGCGCCATCCGCGTCAAGCCAATGCTAAACTGATTAGCCAGTAATTCACCGACCAAGCGCACGCGACGATTACCCAGATGGTCGATATCATCCGTATTGCCCTGCCCAACCCGCAAACCCAATAGATAGCGGATTATTGTCATAAAATCTTCGAGATGCAGCACCGTGCTCTCAAAGGGGATCCCCACATCTAAACGGCGGTTGATGCGATAGCGACCCACATCGCCCAGATTATACCGCTTAGAATTGAAGAAGAGGCGATCCAGCAAGCCACGGGCCGTCTCAATATTAGGAGGATCACCAGGGCGCAATAAGTTGTAAATTCTCGTTAGAGCATCTTCTTCGTCGGTACTGGGATCCTTTTTGAGCGTGTTTTCCATCACCCCAGGATCATTGCCCTCCGGTACGGCCAAGATCTTGATTTTCTTTAATTTGGCTGCTTGTAAGCCAACCAGCTTTTCACCGGTAATTTGCTCGTAGGCCTCCAGAGCAATCTCACCGCTATCCTTGTCGATGATATCTGTGCCACCATTGTAGCAATCGACCAGATCGTCATCGACCGGCACCTCAACTTCTTCGCGAAAGAGACTGAGAATCTCACCTTCTCCGGAGAAACCCAATGCTTTCAGAAGTAAGGTAACTGGCAACTTACGACGCCGGTCGATATGCACATACATAATATCGTTGATATCGAGGCTGAACTCGAGCCACGGCCCCTTATAGGGCAGGATCCGGGCCGAGAAGAGCCGCTTACCATTTGGGTGCAAGGTCTCGTCGAAAAACACCCCGGGCGATCGATGCAACTGGCTGACGACTACGCGCTCTGCTCCATTTATAATGAATGTCCCCTCGTGGGTCATAAGGGGAAGTTCACCCAAAAATACGGACTGTTCGACCACATCCTTGACCGGACTATCGGCACTCTCTTTGTCGCGAGTCACCAAGCGCAGAGTCGCCCGCAGGGGGGCGGCAAAAGTCATGCCCCGCTCACGGCATTCTTCTTCACTATATCGAGGATTGCCGATCGAGTAACCAACGTATTCCAAAGAGTAGATCCCATGGGCGTCAGTAACCGGAAAAATGCTCTCGAAAACCAAGTGCAAACCGCGCCGCTGGCGCTGCCTGGACGCAACTTCGAGTTGCAGGAAGTCTTCGAAGGAGTCAATCTGAACCGAAAGTAGGTTTGGCATTTCTACGACCTCTTTTATTTTGCCAAAAGAGCGCCGATTTATACTTCCGTTCGTCTTTGCCAAAGTTCAAACTCCTCGTTGTAGTTTAAGGCAAAAGCCCACAGAGCGATTGGCCATCTGCCGTCCAGGCAGTCTGGCCAACGGTCCATGAGCTTTCCTCAATTGCGCACTGCAGAAAAGCAGGTATAGTCTGGATAGTAATAAAATTCGCAGCAATTCCCCTACTTGAGTTCGACAGTCGCACCGGCTTCCTGCAACCGATTCTGGATTTCTTCGGCTTCGTCCTTCGTCACCCCTTCTTTGACCGGCTTAGGCGCCTCGTCTACAAGTGCCTTGGCTTCCTTCAAGCCCAAACTGGTGATTTCGCGAACGACCTTGATGACCTGGATCTTCTTTTCACCAGAACCGGTGAGCACGACATCAAACTCATCCTTCTCCACCTCCTCTTCACCACCACCAGCCACAGCACCAGCCATCATAACCGGAGCTGCTGCTGATACCCCGAATTTATCCTCAAGGACTTTAACCAAGTCGGCCAGTTCGAGTACGGTCAATCCACCGATGGCCTCGACAATCTCTGCGACTTTGCCACTTGCGCTGGTTTCTTCGGTCGTAGTTTCTTCGGTCATGCTATTCAACCTCCTGTATATGACTCGCTTATTGGATTAGTCAATAGAATAAATTGGGAGCTCAGTTGAATCACTCTCCCTCTTTTTTCTGTTCCTCAATCGCGGATAATGCGCCAACCAAACCTCTTAATAACCCATTCAGAACAGCGTTCAGCCCGTAGAGCGGTGCCTGGACGCTACCGACGACCTTGCCAAGCAATTCGTCTCTGGAAGGCAACTTTGCCAACGCTATGACTTCGTCAGCAGCAAGGATCTCGCCTTCCATATATCCGGTCTTGATTTGCATCTTCCCGCCGTCATCGGCGAAGTCCTGCAGAATCTTGGCCGGCGCAATCGGATCCTCTTGAGAATAGACGATTGCAGTCGGTCCACTAAGATGCTCCCGCAAGCCGGCAATACCCGCCTCCTCGGCCGCGCGGATAGCCAAGCGGTTCTTAATCACCTGGTATTTGACCTCGGCATCGCGCAATTTGTTGCGCAATTCGGTCACCGACTCTACATCAATTCCCGTAAAATCAGCCAGATATAGGGCTTTCGCCCCGGTCATTATGGACTTCAATTCCTCTATCTTCGCTTCTTTCTCTACCGTCGCCATTATATAGATGCCTTATTTACGCCGCTAGTTGGGCACGGTCGATCCTGATGCCAGGACCCATCACAGAAGAGAGAATCAATTTGTTGATGTACTGTCCCTTTGCCGCCGCCGGCCTACCGCGTAAAATCGCATCGGTAAAAGCCTGGGCGTTTTCGATCAGCGCACTATCTTCAAAAGAAAGTTTACCAATAGGTGCCTGGGCATTATTTCCCGATTTGCTATCGGCGCGGTACTCGACGCGGCCAGCCTTGGCTTCTTTGACCGCCTGAGCAATTTCGCGAGTCACTGTGCCGGTCTTTGGATTGGGCATTAAACCACGCGGTCCCAGTACCCGTCCTAGCTTACCTACCTGTCCCATCATATCCGGAGAGGCGATAACCAGATCAAAGCCGAGCCATCCCCCCTGGATCTTCTCAGCCATATCGGCACCACCCACAAAATCGGCGCCCGCATCTATGGCCTCTTGTTCTAAAGGCCCCTGGGTTATGACCAGAACGCACAAATCTTTGCCGGTGCCATGGGGCAACATCACCGTGCCGCGCAAAGCCTGGTCAGCTTGCCTGCCATCAATTCCCAAATTAAAAGAAAGCTCGACGGTTTCGTCGTAATTACGCCTGGGAAACCCTTTGAGAATCTTGACCCCTTCTTCCCACGAATAGGCTTTATCGCGATCAAAGGATTCCAAAGACTCCCTGTATTTTTTTCCTCTAGCCATTGCAATACACCTCTATTCGACCAAGAGCCCCATACTGCGGGCCGTTCCAGAAATCATCGACATTGCTGCTTCCATCGAAGCTGCATTCAAATCGGGCATTTTCATTTCTGCAATCTCGCGGACCTGATCCGTAGACACGGTGCCGACCTTTTCCAAATTAGGCACGCCCGATCCTTTAGCCAGCCCCGCCGCCCGCAACAACAATACCGAGGCGGGAGGTGTTTTGGTAATAAATGAGAACGTTCGATCGGCGTATACCGTGATGACAACGGGAATTATCAACCCCTGCTGATCCTGGGTCTGGGCATTGAACGCCTTGCAAAACTCCATAATGTTAACGCCGTGCTGACCCAGTGCGGGTCCTACGGGCGGCGTCGGATTGGCCGATCCGGCCGGCACCTGCAATTTGATCTGGGCTATTTCCTTTTTGGCCATTATCTATAACACTCCTCTAAAGCTCCAACCCGGCCCTTCAGCTCGCCGCCTCTTCGGCGGGTTCGACTTGCAATAAATCCAACTCCACCGACGTGCCGCGCCCGAAGATACTCACCATGATTTTCAGCCTGCGCTTCTCCGGCAGCACTTCCTGTACGGTACCGACAAAATCCTTGAAAGCACCATCATTGACTTTGACCTGATCGCCGACTACAAAAGGAATATCCTCAACACCCTGATCCTTGCGGCGATCGATATACCCGAGGATGTGATCGACTTCTTCCTGTCGCAGTGGTTGGGGCTTTCGCGCTGGACCGACAAAGTTGGTCACACCCGGAATATTAGTCACCTGGTACCAGGCATCTTTGGACATTTCCATCTCGACCAAAACATAGCTAGGCAAGAAGCGTTTCTTGGAAATCTTCTTCTTTCCGTCGCGAAGTTCAACCACTTCTTCAGTCGGAACGACTACCTGAGCGATACCACCACTAGCAGCCCCCGACTCAATGAGCGACTCCAAGTAGGTCTTCACTTTGTTTTCGTGACCCGAATACGTATGCAAAGCGTACCAGCGCTGTGCCATAACCCCAATCCGGTTTAGCTCCCGTTATTGCAGATAAAAAGAAGCGGCGGAACTACACGCCACCGCCTCACGTATATTACGAGGCTCACTGCCCCAGTAGCACTCTCCAAATTTGGGAGATGAAAAAGTCGAATATGCCAATAAAAACTGCAAAGACCGCCGAGAAAGCTAAGACCACGCCGGTGGAACTAATCCATTCATCGCGCGTGGGCCAACTAACTTTAGAGAATTCGGCCTGCACTTCTTTGACAAAGTTTTTAAGTTTATCCCACATCCCCGTTGTTCCCTAATGCTAATGCAAAGGTATGGCAGGGCAGACAGGACTTGAACCTGCAACCGCCGGTTTTGGAGACCGGAGCTCTACCAATTGAGCTACTGCCCTAAAACTACCGGGCTTCCTTATGCGCCGTGTGTTTGTGGCAAAAGCGGCAATACTTTTTGTATTCCACACGGCCCGGCTGGTTCCGCCTATTTTTTGTCGTTGTATAGTTGCGCTGGCTGCACACTTCGCACTCCAGCGATATTTGGTCTCTTGGCATCGGAACTCGCCGAGTTTAGAATTGGAAGCTTTGAGAAAGTGGAGCCGATGACCAGGATTGAACTGGTGACCTCATCCTTACCAAGGATGCGCTCTACCGACTGAGCTACATCGGCTACAATTGCGAATTAATGTCTTACGGCTGGAGCGGGAAACGGGACTCGAACCCGCGACCCCGAGCTTGGAAGGCTCGCGCTCTAGCCAACTGAGCTATTCCCGCTTAAGCCGATGAACTAAAAATCCCGGCCTGCAATCCACAGACTATTTAAAGTACGATAGCTCTTTACAACTGTCAAGAGTTGGATTGACCAGAATTCAATCCCACCAGGAGATCGTTAAACGCGATAAGGGCACGACGCTAATAAATAGTCCGGCAACCACCCATAACCCAGACCCCCTCCAGACCGATCTATATCATTTTCCAGCCAGCTGATTAAACCTTAAATCACAAATTGAATTGCCTATGCCGCACCAAGATTGGCCATTTGAGGCAGGTAATACTCACTCATGTAGTGTTTCTTGCAATATCCACGGGAAGAATGTCTCTCGAGACATCTGCCTACTTTGCATTTGGTCCGGCCATAAACTCGCTCACGCTCAGGAGTTAGACGTCCATAGCGCCGAACCTGCTGGTAGTGACGAAAACAATAGCCCTTGGCAACCTGCCCTTCACCACACTCGTCGACCCGACACGATCCGTTGCGCTTTCTATACTCGCGCTCAGGCGTCAGTCTCCCATGACGGCGAATCTGTTGATAATGACGTGGACAGAACCCCGCAGTCCTGGCTGCTTCATGGCACTCTTCGGCCCGACACCCTGGCCGCCAATTTTCCTTGAAGACTGTATTTGTCATAAGGCGAATCCTTTTTCGAAGCGGTCAAACTGGTTTCGCCGAAATCTTTAGCAAACATAGTGCCATTAAGACTCGCAAGGCCCGTAGCTCCGTCGATGCCCCCTATTAAATTGTGAAAAACAACGCAAAACATATAAATGATTCTATTTTTGTGATATTTGGATCGGAAAGACCAACCCTTTGTTTTTCTCAATAATAAGACTAAAGCGAAAATCGAATATAATAAACCTCAGTCAAATGAATAAAAAACAAAGGATTACCCACAACAATCATATCTGAGACTCATATCTCATTTTAGCGACTTCGCGATTCAAACCAAATTGCTTGAGTCGGCGATAAAGCGTAGCCCGACTTATGCCCAATAACCGGGCTGTCCGCAAGACATCTCCTTCCTCAGCACGTAAGGCTTCTAAATAGAATTGACGCTGCGCCTTGCCATAGTTTTGTCGAGCTCGTTCAAAGGTCGTTAATTTTTCGGAGTTCTCTTCGCTGCCCCCCTGCAAAATATCTTGCAAGTGAGGGGGAAAATCTTCAACCCCAATACTTCGCCCTTGTACCAGTGCAACAGCATGTTCAATCGCATTTTCGAGTTCGCGCACATTGCCAAGCCAGGCGCACTCACTCAGTTTGGCTATTACTCCTTGGTCTATCCCCGCCACGACCTTGCCATTACGCTCGGCAAAAGTTTCGATGAACCGCTGGATAAAAAGCGGAATATCATCGCGACGCTCTCTAAGTGGTGGCACCTCTATCGTAATCACATTGAGACGATAGAGCAGATCGCGCCGAAAACGTCCTTCAGCCACAGCTTGGAGCAAATCCCGATTAGTCGCCGCAATAAGGCGACAATCTATGGGAATGGTCCGATCCCCACCGACTCGGACGATGGCCTTCTCCTGCAATACACGCAATAATTTAACCTGGACATCCGCTGGCATTTCGCCAACTTCATCGAGAAAGAGTGTTCCCCCGCTAGCTAACTCGAACTTACCCAAACGACCTTTCTTGCTAGCACCAGTAAAAGCACCTTCTACATAGCCAAACAACTCACTTTCGATTAGGTCGTGCGGCAAAGCCGCGCAATTGACTGCGAGAAATGGGCCCTCGCTAAAAGCACTGGCGTTATGTATGGCTTGGGCGAAAACTTCTTTGCCCGTCCCGGTCTCACCCTGGATGAGTATATTCGTGCTAGTGCCGGCGGCGATTCGAGCCAACTCTACGCTCTTATCCATGACCGTACTCTGACCGATTATATCATCGAATGAAAAAGTGCGCTGAACGCCGATAACCCGGTTGACCAAGCGTCCGACTTCGCCCATCTCACGAAAGGTCAATACTGCACCGGTAACCTGGGTACTTGCATCCATGATCGGTTGTAAGTTGGCCATAGCTGCAACTTTTCCCGATGCCGTATTGAGTGTCACGACCCGATTACTAAACTGCCCTCCTTTATCAAGCCACTCGCGCAGCCGGGGTTTATCTTCTACCAACTCGTCGATGTGCAGTTGGGTCGCCTCCTCAGATTTGCGACCCAGGATGCGCAAACCAACAGCATTTATCTCTTCGACGAAACCATCGCGATCTACCGCGAGCAAGGCTTCGGAAAGCGACTGTAAAAAGGCCTGTGAGCGGTTGTATAATTCTCGTAATTGTGCACCCTGCTGCTTTTCCGTGCGCACCAACTCCTGCAACCGCCCCGTGAGTCGGATATCCTCAATTTCGGCAGCAATCTGGCTGGACAGAGCAAAAAGCATATCCAAATCATCGACGCTAAAAAGCCGCCTCTCGGTCCCCAGCGGAGAAATCTTATCAAAAAGAGTTAGCGTACCCACCACCCGCTCTTCCAAGACCAGAGGCACACAAGCCAGCGAAGATCCCAGCGCCCGTGGGTCACGTGGCGCACGCAGATCGTCGATCATAATCGGCTCGCCAGAAGCGGCTACATATTCGGCGATTCGCTGCTCATAAAGCAAGTCAAAAGCATCGCTAGATTCAGTCACGACGGTCGCCAAAGCCAGCGTACCATCCTCAACCAAGAGCCGTACTGCCGACCCTTTAGCCCGCAGTGCCTCAGCGGCCAGAGTCGCTATCAACTCGAGCGATTCATCCAAACCCAATCCCGAATTCATCGCCTGACCTAATTCGTTTAGCGCCTGCAACTCCGCCGTGCGCCTAATCATATTTTCATAAGTCTCGACTGCACGGATCAATGCCAATATACAACTTGAAACATCCCGTTCGAGTATGGCGATCTCCTCGGGACTAAACTGCCGTTCCTCTAGCGTCTGGAGATTGAATACCCCGGAGAGTTCTCGACCATTACCGAAAGGCACAGCGACAATGCTATTGTTGGGAGACTCCTGCCCGCCGAGTAGCACCGAGCGAGGATCGCGTTGCATATGCACGACTTGCACGGGCTTGTTGTGGAATGCAGCCAGACCGGAAATTCCCTTACCAACCCGCAGGCGCCCACCTGTCAGCCCCCCCTGCCCGACGCTGGCTTCGAGTACCAATTCGTCGATGCGGCTGTCCAAGAGATAGATGGCACAAAAATCAGTATTGAGATAGTCGGAAATTAAGCGCGCCATAGCCCCCAGACTTGCTGAAAGTGCTTGGGGTTTGGCAATTAATTCGAGGGCTTCCGCCCAAAACTCGGCGGTCTCACCCTCGGATCGTACATTGGCCATCTTCGCTCTCAATCCGAAACGCGAAACTCCCGGAGAAGATCGGCTTCTCCGGGAGTTTGCAAATAAACCGATAACCCGCTCTCAGCGCGTGATCTTGACAATCTTGTAGTGCAATCTGCCAGCGGGCACTTGAATCTCAACTTCTTCACCTTCTTCATGTCCGAGCAATCCCTTGCCTATCGGGGAAACGGTGGAGATCTTTCCAGCTTCAAAATCCGCTTCCTCCGGCGCGACGAGTGTGTATTTGAGTTGCCGCGGATTCTTGAGATCCTCCAATTCGACCGTAGCCCCGATATAGACCTTGTCCTCTGGGATGGACTCGTTCTCGAGCAAACGAGTACGACTGAGCGTCTCTTCCAATCTGCTAATCCGTTGCTCGAGGAAAAGTAGCCTTTCTTTCGCTGCCGAGTATTCGGCGTTTTCGGATAGATCTCCAAACTCCCGCGCTCGCTGCAAGGCTTGCCGCACCGTGGGCCTTTCGGTTTCCTTGAGTTCCTTCAACTCATCTTGGAGTTTTTCGTAACCTTCTCGCGAAAGATAAACTTCACTCATTACCAACCTCTACCTGAATAAATAAGGCATAGAACTTATACAAAAAGCGGAAGCGAGTGACCGCTTCCGCTACCCATTATATAGACCAATATACTAAATTTGGGATCCAGATGCAAACTATCACTCAGGTTTTTGCTATTGCCAAAAGGGGATTCCCCCTGTCTCCCTCTTTCTGTATATTATAGGCCTCCTCACCCCTATCTCGCCTATTCTTGCGGACCATGGCCCTGACTCTATTACACTTTGCCGATTTGCACTTAGGCGTCGAAAATTACGGCCGTATAGACCCCAGTACAGGTCTACACACACGGGTTCAAGACTTTGCCAAAAGCCTGGAAACAGCTTTCGACCTGGCCATAGAGGAAGATATTGATCTCGTCCTATTCGCCGGCGACATGTATAAGACCTGCGATCCGACCCCGACCCATCAACGAGAATTTGTCCGCCAACTTCACCGTCTTCAACAAGCGCAAATTCCCACTGTATTAATAGTGGGGAACCACGATGCCCCCGTCGCTTTTGGCAAAGCCACCTCGATCGATATCTTTAGCGATTTGCAACTGGCAAGGACTCACGTTATCCGCAGACCGCAACTGCTTCGCATAGAAACAGCGAAGAACGGGCCGATACAAATCGTCGGCATGCCATGGCCAACCCGTAATATACTGCGCACTCACGATGAATACCGCGAATTATCACATGAAGAGGTTAATACTGCGATCCAAGATATTTGCGCGGCGCAAATCGATGAGTTCTCACGCCAACTCGATCCAAAACTTCCAGCGGTACTTGCCGCCCATCTCACCGCCGCTGCCGCTACCTTTTCCGGCTCCGAACGCACGACTACTATCGGCCAGGATCCAGTCCTCCTCACCAGTACCCTCGCCAACCCGGCCTTTGACTACGTAGCTCTCGGCCATATTCACAAACACCAAGACCTCAACCGCGGCCAACAACCACCCGTAGTCTATTCCGGCAGCTTGGAGCGGATAGACTTCGGCGAAGAAAAAGAGGATAAAGGTTTTTGCATCGTAAGCATTGAGACCGATACGACACTGTCTCATAAACGCACAACTAGTTTTGAGTTTTTTTCTGTAACCCCTCGGCGCTTTGTTACCATTCAACTCGAAATAGGAGAAAACGAGGATGCCACCGAATGCATCGTCGCAGCTTGCGAGAATACGGATCTTTCAGATGCCGTGGTGCGCATCCTATATGACCTGCCCGCTGGCTATGCCACACCCGTGGATCTACAGCAAGTACGGCAAGCCCTCGAACCGGCTTTCCACATCGCAGCAATACAACCCCGTTTTGCACCCACAGAACGCCAGCGCCGTACTGGAGTAAGCGAAGATCTTGGACTAAGCGATGCCCTAGACCGCTACATAGACAATAATCCGGATCTGCAGGATCACCGAGAAGAACTCAAAACTCGTGCCCTCCAGCTTGAACGCGAGTGCGAATTAGGTCAAGCCAATGAGGAAAACGAGCAATGATTCCACGCTCGCTCTCTCTGCGCAATTTTCTCAGCTACGGCGAGCAGGTACCACCGCTCGACTTCACTGAATTCGGGGTTGCCTGCCTTACCGGCGGCAACGGTCACGGCAAATCCGCACTCCTCGATGCTGTGACCTATGCACTCTGGGGCCAAGCCCGCAAAGGTCAGACAGATCGCAAAGCCGACGAGGGACTCTGCCGAATTGGTGCCAACGAAATGAGAGTCGAATTCGACTTCCTGCTCGACGGTGCCCACTACCGCGTTATCCGCACCTGGCGTCGGACTAAACGGGGAAGCCCAGGTCTGGAGTTGCAGGTTGCAAACGACGGGAACTATCGCACGCTAAGCGAAGGCGAAGGGATTAACCGCACCCAGGAGCAAATCAACCAACTCCTGGCCCTGGATTACGAAACCTTCATCAACTCGGCTTTCATCGTCCAGGGACGCGCCGACGAGTTCACCCAAAAAAATGCTCGCCAGCGCAAAGAGGTCCTCGGACAAATCCTGGGCTTAGGGCACTACGATCGCCTCCAGGGTATGGCCCGCCTCCGTTACCAAGAGTACTTGCAGCAAAATAAAAATCACCAAGCTCGACTGGAAGAACTCGACGCGGAATTGGCCGGACGCGAATCCCACGAAGCCGAGTTGCAGATCGTCAACGATCGCCTAGTGGAGCTGAATGAAGAAATAGCCCAACTTGAAAAAGAGCAGGCCGTCCTAGATGAAAAACGCCTCGAACAAGCACAAGTCCACCAACGATTCGAGGAACTCAAACGCGAGAAAAAACGAATCTCCACCAGAGCACAACAGGTTGCCAAAGAACTCGAATATGGATTGGAACAGCAGCACAAAGACGGTGAAATCCTGTCTACCAGCGCCACAATCGAACGGGATTTCGAGATCCACAATGAGCTGCGGATCCAGGTTGGCAAGCTCGATAAAAAAGCGATACAGTACAACCACCTAGAAGGTCAGCGCAGCGATTTACAAACCCAAATCGATCGAGCGCGACAGGATGTAGAAAGACGGCAAGAGAGATGGGCGGCAATATACCTCGAACGCCAACACCAGCTCGACGAATACAAAGCGCTGCTCGACCAGGAGCAAACCATCTCCGTACGTTATGCACTCTTCAAATCGAGCAGCGAACAACAGCAGGCCCTTGAGCAACTGCGAAGTCGTCATGAATCCCTACTCCACGAGCGCAGCAAACTCGAACATGCGATATCTCTAGAGCAGCAGGCCCGTCAGGCCCAACGCCAAATGCTGACGCAAAGCTTGGAAAAATTGTGCCACATCACCGCAGATCTGGAAACACTCTCTATCCGCAACCGCGAAGGACAAGCACGCCTCACCTCTTTGGAAACCAAAGCCGTTGAACGAGACCGACTCAAGGAAGAAGGAAGCAAGGTCAATACTCAGCTAGCCGAACAACGCCAGCAGCTCCTGGCCGAGGAAGAAGAATTGGTGAAAGAGCGTCAACAGACTAAGACGCTGACCGACTCAGCTGCGAATCTGTGTCCTTTGTGCGGCAGCGAACTTGATTCCACCCATCGTCAAAAAGTCGGACTGAAACTTAGACAGAGAGAAGACGGACGCCGCAAAAGCATCGCAATTCTCGAGCACAGCATAGCCGACCTGGAAGATCAGCTACAAAGAATGAGAGCACTCTACCAGCCCCTCGAAGAGGAAACCGCTTCGATCCACCAGCTGACTCAGGAACTAGCAACTGCTACCGCCCGCTACAGTCACTTGCAACAATCAGCGATAGAAGCACAAGAGCTGCGATCGCGAATCGCCGAAATCGACACCGAATTAGAGCAACGGTCCTATGCACTAAATGAGCACCAGCGCTTAGAGCAGCTCGAAAGCGAGATAACCAAGCTTGGTTATAGTAACACAGAACATAATGACCTCCGCGAAAAACTCGCTGAACTCGGCTTAGTTGAGGCCGAATTTATCCGACTAAAAGATGCAAAAAATCAATCCGAACGGCTGGTATCCGAACAAGCCGAAGCCCGAGAAAAGCGAGATTTGGCCACCACCTATCTCACCGAACACCGCTATGCCCAGGAAGAACGGGCAAAACAACGAGATCTTGAAAAGCAAATCACCGAACTGGGTTATGCCGACACCGAACACCAACAATTGCGTCAGCGTCTGGACGACCTCCTCGAGAGCGTAACGAGATTCGAACGACTGCAGAATGCTCGGGGGCGGCGCGATTCAATCAGCACCACACTTACACGCTGCAGAGAAGAATCGAACGAACTGGAACAAGAGCTGCATAGAACCGAGGAGCTAGAGCAAAAATCAAGCGATCGCCTCCGCCAATTAGAAGACATCGCCAAGCACCAAGAAGCCAATCAAAGCCTGCTCGCAAAGAACCGGACCGAAAGAGATAGTCTTCTCCAACGCCAGGGCGCTCTTAGCACTGAATGCACCCGCTGCGCCAAACTCGCAGAAGAACGAGATAAAGTGCGCGAAGAGCTGAAAAACGACCTGCGGGAGACTTGGTTTTACCAACGCTTAGACGAGGCTTTCGGCAAAGATGGCATCCAATCGCTAATCATCGAAAATGCCGTACCACAAATCGAGAAAGAGACCAATGGCATTCTTTCACGACTGACCGACAACCGCATTCAGATTGCTTTCGATTTGCTTCGCGACCTTAAGAAGGGCGGCACCCGTGAAACCCTCGATATAAAAATCGCCGACGAAATTGGCGAACGTTCCTACCATCTTTATTCGGGAGGAGAGGCCTTCCGCACCAACTTCGCCCTGCGCATCGCGCTCTCAAAGGTTCTGGCCATGCGCTCTGGTACTCAGTTGCGGACTCTCTTTATCGACGAGGGTTTCGGCACTCAAGATGAACGAGGCCTTGAATATCTTATAGAAGCTATTCAAGCTATCAGCCACGATTTCGATAAAGTTATTGTCGTCACTCATATTGAAGAGCTCAAAGCCGCCTTCCCGGTGCAAATTCAAGTGACCAAGCACCCCGACCTCGGCTCGCGCTTCGAAGTCATCCACCATCGTTAACAGAGGCATTCTTCTCAGGATCGCACTTTGACCTTATGGGTTAAAACCCTAATATCCAGATAAAGGAATACACATGGAGCAAAACGATCACCAGCTCCGCAGTCCATACCAAGCTGCCCGCGAAAAAACGGCCCTGCTCAATGCCTCTGACCGATTTCGCCTCTATATGCGTGGGATAGACCACCTCGACTTCCTACACCGCATGACCTCAAATAGCTTCAGCGACCTGCCAATAGGATCTGGCTTAGAAACGGTCTTTCTTGATAATAGAGCACGAATCCTCGATCTGGCCACCTGTTATCGCGGTTCCGATAGCACCGCACTCATACTCAGCCCAGCCTCACGCGCATCTATCCCCAGCTGGTTGGATCGCTATATTTTCGCCGAAGCAATTGAGCTCGAAGACAGAACGGACGAGACCGCGATGCTCGAACTCATCGGCCCAGATGCCACCCACTTGGTTGCCCAAGTCCTCGATGAAGATCTCTCCTCATTTCAAAATCACCAACTACTCTGTCCCCAAGCAACCGAGGATCTATGGCTGGCACGCACTACCTGGGCGAAAGCCCCCGCTCTACGCGCTTTCGGCCCACTCGAATCCATAAATGCGCTTTGGCAGCGCTTCGATGCCCACGGCGCCGCATCCATAGACGCGGCGACTTGGGAAATTCTGCGCATAGAAGAGGGCATCCCCCAACTAGGGCGCGAATTGACAGAGACCTACAACCCCTGGGAGGCAGGACTCGACCATGCCATACATATCGACAAGGGATGCTATATAGGCCAGGAAGTTATCGCTCGTTTAGATACCTACGACAAAGTCAAGCAGCATCTGGTAGGCCTGCAATTAACTGAATCCGACCTGCCCGAGCCCGGCCAACGGCTGTATGACGGCAAGCGTGAATTGGGATCTATCACCTCCGCAGTCTACTCTCCACTGCAGGGCCCGATCGCCCTAGCCTATGTCCGTCGAGAAGCCTCCGCCGCTGGAACCAAACTCGATTTAGCAGGCATTCAAGCAACCGTAGTATCCCTTCCTTTCATCTGATGAAATACACCGGACACCGAAAAATAGTCCATATCGGCATTGATACCTTTGCCCCCAACGACGCCACCAGACCTCCTGCAACACTCGGAGCCCAGCACCCAAGTGCCGTTGGCCTAATAGACCTCCTGTGCGAATATACCGATCTGATCGAATCCATCGGCGATGACCAATTTCTGCTCGACATCACCTACAACAGATTAGAGATCCCCTTCGGAGCCCGAGTGGCCAAGATTATCAAAAGCGATATCAAACGCGAGTTGGGAGTGGGCGTCTCGATAGGTATGGGTCCCACCAAATTTCTGGCCCGTTTGGCGATGGAAAGCCAGAGGCCCGATGGCTTGACGGTGATCCGCCCCGATCAGTTGACAACCTTCTTAACCGATGTACCGATCGATCAACTTCCCGGAGTAGGTGCAATTACCCGCGATCAACTCGCCGAGATCGGTATCGAGCACATCGGTCAACTGGCTCGAACACAGGTAAACACCCTCGTACGTCACCTCGGTCCGCGGGGCCGCAATCTCTGGCTTCTGGCCCGAGGACGCGATGAAAATCCCGTCAATCCAGCAGAACGACCCCGACATATTTGCGAAGAGACCTCATTCGATACCCCAACCTACTCCCGCGAAGAGATCCACCTTGCACTGCGCGAATTATCTGACACGCTCAGCGGGCGCCTACGGCGCAGAGCGCAAAAGGGACGGGATTTAGTCCTCCAAATTCGATATGCTAATGCCCAAACCGAAACCCGTACCTCACGCCTCCCACACCCGACGGATCAGTCGCTGACGCTTCTTGCCGCTACCATCCAACTCGTCGAACACACCGCTGCCTATCAATCAGGCATACGTTTGATTGGCATTGATCTGAGCGATTTTGATAATGATGATATAGAACAACTGGATTTATTCGCTCTGGGTGATGCCACTACCGGGCAACCCTAAGCTGCGACTTGCGGCAAGACCGAATCTCCGTAGGGCAAGACCAAAATCCGAGCATCGGGACCAGTCATTTCGTACGCCGCGGCCATAGCTCGGTCCAAGTCATCAAAAGGAACCAACCCCACTTGGCCAAGAGCCTCTGCAGGCAACGACGAGACGAAATGCACACGGGCTTTTTTCAGCACTGAAGCTATCGCAGCAGCCTTATGCCCGCCCAATACAAATTCGCGTCCTATACGCTCCAGCACTCCATCAGCCGAATGTGCTTCCTGCAACCAGGAGGCAAAAGTATCGCTGCCCAATCCCTCCCGACATTCGGCAACCCAGACAATAACTCCCCCAGGACGCACCGCGTGCACTGCATTATCGAGCGCTTTCTGCGCCTGGTACATATTGACATCGAGCGGATACCCCCCAGCACTGACTAAGACGATATCAGCCGCTTGCCGAATCGGTACCGCACCGCGCTCAGCTACCCTTTCACATCCCTTGCGATGAGCAGCCTGTACATCTCCTGCGAAAGCAGCGACAATGCGGTGGCTATCATCGACAATCGCGTTGAGAATAAAGTCCACCCCCAACATCGCACTCCCCTCTTCCAAGTCCTCGCGCACAGGATTCCCCGCAAGGACTCCGGTCATCGCTCCCGGTCGGGTCATCAGGCCGTGATTCGCTGTGATAGTAGCCCTGGACGCACATCCCGGCAGGATCGACTTAGCTCCACCCGAAAAGCCGGCAAAGTAATGAAACTCGAGATTGCCCAAAGAGATCCGAACATCGGCCTCAACCAAGGGACGAAAAAGCTCAACGGGAGTGCCGTTTGAGGTAACGCCAAGAGACACGGTATTCTCCGGATCGTGATTTACGACCCGCACCCGGTTGTACACCGCAGATCCAACCAGTTTTTCCAGTTCTGCCTCCGTCTGCGCCCGATGCAATCCCAAGGCTACCACAACCGTCACTTCAGTATCGGCAACGCCGGCGACCGTCAACTCCTCCAGCACCGGCGGCAAGAGGCGGTCGGTGGGGCAGGGCCGAGTCATATCGCTAACTACAATGGCGATTTGCTGGCCTGGATGGATCCATTCTCGTAGCGGCGACTTTGCTATTGGTCTAGCCAGCGCCTCTCGCACCAGAGCGATCTCATCGCCGTGGTGCTCCTCGCCTTCAGCAGGTAAGACGATCTCGAGCAGTTGTTCGGCGGGAATAGCAAATCTCAGTTCGTTATCACCAAAGGGTACTTCGAGTTCAATTGCAGCCATAGCATTCCCAGAGTCAATTCATAGCGCAAGCACCGGCGCCGCGCGGATCACCACAAGTGCCACACGGCCCATTGGGCTCGCGCTCGGAAAATACGGCGCCGCTACCCGACACGGCAAAATTCGACATTTTCTTCTTAAGGTCAGTGCTGGCACAAGATGGGCAAACAGTACTAGCATTCCCCTGCGTCAACTCTTCGAACTCCTTGCCACATCCCTTGCAAGCATATTCAAAAATCGGCATAACTCACTCTCCGTGCAGGGCCTTTTGATATAACCCCACGCTGTAAAATTCGTAAGAAGCGGCCTTATCTGGAAAATCGACCACGTGGACCGTAAAACGAGCCGGCACCCCTCCTTCGGGCATATGATCGCGAAAAAAGCCGCTATAGGCTTCGGCATAATCTTTGTAAATGCGTTGCTGTTCTTCTTTGAATAGCTGCGGCTCGACCAGTGGATTTACGTCTTTGGGCTGAGCACCGAAGGCGTGCACCTCGATGAAATCGATCTTGGCAATAGAGTCACAAATCTCGGCTTCCTGCAACCACTTCTCCCAAGAGCGAAAAACCAATTCGACCTCGACCGAGGGCTCCATCCGCACCAGTTCATCGCGGTCGAGAACACCTTTGGCCGAATGCCCGCCAGTCAAACCGGCGAAATAGATCTTCAAATCGCCGTTGTCCAAAGCCTCGGTAACAAGCGCCGACAACGTTGGATGATCTCCACCGTAATAATAGGTCAAACGACCGCGTTTCTTGATATTAAATCCCATCATGATCCTTTCTTTGTAACTAAAGTGCTTCTACTAAAATCTCGGCCCAATGCCGAGCTTTACGCCCGGTAAAATCGGAAATTTGGTGACGACAAGAAGTACCTACCGCCGCGATTTCCACGTCCTCAGGAGTATCTTCGAGCACATCGAAAAGCCGCTCTTGCCCAACCTGACGCGATATCTCGAAATGCTCTTTTTCGTAACCAAAGCTTCCGGCCATCCCACAACACCCCGAAGGGATTTCCTCAGCATTAAAATTGGGAGGTAGGTTGAGCACCTCCAAAGTCGCAGCAGTGCCCGTCAGGGCTTTCTGATGACAATGGCCATGCACCAGGATATTTCGAGCCGTACCTTTGAATTCCAGTTCGAGCCTATCTGCACGTGCCGCTGCGATCAGAAAATCTTCGAGCATAACGACTTGGTCCGCGACGAGACGGACACGCGGATCATCAACGAGATCTAAATAATCATCGCTCAAAGCCGAAACACAACTGGGCTCAAGTCCTATTATTGGTATCCCCTCTTCGACCAAGGGGATGATAGCCTCTATATTGGTCTGCGCCAGTTTGCGGACCCGGGATAGAAATCCCTTGGATATGAGCGGCCGACCACAACAGACCTTGTTCTCGATCAGTACCACTTCATAGCCGGCGCGCTCCAAGATAATCGTTGCCGCCATACCGATCTCTGGCTCGTTATACTCGACAAAGGTATCGTTAAAAAGCGCTACTCGTCCCTTGCGCCCGCCCCCGCCATAGCTTCTGTTCGCAAACCAGTCTGAAAAACGCTCTCGAGCGAAAGTCGGCAACTGGCGACGGCGGTCAATACCTAGAAATTTATCAAGTATCCAGCGATTGATTCGACTCCTACCGATCCAATTCACCAGCAGCGCCTGGGCCGAACCCCAACGACTTATCCGAGCAATATCCGCAAAGAGCCGCGCCCGCAACGGATAGCCGTGTTGCTCGTAATAGTGGGCGAGAAATTCGTATTTGAGCTTAGCCATATCTACACTAGACGGACACTCTGCTTTACAGGCTTTGCACTCCAGGCAAAGGTCCATTGCCCGATATACCTCTTCGCTCTCAAGTCCGTCCGGCAGCGAGCCGGATAAAGCGGCTCGCAGGACATTGGCCCTGCCGCGGGTAGTATGTTCCTCGTCCAGAGTCGCCATATAGGAAGGGCACATAGTACCCACCATTTTTTTTCGGCACTGACCGACCCCCGAACACATTTCTACTGCTTCCTGGAACCCACCTGCTTCGGTAAAGTTGAAATACGTCTCTAATTTGGGGGTCTGGTATCCTTCGTCATAGCGCAAATTCTCGTCCATTTTAGGCGCGCGAACGATCTTTCCGGGGTTCATAATACCCCGAGGATCAAAAGCATCCTTGACCTCCGTAAAGGACGCTACCAGTTCTGGACCAAACATCTTGGCAATCCATTCACTCCGAGCCAATCCATCGCCGTGTTCTCCCGACATCGCCCCACCGTACTCTCGCACCATATCGCTCATCCGCTCTTCAATCTGTCTCAAAAGAGCTATACCCCGCGGGTCTTTGAGGCTGAAAATAGGCCGAATGTGCAATAGACCGACGCTGGCGTGACCATAGTATTCGGCTTCGATCCCCAACTCCTGCATCAGGGCGACAACCCTGCGAACATAGGCAGGCAGTTTATCAACCGGTACGCAGGTGTCTTCCACGCCCGGATTGGGCTTAGGATCGCCCTTCATCCCCATCAGCAATCCCAATCCCGCCTTGCGCAATTCCCAAATCGCCTTCTGAGTCGCGGGATCAATAGCTCGTACATAGGCATAGCCCATCCCGCGCTCATCCAAACGCGCTTCCAAATCGTCCATCTTGCGCTCGAGTTCCACCTCCGAGTCGGCATAGAACTCGACGACTAATAAGGCGGCTGGATCCCCTTGGAGAAAACGCCGACTCGGTGCGTGCTCAATCGAGTCCACGGTCTGGTCGAGCAAGATTTTATCGATCAATTCACTGGCGACCGCATCGGTCTCCAGTACAGTGAGATTGGCCTCTACGGACTCGACCAGATCGTGGAAGTGAACAGCCACCAGGCTTTTGTGAGCAGGCAACTCCACCAGATTCAAACGGGCTTCGACTACTGCACAGAGCGTACCCTCCGAACCAACCACAATTTTGCTCAGATCAAATGGAGCTCCATTGATGAATTCGTCTATATTATAGCCCGAGACTCGACGCATCACCGTGGGGAACCCCCTGCGGATCAGTTCCTCATTATCGCGGGCAATCCGGCGGATTTCTCTATAGATTTGACCTTCCAGCCCATCCCCGGCCGCGCGGCGCTGATATTCCTCCTCGTCTACCGGAGAAAACACGGCCTCTGAGCCATCGGAGAGAACCACCTTCAACTCCAGGACATGATCAATGGTCTTGCCGTAGACAATAGAGTGCGCCCCACAGGAATTGTTACCGATCATACCACCTATATTGGCCCTGCTGCTGGTCGATACATCGGGTGCGAAGCTTAGACCATGCGGCTGAAGATAGGCATTGAGTTCATCGAGGACTAGCCCTGGTTGGACCCGAATCCAGCGCTCTTCTGGATTGAATTCGAGAATCCGATTCATGTATTTGGATAAATCCAGATGGATTCCCGGCCCTACCGACTGCCCCGCCAAACTCGTTCCACCCCCTCGAGGCAAAATGGATACCCCTCGCTCGCCGGCCACTCGGACCGCAGCAATCACATCTTCCTCGTCTTTGGGTAGGATCAACCCCAGAGGTTGAATTTCGTAAATACTGGCATCGGTGCGATAGAGTACGCGCGAAAGGTCATCAAAACGCACCTCGCCTTTGATGACATCCTTCAAGACCGCTATTAGCTCGTCTCTAACCTCCAAATTCACAAACCTCTTAGGTGATTAATGGGCGAGAACTGATCATAGAATAGACCGCTGAAAGGCACCAAAATTTAAAAAGCGTCCCATCTGAGGTCAAATCCCTACCTAAGACCCCCTTCTTATAGTGATTGAGGCCGTTCTGATGCAAATAAAAGGAGTCTCTAAGACCCGTGAACTACACTGGGAGAATCTTTTATGTCCCTCAACTTAGCAAATTCCCTCGCTTTTAAGAGCCAATCTTTTGCCGCAAAATGTGTTTCAAAGAAAAACTAATAAAACACCAATATATGGTTGACAAATATTTCTACCCCCAATATATTGTCAACCAACCACGTGGTTAGCGCGCAAAAGAGGGGGCTTCCGGGACAAGGGGAGATCGCGGGAGTCCCCACTTTTTTATACCCTCGCAGGATCCATGTCACAAGAAAATCCCATCACGGTCGAGATATACAACCAAACCTACCGATTGGGTACCAGCGAGGACCGCAATGCTGAGTACATCCAACGTGCGGCGGCTTATCTCGATGAGAAAATGCAGCAAGCCGCTTCTGAAGTCGGCAACCGGGCACCACTTGATATTGCTATCCTCGCTGCCCTCAATATCGCAGAAGAAGTGCTCAATGCGCGGTCCGAAAAAGACTCCTTGCTCGGTCAGACAGATGCCCAGATCGATTCCTTTACCCAGCTCCTATCCGATACCGACCCCCCCAACGACTCACCCCCTACCGAGACCAAACGCTTTTAGGTCTATATATAGTATTCGGCGTCCATAGCCCCGGACTCGCGAGGATGGGGCGCATTGAGTGGACATCGCGCCTTATACTCAGGATCAAGCCGCGCCCACAAATATTCGAGGGCGTGCTGGTTCCAGCGAAAAAAGTGATCCCTGCCAATATATTCCATCGCCCCAGAGCGCTCCAGCACATCGGTGAACTGCCGCTTCGCGCGCGTGAAATAGAGGTCAATTCCAATCTCGCGCAGCCGTTCGACCACGCTGCGCAGGGTCTCTTGGCCAGAAGCGTCGATCTGGTTGATGCCCTCGGCTTCGAGTATCAGATATTTCAGCTCGGGAGCACGGGCAATCGTTTCGAGGACACTATCTTCAAAATAAGTGCTGGCTCCAAAGTAGAGCTGGCCATCGAAACGCATAATGGCGATCTGCTGGTCGGGACGGATCCCCGATCCCTCCGAATCGCGCAGCGTACCATCGAGCTGACGCGTGAGGAAAACTACTCTAGGTCGCATCGTCCGATAGAGATTGAGCACCAGTGAGGATCCGACTCCCAGAGCAATCCCCAAATGCAGCGACGGCGCCAGCACTATTGTCGCGACAAAGGTACCGACGCCAATAATGCCATCGGAGATACTGACGCGCCAGGTATTCAAAAGTGGACGAATCTGGATCAGACTAAAAACAGCAGCGATTATTATGACAGCCAGTGTCGCCTGCGGGAGATAAAATAGCAGCGGCGTGAACCAGAGTAGGATCGCAGCAACTACCAACGAGGTCACAACCGATGCAAAACCCGTCCGAGCCCCGCTCTGATAATTGACGGCCGACCGCGAGAAAGATCCCGAAACTGCATAACTTTGAAAGAATCCACCAACTAAATTGGCCATCCCTTGACCAACCAGCTCTCGGTTGATATCGAGTCGTTGCCTGGTCCTGGTAGCAATAGTCTTGGCAATAGCCATCGATTCCATCAGCCCGATCAAGGTCAGAGTCAGTGCCCCGGGCAAGAGCCGAGGCAAGACCTCTAAGTCAATATCCGGCAATGAAAGAGGTGGCAAGCCGCGCGGAACCGCACCGACAACTTCCCCACTGAACCCGATCAACCAGGAGACAAGGGTAGTAAATGCCATCGTCATCATAACAAAAGGCAGCCGGGGGTTGATCCAGCGCAGAGCAACAATAATTCCTCCGGCCAAAACCGCCATCCCCAGCGTAGGCCAGTGAATCCCGCCCGGGACCGAAGAAACGACCTTGGAGACCGTCCCTAAATAAGACTCCCCCTGTTGTGGCTCTACTCCGAATATTTTATGCACTTGGGAACTAGCGATAATCAAGGCCGCAGCATTAGTGAAACCGACAATGACCGGATTCGAGAACAAATTGACCAATACTCCCAACCGCAAAACACCCAAACCTATCCGGATCAACCCAACCAGCAGAGCCAAAACCAGTGAATAGGCGATAAAGATCTCACCACCCTGGGGTGCGACGAAGTGTACTGTAGTGGCACTGATCAGTGAAGCCATGGCCACGGGACCGGTGGCCAACTGCCGCGAAGAGCCGAAGAGTGCCGCTACCGCCGGCGGCAAGAAAGCTGCATAGAGACCGTAGACTGGCGGCAAGCCGGCTAATTCGGCATAAGCCAAAGCCTGGGGCACCAGGACCAAGGCCACGGTAATTCCCGCAATCAAGTCGGAACGCAGAACACCCGCTTTCCCGAGTTCGGGCAGCCAGCGAAGAAATGGGAAGATACGATGCATTTGTTTGCTGCGTCGTGGTCTATGAATCAGTTGACACCAGCGCGTTAGCCAGTTAACAATAATACGTACTTCTGGCGCATTATCCACCCTGTAGAGCGGAGTTTCTTATGGATCCACAAGAGCAAAAGGCCTTTTTCGAGGATCAGGGTTACTTAATCATCGACCATCTGCTCGGCAGCAACGAACTCGCCGAATGTCGTCACGAAATCGAACGCCTACACCTATTAGCTGCCGAAGTAGATGCCCAAGCGGAGTTGCGAAACAACCACTTCCAACGCGAACCCTTCTCCGGGGATCAAGACTGTTCCGGCCTCCCTGTCCTGCGCAAAATCGAGAACACACGGGCCTTTTCCGAACTCTTCGCCCAACTCGCAGCACACCCTAAACTGGTCGCAACGGTGCAAAACCTCCTCGGAGATGACCTGCTCCTCTTCCGCAGTACTCTGATGCTCAAACCCGCCTTTCACGGCTCTGCCCATGCCCTGCACCAAGACTCGGCCTACTGGCCGATGGACCCTCCCTCCCTAGTCACCACCAGTATCGCTCTCGACGACGCCACACCCGATAACGGCTGTATTAAAATCATCCCCCGCAGCCATCACTGGGGCCTGCAGGAATGGGGCCAGATCGCCCAGGCCCAGGACGCACCTCTGGCCGAGCGCGAAGATATCGACCTCTCGAAACAGACCGATGTACCGCTCAAAGCCGGGTCAGCCGTACTTTTCCATAGTTTGATGGTCCACGGCTCGGGCCCCAACCAGACCAGCCGCTCGCGCAATACTGCGCTCTACGCCTACTTCTCCCCTCAGGTGCGCTACATGCCGGGGGAAGGCCAGGCCAGGGAAAGATCCTTTCCCGTTATCTCGGGACTCAACGGAGCTGCTGAGCACACACTGGTCGCCTCTTGAAAACCGCTCTCTTGCTAGTAGTCCTGCTGACGGGAACTCCGGGCCGTGCCCAGAACCTCCAGGATCTCCCGAGCAAACTCCCATCCCGCTACGGTGTGCTTGGTCTCCGCCCGCTAACCATCGACTCCGATCGCATAGCCGTGGACAAGGTCTTGCTCTATAGCCCCGCCCATCGCGCCGGACTGCAAAAGGGAGATCTCATAGTCGCTATCCCCCCCTACCGCATCCGAAATACAGACGAGTTGAACCGTTGCGTACAGAGCTATGCACCAGGTGATACACTCATTTTGATCATCGAGCGAGAAGGCCAACGCCTGCAACTCGAATCAACCGTATCCGATATTCGACACCTCTACTATCTGATGGATGAGAACCTTGCAAACAAGCCCTCAGTCCTGATTCATTCCGTCCCGACTGGAAAATCCGGGGCTGGAGAGCAGGCGGCACATCATTTAATCGAACGAGAACACGCCATCGGCCAACTCGATTCGCTACAAAAAGCACTGGTCTTTGATGCAGGACGCTACGGCAGTGCTTGTCGGCTCCAGACTGTCAATCTCGCCCTGAACAACCCCCTCGGCACTGGCCGCATCGCCCGAACGCTCACCACTAAGTTCGCCACTGGCACCACACTTGCCGATCACCTGATGAATGCAGCACGCTATTTAGATCTCGAAGTTTCGCATCGTCCCCAAACGCCTCTTGGGAAAGACGATCCCGTCCTCTCCTTCCTCCTCGGTCCGCTCTCCGCATCCAAGCATCTGACCGATCGGGCCTTTGCCGCACTCTCCGACGCCGAACGCTCCGAGCTTGCGAATTCAATCCCCGACCTGATCGCGCGCTTCGGCGATACATTTCTGCTCGACGAGGGCGATAGCACCGAAACTACAGCCCATATTCACACCCTTCGCCTGGCTAAAAAAATCGAACTCAGTGCCCTTTTTTCGAGTGCCTTGCACCTTGTCCAGCTAACCGAACTCGACTCGCTCAAGTCGCTGCGTCGAAAGCTGAAACACCTTCCTCCCACTCCGATTGACAAACTCCCCCCCGATTCGAGCGGCGACTTCCTCTACGCCGAATACACGCCTTTGGGTTGGGTGCTAATCGGCGACGATGGCCCCAATTTTTACGGCACCGACGCCGCTGCGATTGTAGATATCGGAGGTAATGACATCTATTTCCATAGCCATCCCAACCCCACTGCACTCATCATCGACTACAACGGCGATGATCGCTATCTGGGCGGAGGATATGCCACCGGGATCGGCAGCGTCAGCTTATTAGTAGACCTCGACGGCAACGACCTCTACCAGGGCAGCACACTGGCCCAAGGTGCGGCTTTTTGTGGAATCGGTATCCTCTGGGATCACAAAGGTGACGATCTCTATCTCAACGGGCGAGTTGGCCAGGGTGCTGCCTTCTTTGGCGCAGGTATGCTCGTAGATGAAAAGGGTAACGATCTCTATTCGGCCGAACTATTCGCCCAGGGCTTCGGCGGCATGCGCGGCCTTGGCGCGCTCATCGATCTTTCCGGCAACGACCGCTACTTAGTCGACGGAAAAGTCCCCTCTTCCTACGGTACTGCCGATACTTATGCGGGTTGGGGCCAGGGCGTCGGTTGCGGCTTTAGAGGATTTGGTTCAGGGGGTATAGGTCTGCTCCTAGACCACCGCGGCACCGATTACTATCAAGGTGGGGACTTCGCCCAGGGCATCGGATACTTTTTCGGCCTGGGCGTACTGAGCGATCTCCGAGGCAACGATCAGTACCGCGGCAGTCGTTACGCTCAGGGCGCTGCCGCCCATCAAGCCGCAGGCATACTCTTAGAGGATTCCGGCAACGACTTGTACCAAGCCGAAATAGCGGCATCCCAGGGCGCTGGTTGGGATGCCGCTATCGGATATTTAGCCGATCTTGCCGGCAACGACCGCTACCAAGCCCTGCACTTGAGCCAGGGAGCAGGAGCGATGAATGGATTGGGACTACTCTACGATGGAGACGGCCGGGACCACTACGAGACGAGAACCGGGCAGGGCCAGGGCTCTTCAACTACCTACTGGGGCGGACGCCACGCTCCCAATCTGGGTTTGCTCATCGATCATGGCAATGACGAAGACACCTACAGCCTGAGGAAAAATCATTCCTCCGATCGCGACCCTGGGATCGGGCTATTCTACGATCAATAGTCTCAAATAGGCCTGAGAATCAACGACATCTCTCGGCCTTCCATCTTGGGCTCCTGATCGACCATAGTCACATCTTCAAGCTTGACTGCCAATCCGCGCAAGAGTTCACGACCGCGATCCTGGTAAGCCATTTGTCTCCCGCGGAAACGAACGCTGACCTTAACGCGATTTCCCTTATCGATGAATTCGCGAATATGGGCCATTCGATATTCGAGGTCATGCTCGGAAATATTGGCACCGGCAATACGGATATTTTTCATCTGCACGTTGTGCTGCTTCTTGCGTGCTTCCTTAGCCTTTTTTTCCTGATCATAGCGATACTTGCCATAATCAATGATCCGACAGACCGGTGGGCGCGCTTCGGCCGCAACCTCGACAAGGTCGAGATCGGCCTCTTCGGCCAGGGCCAGGGCTTGAGCCGTTTCGACGACACCCACTTGCTCTCCATCGGCGCCGATAAGCCGCACCTGAGGTACGCGAATATCGCCGTTGACCCGGGTAAAACTCTTCCTCTTTGTTGCGATGGCTTTAACCTCCGTAAAATGTAGAAAAATCGTGGCAGAACGCCCGCACGCAAATAATAATATAATACTTGTCCGGATCCTGTCTATCGACCTATTCCCAATCCCCCTTGGCAGTCTTCCATAAATAGACCCCCAGACTATTAAAGGTTAAACCCCAGTACCGATTAAAACAAGGGAAGATTTACCCTCAGTCCTTTGTCGAGGAGTGAGTTATTGATTATTTTAGATTCCTCTTTCAGAAAGGAGATCGATGGCACGCACATACGATGTATACGGGGTCGGCCATGCCCTGGTAGATATCCAGTATCGAGTCCACCCAGAATTCCTCAGCAAAAACCAGATCGACAAAGGAGTGATGACCCTCGTCGACGAAGACCGGCAAAGCACGTTGATCGAAGCTATCACCGACGAACCCGTTGCTTCTGCCTCTGGAGGCTCGGCAGCCAATACCATGATTGGCATCGCCCGTTTTGGGGGCCAAGCTTATTACGCCTGCTTAATCGGGCACGATTCCTGGGGCGATTTTTACCAGCGCGACCTCGAAGGCGCTGGAGTTGCCACCAACCCCGCGAATCGCAGCGATGGAAAAACAGGTCAATGCCTGGTCTTCATAACTCCTGACGCAGACCGCACACTCAACACCTTTTTGGGGATCAGCAGTGCTATCGGCCCCACCCAAGTGCAAGAGGATCTAGTCGCTGCCAGCCACTTCGTCTACCTCGAGGGCTACCTCTTTAGCTCGGATGACGGTTTTGCTGCCAGCACCCAAGCCCAGGAGATGGCTCAGCGCCACGGCACATCCGTTTCACTGACACTGAGCGACCCATTTATGGTCAGCACCTTTAAAGATCGCTTCTACACCCTTATGCAAAAAGGGGTAGACGTACTCTTTTGCAACGAAGATGAAGCTCTGGCCTACACCGATGCATCGACACGGGAACAAGCTGGTGAACTCCTGTCGCAAAAAGCTGGCATCACCTACATAACCTGCGGTGCTGACGGAGTGCTGGTCTATGCTCCGAATCTTCGCCAACATGTTCCCGGAGTGCAGGTGGAAGCCGTCGATACCACCGGTGCTGGTGATCTCTTTGCCGGAGGGGCACTCTACGGACTAACCCATGGCTACGACCCCCTGGATGCGGCCCGACTCGGTTCCTATGCCGCCGCCCAAGTCGTGGCCCGTTTCGGCCCGCGCTTGGACACATCGCTTGCCGATCAGATCAACCATATCCTCTCCCACTTCAAAAACTAGTCTGCGGAGGTTCGTGTGAAAATCCTGATTCAATACCCATTTACCGACGAAGAACACGAACAATTTCGCCAATTGGCACTCGAATTCGGCGGTCACGAAGTCCTGGTCGCCAAGGACGAGGAAGAGGCCATCGCCCTGGCGAGCGAAGTCGAAGTTATTTTGGGACACTTCCAACCCCCCGTCTGTGCAGCAGCCCCCAATCTGGACTGGATCCAATCCTTCAGCACCGGGATGGACAAATTCCTCTTCCCCGAGATCGTCGAACGAGATGAAGTCACCATCTCCAATGTAGCTGGGCTCTACGCCCCGCAAGGAGGCGAACACGCCTGGGCGCTGCTTCTGGCATTGACCAGAGGCATAGCCGAGTCGGCCCGCCAAAACGATCAGCGTAAATGGGCAGGTGGTGCCACGGTAGAACTAACCGGGAAAACCCTGGGGATCGTCGGGATGGGGGGTTTTGGCATTGAAATGGTTAAACGGGCCGCCGGTTACGACATGCAAATCATCGCTGTCGATCCAGTGCGCCGCGACCCGCCTCCTGGAGTATCCGAACTAGTAGACAACAGCCAGGAAAACCTGCACAGCCTGCTGCGCCGTTCCGATGTGGTAATGCTGGCCTGCCCACGCACTAAAGAAACCTACCATCTGATCGGAGCCCAAGAGCTCGAATTGATGAAGCAGGATGCCTATCTTATCAACGTAACTCGAGGCGGCATCATCGACGAGGAAGCCCTCTGCAATGCCCTCGAGCAAGATCAGATTGCCGGCGCAGGCCTCGATGTCACCGAAACCGAGCCATTGCCCTCTGACTCCGCTCTTTGGGACGCACCGAATATCATTCTCACTCCACACCGGGCTGGCGCTTCACAGCACCGACCGCGCAAGGTCTACCAATTCTTCCTCGCCCAACTAGAGCGTTATCTCAAAGGCGAAACGGTGCTTAATATAGTTGATAAGAGGAAGGGGTTTTAATACCCCAGTCCACGTAAATACTCGCGCATCCGCGAGCTACGCTTCGCCTCGCTTATCGCGTCCTCACCTTCGTACAGCGGCGCACCAGGACAGCTAGTCACCCAGCGGGAAAAACTTCGCTCATCAAGTGTTTTAAGTACTCCGGCAAAATCGAGACACTCACCCTCGCCAACCGAAACCCACTCCGGATTATAGGATCCTGGCTCGCGCACCGTACAGGAAGAGTAATCCTGCAAGTGAACGTAGTTGAGTTGGCTCCAGAAGTCGTTGAGGGACTGAACGGGATCGTACCCCCACAGCTCTGCGTGCGAGACATCAATACAGAGCCGGGCTTTGTCTAGCAAACCCATATATAGTGTCCAATCCGCGACCGAATCCACCAGCAGATTGGTATGAATGTGGTAACTCAATTCCAACCCGTACTGGGCCGCATACTCAGCCCACTGCTCCGCTCCTTCAGCCGCCCGCTCGATATCAGCTCGTTCCACCTCCCGTCCCTCAGGTCTGCGCCCACTCATGAACATGAAGCAGTCGACTTCCATTTCGGCGGCAAAATCCATCCGCCGCTTATTGCGCTCGACATGTTCCCAGTCACGGTCTTCCGGCGAGCCGCTGGCGGTAAAAACACAGAGCGGCATATCCGTATCCTCACACACTTGCTTTAACCGCTTCGGCGGTCCCAACCAATCCAGGGGGAGCCGCCCCTCCCAACCATCCCAACCAGCTTTTTTAAGCTCGGGCAGCGCTCTTTCCAGATCTGGTTGCTTCCATCGCAACGTCGCATATCCCATTCTAAGAGTCATAATCCATCTTCTCCTTTTTTAAAACTATCACCAATACAAAGAAAGGCACTAAGCAGATACCGTTGACCTTTATCTGATATGCCGCGATATTTTTGGGGTATTATATGCCGACAAGCCTGGAAAACACACCTTCCCTCCCGCGCGGCCAAGTACATCACGCGCTCAAATCCTTCGTCACTGCCAGCGGTCTATGGGGCGCCTGGGGTCAGGCCTGCGGTCTAGGTACAGCGGCCTTTACCGGCTTTGCACTACACCTGGGCGCCGACGAATCTTTCATCGCCCTCTTCACCTCCGCTGCCTACTTCCTAGCTCTAACCCAATTGCTTGCGCCGTTCTTGAGCACCCATATCCGCGACAAGAAACGCTTCGTCATCGGCGCCGGATGCATGGAAATCATCTTGCGCGGGTTGCCACTCACGATTCCCTTCCTCGTCCCCGAGCCGTATCGGCTTATTGCTCTCGTCGCAATGGTCTGCCTCAGCCTATTCAGCGGTTACTCGATCTCGCCCTTTTATAGCACCTGGATCGCCAACACGGTGCCCGAAAATATACGCGCGCGTTTCTCCAGCCGCCAGACTATCGTGAGTACAATAGTAGCAATGGTCGCCGGTTTTGCCATTGGCCAATTTCTCGATCTCTTCCCTACAGGGGACAAAGAACGAGGGTTTGTATGGGTCTTCGCCATCGGTTCGTTATTCGGACTCCTGGGCTATCTCAACCTCTACCGGGCTCCATTCCCCCAACATCGCACTTCGACCGACGAGCAAGGTGCGGGCTTACGCGATCTCTTACACCCCTTGCGCGACCCCAATTTCCGTCGCGCCGCACTTTTTTACGGTCTGTGGACTTTCAGTCTGGGATTAGCCGGGCCACTCTACAGCGTCTTCATGCTCGATCGTCTGAAGATCACCTATACCGAAATCTCGATTTTCAATGCCCTCTTCATGATTACCAGCATCGCCGGATATCGAATCTGGGCCGGACTCATTGACCGCTTCGGTTCCAAACCCGTATTGCAGATCCTGATGGTACCGGCTGTATTCCTCCCCTTCATATGGGCCTTTAACCAACCGGAAGCCTACTTTCTAGTGCCCGTAGCCTTGATACTGAGTGGCATCCTCTTCTCTGGGATCGGCGTTAGCATCAATCCTCTACTCTACAGCCTATTACCTCCAGGCGAAAACCGCACGATCTACTTAGCTACCTGGTCGGTCTCGGTCAACCTTATGGGCGCTCTTGGGCCTCTGCTCGGCAGTGTCCTGGTCTTCCAGCTCAAAGACCTGAGTTTTTCGGTGTTGGGCGTACCAATGGGCAACCTGCAGGTTGTTTTCGCGCTCAGCGCCCTGACCCGGCTAGTACCCTTGCTCATTTTGCGCAACGTAGACGATGCCAAAGGCACGACCTCACGGACCTTACTCTCACGGATGCTGCGCGGCAATGTGCTCAGCTACGCTTATAACGCCACGATCTTCAGCTTAGCCACCACCGAATCGACCCGAGCCCGAGCTGCCGAGGCCCTGGGCCGCTCGGGCAATCCCCTCGCTATCGAGCAACTGATCCAGGCCCTGGCCGACGCCAGCCCAAAGGTCCGCCGTAGTGCCGCCCGCGCCCTCGGTGAGAGCCAAGCACAAAATGCCGCCGAACCACTGGTCGATGCATTACTTGACGGCGCATCCGATATACGCAGCGAAGCCGCCGAAGCCCTGGGCCGCATAGGACAAACCACGAGCATCGATCCACTAATCGATGCGCTCGACGATAGCGACCCCCGGGTCCGCATCAGTGCGATACGCGGTCTGGCCAGCATCCAGAGTGAAGAAGTCCACGAGTTGCTATTCTGGCATTTCGGCAGCGAATTCGACCCACTGACCTTTCCGACTCTGGTCGATGTTCTCGCCGACCGCGAAGATCGTCGTATCGTCAAGGTAGCCCTAGATCGTTTGGAGGATTTCCCCTCCCCCGCCGTGCGTTTGCAATTGCTTAACGCCGTCTGCCGCACTCTCGGCGCCAGAGACCGGTTCTACCGGCTTCTTTCACGCGAAGACACCGACCGCGTCGCCACCATAACCAACCTATTGCAACGAGCGACCAATACTCTCTGTTCAGCACGCTGTATTACGAATGAGTCTCGCACTCAATTAAGGCAGTCTTGTCGAGAGATCGTCCTGGCTTACGAAGAGGAAAAGGAAGAGCAATTAATTGAAGCCATGCGTCAGATCGTACGCACCCTGCGCGATGGACTCTCTGCCAATCGCACTCAGGCTTACCCCGTTCTTTCTACCTATATCGTACTCTTCACCATCGCCAATTTTTTAAAGTGTCCGGTACGAACAGAATCTCCGGTCGCACAAGAGATTTTTCTCGCCGTCTGTCTAGCGCGATTAGCGGCGCTGATTCGTGAGATCGACAAAGAAACCTAGCCTCATTCGAGGCTCTCGCCGCGGCTGAGCCCAACTACCAACTAGACAAATGGACAAAGACAGAAAGAATTCAGTGGTGCATCCAGCGAATTCGCACCAAATCCCTAAGATTTTCTATGGTTCCGGTCACCGGATTAAACCGACTATCGGAGTCGAAGCTCCACTTCACGGGGATTTTCTCGATGCGGAGTCCGCCCTTATTGGCCAGCATTAGAATCTCTACGTCAAACATGAACCCATCGATTTGCTGACGAGCAAAGAGGTCGCGTGCCACCGTGTGCTGAAAAAACTTAAACCCGCACTGCGTATCGCCAAAGCCCTCCAGGCCCATCAATGAGCGCAGCAACGAGCGAAATACATCAGAGCCCCACTGCCGGTAGCGATTTCGCTCGATGACAAATTCCGAGGAACCCAAAGTCCGGTCGCCGATCACCCCGTCCCATCCCTTTGCCAATAAGGGCATCACATCGTCGAGGCTCGAAATATCGGTCTTATAATCGCCGTCCATAAAACCGATATATTGGCCCTGAGCTTCCTGGACTCCGTGGCGCACCGAATACCCCTTGCCGCGATTTTGACCATTCTTCACGCAGCGCACCTCTGGGTGCTCCCTAGCATATTCCTCAATACATGCAATAGTGTTATCCGCACTACCGTCGTCAACAGGCAGCAACTCGTAGGACCAAGGCCGTTGTTGGAGAAACGAGCGCGTTTTCTCCAGAGTGATTAGAATCCGCTGCTCTTCGTTGAAAGCGGGTATGACGATACTTAGATCCATGATTTAACGCGACAAGTTGCAATATATAATGGGTTTGTGGCAAGATCAATCACCTGCGTGCGCTCCTTTCGATCGATTTGACACCCCATATTACCGCTCATATACTACGCCTTAGTTTCTACTGCGCCGCTACCTCGGAGAATACAATTAGCTCTGGAATCGCACCATCAAGGAGTCGCAATGGACCAAGAATCGATTTTCAGCAAAATAATCCGCCGCGAAATTCCCGCCGATATCGTCTGTGAAGATGACGCGTGTCTGGCCTTCCGGGATATAGCGCCCCAGGCCCCTACCCATATACTCATCATACCCAAAAAGGTCATTACGGGGATACAGGCCGCGAGCGATGAAGATGGCCCGCTCCTCGGTCATCTACTCGCGACCGCCCGCCGGATTGCTGAGGAGTTGGGAATCGCTACAAGCGGATATCGGCTGGTAATCAACGCCGGTGCCGACGGGGGCCAGACGGTCGACCATCTGCATGTCCATCTACTGGGCGGACGGTCGCTTAAGTGGCCTCCAGGCTAAAAAAAAGCGGCTCCACAAACGGAGCCGCTCCAAAGTCGTTGCTTTAGTCCACCAGCCTTAGATCGTCTGGATCAAGATATGACCATTGACGCCCCCAGGCACCGGGCCTTTGAGAAAAAGCAAGTTGCGATCAGCATCGATCCGCTCTACCACCAGCCCTTTGGTCGTGACTCGCTTGTTGCCCATTTGGCCGGGCATTTTCTTCCCCTTCCAAACTTTTCCCGGCGTAGTACCCTGGCCAATAGAGCCACCATGGCGCACTGTGTCCGGCGTACCGTGAGTCGTATTCTTACCGTGAAAGCCGTGGCGTTTTACCACACCTGCGAATCCCTTACCCTTGGATTTTCCCGTCACCTTAACTCGATTGCCAATCTCAAATTGGTCCACACCCAGAACCTGGCCGACTTCAAACTCTCCCTCTTCACCACGAAATTCGCGCAAAACGCGATGGGAAGCCACGCCAGCTTTGGTTAGATGGCCGATTTGCGGTTTGGTCAGTTTGCGCTCCGGAACTTCGTCGAAAGCCAACTGCAATGCCGAATATCCATTGCTCGTCTCGGTCCTCACCTGGACCACGGGACAAGGGCCTGCGGCGACGACAGTCACCGCTACCAGTTCCTCTTGCTCATTATACAACTGGGTCATCCCCAGTTTCTTACCAATCAGGGCCCCCATAAGGCCAACTCCTTCAGATAGTTGTCGATCGAATAGCAACTGGGGAATTTAGGTATAAATCTACGACTCGGCAAGAGGTCCCTTTAGCACGAGGATTAAATTGAGCAATATCACCGTAATACGAGGTGGAGCAATCGGGGATTTCGTCCTCACTCTACCCGCTATTGACGCCTTGAGACGCGCCTTTCCCGAACGCCGATTGCGTCTAATCGGTCGCCCTTCAATACTGGCTTTAGCTCGAGCAGAATCCATCATCGACCACGACGATCCGCGCTTGCTGCCCCTGCATAGAGAGGGCCCGATTCCCACAATCACCCGCCAACTCTTCGCTCCTTCCGATCCCGTACTGGCCTACGCTGTAGACCCCGAAAAGCGCCTGGAGCTGCAACTGCGCAAGATCGTTACCGGCCCGATCTTATTCTGCGACCCACGCCCACCGGCCAAGCCCCAACATCATATTATCGACCACTTGCTGACCCCCTTGCGACATTGGGATTTATCAACCAGCCAGGGCAAACCCCGTATCGCTTTGGACCCCGAAGATCACTCCTATGCCGAAACCTTTGAATCAGCTCCCCAGGTCATTATCCATCCAGGCAGCGGTTCGCCGGACAAGTGCTGGCCCGAATCGAATTTTCACACATTAGCCAAAACTCTAAAGGAACGGAATTGGAATGCGGTAATCTTATCCGGTCCGGTGGAAATCGAGCGCGGATTCGCTCCCGACCCAGGGATAGAGGTTCGACCGCCCAGTCTGCGCGCACTCGCCGGGCTACTCGCCAACGCGCAGCTCTTTATCGGAAACGACTCCGGCCCAGGCCACATAGCCGCTGCGGTAGGCACACCGACAATCTCCCTCTTCGGCCCAACAGACCCTCGGATATGGGCCCCGCGAGGTTCCAACTCTCAGGTCTTAAAAACCCAGACAAAACACATCGCTGACATCTCCATCTCCACCGTCATCGATACCACACTGCAGTTTCTGGAACGCAACCGCGATGGCTGAAAATTATGCGCTAAAACGCCAAGCGATGGTACGCGAGCAACTGATCCGGCGCGGCATCGACGACCAGCGCGTTCTGGATGCTTTCGCCCGCGTAAAAAGACACCTCTATGTCCCCGAGGATCAACGACCGAAAGCCTATGAGGACTCCCCTTTAGCCATCGGCGCCAATCAGACCATATCCCAGCCTTATGTCCTCGCCTACATTCTCGCAGAGCTGGGCCTGAATGGCGCAGAACGAATTTTGGAGATCGGTACCGGCTCAGGTTATCAAACCGCCCTTCTCGCCGAGTTAAGTGCGCAGGTCTACAGCATCGAATTCGTCCCTGAGCTTGCAGTACGAGCAAGGCAGATTCTGGCAATAACAGGCTATCGCGATATCGCCATCCGCATCGGCGATGGACGCGAAGGCTGGCCCGAAGCAATGCCCTTCGATGCTGTCGTCGCTTCGGCTGCCCCCGCCGAGATCCCACCTGCCTTGATCGAACAATTAGCCCCTGGAGGCCGTCTCATACTCCCACTTGGCGTCGAGGAACAACACCTGGTTGTAGTGCAACACAGTAAAACGGGTTTTCACCAGCGGCAACTCCTGCCGGTACGCTTCGTGCCGATGCACTAGCATCCGCCTTACCATTCTGATGCTGGCCGAAAGCCGGGACAGACGCGAATACCCGAAGATCCTAGTACATCTCGATCAGGAAACCCATCAGGAATTGGTTGAGAAGACTAAAGAAGGCGACGAAGACGCTCGGCAAGGACTCCACCAAGCGCAATTGGATGCGTTGAGGGCGATGGCAGAAGCGTTGGAGGATGGGAGACAATTAATCTAACGATTTCAATAGAAAGCGAGGCGACTCTTAGTGCCGCCCCGCTTCTATTCGACAGGCTTGGTGATCTCGATCATGACCTCAGCGGTTCCCTGCTCAACCATTTCCAATTCCAACGCTGCAGCAAAAGAAAGGTCGAGGACCCGGCCCTCGATAAAAGGTCCCCTATCGTTGACCTTGACCTCAACCCAACGACCGTTCTTGAGATTGGTCACTTTGACATAGGTCCCCAGAGGCAAAACCCGGTGTGCGGCGGTGAGCTTATACATATTGAAAATTTCGCCGTTGGCCGTTTTGCGCCCGTGGAATTTCTTACCGTAATAGGACGCATGGCCAATCTGGTAGGCATTGTCGGTGTTGATCTTGTCCAGATCCACTGGATGAGCAGCGGGACCGGGTGCGACGACCTTGGGAGGATGGACAGTGGATTTCGTCGCTCGACCCGACTCCCCCCCACTGCGATACACGGGTTTGGGAACACAACCGACCGCAAGCCCCAGGCACAAGACCACACCTAGCCATCTATATTTAAGCGGCGGCGGCACCAATGCCCCCATTTCCTAGGTCTTTAGGCTACCCACCAGCGAGTCGATACATCCGATACCGCGCTGGTCGCAATAGGCTTCAATGCCCCTGACAACTTCGACGCCAGCATTGGGATTGGCGAAACTGGCCGTACCGACCTGTACCGCAGTAGCACCGGCAACGATAAACTCAAGCGCGTCGCGGGCTGTGGCGATTCCGCCGATGCCCATGATGGGCACTGCAACTGCTTGGGCGACCTTCCAAACCATCGCCAGGGCTACGGGTTTGATCGCCGGGCCGGATAACCCGCCGGTGATATTGCCCAGAACAGGTCGTTGTCGCTCTACATCGATTGCCATTCCGACCAGCGTATTGATTAGGGAGACGGCATCTGCTCCGGCATCGACCACCGCACGAGCGATTGACGCGATATCAGTGACATTGGGCGTCAATTTGGCAATAACCGGACGTCTGGTTCGACCTCTGACCGCCTCGATGACCGCCGCCGCCGTTTGTGGATGAGTAGCGAAATTGTCTCCTCCTGCCTCAACATTCGGACAAGAGATATTAACTTCGAGCGCTGCGATCCCTTCCAGGGATTCTAACTGTGCGGCCATAAGCCCAAACTCGGATACGGAAAATCCAGCGATATTGACCACAACCTGCGTGTCCAGATCGGCCAGGAAAGGCCATTTTTGGTCTGCAAAATCCTCGATACCGGGATTTTGCAATCCGATCGAGTTGAGCATCCCCGCCGGTGTCTCAATGATCCGCTGGGGCGGATTACCCCCCCGGGGTTGAGGAGTAATGGTCTTGGTTACCAGCCCTCCCAAGCGAGAAAAATGAGTCAGCGGCAGAAGCTCTTGCCCATAATTGCAAGTACCCGAGGCCAGCAGTACCGGATTGCGCAGCCCTACGCCGGCAAAATCAATACGCAAATCAGCCATCAAACCTCCCACTTCACCCTTTGGGCGTCGAAAACCGGACCCTCTACGCAAACCCGACCATAGCGAGTATAGTCTGAACTGCTAATTTCGTCCTCCCTCTCCAATTCCACAGCACAACCAACGCAGATACCGATACCGCACGCCATATACTCTTCGAGCGAAACCTGGCATCGCACCTGGAACTCTCTACAGACCGCTGCGACGGCTTGCATCATGCCGTGCGGGCCACAACAATAAACAGTACAGTCCCTTTCCTCCAGCAACTCATCCCGCAAGAGATCGGTAACCAAGCCGGCGTGACCGAGACTACCATCATCGGTCGCACGTCGCACAACCGCTGCGGCAGGTGCAAGTAGATGGTCGGGAAGATGCTTGCCCCTCGAACGCGCCCCAACCAGGAGTGTCACCGGGTAGTTGCGCTGACCGAGAACCAACCCCCAGTAGAGCATCGGCGGTACGCCGATACCGCCGCCGACCAAAAAAGCTCGGCTACCAGCAGACGGTATTACAAAGCCCTTTCCCAAAGGGCCGAGGCAGCGCGTTTTATCCCCTGGGCCAAATTGGCTCAAGATCCGAGTTTTAGGGCCCATATCTTCATACAAGATTTCTATTAAACCGGCATCCGAATTTACGGCACAAACACTCAGGGGAATCCTCAACAAGGGAAAGACACCAGTGCTCACTTCGATATTTACAAATTGCCCCGGCTCGATCCTGGCCGCAATATAGGGCGCTTCCAACCGGGCCAGATAGAAATCCTCGGCAACCGCTTCATTAGTTAAGAAGCACACTTGCTCGTCGATCATATACCCTCATTATCTGTATCAGAAACCGCTTCGACCTGGATTCGGCTCTTTGAGTCGGCTGCCGCAGTATCAATCCGCACACTGCGGGTTGGAGCGACACCCGAATCTACACC
>CAZFMY010000003.1:27397-147987 GCA_964520345.1 uncultured Gemmatimonadaceae bacterium | reverse complement strand
CCATAATATGGCCATCGCACTCGCGGAACACCGCTTGCAGACTCAGCAGATCGCCCGTCTGCGGGTCGCCCAAATGTTCTAACCAGTGTCGCTTCATAGTGAGATTGAGTCGTTATTGTGCAGATCCCGCTGCCGATCTTATGAGCACTGCTCCACCCAGCGATCGTATACAAAATAACGCCGACGGAAATAGAGCGCCACGGCAACTAGGCCGATGGACACCAGCACTTCGACGAGCAAGCCGATTAAGACAGCCAATGCCGCTCCCGAATCGATGCCACATACAGCCACGGCAATGGCCGGCTCAGAAGTGTTGTTCTCAGCACTATAAACGACGGATTTGAAAAAGTGCACCCTGACACCGCTTGAACTTCAAGTGGCATCAGGGTGCACTTTTACCGAGATCGGGTAATCCCACCCAATGCTAGCGCATGATGCGTTGGCAGGGTCCCAGGTTATGGCAGACCGCTAGTTCCCGCGACCGAACGGGTCAGAGCAAGACCTTCCGGTGCGAATTTTCAGTGATCGATCTCGACCCGGTCGCTGGCGAGATTTGTTTCGTTTTCCAAATCGCCTCTGAGTAGCAGATCGTTGGCACTGATCCATGTTGGGAGCGATCCAATGACCTGCAATTTGATCGAGCCCAGGACTCCGTCTCCCTCGCTCATCCCCTGATTGCCGAACTGCGCACCGCCAAGTTGAACTCCGCTGTCGTTCTCCGTATGGATGGGAATGAAGGTGCCGCCGATAAATCCACCCGGAATAAATTGGGTGAACTCGAGTTCGCTCTTATCGTAGTTGATCTGCATACCCCAACCGTTGATCGGATCGCTCTCGGCGATCTCGATGTTAACGACAACCTCATCTCCATCGACGGAAGCGACGACAAGACGGACTGAATTTGGCCCAGCAGACCCATGCTCCTCGTCTTCGTTCCTCACGACCTGCGCGGCCTCTTCACAGATGACGCCATGTCCGGGTAATTGATAGCCATTATTGCCGCAGAAATCGCCATAGTTATCAACGGCATAGGCAAGGACGTTGTCTGCGTGCTCAGACCTCACAATCGGTGCAGCTTCTTCACAGATGGCGCCGTGTCCGGGTAATTGATGGCCATTATTGCCGCACAGATTTCCATAGTCGTTAACCGCGTCTTCAAGGGTTATTGCATGTTCAGCATCTTCTTCGGAGTCGCCCCAGCCGGCGTCTTCGTGCTCTTCTCGAGAATCACTCAGTTCATGGCGCAAAGCCTCTACAAAGTGTTTCGCCAAATCGACCAGCTGCTCTTCGTCTTCGCGATCCAGCCGTCGCAGAGAAGCGTAACGAGCGACCTTCTTGATGTCTTTCTCTACGCAATCATCGCATTCTCCATCAAGCTCTTTCTGCACACTTCTCTCCAAACGGCTGTACAGATCACCAACTCCGGGATATTCACCTGCAATCTCGTCGACGATCTCTCGGAGTTCATCGAGATCGAGATCCTCCCCATGGTCAGAATCATCCGCCCATTCTTCGTCGTGGCCATGATCCTGCTCATCGCGGTTTCTCCAGAACTCATCGGCCTCTTTTGCCAGTTCCTCTTCAAGCTCGCGAAACTTGGCTTCCAACTCCTCCCGTGCACGCTCCTCGCGACGCTCCAGCTCACGGCGCGCACGGCGCTCACGCCCCTCGGGCAGTGCCTGCTGGTCGAGTTCCATATGCTCGGCATGTAACTTCTCGTCCAACTCCATCCGGCGCATCTCTAAGTCGCGCCGACGCTCCATATGCTCGCGCTCAAGCTCGTAGAACTCCTCATCGAAGTCATCGCCATCGGCTTCCCGCCGCTGCTGCTGCTCAGCCTCCCATTCCGCGAAGTGACGGTCGATTTCCGAACGATGCTTTTCTCTCCAAAACTCCTGGGCCTCCTCCGCCAGTTCTCGCTCGAGCTCGCGAAACTCGGCTTCCAACTCCTCCCGTGCACGCTCCTCGCGACGCTCCAACTCACGGCGCGCACGGCGCTCACGCCCCTCGGGCAGTCCCTGCTGATCGAGTTCCATATGCTCAGCATGCAACTCTTCGTCCAGCTCCATCCGGCGCACCTCGAGTTCGCGCCGACGCTCCATATGCTCGCGCTCAAGCTCGTAGAACTCCTCATCGAAGTCATCGCCATCGGCTTCCCGCCGCTGCTGCTGCTCAGCCTCCCACTCCGCGAAGTGACGGTCGATTTCCGAACGACGTCTTTCCGAACCCGCCTGATGGGTCCTTTCATCCAGAGCGCGAAACTCAGCCTCCAACTCTAGCCGCTCTTCATGTTCTTGCTTCATCAACTCATGATGTCTGCGGGCAAAGTCCTCGTCGAGTTTAAGCGCTCTCAGCTCTAAGTCGCGCCGACGCTCCATATGCTCGCGTTCGTCTTCGGAACCCTGCTGGTCGAAATCCCTTCCTTCTTTATCCCGCCGACGCTCTACCTCGGCCTCCCATTCCTCAAAATGCTCGTTGATCTCCCCGCGGCGCTGTTCCCATTCGGCCTCTAGGCGACTAAACTCTTCTTCCATCTCTTCAATAAAACGCGCAGGATCAATCTCGTGATGCTCTTCTTGACCATGGTCTTTTTCTTGCGCCCCTGACGGGGCACGACGCTGACCATAGAGATGAGAGGGATCGCCCATGGTCATTAGGCCAATTGCAGAGAAGATTAAGAGTTGCAGTATATTCCGAAACATTTTATCCATTTTTTCTCTCTTTTCTTTTCACGTTTTAACTACGCAAACGCCTATAACACGAAATACCGGCTAGTCAATTGTCTTCTGCTCGCAATAAATAGATAAGTCGGCCTTGGGAATATAGATAATATGAGGGATTAATACAAAAAATAAATGCCGATCTCTGACCCGCCGGATCCAACACCCGGCCCCTCCAGATAACCTTCGCGCCGCAGCCATTCCCGCGTCGGAACTCTCTTCCCGATCGGAACTTCACCGCTCTGCAACGATCCGCAAGCTCTTTTTCAATAGTCGAATCGCTTTTGTAAAAACGCGCGGCTGATCTGCAAGCTCTCGCCGGGCTCGCGGTCCGTACGATCCTGTTCGACCAGCGCCCACTCGACGTGCTCGAGTTGTGGCACAACTTCCATCACCGCATCCCAATCCACCACCCCATTGCCCAATTCGCGCCAGATCAGACCTTCGCGACCGATTTTGCCCGGTTCGCGCTGGTAGTCTTTGAGATGCAAGTAGCCGATCCGCTCACCATGCTCGGCCAGAAAAGCCGCCGGGTCTCTTCCCGCCACGTGCACCCAGCCCACATCCACACATAAATCCACCGCAGTATAGTCCAGCTCGCCCAGGAGCAAATCCATCGCCGTCGTTCCCCCGCCCAGATCGTCGAACTCGTAATCGTGGTTGTGGTAATGAAAAGCCACCCCGGCGTCGCGCAGACGCCGACCCATCTGATTGAGATAGGCGATGCTCTCCCGCCACGTCTCGACCGTGCGCTCCTGACCGGCTAATATACCCGAGTTGCATACGTGCCGGCAGCCCAGAGTCCGCACCTGGACAATCAGCGCTTCGATATCGGGCCGACGGCTGATCGAGGTATGCAAACCCGCACAAACCAGACCTCGCTCGTCGAGTTGACGCCGGTAGGCCCCGGCATCGTTCGCTGCTCCGCCTTCGACCGCCGAATAACCAGCCTCCACGACGCTATCAAGGATGAATTCGGCATCGTTTGCCATGCTGTATTTGGGACCGAAGACGATCAGATGCCCTCCCAACTTGGGCCATCTCATAACGCATTTCCTTCTGTTTTAGCTGCGCGGTCACCCGCCGGGCAAATCGCCTGCGGGACAAACTATCTATGGCGCTGAATATTTGCCGATCGGCTGAGGATGAACCTGCCGCTCCACGGTCTGTTGCAGAGCTGCGAGCTCATCCTGTACGGCACGTACCGCTTCGGCGCTGTCGAGGATTTCGAGTGCGAGCTCGGTCCGCCGCGTCTCGCCCGGCCTCATCTTCATCAAGCGACCTTTCCCGCGCTCGAAATCCTTGGCATTGGGATAGTCGGTGGCCGGCTCCAGACCCGTAACGTAGCCATCGGCTATGGACGCCGTATTCTTCCACTGGGTAAAAGCGGGCAATTGCCCGCAGTCGAAGCGCAAGACCAGCCCCTTGTCAGCAGCGGCACTGCGCAGCATCGCCAGGGTCCTGCCGGCCGCATCGGGCAAAAGATCGTACCAATAGACCTGCTCGACGTAGCCAGCGGTCGGGCCAAGATAGGTCTCATAACTATCCATACCCTCCGCAGCCCGCGCATCGCGCGGCGCAACCTCGCGCGCCGCAACCTCCAGCCGCGCACCGGCCTCGAGAAAAGGCGGTCCGAAATTGCAATGGTAGAGCAGTTCCATTTCGGCATCGATCGCTTTTTCGTTGGTCACCTCGTCTTCGATAAGCAGCGTATTGGACCCGACTTCGGTCGACGCGCGGGCCAGCAGTTTATACTGCGGACAGAAGAGTCCGGCTTCGCGGATCTCGCCCAAAACCACCAGTTGCGTCGGCTCGCCGGGTATGACCTGTACTTCGACCCGGCTGGCGGGGATATTGGCAATCTTGCCGTGGAGCGTCAGTGCCACCTCCGTCGGCACCCCCATATTATTGGGCACCACGTCCGTTCCCGGGGCCCCGGTCGAGTCCAGACCGCAGCGGACAACGAGTTCGTCGAAACCAGCGAGCCAGCCCAACCCCCCCCGGTCCTGCAAATCGATCAGGCTCGGATGCACCGGCCCTTTGACCGGAGAGTCCCAGCCCACGTCCAACCCCTTATAGGATCCCTTCCAGATCCCCATCCCGCGAGTGGGCAGCAGCGAAAAAGAGAGGGCGCCATTATCCACCTCTATCAAGTCCACCCCGTCGCCAGGACCTCCGCGCAAGGTCGTCTTGCGTATGGACCAGCCCTCTTCGGCTAGGCCCAGGTCGGCAGGGCCTATTTCGATGCTCTCAACCCATACGCGCGCCGCAGCGTCGGTCAGCACCCAATTCTTTGCTTCGGCCATTGGTCATGCTCCTCATCGTCTAATACTCAAAGCGGCCATAGAGCTCGCTAAGCGCCGAGACGCTCTGGTATATAATTTCACTTGGTTAAATCACTTATAGGCCAGCAAGGCCTTCACGCCCTCCAGCGAACACCCGAACTCGCTGCCGACGCTCTTCAGCGACAGATAGCCGTCGTAGCCGTTCTGGCGCAAAATCCGCACACAGGCGCGGTGATCGACCTCGCCCTGGCCGAAAATCGCCGGGGCCCAGATCCCCAACCGTCCCTGGCAGCGGAAGGCGGCGACAATCTCCTGCTCATCGCGCCGGACCCAGTCGCCGAGACGCACGTTGCACACCGTACCCGCCAGACGGCGAGTAGCCTGGATCGGGTCTTCGCACTCGTAGTACAGATAGTTGCCCGGATCCAGACAGGTCCCGACCTCGGGCCGGTCCACCAGCTTGACGACCCATTCTTGGTGCCAGCTGGCACCAACGAAGGCGCAGTGATTCAGCAACGCCAGCTGCACATCGCAATCCCGGGCCAACTCGGCCAGCTCCTGGATCTGCTCGACGAGCGGTCCCACCGCCTGGGTGAAAGGTAGCCCCCCGGCAGCGGCGGCACGTCCCTCCGGCACCGGCTGCGAGTCGATGGCTGGAAAGGTAACGACCCGTGCGCCTACCGCGGCCGCCGCACGAATCTGATTCTTGAGCGTCGCCAGCGCCACTTCGCGCCGCTGGTCGCAATAGCCCAAGCGCGTGCCCGATCCCACAGCAAAAACCTCAACGCCCAACTCCGCACCCAACGCTTGCAGTGCCCCGGCCCCATCGATATCGCGGGGATCGGCGCCCCAGTGCGTCTCGTAGAATTCCACACCTTCGACCCCGACTGCCGCAGCCGCGCGCAATATCCGCTCGCAGGTCGGCTCCCGACCCTCCAGCAATGGCTCCAGGCAAATGCTCATCGCACCCACTTTAAGCATCAGCCCACCTCCAGCTTATGTCCCGTGCGACCCGAGTCCTGCGCCGCAAAGATCAACGCCATCATCGCCCGAACTTCTTCACCCGAAGCCTGGGCCAGCGAGCGCTCTTCGCGGATCGCGCAGAGGAACTCGCGTTGGATCGAGTCCTCGCCCGGTAGTTCCACTCGCTCGGGCACATCGCGTTGTTCGCCGTCGACTCGCAGGACGCCCTGAGTCCCTGAGAGAGATATCACGCCCTCGCTACCCGCGATCGACCACTCGTAACCCAGTGGGTGGTGAAAGGAAAGTGCCACGTCGATCAGCACGCCTCCTGGCGTTGTGGCCACCAGCGCGACCTCGTCCTCGATATCGACTTTGGGGTGGGGATCGAGATGCTGTACTACGGCGTAAACGCTCTCTGCAGGCTCACCCAACCACCACAGAATCGCATCCAGCGAATGGGCCCCGATCCCGGGTAAAATCCCGCCCGAAAGCGCCTGGCGCGCGAACCAGCTCTCTTCGTCCCCGCCACGACCAGGACTCATCCGCCGGTGTACTATCCGGCGCACCCGCCCCACAGTTCCTGCATCGATCAGCGTTTTGACATAGCGGATATGCGGCATGAAACGCAGACTCTGCCCCGACATCAGCAACAGGTTTTGCTGAGCTGCCACTGCAATCATCCGATCGACATCGTCGAGATTCAACGCCAGTGGCTTCTCGACGAAGACATGGCGACCAGCCGCCAGCGCCTTGAGCGCGTAGTCCGAATGCAGGTGATTGGGCGCGCAGACGAAAACCGCCGGAGCCTCCTCTGCCATCAGCGCCGCGTCGAGATCGGCATAGGTCCGCTCAATACCGAATTCTTCCCGCAAGCGCCCGCGCGCGTCTGCCGAGGGATCCACCCCGGCGACGACCCGCCCCAACTCGGGCAATGCGCGGATCGCCTGCAAATGTCCGCTACCCATGCGACCACCGCCGACGAGCAGAACCGATACGGGATCGGCCATAGGTACTCTCCTCAAAGTATCAGGGTGTAGGTGTAGAGTTCGCGATGCACTATAAAACCCAGGCGCTCGTAGAGCCGCACCGCCGCCACCCGGTCGCGACTGGTATTGAGCCAGGCGTCGCGATAACCGCGCGCAGCCAATTCGGCCAGCACCCGCAGATTGAGCGTCTCGCCAAGTCCTCGACCGCGGTGTGCCGGATCGACCCCGACCCAGTGCACCAAACCGACGATTCCGTCGCCGTGATCGATTTCCCAGGCACTGGCCGTGCCCACCAGCTGACGCTTCGATTCAACGACGAAGATCCGCTCGTAGGCATCGAAGGACGCACTCAGAAACTCTCGGTTAAAATCCTCCTCGGTCCACGGCTGCCCTTCTGGAAAACACAGACTTTTCAACCGCGCGTAGGCTAGTTCCTCACCCGCCTCAAGCGTGCGGAGAACATAGCCTGGAGCAATCTCGGAACACGGCAGCGTCCCGTGCAGCGGTCGTCGCATACGCAGGTTCCCCGTCGGCTCGCCGACAAAACCCGCCGAGTGCAAGAGCTGCACGGCCGCGGTGTTGGCACTGCTCACCGCAACACCGGTCAAGGTTCGGAATCCATCCCGCTGCAATCGTTCGCAGACTTCTTTGACCAATCCTGCGCCGATACCACGCCGCCGCCACCCTTCGCGCACTCCGACCAGCAACTCCAATGCTTCCGCACCCACTACCAGCGCCACCCCAACAGGTTCGCCATCTTCCACCGCCCAGGCGCTCGCCTCCCGCACAAACGCTCCCCGGTCCAGGGCGGTACAGGCCCGATGGTACTGCGGCTGATAGGCCTCCCGCTCCTGCGGCAGCACTGCGTCGAAGAACGGCCGCGGCAGCACGGGCTCATCACTCAGCGTCCACATCAGAAGTCGAGCTGCACCGCGACCGACCGGCCGACCTCGATCGACTCGGCCACCGCGCAACACAGCGCCACCGAACGGGCGCCATCCACCGCATCAATCAGCGGCTTTTTCCCGGTTTCTATAGTGTCCAGGAAGTGATCGAGCTGCTCGGCGCAGGTGTGGTCTTCGGTCCGAATCTCCACCGGCAGGCGCATAAAGCCCTCGGCATGGGGAATCCCGTCGAGAAAGAGCCGATCGTTGAGCACCGATCCTTTGGTGCCGTAATAGCCGAAGTTCATCGCATATGGGATCTTCGCCCCGCACGAAACCAGGCATTTGCCCAATGCCCCGGACGCGAATTTGAGATTGGCGATCACCGTATCGCACCAGGGCGCCGCGGGAATATTGCGATTGGTGCCAAAGGCGCTCACCTCGACGATCTCTCCTGCGATCCAACGCATCAGATCTAGCGGGTGACAAGCCCCACCGATGATCGGCAACTGACCTTCGTTCTCGGCGTCCAGCCACCAATCGTGCCCCGGCAGGTCGAGAAAAGGCCCCAGATCGTGCACGTAATCCCCCTCCACAAAGCAGGCCTCGCCCAGCGTCCCGTCCTGTACCAGTCGATGCAGCGCGACGAAGATCTTGCTGAAGCGCGCTCCGTGCCCTACCATCACCAGGCCTGCCGCTGGGCGCGCCGCCGCAACGATCCGCTCGCACTCGGGCACCGTCACGGCCAGCGGCTTCTCGACAAAGACGTGCTTGCCTGCTTCCAAGGCCATAACCGCCTGTTCCACATGCTGCGAATTGGGCGTGCACAAATAGACGATCTGCACCTCGGCATCTTCCACCACATCGCGATAATCCACACTCACTCTCCCCGCTCCATGCGCTTTCATCAACCCCAGCGCCTGATCCCGACTTCGCTGCGTCGAACAAATCACCTTCAGCTCTGCCTTCTGGTGTGCCGCAATTGCCTTCATATGCTCGCACCCGATATATCCCGTACCCACAACGGCAATCCCAATCCCACTCATTTGATTTCTCCATCCTTTGGGGACTTGCAACTACCCCTCTCCCGCAATACTATATCCCCTTGCGCCCCTGTGCCGAACCGCAAAAAATCGCGCGCAGCAACGAGCGCGGCATTTAGAATGCCCTGCTAAGGTATAACGAAAAAGGCACCGGTAAAGCAACCGGCCAACGAAAGGCAAATCCCATGTCGACCATCCCCACCCGCTCCCTCCGCACCGGCATCGAGCTCAGCACTCTCGGCTTCGGCGGCGCCCCACTGGGCGAACTCTTCGACCCCGTCAGCGAAAACCAAGCTCAGGAGACGCTGGGCGCCGCCTGGGATGCCGGCATCCGCTACTACGATACGGCTCCGTTCTACGGTTATGGAAAAAGCGAGCACCGCCTCGGCCACTTCCTGCGCCAGCAGGAGCGCAAAGACTTCGTCGTCTCCACCAAGGTCGGCCGGGTCCTGAGTGCCACCCGCAACCTCGACAATTTCGACAAGGGCTTCTGGGTCGGCGGCCTGCCATTCGACTACCGCTTCGACTACGGCTACGACGGCATCATGCGCTCGTGGGAGGATAGCCTGCAGCGACTGAGCCTCAACTCGATCGACCTCTTGCTCATCCACGACCTCGACAGCTTCTTCCACGATAGTGAACAGCGCTTCTCCGCTCATGTCGACCGGCTGATCACCAGCGGCTGGCGCGCCCTCGACGAGCTGCGCTCGCAGGGGATCATAAAAGCCGTCGGCGCCGGACTCAACCGCATGGGCGCAATGCCGCGGCTACTCGATGCCGTAGACCTCGATTTCTGCATCGTCGCCATGCCGTACACCCTGCTGGACCAGGAGGTTCTCGACGAGGAATTTCCACTTTGCGAAGAGCGCGACATACGCATCGTTATCGGCTCGGTTTTCGCCTCGGGCATCTTAGCCACCGGCCCGGTGGAGGGCGCGCGCTACGCCTACGATACCGCTACGCCTGAAATCCTGGAGAAAACTCGCCGCATCCAGGAGATCTGCCAGCGCCATAATGTGCCTCTACCTGCCGCAGCAATGCAGTTCCCGCTCGCAAACCCGCTGGTTGCGGCGATCATCCCCGGGGCGATGGAGCCGGGACATATCGAGACCAACGCAGGGTGGTTCCAGCACGAAATACCATCGGACCTGTGGGCCGAACTGAAAGACCAGAGGCTGCTACGACAAGATGCACCGACGCCTTGAGCGCGGATTAGATCCAGCGCTTCCACGCCGCAGAGCCAACACCCGATGCGGAAGCGTTCGCGCCTTTGATCCCTTGATTCTGTGAAGCTATCTCATTGTGAAACTATCGATCGCTCAGATCACTTCCGGACCCGACCACCATATATTCGGCTATATAGGTCACGCTGGGACGATACCCTGGAACGGTACCAACCGCTATATCCTGACCCTCAGGACTTCGTTTCAGGACCACATGCCGGGTCCGGGCGAATCGGCCGATGTCTGCCTGATCGATACGCGGGACCAGTACGCCGTCGAACCAATTGATCGCACCTGCGGCTGGAACCCGCAACAGGGCACGATGTTCTACTGGAATCCAGAGCAGCCCGATACTCAATTTTTCTTCAATGACCGGGACCCGCAGACACAAAAGGTCTTTATCGTTCTCTACGATATCGCTGCGCGCAAAAGGGTCCGCGAGTACCGCTACGAAGATACCCCCATCGGCAATAGCGGGGTGGCGCAAAAAGGCGGCTGGTTGCTCGGGCTCAACTACGCGCGGATGGCGCGGCTACGCCGGGTTACCGGTTATCTCGGTGCCCGGGACTGGACCACAGAACAGCCCAGCGACGACGGAGTCCACCGGATCAATGTGGCGACGGGCGAACGCGAGCTCATCGCGAGTTTTTCGGCCCTGGCTGAAATACTGCACGATGAGTTAGCGACCGAGATCCCACCGCTCTTCCTCAACCACACCCTGTGGAACCGCGATGATGACCGGATCTACTTCTATGCGCGAGCGGGTTGGGACGGTCATCCGGGCGCACGCATCAACCAGCCCTTCACTGTCGACCCCGATGGCAAGAACCTCACCCTCCAATCGGTCTTTATCGGCGGCCATCCCGAATGGGCCGAAGGGCACCTGGCCCTGGGTAGTCACGATGGTAAACTCGCCCTCTACGACACCGACACCCAGCAGATCGTCGGCCAGATCGCCAACCCCGAAATCATCCCCGATCCATCGGGCGATTCCGCACTCTCGCCCGACGGATCCATGCTCGTGACCGGGTACGGCGTAGCAGCAGGCAACCAGTGGGTCGTTTACCGCCGCCTCGACGGCGCCTGGGCGCGTACCGTTCCTGTGTCGCGGGGTTCCTACACCAGCGGCGACCTGCGCTGCGACCCGGCGCCTGGCTGGAACCGCGACGGCTCGCAAATTCTAGTCCCAGGCCTGGCCACTGACGGAACCCGACAACTGTACCTTATCACCGTCGACCTATGAGCACCCAGTTCGCCATGGACAACGCACTTTCGTCAACGCAGATTGCAGAGTACGAAGAAAATGGGTTTCTGATTCTGCGCGGCGTATTTCCGCCCAGCACATGCGATGCTTATCGTCAGCGCATGATCGATCTTGCGACGGGCGCGGAAACCCTGCAGGGATTCGCTATTCACGAGCCTTATACCCGCACCTTTAACCAACACCTGTACGATCCGGCCTGTGTGCAGTGGATGCTGCACCCGCGACTGCGACAACCGTTGGAAACCCTGGTCGGTGGGCGCGTAGAAGGAATGCAGACGATGCATTTCTTTCGCGGCTCGCAACACCGCCACCACCAGGACCAGTACTATCTGCCCGAGTGTCTGGCGGTCTGGATCCCATTCGAAGATGTCAGCGAGCGGAACGGCACAATTTTCATCGAGCCCGGATCGCATCGGCGGCAACTTGTGACCAAAGAGAATGTGCCCAAACCCGCGCAGATGGATCCCATGCAACACCAGCATCAGGTGTATTTCCCCGCAGTGGAAAAGATCGCGCTGGAGAGCGAAATCGATCCAGTACTGGTAGAGATCGAGAAAGGCGATATCTGCATCTTCCACGGGCGCACCATCCATGGCGGCGCGATGCCCTCCGAGCCCGAGCTCAGTCGCCACGTACTCGCCGCTCATTATCTGCCCTATAACGCCGAAAAATGGGATCGCGATTGGCCGAGATTCTCGTTTGACGGCAGCCGACGCGTGCGCTTCATCAACACTGAGGGCCAATTGATCACCGACTGAGCGTATACCATGCATAGACCTGATCCAACGACAAGCGCATCCGCCCGTTCCGTAAGGGTAAAGCGGGGGAAGTACTCATTCTGCGACACTCAAAATCCAATACGGCTAAGACCGGCACACCGGAGATTCGATTGACGATGTCGAGCGTCGAGATCCGACCTTATAATATCGACGTCCCGCAAAAAGTCCTAGACGACCTGCGCGATCGCCTCGCTCTAACCCGCTGGCCCGACGAGGTACCCGGCACTGGTTGGAGCCGCGGCGTCGATATGGCCTATATGAAAGAGCTGGTCACCTACTGGCTCGATGAATACGATTGGCGCGCCCAGGAAGCCCGATTGAACGAGCTGAACCACTGCATGGCCGACATCGACGGACTGGGCATCCACTTTATCCACGAGAAGGGCAAAGGCCCCGATCCGATGCCGCTCTTTTTGATGCATGGCTACCCGTGGTCCTTCGTCCTATTGCTGAAAATCCTGCCGCTGCTGACCGACCCAGCGACCTACGGCGGCGACCCCGCCGACTCTTTTACCGTTGTCGTCCCATCGATTATCGGCTTTGGATTATCGGACTATCCGATGCAGCAGGGGTTTGGCTTCCAGCACCATCCGGAAAAATACAATCGACTGATGCAAGAGGGATTGGGCTACCAGCACTACGGTATCGAAGGAGGCGACTGGGGCGGTTTCCTCACTGCACCCTTCGGCCACTACTTCCCCGAAAGCCTGATCGGCATCCACCTCAATTGCCTCTTTCCGCGACTGGGAGACGAACGCGAGCCCGAGGACAAGGATCCCGATATCCTGCGCGGACTGGGTATGAAGTGGGCACCAGTCAAACCCAAGGATCCCGAGATGCTGCGCTACTGGAAGCGGGTCGAAGAGTACTGGATCGACGAAGGCGCCTACTGCCACCAGCAGATGACGCGGCCGCAGACCCTGGCCATCGGCATGACCGACTCACCCGCTGGCCTGGCGGCCTGGATCGTCGAAAAATGGCGCGCCTGGTGCGGATGGGGCGACGAATTCGAGACGCTCTTTCCCCGCGATATGATCCTGACCAATATCATGCTCTACTGGATATCCAACTCGTTCTGGTCGGCCATCCGCCTCTACAGCGAGTCGTATTACCATCCCTGGGAATTGGCACCGGGTAGCCGCATCCAGGTGCCCACCGCCGTTGCCGCCTACCCGCACGAACTGGCGCCGATCGTCCGCAAACGAGCCGAGCGATATTACAATGTAGTCCACTACAACGAGTATTCCGAGGGCGGACACTTCGCCATCCACGAACGAGCCGACGAGATGGCACGCGATCTGCGCGAGTTTTTTCGGCCGCTACGCAGCAAAATACATATATAATCACGGGCAACCATGTGGCACTGGCCATAAAAAGGATCGAATTATGCACTGGGAAAAACTGCGCGACAATCTCTTTCTCTTCCGCGATAGCTGCTCGGTATACGCCATCTGCGGCCCAACCGGCACCGTGCTCGTCAACGCCGGCACCGGTCGAGCAGCCGATCATCTCGGCGAAATCACCCACGGCGGTTCGCTGAGCGTCGTTCTCACCCATCACTTCCGCGACCACACCGACGGCGCATTACGCCTGCACGAAGCAGGGGCGGAAATCCTCGGCCCCTACTGGGATCAGGAGTACCTCATCGATCCCGAACAACACTTCGGCGAGCGCCAAATCTGGAACTCGTACGACAATCGCTGGGATCGCTTCTCACCGATTCGCGCGCAACCGGTCTCCGGCTGGATGATGGACTACGAGAAACGCGAGCTAGCTGGGCTGGATTGGGAAGTGGTCCCCACCCCGGGCGCCACCAACGGCGCCAGCAGCTATATCACCACCCTCGACAGCCAGCGCCTGGCCTTCGTCGGCGAAACGATCTGCGGCCATGGACGCACCGGCCGTCTGGCGCCTTTCCAGTATAATTACAACGATCTCTCCGGTGCGGTGAATGTCTGGTACGCCGCCGCCCGTCTGCGCGACGCTCAACCCGACCTGCTCCTACCCAGCCTCGGCGATCCTATTGAAAACCCTGCAGGCGCCATCGCCGCCCTGCGCGATAATATCGCCCGCCTCGAGGAAATCAATCCCGGCTTCTGCAACCAGCTCATCACGCCCGACGACGACGATATCGAAGAAATCATCCCCCGGCTCTATCGCTCGCGCTACGGCAGCGCCCAGACCCACTTCATCATCGGCCGAAGCGGCAAAGTGCTCTCGATTGACTACGGCTACAATACCCTGGGATTCCAAACGCCGGGCAAGAGCCACCTCTCCAACCGCCGCTCGGCCCTGCACGGGTTGCGCGGGCTCAAAAAACACACCGGCGCCGAGCGCATCGATACCTGTCTGGTCTCGCATTTCCACGACGACCATGTCAACGGCATCCCGCTCCTGCAGCGAATTTTCGGCACCGAAGTCTGGGCCGGGTGCGAATTCTCGGACCTGCTGGAAAACCCCACGCGCTACGACCGCCCCTGCCTCTGGCACGAGCCGATTCCCGTCGCCCATCATATCCCCAATGGCCAGACCGTCCACTGGGACGACATCGCAATCACGCTCTATCCGATGTCGGGCCATACCCGTTTTGCGACCTTGATCTGCCTCGAGATCGACGGCGTCCGCGTCGCTCATACCGGAGACCAGATATTTTTCCAGAATGTACCCGGTGGCCTGCCCTTCGCCCCCGGCGGTGCACCCTTCACCAACCACGTCTACAAAAACGGCCTCGATATAGGTTGCTACCAACAAACCCTCGCCGATCTGCGCCGTTTCCAACCCGAGTGGATTCTCACCGGTCACACCCAGCCCTACCAGACCAGCGACGAGTGGTACGAAACCATTGAACGCGGTGCCACGGCCTTCGACGAAGTCCATCAATCGCTGATGGCTCTGGGCGACGATGAAATACACTTCGGCGCCGAATCCCAGGGCGCCAAGCTCAAACCCTACCAGCTCCACTTGCCCAACGGGGGCGATATAGAATTCGACGGCTGGATCCTCAACCCCTTCCCCAGCGCAGAACGAGCCACGATCGAAGTGATCGGCCCCGCAGGCTGGGAAAGCGAAGTACTCCACGTAGATCTAGGTCCAAGAGAGCAGAAAGAGATCCACATCACCGCAAAAATACCGGCAGACGCTTGTGCTCGCCGTCAACCGGTCGGGCTGGATCTGATAGTCGGTGGGCGACCCTTCGGTCAGGTAGCCGAAGCGCTGGTGACGGTGGGGTATCCGAAATTCTGATCGAGAGTCACAGCGAGTAAACGACCAGTTTTGAATCTGCGGAAAGTCATTTGCCCTGCCGATGATCCTGTTTAAATTCATGCTTTAGTACAAGGCCCTCGCCTGGAGCCTCAAGAATAGACCTAGGCCATGGATTTACCGATACGATCCTATAGGTGGATCGTATCGCGGCGTTGTTCGCGATCCTGCACCATCCGCCCGCAATGCCTCTCGGCCAGAACTTCGATTCGGAGCCGCCATCATGTCGCTGACTAAATCCGAACGCCGACAATTCGACGACCTGGGCTACCTGGTCAAAGAGGGCGTCTACACCCAAGAGGATCTGCAACCCTTAAAGGACGGGCTGACCGCCGTCATCGATCAGCACTGCGCCGCCCTGCAGCACGAAGGCCTTATGGGAGCAGAAACTTTCGCCGACCACCCTTTCGAGAGACGCCTCGGTGCCTTCTTCAAAAACGACCCCGAGATCGGCAATCGGATCGTCGGTGCGATCATGGGCCACGGCGGCGGCGGTTATAAAGAGCAGGCTATGCTCGACTTTTTGCGCCACCCCCCGCTGCTCTCCTGCATCGAAAGCCTGGTTGGCTCTCAAATCGTCGGCTCCGCCGTCTACCGGATCCGTCCCAAAGCTCCCGGATACAGCCGCGGTGCCGTACCATGGCACCAGGATTCTGGCTATTTCATGCCCCACTGCGACCAGAGCTTGATCGTCACTTGCTGGATCCCCCTCATCGATGCCACGACCCAAAACGGCTGTCTGCACGTCATACCCAATACGCACCGCAACGGCGTCTACCGCCACTACACCGGAGGCCAGGGTGGCTATCTGGAAATCGCGCCGGAAGACCTGCCATCCGGCCAATTCATCCCCTGCGAGATGAGGGCCGGCTCGGTCCTCTTCATGACCAACCTGACCCCGCATGCCTCTTTTGAAAACAATACCGATATGGTCCGCTGGAGTGTCGACACTCGGTATCAGGACGCCCAGATTCCCAACAACATCGACGAAGACCCCGTGGACTTCGACCCCGAACGCGACCCAGTCACCATGGCCTGCCTGCCCACCGAAGGCGACTTCGTCGTCAAGGACACCGAGCACCCCACGCGAGAAGTTACCGACGTCGCGCATTTCCAGGAGATCCGCACCCGCTACGAACGCACCCCCGTGCACAAACCCGGCCGTGGCTGGACACCCTACGCAGAACGAGGTGTACAATGAAAACCGACAAAGCCGAAGCAATCCGCAAGCGCTACCAGTACCGCCGTCTGGTCCTCCGCGGTCAAGCCGACCTGCCTCACCAGGCCGCCGTACGCCTCATCGGTCCCGACTGCGCCTACCACCTCTACGCGAGAAATACTCGTTCCACCAACTACCAGCGGAGATAGAACGGTCTCTCTTCATCGACCAAGCTCTAAGAAACCAGCAAATAAATCCTGTGCGATACATATCGCCCCACCTTTAATCGCCAAATATACCATGCCCAACACTCACGATATCGATTCAATCATCGCCGAAGTAGACGACCGAGGCTTCTGTGTCGTCCCCAACGTCATAAGTATCGAGAAAGCCGACACCGCCCGTTCCGCGCTCGACGCCCTACTCGCTGACGAGATCACCGATCAGGCGCGTCAGGCCCGCACCCAGCGGGTCGGCCAGATCGCAGTCAAGCACCCGATCTTCCTCGAGCTGATGTGCGATCCTTTCGTCCTGGCGGTCTGGCAACGGATGCTCGGCGACGACATCATGTGCTCCTCGTGGTCGGCCAATACCGTCTATCCTGGTCACGAGCAGATCGGCTGGCATTCGGACTACCCCTACTGGTCGCTCAAGCCCCCCTGGCCCGCAGGCAACCTGGCCGGCCAGACCGTGTGGATGCTCGACGATTATACCGTCGAGAACGGCGCGACCGCCGCAATCCCCTATTCGCACAAGAAAGGTCACCCACCCGATCCGGCCACGCGGGAGGAATGGAGCGAAGAAGGCGAGATCTTCACCGGCGTCCGCGGTAGCGTCGTCTTCGCCCACGGCGCCTGGTGGCATACCGCCAGGCCCAACAGAACCGACCAGCAGCGATCCTGTCTGCTGGGTATGTACCTAATGCCCTGGTTCATTCCCCAGGAAGATATGCGGGCCCAGCTCACCCAGCTCGAAGATCCTTCCGAACTGGTCCAACAACTGCTTTGCGGCAAGCAGCACTCTCCCTCAACCGTGGGCGTTTATTAAAGCCTATCGCCCATATCCAGCCACCTCTCCTACGGAGTTCATTCCATGTCCACCGACCGCCTCTGGGACGGATCCATCGTCCGCTACCCCGACCCCGCCATCGAAGTCCTCGACGAGCGTTTTGCCGGATTCAAGATTCCCAACTCCGCTGTCGAGCGCCTGTGGACCGGTGCTCGCTGGACCGAAGGTCCGGTCTACTTCGGCGACGGACGCTACCTGCTCTTCAGCGATATCCCCAACAACCGCATCATGCGCTGGGATGAAACCACCGGCCAGACCTCGGTCTTCCGCCAACCCTCGCAAAACAGCAATGGCCACACCCGCGACCACCAGGGCCGCCTGGTTTCCTGCGAGCACTTCACCCGCCGCGTCACCCGCACCGAGCACGACGGCACCATCACCGTGCTCCTCGACCAGTTCGAGGGCAAGCGTCTCAACGCACCCAACGATGTCGTGGTTCACTCCGACGGTCATATCTGGTTCACCGATCCCGGGTACGGCATCATGCTCAACTACGAGGGCCAGGTATCCGAATTCGAGCTGCCCACCCGCGTCTATCGCCTCGACCCTGAAAGCGGCACAGCCCTGTGCGTCATCGAAGAGATGCATCGCCCCAACGGGCTCTGTTTCTCGCCCGACGAAAGCCTGCTCTACGTCTCGGATACCGGCGACCCGCGCAATATCATGGTCTTCGATATCGCCGGCAGCGAAGTGCTGAACGGGCGCGTCTTCGCCGAAATGGCCCCGGGCGGCTCCGATGGCATCCGCTGCGATATTCACGGCAATCTCTGGTCGAGTGCCGGTTGGGTCGGCGCCGGCTACGACGGGGTTCACTGCTTCGCCCCCGACGGCGACCTGATCGGCAAAATTCACCTGCCCGAGACCGTGTCGAATCTCTGCTTCGGCGGCGTGATGAAGAACCGACTCTTTATGACCGGCAGCCAGTCGCTCTACGCAGTCTATCTCGAAACTCAGGGAGATCAGAAACCCTGAGCAAAGAAACTCTCCTGGCCATGTGGCGAGTTCGACACCTCCATCGTCGGCCTCATCAGCTATCGCACACCAACGACCACTCGGCGCATGGCACCCGAATTCACCATATTTTGCGCGGCGCACTGCACATTTCACCAGGAACGATGCGATGAAAACCTATCTCGAGGGCTGCGACGTCCCTACCACTGCAATCGGCCAGGTGGAGATTCCCCGCCTGATCATGGGTATCCACCCCTACGACGGCTGCTCCTACCAGCACAAAGAGCGCGACGAAGAAAATTTTCGCACCTTCAGCCGCACCGAGCGCGTGGCCGAAGTGCTGCGCTACGCGGTCGAGGAAGGCGGTATCACTGCAGTCCAGGTCGATCACATGCTGCCCGAGCTCGATCGCCTGCACCTGCAGGCGATCTGGGAGACTCAGGAGCGTACCGCCACTCAGATCGGCATGGTGGCCTATATCCTGATCCCGGTGACTCTCGACGGCGAGATCGTCTCCTACTCGGAGCGCGCCCACTCGACCTTCTACGAGCGCAATGAAGCGCTGGCCGGCGACGCCTTCCGCGATCACTTTCACCGCGACGAAATTATCCGCTATAACCTCGGCGGCACCTTCGACGGCATCGTCACCCCCAGGACCGTCGCGCCCTACAGCGAAGAGGATGCCGCCCGCTTCGAAATCGACTACGGCATCCTCGAACAATACCTGGGCTTCTTCGCGGGTTGTGAAATTCTCATTGCCGACCCCGGGGCCGAGATCGACCTGCTGGCGATGACCGGCCGTTTCGACCTGATCCGCGAGTATCTGGCATTCTTGCGGCAACGCTTCGACACCGTCATCACCAGTGTTCATCACGCCGGGGTCACTCTCCCGCTGCTGGAAGCCGAGAATATCCCCGTCGACGGCTATCTGACCACCGTCAACGCCCCGGGCACCTTCATGTTTCCCACCCGGGATATGGCCATCGACGCGATTAAAAACGCCAGCAAACCCGTCATTGCCATCAAACCGATGGCCGGCGGCCGCTATCTGGGCCACAAGGCTTTCGAGTACGTCTTCGACGAAGTCGGGGTCCAGGCCTCGATGTTCGGCATGGGCACCCTCGACCAGGTTCGCGAGACGACGCAGGCGGCCAGGACAGTACTCGGCGCGGCCTGAGATGAGCTTCAAAGTAGCCCTGATCGGCACCGGTGGTCGCAGTGTCAGCTACGCGGCCGCCTATCAAAAACACGCCGACGTAGAAATCACCGCCCTCGCCGATCCCGATGCTGCGCATCGCCAAGCCGCGACCGCCCGCGCCGGCCTGCAAGACGGATACGCCGCATACGACGACTGGCGCGACCTCCTGCACCAGGAACAAGACCTCGACGGCGTCGTCATCTGCTCGCCTAATCATCTTCACGCCGAACACGCCATCGGCTGTCTCGAGCGCGGTCTGCCCATCGCCCTGGAAAAACCTCTGGCCCCGACCAAGGCGGAGTGCGAACGAATCATCGCCGCCGAGCGCGCCAACGCCGGCCGCACCCTTATCGGTTTCGTGCTGCGCTCGGCACCGTTTTACGTCAAGATCTACGAGTTGATCACCCGCGGGCTCATCGGCCGAATCGTCTCGCTCCAGGCCGATGAACTACCCGGCGTCGGTGTCACTTCGGTTATGAACCGCAGCCCCTGGCGCCGCTACCGCGACAAAAGCGGCGGCTCAATGCTCGAAAAATCCTGTCACGACCTCGACCTGCTCAACTGGATGATGGATTGCCGCCCGGTCTCGCTCAACTCCTATGGCAACCGTCAGATCTTCGTCACCGATCCCGAATTGCCCGAGCGCTGCGACGAGTGCCATCTAGAAACCGCCTGTCCCTACTACAATCCCACTCGTTCCGACCACGAGGACGAGGGCGAAGAAATTCTGCACCAGTTCATCCGTGAGGACCATCGCTGCATCTACAATATCGACAAGGACATTCTCGACGTGCAGACGCTGCAGATCGAATACGAGAGCGGCGCCCTCGCCAGCTTTGTGCTCAATTTTCACGCCATGGGGCCACGGGCCGGGCGCAACTTCCACGCCGTCGGCACCCAGGGGCGGATCTGGGGCAATCTCCATGATGCTCGGGTCCATCTCTACCGCAACGGACCATGCAGCGAAGAAATCTTCGATACCTCCGGCGACGGCTCGGGTCACGGCGGCGGCGACGCACTGCACGCTTATGAGCTGGTCGCGATGATGGAAGATCCCGAATATCGACCGCGACAAAACGCCTACGCCGGATACTTGAGTGCCGTGATGTGCTTTGCGGCCGACCTCTCTGTTGCAGAGCGGCGGCGGATCGATTTGCGCTTCGGCAAAGACGGCTTTGCCGAGCTAATTTGACTCTTTGATACCGCCAAGCGGAAAGAATCACATGCCCTCGCTCCACACTTGCAACCATTGGATCTTCGACCTGGACGACACATTGGCCAAGAGCGCTATCGACTTCGACGCCATGCGACGGGAACTGGGCTTGCCCCTGGGTAAGCCCATCCTCGAAGAAATCGAAACTCGACCTGCGAACGAAGCCGATGCGCTACACACCCGCCTCGCCGAACTAGAGCGCGGCTACGCCCTGCGGGCCACGCCGTTGCCCGGCGTCCACGACCTGCTCGCCGAACTCGTCGAGTCCAATGCCCGCCTCGGCATTCTCACTCGCAACAGTCGCGCCAATGCGCTGGAAACCCTAGCCGTCTGCAATCTCGATGGTTTTTTTGATTCCGCCGATGTCCTGGGCCGCGATGAAGCCGCGCCCAAACCCGAACCCGACGGCATCCGCAAACTGCTCGCTGCCTGGAAGACCACACCGGAAAGAGCGGTAATGGTCGGCGACTTCCGCTACGATCTCGAAGCTGGCCGCCGCGCCGGGGTCATCACCGTCTACTACGACGCCCACAGCAAAGATCTATGGAGCGCCGAGGCCGATCACCGAGTTAGCAGCCATACCGAATTGCTCAACCTGTTGCGTCGGAAGCCCCAAAGAGCGCGCTGAGCACGCGCGACCCAAGCCATGCTCACCCAATTGGCCGACCATATCTGGACGCTGAGTCGCCCCCTCCATCTCGGCCCGGTCGAACTGGACCACCGCATGACCGTCGTCCGCTTCGCTTCGAACCAGCTCTGGGTTCACTCGCCAGTCGCACTCGACTCGGAGGTCCGCGCCGCACTCGACCAACTGGGCGAAGTCGCCTGCCTCGTCGCACCGAATACCTTCCACGACCTCTACTGGCCACCCTACTTCGCCGCCTATCCAAAGGCCCGCTTCTTCGCCGCACCAGGTGTCCGCGAAGAACATCCCGACCTGCCCTTCACCGATGTCCTCTCGACCGAAGCACCTGCTGAATGGTCGGATCAACTGGAGCAAATACTGGTCGCCGGAATGACCAGAATCAACGAAGTCGTCTTCGTAGATCGCCAGAGCAAAACACTGATCACCGCCGATCTGGTCTTCAACTACGACCGCAACGTCAATCTGGCCACGAGCCTGCTGCTTAGAATGACCGGCTCTTATGACCGCTGCGCGGTTTCGCGACTCTTCAAATTCTACATTCGCGACAAGAAGGCCCTGCGCCACTCGATCGACCAGATCCTCTCCTGGGATTTCGACCGCATAGTCGTTGGCCATGGACACCTTATCGATAGAGACGGCCGACAAGTGCTCAAAGAAGCCTATTCCTTCCTCCGATGATCGTAGCGCTCCACCCCCCAGATGAAAACCCGCACTGCCAGCGGCAACCCGATACAGAAATACGTCGTCCACCAGAAAACGCTCAGCACCTCTTGTCTCGTTCCCAACTCATAGCCCTTGCTGAGCAAATAAAGCGCACCCACCGTCAGCCCCCCTAGTGCCAACCAGGCGATCCAGCACATCGCGCAAAACATCAGGAATATCCGCCGCGAGCTATCGCGGGCGTGCAATTCCCTGCCTTCAGTTGACATCAGCTACCCTCCTTAGCAATATCTAGCCATTCATTTCCACAACTAAAATACGACCGAGCCCTTTTTTCAAACACATGCCGCGAAATCCACGCGCCACCACGGCCGGCAACGCCGTCCACATGATCCGTCCGGACCTGAGCGAGATCCCGCAGGCGGATATGCCCCCCGGCTTCGCCATTCGCCCGCTGCACCCCAACGAGGGTCCCGCGTGGACGGATCTGATCCTCGAAGCCGAAGAATGGCTGGACCTCTCTCGAAATCTCTTCACGGGAGAATTCGGTCACGATCTTCGTTCTGTACCCGAGCGATGCTTTTTTATCGTCGATGCACAGGATATCCCCGTCGGCACCATCAGCGCCTGGTATCGGCACGGCTACCGCGGTCTCGATTATGGCCTCATCCACTGGGTCGCCACCCGACCCGCCTACCAGGGTCGGGGCCTGGGCAAAGCCGGTCTCTCCTTCGCCCTGACCAGACTCGCGCGCTGGCACCAACGTGCGCTGCTCAGCACCCAGACCAAACGCCTCCCGGCCATCGCCCTCTATCTCAACTTCGGTTTTCAGCCCGACCTCGACGAGCCCGGGGCCCGCAACGACTGGCGCCAGCTCAAAGAAGAGCTCCGACATCCCGCGCTGGACAACCTCGATATCTGAAGCCGATCCCCACATAAATACCTCCAGCCCTAAAGGCCCAGACCATGCCCGAGACTCGACCCAATATCATCCTCTTGATCACCGATCAGCAACGCGGCGACTGCCTCGGCCTCGACCCGCACTCGCCCGCCGTATTGCAGACCCCGAATCTCGACCACATTGCCCGCTCCGGTCTCCACTGCACTCGAGCGTACGCCGAATGCCCCAGCTGCATCCCCGCCCGCCGCAGTCTGATGACCGGCACCGCCCCTGCCGCAAATGGCGTGGTCGGCTTCCAGGGTAGCGAGTGGCGTCCAGCCCAAACCCTGGCCGGCGCGCTCTCGGGTGCAGGCTACCAGACCGAGATGATCGGCAAAATGCACCTCGACCCACCGCGCAAGCGCTTCGGCTTCGACCACGTGCAACTGGCCAACGCCACCCGCGGAGCCGAGAACGACTACGTCGAATGGCTGCAAAAGCAACGCGGCCGAACCGAAATCGATCCCGGCATGGTGCACGGCGCCACTTCCAACGGCTGGGTCGGCCGACCACACCACCTGCCCGAGGAAGAGATGCACAGTTTCTGGTGCGTCGATCGCGCGATGGACTTTCTTCAAAAGCGCGACCCCTCAACCCCCTTCTTCCTCAATATCTCTTTTATCGACCCTCATCCACCACTGACGCCACCCGCCTTCTACTACGAGCGCTATATCCGCCGCCAAGTGCCCGATCCGGTGATTGGCGATTGGGTCCGCAGCTTCGACAGCCCGCAAAAGGGCCTGCATCCCGATGCCTGGGAAATCCGCCTGCCCGAGGAGGAGATGCGCTGCACCCGTGCCGCGTACTATGGCATGGTCAACTTTATCGACGACCAGATCGGCCGCCTCTGCCAGCACGCCCGCGGTCTGCTCGACGAATGCCTGATCCTCTTTGTCTCCGATCACGGTGAGATGCTCGGCGACCATCATCTCTTCCGCAAAACCTGGCCCTACGAGGCCTCGGCGCGAATCCCCTTCTTCGCCCGGGCACCCAAAAGCTGGGGGCTGCCACCCGAGCAGGTCTGCAAAAACCCGGTCGGGCTCCAGGACCTAATGCCGACGATCCTCGACGCGGCCGGGATCGAAGTCCCTGCAATCTGTACGGGGAAAAGTCTTCTCCCGGTCCTGCGCGGTGAAGCCGATGGAGTCCGTACAGTGCTCCACGGCGAACACGCCGGTTGCTACGCCTACGAACATGGCAATCACTTCCTCGTCGACGACCGCAACAAGTACGTCTGGTACTCGCAAACGGGGCGAGAGCACCTCTTCGATCTAGAAAACGACCCACAGGAAGAATGCGATCTGGCCCTGGCAGGGGACGCCGAAGCACAACTCCAACCCTGGCGCGCAGAGCTGGTCGAGATCCTCGGAGGTCGACCCGAAGGCTGTGTCGAAAACGGCGCCCTCGTCAAAGGCCGTCCCCATCGGCCGATCATGCCCGGCTACGACCCGGAGCAAACCTTTCCCTTCGCCTGATCGATGATCCTCGTCACCGACCAAAAGCAGATCCGTTGGCAGGACGCCAACCCCATCTGCTCGCCACAGATAGCCTATACGGCCTGGACCGCTACAAGACCGTCGGCGCCGAAACGAACCCCAGACCCAACGCCCTGGCGCGTGTAGCTCTGCCACCGGCTTCATGCAACCGACCAATCCGCACCGTATCTACGTTTTCGACTTCGATCAGACGATCACCCGAATCCACACCGGCGGCTGTGCCGAAACCGAAGCAGAGATCGGAGAAGAATATATTCGCTCGAATCTCAAGGACGGGTTCGTCGAATTGGTGGAATACCTCGTTCGGAATGGCAACCGAACATACATAGCAACCTACGGCGACGATAGCTTCGGCCACGGAATCAAAGAGGCAAGTGCCGGCCATGCCTTGGTCAAGCGCTACATGGATGTCGCGTTTGGGACCGATCAAGAGTACTTCTACTATGCACAGGAACCAACGGGTAATATCATCGCCCGCTACTCGCTCGACGGCAAACGCCACCACCTCGAGCAAATCCTCGCGCGCGAGGGCATCGATGGCAACGACTCAGACGTTATGCGCAACCTTTTGCTCATTGACGACGATGCCGATAACGTCCACTACTTCGCCCAGCGCGGATGTTCGATTCTCGTTGCGGACTCGCCCCGCGAATCGGCGGCACGGGCCACTGAGGACGGCATCTTCCACAACATTCTCGCTCAACTCCGCGACAAGCAGTAGAGAAAACCCGATCCCGATCCTGGTATCAGTACTCCGTCGGATCGAGAAACCTAGCTTTGGGCTTTATCCCGATAGAATTTTTTAAGAGTTCTGAACGAAATCCGACTGCGCTTCATCCCGATACGAAACGCTGAATTCGAAGCTCTTATTTTCATTTAAGTCGGCAATATCGGGAATCAAAAGATCCTGCTCCTGAGCGGTCATTACGGGAAAGCCGTAGTAGGTGTTTTTGTATTTGAGAGCCCCTTCTTCCAGGGTGCGACTGGCCGCGAACTCAAGATGGCGCGAAAGACGCTCCCGAATGTACGCATTGGCAAACGAAGGCATCGCCAGCAGCGATGAACGCACCACCGGCAGCAAGGTCTCGTCGAACTCCACTCCGATGGCATTCCGACCAGTAGCCAGCGCTGCAGCCAGTGTGGTGCCCGTCCCGGAGAACGGATCGAAGACCAGATCGCCTCTGACGGAGAACATGCTGATGAGTCGATAGGCGAGTGCAAAGGGAAACGCAGCGCTTCTCCGCCGAGTGGTTCCATCGCCTAGCTCCTGCCCAACACCTCCGATATCGGACCATATATCCGAAAACCAGACATTTCTCTCCTCCCAAAAGAAAGCGCTCTTCCTTCTGCGCTCTTTTTCTGGAGCCGATTTGAACTCGCGCCGCCCTCCTTTGCGCAACACGAGTATATATTCGTGCTCATAGGTGACATAAGCGCCCACCGGCAACATTCCCGAACCCATGAACTTATTCGGTGCGTTGGTGGGTTTGCGCCATAGTATATCGGGCAGGGCCGCGCACCCGAGAGCAATGAAACTGTTTAGAATCCGAGCGTGATTGGGATAGAGTTGAAAGTCGCCGGCAAGGGTTCGCGTCGCGTCCCCGATATTAACGCATGCGATTCCGCCCGGCTTCAGGATTCGGAACACTTCGGCCCAGGCTTTGTCGAGCAGCCCGTGCATCAGCTCAAAAGCATCGCGACCCCGAGCCTCGGACAGGCACGCGGAAATCCGATCATCCTGTGCAGAAAAGATCTCGTCCCACATTTCTATCATCGGATAGGGTGGCGATGTAACCATCAGATCCACCGTCCGATCGTCGAGCTGCTCCAGGTGGGTCGCCGTACCCTGGAGAATGCGGATATTCGTTTCCATATGCTTTAGTGATCACAAGGCCTCTAAGTGCCAAGATCGAGGTAGCGCACGGCTTTGCAACTAGTGCATCAGCGCAAGCCCAATCGCATCAGTTGCTCCGGCGGTGCCTGCAGCCGGAGCAACTCGTCGCGCAGCTTGTCCTGCATCCGCACCAGCTGCTCCGACTCTTCCGCGGCCAGATTCACTATTTCGTTGGGATCTTCGCTCTTATTGTGCAACGAGGTCGGATCCGGCCAGGCCGCACCATCCTCGACCGCCCTACGGCCATCCTCATAGGGACCCAGCTCGTAGTGGATGAAGCGCGCCAGGTGATATCCGTGCCAGTAGAGCGGCTGATTTTCCGCCACCGGTGCCTGATGCAAAGTCCACTCTCCATCCGTAATCGATGTGCTTTTGCCAAACATACCCATCAGCGCGGATTCGCGCGTCGGCGCCTTTGCGTCGGCGAGTATCGGCAAGAGATCGACCCCGTGCAACGGCCTGTCCTCCGGCATCTCGGGCAGCGGCCGCTCCACGGCCGATAGCACCGTCGGATAGAGGTCGACCAGCTGCACCAGTTGCGCGCGACGCTCACCGTGCCCTAACTCCGGATGGCAGACGATGAAAGGAATGTGGGCGCAGCCATCGTATTGATGCGTGCCCAGCTTGCCCATCCGACCGTGATCGCCATTCCAGGTGCCGTGATCAGTGGTGAAAATGAGCAGCGTATTGCGCCATAAATCGAGCTCGTCCATCTTATCGAAAAGCACCCCCAGCCAGCGGTCCAGGAAGACCACTTTGGCCGCATAGCGCGCGCGCATATTCTTAAACTGCTCTTCGGTGTAGTGCGCGCGCCACGGCGCATAAGGAGCCGCGGCTTTCAAACCTTCGACCGCATAACCTTTGGGGTCGAATTCTCGCAATATTTCCTCGGGCGGATCCCAGGGCTCGTGCGGATCGAAAATATCCAGATGCAGATAGAAATTTTCATGCGCCTGATTGCGCTCGAGCCAATCAGAGGCCTTGCGGCAAACCTGGGCGCAGAAATAATCCTCATCCCGCTGGCGGATAAAATGCACATTGCGCCAGTGGCGCTCGTTTTTTCCCAGACGATCTCCTGGCGGACAGGGGAACTCACAGGGATCGGTGTAGAGCGCATCGGACTCGATGCCGCGAATGAATTCGAAACCCGTATAACCCATGTGATAATTGCCTGACCCCTGCTCCCAGAGATGGAAGTGATCGGTCAGGAGACAACTCACCCTGCGACCCTCTTCGATCATCCATTGCACCGAACGATTGGGCGGTCCTGAGACCTGGCGCGGTAGATCTCGGTCCTCCTCTTCGAGCGGACCCCAGCCGCGTTCCAAAAACTCCAGGCGGCCGGTATAGATGTCGCGACGAGCCGGCATACAGGGCGTCGAGCCAATATAGGCGTTGTCAAAGACGGTACCGCGCCCGATCAACCGGTCCATGTTTGGAGTGGGCACCGACCACGGCGGCGCTTCTTTGCTCCAGCATTGATTAAGCGGTGCACCACCAGTATAGGCCCCAACGTGGTCACGGCGCAGCGTATCGCAAAGAATGGTGATCACGTTCATCTGTAAGGATCCGGATTGCAGCGAACTTCGTTGAGCAACGCATCGACATAGGAGCGGATACGGAACAAACGACAATCGGCCTGGCCGACCTGGCCGCGTATTAAATCGCCTGACTCATCCCAAAACGCACCCAGTTCCGGCCGCTTCAAACCCAGACTCGGAGCGCTCAGGTCCTGGCTCCGACGGATTTGCCAATAGAGCACTTCGACCAAGTGGACATAGGTGGAAGACTCGTAGTCCACACCGAGCATCAGCAACTTCCCATCGGCGGCATAGGCCCGGTACATCGGCGAATGGAAACCATAGGTCTTGCCCCACGGCGCGCGGTCCCAACCCGAGGGAAAACCCGCACTACTCAGGTGACCCGCCACAAAGTCCACCGCACGCCGACCCCGAGCCGCGACCGAATGCGAGTAGTGATCGGAACGCACCGTACCCGGCATGAGGCGAAAATACTCGGTGAGCCATCCCACGGTGGAGGACGTCGTCGCGTGATCCCAACCCGCCGCGCGCGCGTCCTGGCCCCGCGGCAGAAGGTGGAACGAGGGTACCAGCAGCAGACCGTCCGGCCCAACAGCTTGTTCAAGAGCCCCAATCACCGTCTCGGCTCCCCTGGCTACGGGTCCTATACTCTTGAAAGAGGAGTGAATAAAGAGAATATCGCCCGGCTCGACACCCAGATTGCGAAGGTCGCGGCCGAGCGTTTCACCCGTTGCCCTCAGAACCACTGCACTGCCTTTTCCCGCAGGGCCACAGCATGCCCAGACGATTTCTTCGGCTGCGATCGACACGAAACCGCGATACGCACCCACTCGCCAATGGTCGCGCTAAGCACCTCGCCGCCCGCTGCGACGTCCCGCTCCCCCGCTATTGCGCTGGCCTCCTCGAGCCTGAAAAGCCGCAGCACCGCGCTGCTGGTCGAGACGATCGCGACCCCGACCCGTGCTGCGTCCGACTTTTTCCTTGCGCTCCTGCGCCTCGCTGACGTGCAATTTCTGTCCCTCGAATTCCGTGTCGTTGAGATGAGCAATGGCCTCTTCGCCTTCTTGCCGAGTAGCCATCTCCACATAGCCGAAACCACGTGAAACCCCGCTCTTTTTGTCCCTGGCGATAGTAGCGGCGACCACTTTGCCGAAGGAGCCAAAAAGCTTGGCCAGCGCTTCTTTTCTGGTTGTCTTCGCCAGATTCCCCACATGTATATTCATAGTCCGTTCCTTTCCGAGAACCACTCTGCCGCGGCGATCCTGCCTTGCAGCGCAGCATCACCCACAAACCAATGCCGATCCAGCTGCTTCTCCCATCCCCAAACCATAAAATAAACGACAACCGGCTCCCCGTCACCCGCGACGACGTACCTTTTTCCCACCTGTCCGCCCACCCTTGGCCCGCCGGGCCCGGGCGAGTCCGCGTTGGCCGCGCTTGCCGGGGGATGACGCCTGCGGTCGCTTGGTCACAGGCACGGATTTCTCAGGTTCCACCATCTCGATCTTGCTGCCGGTCAGCTCCCGGACCTCCCGATCGAGTCTGGCGATCCGTTTACTCTTTCGCAGCTCGGGATAGTCCACCCACACCATCGCCAGGAATTCCCGATACCAGTAAGCGAAGTCCTCATAGCGACTGTAGCGCCTGAGAATTTGCGGTTGGTTGAAATACCAGGGCTTGAATCCAGCAAAATGAGTTCCGAAGAGAGAGCGCAACCCGGGATAACCCTTAAATCCGATAAAGCGCAAATCCACATTCTTCCACTGACCCGAGTAGCGCATCGTCATATACTGCATATCGGGATAGTCGAAGCGATCGTTGACGTACTCGAGAACCGGGGGTTTGGCAATTGCCTCGCAAATATCCCGAAACTCCTGCATCGAGGGTTCCCAAACATAGAGCGACCCGCTAACGCCAGTGTTGTTGCGGGGATCGGAGGCCACCCGGTCGGTGAGCTCCCGGGGAATAGCCCGACCGTGCGGACACATTTCGTAGATCCGATGCCATCTCCACTCGGTGCTGGTGCTGAGATTCGGCGGCACGAGATACTGGCCCTCTTCATCTTCCTCAATGCAGTTCTCCTTGCGCTCATTCATAACCCCGGAAGGCGCATCAAGGGTGAAGAGATGATCGAAAAACCTCATCGGCAGGACATCGGCGTCCAGAACCACAATCTTCTCATAGGCTAGCCCCAAATCGCCGTCAGCCCCGAGCCGAAAGGCATTTTGCCGCGTAAACCAGAACGGTCGATCGCGGCGTTCGTGTCGCCGCTTATGCGGGACATAGACGGTCTCAACCACGATCACGTGATCGTAGATTACCCTCAGCGCATCGCATGCATCGGCGGTGATCTCAGGAGTGACCAGGCATACCAGATCCGCCTCGGTCCACTGCCGCCGCAGACCATAAGCCATCAGCAGAGCACCAGGCACATAGCTGTCATTCATCATCACAAAGGTGACATAGGCGAAGCGGGAGCTCCCGTCTTCGCGCTTCATATCGGCGGGCATCTGCATGGCGATCACAGGCTCGAATCCTCTGCGGCGAAGAGCCCCGACCAATCGCCGGCATCGCGCGCTACACGCTCAGGAGCCTCTGCACTTCTGACTACAAATCCCGGCACGCCCGAACGCCCGGTGGGCTGGTGCCGATCGCAGTAGCGCAGATCCAAACTCCAGCGCACCACGCCCGAGGCATTGGGCACCGAGCGGTGCATGGTCCGACTCTGGATCAAGAGTGCGCCCCCCAAGGGCAGCGGACAGTCGACGACCTCGTGGGAGGGGAGGTTTTCCTCGCGCACCCCGTGGTAGCCATTGACCTCTTCGTGTGGCAGAATATCCCAGCGATGGCTGCCGGGGATAACCTGCATCGCCCCGGTCTCCATCGGCGCATCCACCAAAGGAATCCAAAAATTGAGCATAAAGGTCTCGTCAGCATCGCGCTCCAGGTAACCCAGGTCCTGATGCCAAGGCACCACGGTCTCCAACTGGTTGGGCAGTTTGGCGCGGATATTGTACTGCGGATGCGCCAGGATCTCCGATCCGATGATTTGCTCCGCCACATCCACTAGCGCCGGATGCGTCCAGACCGCGAACATTCCCGCCGTCTTATGATGCTTGCCATGGCCGATCCGCCACAGCGCCTGCCGAGCTTCGTCGTCATCTACCACAGCACATAAATGCGCCAGGCGTTCGGCAAAGGACATCCCCTCGCAGAGCTCGTCCAATTTCCCCTCGGCGGCCAGAACCCGTGCTTGGGCATCGATATTGACCTCGAGTTCCGCGATTAACAAATCAAAGGCATCGGGAGCAATAAAGTCGGGGACCGAAAGGTAACCCTGATCCAAATACTGCGTGAGCTCCGAATCTGTTAACGCCAATCTCACACCTCCTCATCCATAGCGGTACTGCGCCGACCAGCGCTCCATCCGCTGGTCTTCGTGGCGCATGCGCCAACGTAGGAGCCGCTGGCAGTACTCCAGCGCCTTCGGCGCGTATTCGGTCCGGTCGGCCAAATTTTCGAACTCTCCAGGATCGCGCCGAAGATCGTAGAGCAACGGCGGCATCCTCTCGTCGGCGAAGTGGACGTACTTGTACTCTGCATCTCTGACGACCCAGAGCAGATGCTGGTCCATATCGGTTTCGGGTTCGTGCCCCCGCGCCGCAGAGCGATAATCAAATTCGTAGTGGATCTCCACCCGGGGATCCCAATCCGCATCTCCGCGCAACCCACCCAGCAAACTCCGCCCTTGAAAGCGGTCCGGCACTTCCACGCCCAACCACTCGAGCACCGTCGGCCCCAGATCAATCGATTCGACAAAGCCGTCGTGCTGCTGGCCGGGTACCGCCTGCGGGTCGCGAATGATACAGGGAATATGCATCGCCCCGTCAAAGAAATTGCCCTTGCCCACCAGGTAGTGGTCGCCGAGTTGCTCACCGTGGTCGGCGCTGAAAACAATCAAGGTGTTATCCCACTGACCGGTTCGTTCAAGCTCTTCGAAGACCAGCCCCAGATTATCGTCCAATTCGCTGATCATCCCGTAATAACAGGATTTGAATTCCCGCAAGTGTCGTTCGTTGCGGTGCTCACCTGCACCAATTGCCGCGCGAATATAAGGATGCGCGTGATCCAACTCTTCGGGCCGCCGGACCGTCTGGGGGAACTCCGCCGAATCGTACATGCCGCAATAGGGTTCGCAATTGATATTGGGCGGATGCGGCTTGATGTAGTTGAGACTCAAGACCCATCCCTGCGGATCACCGCTCTGTGCCCGGATATACTCACGAGCCTTGTCGGTGACGAAACGACACTCGCTGTGCTCAGCCCGGTACTGCGCCGGAAAATGACAGGACAAATGCTCACCGGCCCCCTCTGCGGGCAAGGCGGGGCTGTGGATCGCCGCATGGCTGAGCAACTCCTCCGCATAACCCTGCTCCCGGAGCCAGGCGAAATACTCCTCGCTGTCGTATTCGTGGTAGTAGACCGATTTGAAACCGGGCAGTACATTGGCATAATCCAGTTCGCGCAAGCGCCGATCGGCTGCGGGCAAGACCGCCGGATCAACCGTATAGTCGTTGTAACCGATCAGCCCTGGGTCGTAACCGGCCTGTCGCAGGGCATAAGCCCAGTTTTCCTCAGCATCGCGCAACGGGGTATGGTTGTTGACCGCTCGAGTAGAACAGAGATAGCGACTGGTGTAGATGCACATTCGGCTCGGACCACAGGGCGCCGCTTGATTGAAGCAATTGCGAAAATGCGCGCCCTCACGAGCTAAACGGTCGAGATTCGGAGTCCGTACGACCTCATTGCCCGCAGCACCCAGGCAATCGGCGCGGAACTGATCGGCGAGGATAAAGAGTACGTTATACGCCAAACTAGACACCCCCATTGAGTAGCCACCAGCGCACCCGATCGGCCGTGGGCAGATAATTCGCGGTATTCAGGAGTGCGGCAGCCAAGGTGAGCGCGAGCGGAGAAAGCGTATCTCCCTGGCTCTGGATTCCAGAGAACGATCCCAGCGCAAAAAGCAACACGACCCCGAACGGAAGCACCAGATAAATGATTTTTAGCGGCATCAGCCGCTGGGCAGTGAATTGCTCCCCCACAATTTCCTCAATCCGTTCCCGTTCCATACGGCTACCCTCTTCCGTTACGAGCATCCCAAACGGCCCCGCCTCCAATCCGCTAAGCTACGAAAGCCCCTCTATCGACTCAAGCATCTCCGCGGAAAGCCGGATAGTACGGCATCGCCTCCACTTCGCCCCACGCCTCGCGCAACCGCGACCCCAGGAGACCAACCCATCGGCCCAAAGCCTCGAATTGGCCGCACTCTTCGATCAAATGGGAAAAGAGAGAAAAGTGCAGCAACACGCGCTGACGATAGGTCGCTAGGCCCCACTCGCCATCCTCCTCCATCAGCTTGGGCCACCAGGCGCCGAGCACTCCTCTGGCACAAGCGTGAACCACCGCCTGGTAATAAAGAATATCGTCCTCGGCCTGCGGACATCCCGCGATCAGCTCTTGCCGATATGCATCCTCCATCCGCAGTGGGATATGTCCGGGAATCCGGTTGACGCACCCGCAGTTCGGAAAGTGAATCCGACCATAAGTCCCATCTAAAAGCGCATGGCGATAGGCCGCTTTTTTGAAGTCTAAGAGTTTGATTCCGCCGCCGATCCATAGACCATTGTCCGGGCAGGGGTCGCAATGGGTAAACGCCGTGAAGGGCCCGGGAGTTTCCAGCGCCTCTATACACTCGTCGATTTGCTCGTTCACCTCCGGCCCGATTCCCAGATCCAGCACCTCTTCCAACTCGCGGGTCCGCACCCGCAACCAGCCCAGACTATAAGGCTTGGTCGGTCCCAATACCGCGCGCTTTGCAGCGAATAGCTCCTGCTTGCCAATGGTCATCGCGTGCATCCGCCCCAACGAAACCGCCAAGTGCACCAGGGCTTCCTCCGCCTCCTCCTCGTCTTCCGCTAAGAGCACGTGGTCCAATCGTCGCGGCGACCCCAGATCCTGCATCGCGAAAATTCCAGCCTCCTGATCCCCTCCATAGCACTGCGGCGCCATTGCCCATCCATCCTCAAGCTCAGCGAGAAATTCCAACCCCACCCAGTCGTTGAAAAACTCGAATTCCGCATCGCCCACCTCCCCCACCCTTTGCGACCGGATTTTTTTCACCACGCTACTCGCCGGCACCTCGGACGGCCCATCCACCACCACATAGCGATAGACATAGGTCCTATTGCTGCCTCCTAAATCGTCACCCTCATCCAGCTGCACCTGTCCCCCGAACCGCTGCGAGAGAATTCTCTCGGCACCAGCTTTCATTTCGGCAACCGCGACTTTCCGGTCACTCATCGCACTCGATCATTTCCTGCACACCTCTTCTATCGAAAAATTCAACTCTTGAGAGCAACTAACCCACCCCCACGCTCACCGTCGCCCCTGCGTCGTTCCATACCAATCCATCATCCGTTCCACCATCTCGCCCCGCACTCCGGCATACTCTTCCATCGCATAGAGATTGTACAACTCTTCCGGATCTCTATCTAGCTGGTACAACTCCCCGTACTCTTCCCCCGGATAAAAAACCAATTTCCAATCCTCGGTCCGCGCCATCACTCGCGGCCCGTATTCCGAAAACACCGTCTCGTGCAAAACCTCTGCTCCTCCGCGCAACAACGGCCCCAACGAGACCCCGCTCGCTCGCTCCAGCTCTCCCAAACCCGCCAGTTCTAGAAAGGTCGGCCCCAAATCGATCAGCTCCACCAGCGGATCTCTCACCCCCAGCCGCTCGACCCCGGGCCCTGCAAAAACCAATGGAACCCGCGCCACGGAATCGTAGTGGGACGAGAACTTGTAGACCAGACCATGATCGCCCAGGCAATCGCCATGATCGGAGGTAAAAACGAAGACCGTATTGTCCAATTCACCCCGCGCATCGATCGCCGCCACAATCTCTCCGACCCAATCGTCGACAACGGAAATATTGGCATAATAGTGCTTGCGCATTCGGCGAATACGCTCGGGAGTCGCCCGACTCCACCAGATCGCCGCCAGGCCGGTCCGCCCCTCCATACTCTCCATCGATTGCTTTTGCGGCGGCGGTTTGGTCTCGAGCTCACCGGGAAAACCGACTGGATCGGGGATCGCCTCATCCGCGTACCGTTCGAGCGACGAGGGCGTGGTATCAAAGGGATCGTGCGGACCGGCAAAACCGCTCCACAGAAAGAGAGGCTTGGCGAAGTCGTGGTCGCGGATCGCTTCGATGCTCCAGCGCCCGACGCAGTTATCGATAAAGAGCTCCTCGTCATGCGGCCACACGCAGGTATTGAGATAGTCCGGCCAATCGGGGATCTCTTTGTGATAGGTCAGCGCTGGCCTCACCATTCCGAATTGCTTGAGATAGAGGTCGTAGTCGTCCGGGTCGGGGCCGTGGTGTCCCTGCATATAGTTTTTGTTCTCGACCACAGTGCGATGATTGAAGCCGCAGGGCAGGCGGATAGGCGCGGTGTGCATCTTGCCGATATTCACGGTGTGATAGCCGCCCTCGCGCAACCGGGCGATCCAGTTGGGATCCTCGGGCTTCAACCAGGCCTCATTGCGGTCAACGCCGTGCGTGTGGACGTACTGGCCCGAGACGATGCTGTTGCGCGAGGGACCGCAAACAGCCCCCTGGGTGAAAGCACGGCTGAAGGCTACGCCGCGGGCGGCCAGGCGGTCGATATTCGGCGTGACCATGTGGTCGTAACCCAGGCAGCCGAGCGTATCCCAACGCTGCTGGTCGGTGACGATCAGGACGATATTGGGGGCCGCGGTCGCGGGAAGATTTCTACGCTCCTCGGTCATAAACTCAGCTCAGCGAGTCGCCACCACCACCTCGGTCTTCACCGAATTGGCGATAAAGCACTCGGCGTGCGAGATCCGATGCAACTCGTCGATTTGATCCGTGGTCGGCTGCCGCTCGCCGCTAAAAACAATCCGAGGCCGAAGCTCTACACGGGTCAATGCCAATTTTCCCTCTGCATTCTTCGCTAAAAACCCGACCGCCTCGTCCTCATACGAATCCACGGCAAAACGCTTCATCGCAGCCACCGCCAAAAAGGTCAGCATATGACAACTCGAAAGCGAGGCGACCAGCGCCTGCTCCGGATCGATTTTTTCAGCATCTCCCAGATAGGCTGGCGCGGCCGAAGCCTCGACGGTCGTTCCACCCTCAAAATTCCACATGTGATTGCGAGTATAGGTCTGATACTCGAAATCCTCTCGATCCCGCTTCCACTGCACTGCGACTTTATGCTCAGCCATAAGCTCCCTTCCTGGCTACCAGTTGAATCAAGTAAAGCTAATCTATCGACTTTCTCGAACGTCAATACCAGGCTCTGTAAAAAAGACCTAATCCACGGGCGTATTCGAATCATTGTCCGAGTCAGGGTACGATCAAGGTCTTCATCGATCCCTGATCCGCCAACGCATCATTCTCCCGGGCAAAGACCTCCGGTAGCTCGGCGAGCCGGTAGCGCACCGAATTTGCAAAAATAATTTCCAGATCGAATACACCGCGCTGCACCACCCGGTAGGCCTCGCGCATGTGCTCTATAGAGCGCAGTCGCGTATAGTGCACCGCATTGAGGTTGCGGATCTCCAACCCATCCTCGTGAAAGCGGTGAAAGCAGAAATCTCGCACCGGGGCGTAGTTGTCGCCATACAGGGCCATAATGCCGTTGTGACGCACTGTATCGAGTGCCTGTTTGAGTCCCTCACCCCGACCGCCGACCGCCTCGCAGGCAACATCGACGCCCTCGCCCGCCGTCAGTTCATCGACCGCTTCGCGCAGATCGACCTCGTTGGGATTGAGCATATAATCGGCCCCAATCTCTTTGGCCAGTTCGAGTTTGGCCGGCACCACATCGACAGCGATCACCTTCGAGGCACCCGACTTAATCGCCGCCTGGAGCATGATATGTCCCGCGAAGCCCACGCCGTTGACCGCCACCACATCGCCGAGTTTGACTCCCATACCCAGTGCGGCCCAAACCGCACACCCCAAGGGCTCGTAGAGACAACCCACCTCAAAAGATACGCCTTCGGGTATAGGTTGAACGTGTGCGATATCCGTCGCCCAATAATCGGTATAGGTCGGATAAATCAAGCTGCCGACCCGGTCGCCTACCCGCACCTTGCCGCCGCCCAGATACTCGTCGACCGCGCTCCCCTTCTCGACGATGGTCCCCCCACCCTCATGGCCCAGCGGCCCCATGGGGTAGGCATACGATCCTTCGCCGTGTTCGCCCAGAACCGCTTCCGCCCCACCACGAGCTTCGTCTTCGGGACGCACAGAGACCCCGCGGTAGAAATAGCGCTCCGAGCCGCAGACCGATGCCTGATAGGTCTGCACCAACACCTGGTTTGGCGCTAGCTCGGGCAAAGGGGCCTCTGCAAGATCGATCTTGCCCGGTTCGAGATAAACTACCCGCGTATCCACGATTCGCCCTTTTCCAATTCCAAAGACCTTCCAGATTCCATCTATACCTCTATCCCCGAACACCAATAAGAAAAAACGCAAGCGCTAAACGAATAACGACCCCCAGCTCAATTCGCCCGCTTCTACCCCGAAGGCCGCCAACACCAGGCGGCGAATCTGCAAAAGTTCCTCCTTGCCTTCGGGCGCCAGCGTGTTGAGCAGGAGCCGCGGCATATGATTGCGCAGCCACTGGTCGACAAAGGGCGCGGGCACCCCGAGGCGCTTGCAGGGCCAGATGATTTTATCGGCAACCATCCGCCCGCGATCGTACTGACCGAAGGAGCTGACCGGCTGTTCATTAAAGGTGCTGCGGCCAACCAGCACCAGGCGAGCACCGGCCTGCAGCGCCTCAACGGTCGCCACAGCTTCGCAACCGTGGCGATAATAGGCATCGGTATCCAATCCACAGCGCTCGGGCTCGGAGAGGAAGACTGATTCCAACACGCCCGAGCTGTAGAGTTTGAAGCCCGAGTGGAAATCGGGATACTCCTCGTGCGCAGTAGCGTACTCCAGCGGCAGAGGTCTTCCGTTCCTCGCCGCATCGTAATAGAGAGCGTCCAGGAGGATTCGATCGGCCAACTCCTCCAACTCGCCACGCAAAAGCCCCATAGGCCGATGCTTGGAACTGCGCCGACCCAGCACCAGAACCTCGCCGCCTTCGCGCTCCTGCACGTAGGCGGCGGCGCGCACCAGATTGAGCAACTCGTTGGCAAAGTGGTCCCCATCGGAATCAACCGCCGCGAGATAGCGCAGATCGCCTCGTTCCATCAGCGCTGCGACTCCGTGTCGGAGCCCATTCTGCTTGCCCATGTTCTCCGGCGCACACACCGCCACCACCCCGCACTCGGCAGCCAGTGCCTCGGCTATCTCACGTCCGTGCAAAGCGCCATCGACACTCAGGCAGATTCGCGACGGATCATCGACCTGCTGAACATAAGCACGGAGATTGTCAGCCAGCAGGATCTGTCCCAATCCCGGATCGGCATCGGCGGGGAAATAGACCGGAATGACAATGCCGGTATCCCGGCGCATCGCATCGGTGGCATGGCGCAACAGATGTGCTTCCATCTACTATCTTCCCATAACAAAAGCCGGCCCGAAGTTCCGGACCGGCGCAGATTGCGTAAACTGAAAAATGGATACTAACCGGCAACTCTCCACTTGGCCCTGGCCCCGCCGCACTTCCAGCACTCGGTAAAGGTGCCCGGACTCTCCTCGCCGCACCCGGCACAGTTCCAGGGGCTTTCGTCTATCCCGTCCCTTGCCAGGAGATTGTCGATGTGCGACCTGGCTTCCGGCCCTTGTCTATCGTCGACGACACACAGCTCCGGCCAGCATTCGATCGGGGGGAGCTCTCCAACCCCTCCGAGGAGGTGCTGACCGCGCAAAATGCACTCGATGCCCTGAGCTTCCAGTGCATTCTTGAGATGACTGAGCATCGCTAGGTCTTGGGTGGTGTAGATACACTCCATAGGAGCCATCAATGTACGAGCTTTCGGGGTCTACATCAAGCACATACCGCAATCTTATTTTTGCCGATCACGCATCCGAAAAGTCTCGTAAATCAAGCGTTAATCCATAGTCCTCACTCGCTAACCCACCACCTTCTCCTTCAGTGCCGGTACCAACCTCTCCACTTCCCCTTCCAAAACCCCCAATACCGCTTCCGCCCCCGCGAACTCTCCCGCGCGCCCGATCTGCTCCAAGCGATACGCAGCCTGCGAAACCCCGTCAGCCCCAAAAGTATCCGCTGATCCCTTGAGCATATGCGCCACGCGCCGCAATTCAGCACCATTCTCAATGTCGATATTTTCGCGAATCTGCTGGATCAGCTTCGGGCATTCCGCAAAGAAAACATCCACCAGTTCGCGCAGCATCTGCTCCCGACCGTCAACGCGCTCGAGCGCCGTCTCCCAGCGAAAGGGCAGATCGTCAGTCTCTCGCTGGGAAGCGACGATAGGCGAACTCTCTACACTCGAATTCGAAGTCGGCGCGACCCCCTCCACTGCCTCGTACAGTTTGACCGGTCGCACCGGCTTGGCGACATAGCCATCCATACCCGAGGCCAGGAAGCGCTCACGGTCTCCTTTCATCGCATGAGCCGTCATGGCGATAATAGGCATATGCCTCTCTCCTACCGCCTCCGCTGCGCGAATCGCCAAGGTGGCCTCGATCCCGTCCATCTCCGGCATCTGCACGTCCATCAGCACCAGATCGAACGACTCTGCCGCAACCTTTTCCACCGCCGCACGACCATTATCCACTACGACCACCGAATGGCCGCGTTCTTCCAGGAGAGTCACCGCCACCTGCTGGTTTATCAATCCATCATCGGCCAGCAGCACCCGTCGTCGCTGATCGGGTGCCACTGGTTCAGCAGCAGAAACCAGCGAATCCTCTGCTGCGATTGCCTGGTCCTTCGCAACGAGAACGGCGTCGAGCAAATCCGACTCTTTGACTGGTTTGATCAGACAGCGGGCAATACCCAGCTGACGCGTACGCGCAATATCCTCGGTCCGACCCGCTGAGGAGAGCAGGAGCACGGGCACCAGCCCGATCTGCCCGCTGGCGCGAATCCTGGCCACCGTCTCCAGGCCATCCATCCCCGGCATCATCAAGTCCATCAGCACTAGGTCAAAAGGCTTCTCAGCGCGCTCGAGCGCTTCGAGCGCCGCATAACCATCCGCAACTTCTTCGACGCTCATCTGCCAGCTCTTCAATATCTCTTTGATGATTCGTCGGTTGATGGCGTGGTCATCGACGACCAGAACTTTGCTCTCAGCCACCAATGACACTTCATCGCGCCGGGGCACGGGAGCCCCCAGACCAACACAAACGGTGAAGTGGAAGATGCTGCCTACGCCCTCCTCGCTCTCGAACCAGATACGACCGCCCATCCTCTCGACCAGCTCCTTTGAAATGGCCAAACCCAGACCCGTACCACCAAAACGCCGCGAAGTCGAAGTGTCGACCTGGCTGAAAGAGTCGAATATCTGTTCGCGCATCGTCTGCGGAATACCGATCCCCGTATCGCGCACCGAGATGTGGAGACGCACGGTTTGGTGCGATTTTTCTTCTAGCTCAGCGCAAATCTCAACCTCGCCGAACTCGGTGAATTTGAGCGCATTACCCACCAGGTTGACCACGACCTGGCGCAACCGGCTCGGGTCTCCGACCAGGGAGTCGGGCACGTCCGGGAAAATCCGGCAGACTAGTTCCAGGTTCTTTTCGGCCGCACGCACAGCCAGAGTCTGCGCCGCATCACCCAGAGATTCGCGCAACCCAAACTCGATATCCTCCAGTTCCAGGCGTCCGGCCTCGATCTTGGAGAAGTCCAAGATATCGTTGAGCAGCGTCAGCAGGGATTCAGCCGAATGCCGTACCAGGGTCAGGTATCCGCGCTGTTGCGATGCGAGTTGGGTGCGACCCAGCAATTCGGTCATGCCGATGACGCCATTCATCGGCGTGCGGATCTCATGGCTCATATTGGCCAGGAACGCGCTTTTGGCCCGGTTGGCCTCCTCGGCCAGCTCCTTGGCATCACGCAACTCCTCCTGCGATTTCTCCAGTGCCATCAGAGCCTCGTGCTCCGAACGCGCCGTCTCCTCCAGCAGGCGGTTCTTCTCCTGCAGCTGTTCTTCCGAATGACGCCTCTCGGCATCGACCCGGGAAAGCGACGACGCATTCCACCAGATCAACACATTGAAAGCCAGAATATTGAGCAGCGTGAAAAGCGAAAGGCCGAATTCGTAGCCATAGACGCTCTCGCCCTGCATCCGCACCCAATCCATAACCAGAGGAATAGCGAATGCGGCAGGCAAAAGGCGGCGAGCGAGCGAACCGCCGGCAGTCTTAGAAACCAGAGTCGACACGGGCTCGCGCCGGGGTCGGGCGCAGAGCAAGCCAAAACAGAGCAGCAAAAACTCGTTGGCAGTGTCGGAGACCACCGGTACGATCCCCGAGACCCCGTAGAGTAAGAGCACGTTGTAGAAATAATTGCTCATCGACAATAGCCCGGTAGCCGTTGCCGAAAGCAGGCAGATCTGCGGCAGGTAGGCCCGGCCCCTCACCCGCACGTCCAGGAGCACCAGTGCCAGTCCTATCAAGAGAAAGGAAAAAGCCGCATTAGGCGACATCCGAAAACCGCCTAATTTGAAATAGAAAAGGTAGGTATCTATGCCCCGCTCCCAGCCATACTGGTAGCCGACTAGTTTGAGCAGAGCGATCAGCACCACTGCTACCCCCAACCCCATTCCTGCACTTCTCCGCCAGCGACTCAGCGGCTCAGCTTGCAAAAAGAGCAAGGCCATACCGGCCAGAATAAATTCCAGTGCGACGAGCGGATGCGTCGCCACCCGACCAGAGTGCATAAGGCTTTTGAGGGTTTCGTCGTCGACGTTCCAACCCCAGAGCACTAGCGCGCTCATGATCACGCTAGTGGCGGCGGCCAGCCGCGCCAACCAGCGGATAAGGCGGACTACGCGAACATCGGCTTCCATCGCTAAGATTCTAGAGCAGCCCGGATGGATTGGGCCAGACGTTCGCCGTCGATCCGCGTTTTGACCAGGTAATCGCGGGCACCCGCCGCCACTGCCGCCTCGGCCAACTCTTCGTCGTCCAGACCGGTGAGAACCAGTACCGGCACCTGCGGCACAACCTCTTTGACGCGCTCGAAAGTGACCAACTCTTGACTGTCGGGCAGTACCAGGTCGAGGAGCACCACATCGACATTTCCAGCTGCGAGCCGCTCGAGACCGGCGGCGAGATGATCGACTCTTTCCACGGCAAAGGAGGAACTCAGCAGGCCTTGCAGCAGGCGGGCGTGAATGGGATTGTCCTCGATGAGCAGGACGGATATCGGAGAACCAGCCATAAGAAACCAATGACTCTGCGGTGGCGAAAAATAAAAGCGTACGAGGTGCTGGTCTGTCTAATATGTGCGCTCCCCGTATGGATCACAAACGCTTTGTCGGAGACCTGGCCTTTTTGACAGTACCCAAGCCTCTTCTTACGCTATGTTCTCCATAGATATGTCACTATTCAGATCCCTCGGCAAAAAAAAAGATCAGCTCTTCTTCGGTTGGTGGATCGTCCTGGCCTCCTACGTTATCCAGGTCCTCAACGGTGGGCTGCTCTTCCACGCCTTCGGCGCCTATATCCTGCCGCTGCAAGCCGAGTTCGGGTGGGGCCGCGCGGCGGTTTCGGGCGTATTTTCGATGGTCCGAGCCGAAAGCGGCATCCTCGGTCCCCTGCAGGGCTGGCTGATCGACCGCTACGGTCCCAGATCGATTATGCGGATCGGCATCGCGCTCTTCGGTATCGGCTATCTGCTCTTCAGCCGCATCGAATCCCTCTGGGAACTCTACCTGTCCTTCGCGCTCATCGCTCTGGGCTCGAGCCTGGGCGGCTTTATTCCAATCGCCGCCACGATCACCAACTGGTTCTCGCGCCAGCGCGCCACGGCTCTGGGCATATCCATGACCGGAATGGGCGTCGGAGGCTTGCTGATTCCGCTGGTCGTCTGGAGCCTGACCAATTATGGCTGGCGCGACACGGCCTTCTTCTCTGGACTGCTGATTCTTTTATGCGGTCTGCCCGCCACACAGTTGATGCGCTATAGTCCCGAAGTCTACGGCCTGCTACCCGATGGCGATAGCGCCCCTGCGACAGGTCGGAATCCGACCCCGGGAGACGAACCCTGCTTCACCACTCGCCAGGCCCTGCGCACCTCCTCTTTCTGGCTGCTCTCCATCGGCCATAGCTCGGCGCTCTTTGTGGTCGGTACTGTGTTGGTGCACCAGATCCCCCATATGGTCGAACACATCGGCATCTCACAGGAACACGCAGCAACCAACGTAACTCTCTTGCTGGTCTTTATGATCAGCGGCCAGCTCTTGGGAGGCTGGATCGGCGACCGGATCAACAAGCGCTGGGTTATGGTCGGGTGCATGTGGATGCACGCCGTGGCGCTGCTGCTTTTCGCCTTCGCCACCACGCTTATTGAAATCGCACTCTTCGCCGCTATCCACGGCTCGGCCTGGGGAGTGCGCGGCACATTGATAAACGCCATTCGCGCTGACTATTTCGGCCGCGCATCGTACGCGACAATCTCCGGCTTCGCCTCGCTGATCATCATGGTCGGCATGACCACTGGTCCGCTTTTCGCGGGCTACCTCCACGATCTGACGGGTGGCTACCAGCAGGCCTTTACGGTGCTGGCAGGCCTCTCCGCACTGGGATCGATCGCACTCTTCCTGGCGCGAAAACCGGAAACCCCGACTTCATAAGCAACACGCGCTGAACAAGTAGTAGCTTGGGAGGATTGTGGGATGGTTCAAACGCGGTGTCGATCACAACCTGGAAATGGACTCGAAGCTCTAGATCGTCAGTGCAACATCCCAGCCGGGAAGCCGCGCGGATCCGGCTCGAACGGAACCGCATCACCGGTCTGCGTCTGCCAATTGAGCAGTCTCTGCTCCAGTTGGCGCTGCACCGCCGCGTATTCCCGCTCTGCGAAGACGTTGCGCAATTCGTGCGGATCTTGCCGCAAATCGTACAACTCGCGCTGGCCGTTGGTGCGCCAGACCAGTTTATGCTCCAAGGTGCGAATCATCACCGCCCGGCACACGCTCTCCGGCCGCTGCTGTTGCTGTAGCCCCTTGGGGTAGTAGATGCCTTCGGGATTGCCGGCAATCCCATCGGAAGCTTTGCCCTCGAAGCAGTGAAGCTCGTGTATATCGTAACCGCCCTCGGCGAAGACTGCGCGTTGTGGGTCTCCGCACGCCCCGTGCAAGTGCGGCACCAGCGATTGCGCGTAGTGCGTATGGCGCGCTTCGATCCCCGCCAGCTCCAAGGTCGTCGGCATAATATCGAAAAGCTCGACCGGCTCCTCCACGACGTGCCCCTGCGCGCCCCCCGGCACCCGTACAATAAGCGGCACCCGGGTCAGGGTATCGTCCAGACCACTGGGCCACTTCTCGACCAACCCGTAATCGCCAGCCCAATCGCCGTGATCCGAAAAGGCAATCACCGCGGTCTCCTCCATCAGACCCGTCTCCTCGAGCGCGTCCAGGAGCTGCCCCAGAAGATGGTCGACATACGAGGTCATACCCAGATAGACAGCCATGATCTTGCGCAGAACCGACTCGTCGAGCACATCCAGACCCCGATAGCGACGAATTAGCTGGTGGTAATCTGGCTTGCCCTGCTCTACGACCGGCCGCAGCGGCGGCAGATCGTCGGGGTCGTACATACTGTACCAAGGCTCGGGTGCGTGATAGATCGGATGGGGAAAACTGGTGGGCAGGAACATGAAGAACGGCGCATCGTCCGCCTTCCTGCTCCTGAGATACTCGATCGCCCGCTCGTAGAAAAGCGCATCGCGCGGCGGACCGTCCATCGCTCCGTTGAGAAAGCTGTAATAACCCGGCTCGCCCTTGGCAAAGAGGTTTGCCGACGATCCGGTCCGACCATTACCAGTCCCGTAGATCTTCGTCACCGAAGATTCGAATGCCCCCGGAGCCAGGCAGTCGTTTTTGCCCAACCAGTGTACAGTGTGACCCGCTTCTTTGAGATAGCGCATGGTATTGGGCTCATGCGGCTGCAGCGGGTGCCAGAGCGTGCGGTGACCGGCGCTGTGCGGATACCAACCGGTCATAAAACTGGAGCGCGAGGGCGTGCAGACGGTGTGCTGCACATGGCACTGGTCGAAGCGCGTGCCCTCTGCAGCCAGGCGATCGAAATTAGGGGTCCGCGCCAGCGGGTGCCCGTAGGCACCCAGGACATCGGCGCGCATTTCGTCGGGGTTGATGTAGATAATGTTCAAAAGGGGGGCCCCATCGGATCCAGACCTGTCTTCATAACAAGCAATCGCTCAGTCGTAGTTACTCGGCACGTGATCGCCCAGCAGCCGCAACTGGCGCGGAGTCGCCTGCGCCAGAATGGCCTCTGCGAATTGGAATTCATTCAGATAGGGAGGATACTTCTGGGTGATGATGCGCTGGGCATAGTGCACCTGGAGCAGATAACGCGTCTTGGTGCTGGTATTTGCAGTACCCCGATGCCAGACCTCGGAGCGAAAAACCACGCAATCGCCGGCCGCGCACATGATGCTCTGCTCCTCGATCCCTTTGAAACTGGTCTCGTCCGCTCCAGGCCTCCGCCCGGCCCGATGGCTGCCCGGCACAAAATTGGTCGGTCCCAACTCCTCCGTAATGTCGTCGAGATAAAAATGGGCCGTGGTGATAAAGATCGGTATCTCGACCTCTGGATGCTCCATCACCTCTGCGGGCAGGGTCAGGGGCTGCCAATCGGCGTGCAGGGTCTGGTCCGGCCGACCGGGTCCGGTCATCCAGGCTGTCATGCCGATACAATGACAGTCGTCGCCGTGCACCGCCTCGATCAAATCGATGATATCGGGACGGTCCAGATAGGATACGAAGAGCGGATCGCGGTTGAAAGCATTGTTGATACTCTTATTGAGAAAACCGTTCTTTTTCGGATCGGTGTGCCGGTCGAAACTAGCCTCGATCGCCGTCAATTCATCCATCGCCTGACGCAATGCCGCGATTTCTTCGCGGTTGAGCACGCCGGGAAAATAGGCATAGCCATCATCCCGCATCGCCTGTACATATCCCGCCAAATCAGACCGCGCGGCCAGCGGCAACGCCGTTGCCATAGCTAAGCTCCTCTCTTTCCAGATATTGTTTCGGACCAAGGCGTGGGCTCGCCGTGCCAGGTATCCAACCTGAGATACTCCAGGTACTCGACGATTCCCCCGTCCTTGTGGACAAAGGCCACCCGGGCCTCGGCCGAATCGACCGGTCCGTAGACCACCTCGTCCTCTCCAATCGCCGACTCCAGATCATCGACGCGAAATGCAATATGCGGCCAATTCCACAACTTCCACAAGCCGACATTCTGCGGGTCCACCACCGGTCGCACCTTCGGTCTTAGATACTCAATCCGCTGCGGATGCCGCCGCGGATTGGTGATCCAAATCTCGCTGTGATCGACCCAAATCTCCCCTTCCTGAGGCTCGTCGGTATGAATGCCGATATGATCGAATTGTTTCAATCTGCCTGCTCTTGAATCGATTGGGATCCATTATTAACAATCTACGGCCGTAGACGACCTCTTCAAGAGACCAGAAACCGCATGAATAGCACCCGGCCAAGAAGGTCTGCATCAACTCTATAAAAAATCCGATGGCCTTTAAGCAACTCGACCACCATCGCGACGACCAGATCGGCCGTCCTGGTCTTTAAAAAAAAGCGCGAACAAAACGGCTACTACCGCCGCCATCACCGCCGCCATCAACCAGACCGGCTCCCACTCGTGCGTCCCATCGGCCAGGGCATAATGCTGAACCACCTGCCCAGAAATCTGCGCGCCGATCAAGATCCCAACCCCGTAGGTGATCAGCGCGATAAATCCCTGAGCACTGGAGCGCAAATCCGCATCGGCCTTTTCGTCAACGTAGATTTGTCCGGTGACAAAGAAGAAATCGTAGCAGATACCGTGTAGGATGATTCCGCCATAATACATCCAGATGAGTGCGTCGTTATTGCCCAAAGCGAAAAGTGCGTAGCGCACGACCCAGGCGAGCATGCCGATCAAGAGCATCTTCTTGACGCCCAACCGCGCGAAAAACAACGGCATCAGCACCATAAAGATGATCTCCGACATCTGCCCGAAGGTCATCTTGCCGGCAGCGTTTTCCATGCCGACCTCGTTGAGGAAAGCATTGGCGAAATTATAGTAAAAAGCCAGGGGAATCGTCACCAGTAACGAAGTGACGGCGAAGACGGCGAAGGAACGCTCCCGCATCAGGCTCAGGGCCTTGAGCCCCAATACCTCGGAGAGGGTGGCCTTCTCTCCGCTCGACCTGGGCGGCGTATGTGGTAGGAAAAAAGAGAAGAGCCCGGTCAACACCGAGGCCCCGGCGGCTATCTTGAGCGGCGCGGCCGTAGCTTCGATCTGCATTAGCCCGATGAGCCAGCCGGCCGCTATCCAGCCGATGGTGCCCAATACCCGCACGTTGGGAAACTCAACTCCTGGATCATCCATCTGCCGAAAGGCGATCGCATTGACCAGGGCCAGCGTCGGCATATAACAGAGCGTGTAGAGGAGCAAAACCCAGAAGAATGCTCCCGGCGTGGTGATTTGCGCCACCCAGAACAGGCAGGCACCGCCCAAAAGATGTAAAAAGCCCAGAACTTTTTGCGCTGCGAAATATCGATCGGCAATCATCCCGACGAAAAGCGGCGAGAAGATCGCGGCCCAGCCCGTAGTCGAGTAGGCAGCGCCGATATCCGAACCCTGGAAGCCTATCTCGAAGAGATAAGTGCCCATCGTCACGAACCAACTACCCCAGATGAAAAACTGGAAGAACATCGCAACGGAAAGCAGGACGCGGATCTGACGGGTCATGGCTTGCTCCAGAGATTGGGCCAGAACGAGGGTTAAAACACTCTTTCCAGCAACGGGATGCCACCGTACATAGAGTCGTCAGTGCATCTCCGCACGAAGAATTCCAGAGCGAAAAAATTAATAATACGGATTTTCCCCCGACTCGTGATCGGTCGCATCAACCACCTCTTCCACCTCGGGCACCGCTTCCTTGATCATGCGGACTATCCCCTCTTTGAGCGTAACGTCGGCCTGGCCACAGCCCTGACACCCTCCACCCAACTGCACAAAAACCTTCTGCTCCTTGATATCCACCAGCGTTACTATACCGCCGTGCGAAGCCACCCCCGGGTTGATCTGGGTCTCGATAACTCTGTGCACCGTTTCGGCCATCGGACCCGAGAGATGGGCCGGCATCTTGCGCGGGCGTTCGATTTTGAAACCCGAGCCCATCAGCCCATCGACATAATCGACCCTGGCTTCGTCAAGGATCTCGGCACTATCGGGATCCATAAAAACGTTGAAGCCATCGAAACTGACGGTCTGATCGTCGCTCGCTATTTGCTCGGTGGAGATAAATGCCAGCTTGTAGTCAACTTGCGTCGCCGCATCGAGGCTGGCGCCGATGCGCAGACCCCTGACCGGCTTTTCGCTCTGGGCGACCAGTTCGGCAATCTTCGCTTCGGCTGCTTCGGTAATGGTAATCATCGTGTCTGTCCACTCTGCTAGAGGCACTAAAACTAGAAGCACTAAAACGTCTGCGAAATGTACGAGTCGTCCCAAAAGAGTCAAGCGAATACGCGCGTGGCGGAGGAGACGCATCTACCGTCTCCGTAATATTTTGTTCTAATCCCGCGTCGCTCGCCTTACTTTTTTCTGTAAAACTACGCCTGGATCATCAAAAATTTGCCGTGCGACATGACTTCCGAGCAAGTTGACGCAGTACGTAAATGGGACCTATGCGGCAACAATTGAGTCGGCAATCCTGGTGGTTCAGCGAGATTTGCCGAAAGCAGGCTTTCGCACAATCAACCTGTTGGCCCTTGACAAAGTCCTTTAGAAAACACCAATTAGTAGGGCACATATCACCTAAGCTCGCTCACTGAAAGGCATAGCTCAGATGTCAAATCCCCCCTTCAGGAGGCCCCCCATGGTTCAACTGCCCAAACCAGTATTAGTCACCATCGGCGTCGTAGTAGTCCTCTTTCTCTTCGGTAGAAACTTCTACCAGAGCGTCCCTGCCGGACACGTCGCCGTAGCTACCCTCTTTGGCGAAGTAATTCCCAAACACTTCCCTGAAGGGATGAACATTCCCGTCAATCCGCTCTACCAGTGGACGCTCTACGACGTACGCCAGAAGACCCACTCAGAAACCTCTAATGTCCCCAGCCAAGACCAGCTGCAGACCAAAATCGATGTCAGCGTCCAATACCGGCTCGTTGGCAACCAAACGCCTAGCATCCTGAAAGAAACCGGCACCACCGCACAGGTTCTTTCAGTGCAAATCGTGCCCAAACTCCGCTCGCTGATCCGCGAGCAGGGTAAAAGCATCAAGCGCGCCGAAGACTTCTTTCTCGAAGAAACCCAGAGCAATCTGCAGACAGCTCTGCTCGAAGGGTTAAAAGATTATCTGGTACCCAAAGGCGTCTTGGTTTCAGCCGTGCTGATTCGCGACATTTCGCTGCCACCCTTCATCACCAAGGCCATCGAGGCCAAGAAAGAGCGCGAGCAGGAAGTCGAGAAGCAGAAAGCCGAACTCGAACGCTACAACACCGAACAGCAGCAGAAGATCGCCCTTGCTATTGCCGAAAAGGATGCTGCCGAGGCCGAGGCCGAAAAGCGTCGCCTGCTCGCCGATGCTCAAGCCTACGAGATCACCAAGATCAACGAAGCCATCGGCAAAAATCCCAACTACGTGAAATTGCAAGCGCTCAAATCCCTCGAAGCCATTTCTAAAGACCCGGCCGCCAAGGTCTATTTCATCGACGGCGATAGCCCGGCACCATTGCCACTGATGCATCTGGGCGACATGAAATAAGAGCATTGCACCAGTGTTTGAAAGGGGCGGCCATACCATCGGTCGCCCCTTTTCCTGTAGGGCCATATCGCGAGGAGAAACGCGATGCAACGAGTCGCCTTCGTCATGCACGTCAAAGAAGGCCAGGAAGAAGAATATATTCGCCGACATCGCGCGGTTTGGCCCCAGGTCCTGGCCGACCTCGAAAGTGCCGGCGTCGAGCAGATGAATATTTTCATGGCCGGCCGCCAGCTCTTTCTGTATATGGAAGTCGCCGACTATGCTGAAGCCGCGCGGATTCTCGGCGAAAGCCCCGAATCCCTGCGCTGGGAGCAGTATATGGAACCGATCATGGAAGATGCCGGCGGCCAGGGCTACGACCCGGAAAACGCCTATCCCGAGAGCCTGCCCGAAGTGTTTTTCTGGAACAAAGGAGCCTAGCGATGTCCGCACTCGCAGACCAGGTCGCCCTTATTACCGGTGCTGGCTCGGGGATGGGCCGAGCCACTGCCGCGCTCTTCGCTCGCGAAGGCGCCAAGGTCGTCGTCGTCGATATCGACGAGGCAGGGGGCGAGGAAACGGTGACGCAAATCCGCGCTGAGAGCGGTGAGGCCATCTTCGTACGCACCGACGTGGCCAGGGCCGCCGACGCCGAGGCGATGATCCAGCAGACCATCGACACCTATGGCCGCCTCGATATCCTGCACAACAACGCCGGCGTCGTGGCGGTCAAATTTCTCGAAGACATGTCGGAGGAGGAGTGGGACTGGCTGATGGGCGTCAATCTCAAAGCAATATTCCTGGCCGTCAAATACGCCGTTCCGCACATGAAAGCGCAGGGCTCCGGCTGCATCATCAATACCGGTTCGACCAGCAGCTTCGAAGGTCAATATATGACTCCGGCTTATGTGGCTTCCAAGGGCGGGGTGGTGCAGTTGACCAAAACTCTGGCGCTGGACTATGCGCAGTATAAGATCCGCGTCAACGCCGTCTGCCCGGGCACCGTCGATACCCCGCTGGTACGCCAGCACCTCGAAAAGAGCCCGGACCCCGTCCGCGCTGCGGAAATCGAAAAAAAGCTCATTCCACTCAAGCGCTTTCTGCAACCCGAAGAAATCGCCCACGCCGTGCTCTACCTAGCCTCGGATCAAGCCGGCGGGGTCACCGGCTCGGCGCTGGTCATCGACGGCGGTACCCTGGCCGGCTACGTGGATTGACCGCTAACGCGGATCGCCCGGCCGCCAGCGATGGCGCTCGACCCCGTCCATATCCAGCTCGATACCCCACCCTGGTCCCTCCGGCAGCACGACGCAACTGTCCTCGATCCGCAGCGGCGCGGTGATGATCTCATCACGCCACTCGATGCCCGTCACCAGTTCCATCGGCGCCACATTGGGAATCGAGGCCATCAGATGGGTCGCGGCGATAATGCCGATCGGCCCCTTGGTATTGTGCGGCGAGATCGGTACCTGATAGGTGTCGGCAATGGCGGCGATTTTGCGAACCTCGGTGATCCCCCCGGCGTACATCAGATCGGGCTGGGCGATATCGACGCCGTCGATATCCAGCAATTGCCGGAAGTGGCTCTTGGTGTTCAAGCGTTCGCTGCCCATCACCGGGATCGAGATCTCGCGCCGCACCTTGGGATAGGCGCTCAGATCCTCCGGCGGCACGGGATCTTCGAAAGCGTAGAGATCATAGGGTTCCAGCGCCCGGGCCAGGCGGACGCAATTGGCAACTGTAAAACGACCGTGACAGTCGATGAGCAGCCTGATTTCCGGTCCCACGGCTTCGCGCACAGCCGCAAAGTGCGCGGCCGTTTCCTGCGGTCTTCCGTCGTCCTCATAGGGATCGAAGCGATAACCATCACCCGAGAGTGCACCGCTCTTAAGCGCGGTATAGCCGGCTTCTACCAGCTGCCGCGCTACCGCTGCGCTCTGCTCGGGAGTCGCACCGTAGAAGTGGGTATAGACCCCGACCCGATCGCGAAACTTCCCGCCCAGCAACTCGACGACCGGTAGATTGGCTACTTTGCCCTTGAGATCCCAGAGTGCCTGATCAATACCCGAAAGCGCACTCATCCACACCGGCCCGGCCATCCGCCACAATCCGCTGAGCGAGGAAATCCGCCAGATCTTGTGCCAGAGGTACTCGATCCGGGCAGGATCCTCACCGATGAGTTCCTGCTTCATGTGCTCCACTGCCGCGACCACCACCGGCTCTTTGTTCGAATAGGTCGCCTCGCCCAGGCCCACCAGCCCTTCGTCGGTGAATACGCGGACAATGGTCCACTTACGGCCCGGCGAATCAATCAGCAAGGTATCGATATCACAGATTTTCATCATCATCTCCTTTAAAATCTAGAGCGTGGCGATCAGTTCGCGCATTCGATCGTAGTGCGAACCCGCCCAGTAGACCTTATCGCACCTCGTGCAGCGCCCAAACTCCTCATAGGCCTTGCGGATCTTCGGCGGCAATCGCTCGATCACGGCCTCTTTTGCCACAACTTCGAGCGCACCATTGCAATCCATACAGCGCGTAAAGGACTTGAACTTTTCCCGTAAATCCAGGACCTGTACCACTTCAGCTAGTTGCTCCCTCGGCGCAGTCTTTCTGAGCCAGTAGCCCCTTTGTACCGCTCCGCGCTTGAGCAACCCCTTGTCCCGGGTCAAGACGATACGGCCCTCGGCGCATGAGATCGCGGCGATTTGCGCATCCTCGTAATCGGTCTCGTAGAGCACATCGAAGCCCAGCAGCCGCAAATAGCGCGCCAGGCGCCCCAAATGCACATCGAGTACAAAACGCAGCTCGCGCAAGGGCTCGGGGCGCAAGTGGTTCAAAGGCGAGATATCCAGCAATTCGAATACCGGGTAGACCGCCACGCGCTCGCCGCCACAGAGCCGATGTCCGAAACCCACTGACGCACCGTCGACCAGAATCAGATCCACCTCGGTATGCGGTACTCCGATAGCTTCGACCAGGTCCACCACTGCCGGAGTACCTGCGAATTCGCAGCTGAAATCCACCTTGCGCCGCGTCAGCGGCAAGAAATCGTTCAGCTCTTCGTAGAAGCGGAACTCCGCTTCTTTACGCATCCGCCGTATCGGGTCGTCCGCCGATCGACGGCGGAGCCAGCATCCGTTTCTGCTGTTCGGTGGCGTCGGGATAATCGTCGGCGTCGTAGTAGGTAGCTGACCACGACGAATGACCGGGGCTGTACTTGTAGAGCAGAGACCGCCGCTCGTAGTCGGCACTCCACTCCATCGTGCCATGCACCAGCGCCTCGGTGAAGATGATCAGGTCTCCAGCCTCGACTTCGACCTGATGCACGTAGTGAGCGCTGCGCTGATAGGTGCGCACTTCGTCCGGGATCTCAACGGTGAAATTGCTCTTATGGCTACCGGGTATGCAGCCAAAGCCGCCATCGCCTGGACCAGCCTGGCTCAAGCAATAGGTAAAAACCGTCAAACCATTGCGCATCATCCCATCGTGGTACTTGTACCAGTGGTCGCCCGGAATTCCCCCTTGCATGGTTTGTCCTCCGTGCAACCTGCCCGCCTTGCCGCCTTTCTGCATGAAGATGCTGTAATCGTGGTCGATACGGACCTTGGGGCCGAGCAATTCGATCATATAGGGCAGGGCCTTGGGGTGGTCGATGAGATTCTGGCTGGCCGGACCCCAGCGTGAAACGCGGCTGGTACGGCGCAAACCGGTCTCGTCGTACTCGCCGGGCCAGGCCTCGTCGGCCAGGGCGTTGAGTTCGGCGAGTTCGGCGGTACTGAGCACATCTTTGACGACCAGATAGCCGTCGAGATCAAAAATGAATTTTTCTTCGGGGGTCATAGGGTCCTTACTCCTTTCGCGATCTAACTAGCGTCAAAAAGAGGTCGGGAGCAAGTTCGCCGAGCGACTTACCGCCAAACGAGTTCCTCCTCCCGGAGTGATTGCCCTTGCGCCCCGACCTGCTTTGATGTATCAATTCCCCTTAAATCCGCCAACACACGAGAAAGGATTCCTCGATAATGACTGCCAAATACCGCGTCGGTGTCATCGCCTCTGGCCGTATTGCTCGCGAGCACGGTCGCGGCTGGGCCGAATGCGAACACACTGAAATCGTCGCCATTGGCGACGCCCACCCCGAAGCACTCGCCAGCTACGCCGCTGATTTCAACGTCGAAAACCAGTACCTCGACTATCGCGAAATGCTGGATAAAGAAGAACTCGACATCGTCAGCGTCTGCTCCTGGGACCCTCAGCACGCCGAAATGTCGATCGCCGCCTGCGCCCGCAAACCCAAAGCCGTGCTCTGCGAAAAACCGATGGCCATCTCTCTGGGCGAGGCCGAGGCTATGGTCATCGCCGCCCAGCGCAACGAGGTCAAGCTCGCCATCGGTCACCAGCGCCGTTTTTACTCCTGCTGGCGCGAGGCCCGGCGAATGATCGCCGACGGCGCCATCGGCAAACCGCAGCGGCTGTGGTCGGCAGTCAAGGCCGGTATGATGAACACCGGCACCCACTGCATCGACTTTCAGCTCTACGCCCTGGGCGACCCGCAGGCCGAATGGGTAATGGGGTCGGTAGAGCGCCACACCGACCACTTTGTCTTCGGGCACCGCGTCGAAGACCGCTGTGTCGGGATCATCGGCTACCCCGATGGGATCGAGGGCGTGATCGAAAACGAGATGAACGACATCTACCAGGTCGGCGCCAATATCTACGGCGAGGACGGGATGATGGTCGTCAATGACAACAGCCTGCGCTATATGACCACAACCTCCAACGGCTGGCAGGAATTCGAGCCCGACGACCAGGCCTCGGGCTATGGCAACGCCTTCGTCGATCAGGCCTACGGCATCTGCCGTTGGATCGAGGGCGATTTCGAGGACTACTACGGCAAGGCCGAACACGGCAAGGCCGCCACCGAGATCATGATGGGCGTCTACGAATCGGCACGGGTACACGAACGCGTCTCGCTGCCTTTGCAGACGCGAGCCAATCCACTGGATGTCGCTGTCGAGGAAGGTCGTATCCCCGTCACCCGTCCGGGCTTCTGGGACGAACGCTCATTTCTGGTCCGCGGCGAAGGCATGACCTGGATCAAAGGCCAGTAATAAGCGTGGACATCGGGATCCTGATCAGCAACGACCAGGAATACGACGAAGCCTTCGACTGGGATTTCGACTATATCGAGGGTTTTCCCGGCATGCTCGGCCCCGACGAGAACGATCCCGCCGCCGAGCGCGAATGTCTGGCGCGGATAGAAAAGCACAAGCTGCCGATGAAGTCGCTCTGCGGTTTTATTCCCGACCCGCAGGAGCGTGGGTTGATGGTGGTCGGCCCCGATGTCAGCCTCGAGCGGCTCCGAGTCTTCGTCACCCGCGTCTTCGACCGGATGCAGCGAGCCGGGATCGGGGTCATCGGCTATGGTAGCGGTGGCTCGCGCTGGGTGCCCGAGGGTTTCGACCAGGCCAAAGCAAGGCAACAAGTGGCCGAGTTTATGCATCTCTGCGCCGATATCGGTGAGCCGAGGGAGGTCAAGGTCGCACTCGAGCCTTACAACCGCGACGATGCCAACCTGCTCAATACCGTCGAGGACGCGACCGAGTTTATAAAAGAGGTCGACCGATCGCACGCCCAGCTAATGGCCGATTTCTTCCATATGAAACTCAACGGCGAGTCCTTCGATGCCCTCGCAGCGGCCGCGCCACACTTGATCCACGCCCATATCGCCGAACCGGGCCGCGGCCGAGCGCAGACCACCTTCGAGGACCATGCGGAATTCCTAAAGACCTTGCGCCGCTACGGCTACGATGGCCGGGTGACCTTGAGCGGTACCCTGACGGCATACGCCGACGACGGCGAGACCTGCGCCGCGCTCAAACAGGCCATCGCATGACGGTCCCATCTCTCAATTATAGTCGCATGATCGACCTGTCTCGGCCGATCAGCCCTACGGAAAGCCGCTGGGTGCACTACCGGACCGCGCGAGAAACGATCGATGATCCACCGAGTGACCGCTGGTATATCGCCACCAGCATCGAAATCGGCGGCCACGCCGGTACCCACGTCGAGGGTCCACTGCACGCCATCGCAGGGGGGGCCACGGTCAGCGACCTAGACCTCGAGTGCTTCTTCGGTGAGGCAATCGTATTGGACCTGAGCACAGAGCCGCCGGACCAGCCGCTCTCGTCAGAGCAACTCCAACGTGCCGCCGAGCCGGGCGGAGGTATTAAATCGGGCGATATCGCGCTTTTTCGCTTCGACTGGGACAAGCGCGGCGGCCAGCTCCCCTATCCGGCCACTGAAGCCCTGCGCTGGCTTGTCGGGCGAGGAATCAAACTCCTCGGCATCGATACCCCCGGTTTGGATATTCCGGGCGACCGCAGCCTGCCCAACCACCATCTGCTCTTCGAGAACGGCATTCCGCTGATCGAGAGCCTGGACCACCTCGATCAGGTGCAAGAATCCCGCGTTTACCTCTTCGCCCAACCTCTGCCGCTGGCAGACACCGACGCTGTCCCGCTCAGAGTCCTAGCTTTCGAAGGATAAGCTATGCAGGTCCTCACCCCCGATCAGGTGGACCATTTTCTCTCGAGAGGATTCATCACCATTCCCGGCTGTTTCACCCGCGACTTCGCCCGGCCATTCATCGACCATGCCTACGAGCGGATGGGCTGCGATCCCAACGATCCCACCACCTGGACCGATCCGATCCGCTACCTAGATCACGCCCATCGATTCGCGGTCAGCGATCTCTGTCCCAAAGCCTGGGGCGCCATCTGCGATGTCCTGGGCGGTGAGAACCGCATCAACCCCACCGTCCGCCACATGGAAACCATCCATTTCTCATCCGTCGAGTCGTTCAACTGGTCCGATGCTTTCATCGTCAATTTCCGCTATGGCGCCGATGCGCCGTGGCAACCCCCTGCACCCGACACGGCGCGCTGGCACCAGGACGGCAGCTTTTTCCGACACTTCCTCGACAGCCCCGAACAGGCGTTGCTAGTAGTGCTCCAATGGACCGATACACCGCCTAGATCCGGCGGTACTTTTGTCGCCTGCGATTCCTTCATACACGTGGCGCGCTTTCTCGCCAGCCATCCCGAGGGCGTAGACCCCGGCACCACCGGCGCCCTCGTCGAAAAGTGCCGGGATTTTATCGAACTCACTGGCCAGACCGGCGACCTGACTCTCCTCCACCCTTTCACTCTCCACGCCTCTTCTCCCAACCCTTCCGGCCACCCCCGCTTCATGACCAACCCTCCGGTCTCGCTCAAAGCCCCCCTCGATTTCAACCGCGCAGACCCGGCAGACTTTTCACTGATAGAGCGTGGCGTCCTTCGCGCGCTCGGTGTCGACCGCTACGATTTCCAACCCTCCGCTCCCAGAGAATGGTACGGGCTCTGATCTCATTATCCTGCGACCTTGTGCATAGCACCCTCTTTAGCTAGCTTTAACGACCCACCAAGGAAAATGGTTATGCCCAGTCTGACCCCAGCCCAGATCGACCACTACCACCAGCACGGTTATGTCCTCGTCGAAGCACTTCTCGACCCCGCTTCCGACCTCGATCCCGTTCTCGCCGAATACGACGAGGTTCTCACTGCCCTGGCTGATGAACTCTTCGCCGAAGGCGAGATCGCCTCGACCTACGCCGACCTCGCCTTTGATCAGCGCCTCTGCCAGATCTACAAAGAAACCGGCAGGGTCCATTCCCAGAACTTCGATATCTCGCTGCCCCAAGGCGGCACTCGCCTCGACTCGCCGATCGCCGTCGGCCCCGCCGCCTTCGCCGCACTGCGCAACGATAAGCTCCTCGACATCGTCGAAGACCTCATCGGCCCCGAGATTTACTCCAATCCCGTCCAGCACATCCGCATCAAACCACCCGAGCAGTATTTGCCCGGCATTTCCAAAGACCACCACGGCCGGATCGCCGGTTTCGACGTCGGCGCCACACCCTGGCACCAGGACAACGGTGTGGTCTTGCCCGAAGCCGATGAAACCGAGATGCTCACCGTTTGGGTGCCGCTGACCAACGCCTTTCGCGAACACGGCTGCGTCGAAGTCGTCGCCGGAAGCCACCGCAACGGGCTGCTGCACCACTGTGCATCCGGTTACGGCAATTACATCCAGGACCAGCATCTCGCGCAGGATCGGATCGTCACTGCCGAGATGAAACGCGGCGATGTGCTCTTTATGCATCGGCTCACCTGCCATTCGTCGCTGCCCAACCTCAGCGAGCAGGTGCGGATCAGCTTCGACCTGCGCTACAACCCCACTGGCCAACCCACCGGCCGCCCGCTCTTTCCCGGCTTCGTCGCCCGCAGCCGCAATAACCCCCAAACCGAGTTGCGCAATCCCGAAGCCTGGGCGCAATCGTGGTACGACACCCGAGAAAAATTGTCCGTCGGTACTCTGCCACCCTTCAACCGCTGGCAGAGCGGCGACCCGGCCTGCGCCTGATCGATGGTCGAGTTGGAACTCAGCGCCGCAGAGCGCGACGCCGGCAAACTGGCAACAGAGCATCTGCAACGAGCCCTCACCGCAATCCGCATCGATGGCTTCGTCGTCTTCCACCGTGCCATCGACCCCACCCACATCGAAGTTTTGCGCGAACGCATGATCGCCGATGTCGACGCCATCCTCGCTCTTGATGACGCACCCTACCAGTTCAACAACGGCCATCTGCAGCAGGATCCACCCCCCTTTCCCCCCTATCTTTTCAGCGATGTACTGGTCAACGACCTCGTCGCCGAACTGAGTACGGCCGTGCTCGGCGAGGGCGTCAAAAACGCCTTCTACAGCGGCAACACCTGCCTGCCCAGCCCCCACCATCAGCCCCTCCACGTCGACTCGGGCCAGCTCTGGCCCAACCTCGCCAAGGCGACCCCGGCCTACAACCTCGTCGTCAACGTACCCGTCGTCGATGCCACACCCGATAACGGCAGCACCGAACTCTGGCCCGGCACCCACCTCGACACCACTATCGTCCAGGGTGACGATATAAAGGTCCCAGCCGAAATCGAAAAACGCCGGCGAGACGAATGCCCACCCGTGCAACCGAATGTTCCTGCCGGTAGCGTGCTCATCCGCGACATGCGCCTCTGGCACCGCGGCATGCCCAACCGCACCGACCAGGCACGGCCGATGATCGCCATGATCCACTGGCCGATCTGGTGGCATACCGAGCAGAAACTGGTATTTCCCAAGGGGACGGAAGAACTTTTCGCGCACGGTGCGTTGGAGACCGAAGCGGAATTCGTCGAAGGGCCGATCGACTATATCGGTCGCAATCACAAGTACGACTATGCAGAATGATTGCCGCGGACTAAGGCGCCAGCTGCCGACACTCCAGGTAGTAGCGCTTCTCTTCTGCTTCACCCAGCGAGAAAGTCTTGCGCGGAGTTGCCCCATCGGCAACAATTGACGCAAAGAGCTCGTGCTTGTCCATCGGCGGCAGCAAGAAACCGATGCTTTTCGGGCCGACAGCCAATTTCTCCACCACCGCCTCGCCATGGATATAATCGAGGCGGGATAGAGGCTCTAGCGCGAGATAGCGGTCGAGAAAGACCTGCAATGACGCGACCGCGAGTTTGGCATCGGGCCTGGCGATGCTCAACAGGCCGCGCTCCGCTCCGCCGATATACGGAATATGGTGCCCGGGAAGCACCAGAGCTTCCCGGCAGGCCGCATCCCATTCGTCGCGAGCGGCGAAGACCTGCCGACTGAACCCCAGACCCGCACAATGCGCTTCGATCTCCCGCAGCAGATTTTGCGGATCGACGTCATAGATCACCCGGTGTATCGGCTCAAACACCAGCCCCTCGTCGTGCAGGTTGACCAGTTCGACCAACGCGTAGCGCGCGGGATGATCCATCACCATCGAATCGTCTCCCGCCTCTGCCTTGAGATCTTCCCATACCGCCCGTGCCGTGGCGAAGGAATGATTGCCATCACCCACCGCATACGCCATTGGCGGCTCCCCGCGCGAGAGTCCGGCAAGCTGCTCGGCGATCGTATCAATCAGCTCACTATCGTCGACACGCCAACCCTGCAACCGCCCTCCGCCGAGCATCAATTCGAGATCGTAAGCCGGCTCCAAATCACGCTCGAAAAGCGGCTCGATCACCGTCCGCTGCGGATCGTCGATCAGCACCATGATATGCGGGGTCTCCACCGAGGCCCCCTGCCGCACCTGAATCCGTGGCGGAAGCCGGCTCTGGTCTGTGCCTTCCGTGGTGCGAATCAGCTTCTGCGCGCCGTCGCGATAGTCGTACTCTTCGAGATCGAGGGCGACAACCAACCCCTTGCGCGGAGCGGAACGGCCCATATCCCGGCTCACTAGCATGAACCCGGGGCGCTGCGCGGTCAGTACCCCGGTTGCGAGGTACTCTTCCATACACCGGTTGATATCGTCGATGACCCGGGCGCGATCGGCGGTGTTGAGATAGACCTCGGGAAAGACCAGGTGCAATGTCGAAGGAAGGGCGCCGACAATCTCCCGCACCTGCTCCCAGTATTCGGGTTCCGAAGTATACTGATCGCAGGCGATGACCGACCAGGTCTCGAGCGAGACACCGTCGCGCGGCAAGAGCAGAGTCGGCACATGCAGGGCGATCCCGGGATAGTGACGATTCATCGCAGCTCAGCCGATCAGCCCGCCGGCCCAGGCCGAAAAAACCGGGAAAATTTCCTCCGGTTCCTCCAATTCAGGATGCCAACGCTTCTCGTGTTCGAACATGATCCAGCCCTCATAACCGCGCTCTTTGAGCAGGGCGATCGCCTCCTCTAAGGGCAGTTGGCCGCTGCCCGGCGGCACATAGCGCCAGCCATCCTTCATCGCCCGGACGTGATCGGGGTCGTAAATGGCGTCTTTGACGTGGGTATAGCCCACCCGCGAGCCCACCGCTCTGTAGGTCTGCTCCGGTGACTCTCCTCCCACTCGCGCCGTATGACCCATATCCCAGAGCACGCCGAAGGCCTCGTCCGAAATCCGATCGAGGAGCAACTTGCACTCCACCGCTTTGACCCACTCGTCGTGGGTCTCAAAGAGCCACTTGAGCTCGCGCGCTCCATCCAACGACAGAATTTTATCCATCGTCTCCCGTCCTATATCGGCCAGTTGTTCCTTGGAGTGGGTCCGAGCATCACCATTGCCGAAGACCCGTACCGCCCCGCAACCCAACTCTCTGGCCAGGGCGATCAAGCGTCGCGCTTCCTCGGTGTTGTCCTCCAGTTGCTCCGCAACGCAAACCCGGATACTGGAACTGAACCCCGACACCTCCAGACTGGCATCCTCTAGCCGGCGCCGGGTCTCGGCAATACCACTGGTAAAAGCGGGAAGCTGAGTGATGTCCATCGCCTCCTGCAAACCGCGAAAATCGACACCGTCATAGCCGTACTCACGCCCCCTGGCACAGATCGTATCCAGATCCCACTCCGGACAACCCAGGGTCGTAAAGCTGAGTTTCATAACACCGACTCCTCTTCGATTAGATCCAGCGCCAGCAGTACCAATTCACTCAGATCACTCAAAACCGCATAGGCCTGGGAAAAATCGCTCGTCTGGGTAAGGCCCTGCGGGATAACCACACAGCGAATTCCAGCCGACACCGCTGCCTGCAAGCCGCGCTCCGAGTCCTCGACCACCAGACATTCATCCGCCGAGAGCCCCATTCGTTCTAATGCCATCAGGTAGGGTTCGGGATCGGGCTTGGACGCCGCGTAGTCCTCGCGCACCAGCGCAAAATCGAAATACGTCAGTAGCCCGGTCGCAGCATGAATCAATTCAAAGTGGTCCCCGCGCGAGCTGGTCACTATGCCCATCCGCACTTTAGCGCACAGCGCCTTGAGCGCTTCCTCGACCCCGGTGATCGGCTCGACACCCCCGTGCAAGAGGGCGCTGTAGCGCGCATTGCGCCTGGTGCGTAAGGCCTCAAACTCGGCCTCGTCCAGATCCCCGACGAAGGCTCGGATGCCCTCGCTGCTCTTGAGAAAAGTCGCGATGAACTCGGCCTCGCCAATCCGAATACCCCGCGCCGCCAACTCATCGCGGCAGGCCTGAAAGTACAGTTTCTCCGTATCGACCAGCACGCCGTCGTTATCCCAGAGAATGGCCTTTAGCTTGGCACCCTTGCTGCTCAAGTAGCGAAATCCTACCTTGAAATCTGCGCCGGGGAGGGAGACTTGTGACACAGGGGGATCATCGTCGAGAATAATCTCAATAGAGCCATAAGATCCGACCCGGAATCTCTCTCGTCAACTCGGCATCGGCCAAACCCACAACAACCCCCGGGAGACCAGCGAATATGTTGGGCGCTGAGGAACAAAGAAAATTTCCCCTGCAAGGGTATCTGCTCATCCGGCACGCACTCGAAGGTATCGGGATCGAGCGCCTGGATGAGAATCGACGTGGTGCAGGACCGAGCGGTCTGAGCCATCGCCGAGACCAAGCCGTTTTAACACCTATACAACGCGCGCAGGCCATATGAAAACCATCCAACGCATTCTCGACCAGCACGGCGCCTTAGCCCTGCCCGGACTCTTCGACGCCCTCTCCGCCCGGATCGCCGAGCGCGCCGGCTGCCCGATGGGCTTCGTCTCCGGCTATTCGGTCGCCGCCACCGCTCTGGGTGAGCCCGATCTCGGACTCCTGACCCAGACCGAGATCGTCGCCCAAGCCCGCCGCATCTGCAAGAAGATCTCGATACCGGTCTTAGTCGACGCCGATACCGGCTACGGCAATGCCCTCAATACCTACCGCACCGTCGAGGAATTGATCGACGCTGGAGCCGCCGGTTGTTTTTTGGAAGATCAGGTCTGGCCCAAGCGCTGCGGCCACATGGCCGATAAGCGCATTGTCGAGCGCAGCGAATACCTCGAACGAATCCGCGCTGCCGTCGAAGCTCGCGGCGAGCGCGACTTCTTCATCGTCGCCCGCTCCGATGCCGAAGCCGTGGCCGGATTGGACGAAGCCATCGCCCGTGTCGAAGCGGCCCATGCACTCGGAGCCGACGCCTGCTTCGTCGAAGCCCCCGGTTCAGTCGAAGCACTCCGCGAGATCGGACGCCGCACACCCGGCCCCCGGGTCGCCAACATGATCGAGGGGGGTAAAACTCCGCTCCTACCCAGGGCAGAGCTCGCCGAAATCGGCTTCCAGCTCATCCTCTACCCGCTGACCGGCCTCTTCGGCGCGGCCGAAACCATGCGGCGGCTCTGTGCAAAATTGATCGCCGACGGCACCTCCGCCGGCTCAGAAGAACAACTGATGGATTTCGATTCGTTCAACGCCTTGATCGGCGTCGAAGAGCGCCTGGATCTGGTCCGCCGTCTGCAACACGGAGACGATCCCTAAACGAAGCTCCGAACAATACCTGTCACTTCCATCGATTCCAGGCCCCGGGAGCAGAATTCGCCCGGAACCGCGGGCGAACCGCCGCAATTCCAGCCATGGCGACAATCACCAACCTCTCGCACCACAACGAGAATCTTCAGCCTGTGGGGGAAATCTCGTAGCCGTTTTCCTCCATCGCCTCGGCAAAAAAATCGAACATATGCACTTCCCCGTCGGTCTTCCAGCGCCCAATCGAATCCTCTCGCACCACAATCCGCCCCAATTCAAAACCCAAAAACGCCTCGAGATCCCCCAACACTTCCTCCTGCCGCAAGACGAAATCCTCGAATCGCACCAGCATCCATTCCCTCGGTTTCGGCGTCGACTGCATCAGGTCGTACTGGTACTTCCACGAGATCGCCCGCCGCCGCCGGATTTCATCCGTCCGCTCGTAGTCGATGCCGAAATCGGCCAGATCGTCAGTCCGGTGTCCACCGATAATGCTATCGCGCGGATCGCGAATCCAGTGAATGTATTTGATATCGGGAAAGAGTCGCACAATCCACGGGTAGATCAACGTGGTCTCGGGCAACTTCCAGCCCTTGTGCTTGGAGCCGTCTTTCAGCACATCGGCTAAATATTCGCCGATCAGGTCTTCGAACTCCGGGTCGATATCCATGCGGTGTAACGCGTCGAAGTCCCATTCCAATCCGCCCTTCCACTGGACGTTTCTGGCCATCACTCGGCAGGCATCGTAGAGCACATGCGGGGGTACTTTATCGCCCGAGCGATTGAGCGTCTGGCCCATAAAGACCCCGCTGGCATAGAGCGTGTGCGAGATGGCGCGCGTACCTGAGTGACCGCGACCGATAACGGTGATTAATGACATAGCTATCCCCGAATAAGATTTGCATCGAATGCCACTCGCTGACAACAGTTATTGATTGAGCCAGCCTAGTAGTAAAAGCTCATCTGCAAGAGCCCGCTTTTCGCCGTCCCTCCGTATTCGCTCCGCAACGCACCGTCGCTCGGACCTGCGCCATAAGGCCAGTAGGTGCTGACCGCTAGTGTCAACGCATCGGAAAAAATCCACGTCGCTACCCCCATCAGCACCCCCGAACCATCCGTCGGCGCGAAAATCCACCCCAGCGTCAGCGGCAGAACACCACCTATCCCCCGCGAGAGCTGCAGTGCACCAGCGTGGCGCCCCAGAACCTGGGCATCGCCCCGAAGCAGGCGCTGGCGGTAGACCGGATCCGACAGGTGCACCGTCAGATCCTCGAGATCGCCCACCCCGAACCCCGAGAAGTGATACTCACCCAAAAGCAGTAAACCGCCCTGAGCGTCCCACGCATACGAACCACCCACCAACGCCTTGAATACCCGATCCTCACCCAGTACTGCTTCCGGTGTTGCAAACAACGCCACTTCGCCGTGGACCTCGGCACCGCCTACCGGTAGCGACGCCGCAGTTCCCGCAAAGAGGTCGCGCCGGCGACGCCCCAAAAGCACTTCGCCATCGATCTCGCCGACATAGCCCTGCAATCTGCCGACAAAGACCGATTCATCGAGCGATTCTCCCAAAGCCGCCACCACATCGAGCGAAAACAGATCCGTCAGCGGCAGCGAAGCCCGTAGCGCATCGACGCCACGCCGCCACTCGCGGTCGATTTCCAATGGGTTAAACGGCGCGAATATATCCACGGCGCCAAAGAGCACACCCCGCCCCCAGCCGATGGCCTGACGGCCGAGCTGCACTTCGCCAGACCCCAGGCGCCAGGCGAAAAACGCGCGATCCAGCGCATGCCGGTAGGCAAAGGTCTGGCCGATTTCCACCAGCATTCCATCGACCTGGCCGAGCCGATAGGGCGCCCGGTTTTCCGCCACCATAGTACCCGTTACTCCAGCGAGACCCGCACCTGCCGATACCAACCGCGATCGGTGCTCATAAGCCACGCGCACGTGCACCCCCTCCACCACTTGGGCCCCCAGCGCCAAACGTCCCCGCCAGAGCGCTGCTGCATTCCAGCGCTCTGGATAGAGCAGCGGCGCCTCAGGGGCGCGCGACAGGAGCGACGTCCACTTCAACGCCGAGTCGAGCGCCCAGTAACGCGACCCGTCGGCGCTCGACCACAAATCAAGAGCTGCTGCGGGCTGCACCAAAGCCAGCAGCGCCACATACAACCAGCGCGCCAAATCAGCCGTCCGCCACTACGCGCTCGTCGCTCAGCACCTGACCGTCGCGCAGTGTCACCACCCGCGAGGCATAGGAAACCACCAGCGGGTCGTGCGTCGAAAAAACAAAGGTCATCCCCCCCTCATCGCGCAGCCGCCGCATCATCTGCAGAAGCGCCTGGGCATTTTCGCTGTCGAGGTTGGCCGTCGGCTCGTCGGCCAGCACCAGACTCGGCCGCGCAGCTACCGCCCGCGCCACTGCGACCCGCTGCTGCTGACCACCCGACATCTCGCTCGGCCGCCGCTCGGCCAACTCCCCCAGCCCGAGTTCGCCGAGCGTCTGTTCGGCCTGGGTCCGGCGTCTGGCAGCCGCCACCCCCTGCAGCTCCAGTACAAACTCCACATTCTCGCGCGCCGTCAGCACCGGCACCAGATTATAAGCTTGGAAAACGAATCCCAGCGATCGGAGTCGAATCTCAGCTCGCTCTCTCCGATTCAACCGCCCTAAATCGCGCCCAAAGATCTCGATCCGCCCACCCGTCGGCACATCCAGCGCCCCCATGAGGTTGAGCAACGTAGTCTTGCCGCTGCCGCTGGGCCCAACAATCGCAATGAATTCCCCCGCACCTATCTCCAGGTCGACACCGCGCAGTGCTTGCACTGCGATCTCACCAGTGCGAAACTCCATGGCCAAATCCTTTGTTGCAACCAGCATTTCGGCCACCTCACGCCTCCCTTAAGCTCAGAGCTGCAGCCGGACTCTGACGCAATGCCGACCACGCCGGGAACAACGCAGCAAAAACTGTCGAAGAAAAACCCACGAAAAAGGAATAGGGCAGCATCCACATTCCCATATCCGCATAGATTATCGGATCAAAGAATACCCCCGTGATCGCCAGATCGTCACCCATCACCCCGGAAAAATCAACACCTACCGTTGCAATATACCAGACCAGCGGCGAAGCGAGCAAAAGGCCGAAAACCGCACCCAACACACCCACCAGGGCCGTCTCGAAAAAAATTAGATACAATAGTCTGGAACTCTTCATACCCAGCGCCATCAGCACGGCAAACTCGCGCCGCCGTTCGAGCAGCGCCGTCAATTGCGCACTCGTCACTCCCAGGACCACTACTGCGATCACGATTCCGATAAAGAGATTCGAAAAGGCCTTGTCACCCGCCGCATCACCACCCATCGCCGGCAGAACTTCGCGCCAACTCAGCACCGCATCGCCCTCAATGCGATGCGCCAACTCGGCGGTCAGCGCATCGATTTCTTGCGGGTCGGCGAAAGCCACCGAGACTTCCGCCGCGCCTTCCAGACCCGTCAGCCGGGCCAGCTCGGAGAGCGTCACATGGCAGATTTCGGCGTCGATCTCCTTGCTGCCAGTCGAAACGATGCCGACAATCCTCAGCATCGCGTATTCCAGCTCCCCATCCAAACGCGCTAGCGTCAAGAGTAGATCGTCTCCCAGCTCGACATCCAAACGCTCGACCAATGCCCGACCGACCACCACCGCACCCCCATCGCCCGGCTGCAAATAGCGCCCTCCATCGATCGCGCGCACCAGCCTGTTGAGTCGGGGCTCCGCCTGCGGATCCACACCGAGCACTCGTACCCCGGCCACCCGCGTGCCAAAAGCCAATAGTCCCTGCACTCGCGCATGGGCGGCAACGACTTCCACCCCTTCGAGCCCGCGCGCTGCAGCGAGCGCCGCCTGACCGTCCTGCAGGCGCAGCTCATCGCGCCGGCTCTGCTCCCACCCTTGCGGGGCGACCCGCGCATGCCCGTAGCCGCTCTCGGATATCGCCCGAATTCTCAGCTCGCGGCCACCGCGCATAAAAGCCGTTGAAAAAACAGTTATCGCGCACCCCAGTCCCACGCCCAGAATCGAGAGCAGGGTCCGCCGCCGGCTCCGCCCCAACGAACGCAGTGCATACCTGGCCGTTATTCCGCTCATTTGCGCATCGCCTCGATCGGTTCCAGGCGCGCGATGTGCAGAATCGGCCAGAGACAGGCGGCAAATGCCGTGATCAGAACCGCTACTACACCCACTACTATGTCGCGCCCGTGCAACTCGGGATAAACTCTGGAAGAGATCTGGACGCCTTGAAAGCCGACCTCGAACGACTCCGTGCCACCCAACTCGGCAAAATCGAAACCCGCACCCGCGGTCAGTGCGGCAAAGAGCAGACCCAGCGCCGTGCCCAACGCCACGCCCAGAAGGCCCAGCAGTACTGCCTCGACAGCTACCATCCTGAAGAGCCGGCCCGGGTTCGAGCCCAGCGCCAGGAGCATCCCCAGCTCGCGTCTGCGCTCAAAGATCGACATTAACATGGTATTGGCGATACCCGCCGCCGAAGCCAGAAAAACGATGCCCAACACCACCAGCGAATAGGCATTCATCACCTCGATCATCCCCACCAGTTGCGGCACGACTTCGTACCAGGGCTTGACCTCCGTACCCGTGAGTACTGGCAATGTCCCAAAGCCTTTTATAACCTGACCCACCTGCTCCGACTCGCGCAGATGGACGACGATTTCGTGCGCCTCATCCCCCATTTGCAGCAGGACCTGAACATCGCTCAGCGCTGCGACGATTCCGGCTCTATTGACGATTTCGACCGGCGAGTCGATAACCGCTGCAACTTCGTAGAGCTCGCTGGCAATCGAGCCATCGATGTCCTGACCGATCACCGCCAATTCCATACCCGCTTCGATTTCGTGCTGTGTTGCCAGACCCTTCCCCACCAGTACTTGCCCGTCCCCCAGCATCTCGGCCAGCGCTGCATTGCGCAGAAGTCCGTCGGCTCTCGCCTCGACCAGCGGATCAGCACCGACCATCACCCCCATAAATCCCTCCTCGTCCAGTGCCGCCAGCACCGGTGCATAAAGCCGGGGGGCAGCCTGGAGGACTCCGGGATCAGCGCGAATCTCTTCGAGCATGGTCCCGACATTGGCCAGGGTCAGATCGACGGCCTGCTCGGTGCGCCAACCCGGCGCAAGGATCTGTATATGGCCGACCAGCGGACCGGTAACCGAGGCAAAGTAGTGGTCGGCGTAGCCGTGCATGATCGCCGCCGTCGCCAGAAAGGCGAATTGTCCCAGCCCGATTGCCGCCGCCGCCAGCGCCGAGCGGCGGCGGTTGCGGCCCAGGTTGCGCCAGGCGATGCGCAAGGTACTGTTCTCGGCCATCTAACGCCTGCGCTCCAAGTGCGCCAGGCTGAACAGGCTCCCGTCCAGTTCGACGTTGAATTCGACGTGCAAATAGGTCAATACCGTACGTCGCCCCTCTTGCCGCGCGGGTTCGATCGTGATCCGGGTCGGGATCAGCCGATCCCCCACTTTTTTGATCTCTTCCAACCGCATCGTGCGTCCCAACCGGCCCTTGCGGTCGTAGTAACGGCCTAAAATGGGCAACTGATCGGCCAGGGAAAAGACCAGTTCCACCCGCTGCCACAAACCCGGAACCTCGGGTTTAGCATTGATCGTCACCTGCCAACCAGGCGGATCCTCGCTCGGCTCGACCGCTCCGGGCACATAGTCGGCGGCATAGGATGATTCGCGCACCAGGTCGTCATTGCTCAGGTCGCTGCCCATCCACGACCCCATCATCAGCGTGGGAGGTACGCGGATCGTGCGCGAGATCCTGGGAAGATAGTTCCAGAGGTTGCGACCCACCTTGAGCGTCGCGGTACCCGCATCGCGCACTGGGGCATCAATGACGATCAAGGCCCGATCCTCACCCTGGCTCCAGGTGCGCATCCGCATCGTCCTCGTCTTATTCGGCCGGGTGATCTCGATCTCGAGTCGTGCCGCAGTACCGGTTGACTCGTACATCAGGTCGAAATGCCTGAGCAACGACTCGGCATCCGGCACTTCTTCCTGGGCAGCAAGAGAAGTGGTGCAAAGCACTGCACACAAAAGAACTACCCGACCCTTATTCGCCACCATTAGCTCCCCGGCCAATCGCGGGCCGCAATGAGAGCGAAGAATCGGACACGACGCGGTTGCGTTGGGCGGACATCGGTTCTCCCTTCAAAAAGTTCCTAGTTTGTTTTCGGCCTGTGCATCAACCGCCACTACAGGTGGCATCAAGCCCCGGCCGAAACGACGTACCAACTCATCCCGTGCGCCGGTACTTTCAGTTCCAACTCCACTTCGTAGTGGCGATTCAGCAAGCACTCCCGCGGCTCTCCTTCTCCCGTGCGGATCAGCGCCCTATCCCGCAGACCCGTATAGTAGAGCGGCAGCTTCCACGTCCGTACAACCTCGTTGTCCAGCGGGTTGAAAAAGAGCGCCAGGCCGCAAATCTCGAGCGCCGGGTTGACGTGCAGCACGCCGTCGATATCCCGACCGTCGGGTCGGCGCAGATGGACGATATCCGACTCGAGGATCGCGCGATAGCGCTTGTAGAAGTCGACCCATTTCTTTACCACCTCCCTGGTCCGATCGCCATCGAAAAGCCGCGGGCCCCGATAACAGGCCTGCACCCCGCAGCCGAAGTTCTGCGCCAGGTGCGCCCCGTAGGCATCGAGATGCGCTTCCAGCGGCTCCAGCGTTGCCTCTTCACCGCCACCGTGGTATTCGACCAGCGGCACGAACATCCAGCCCATGCTCGGCGTCTTTTCCCAGGTGCCGTCGTAGATATTCTGCCGCGCCAGCATAATCTGCCTGGCCCGCGGCAGCGACCAATTCACCTCGCGATAACCCATGCCGTTCTTGTTCGAGCCGTTGAGGAAATACCAGTCGGGCACATTGAGGTAGACACCGCGTTCCCGACACCAGCGATAGAAACGCGTTATGCGCTGCCACTGCCGCCACTGCGAGTCGCCCAATCCCCCGTGGCCGGGATGCCGGGTCGAGGCGCAGAGATCTCCCGGGTACGAGCCGTCGTGTTCGAGCACATCGAGCCCGGTTTGCTCGTAGAGCTCTTCGAGTTGATGAAAATACGCCTCGCCCCAGACACTGCCCAGACACGGGGAATGGCCGAAAATCGCGCCGCCTGGCTCGCCCGTCTCTGAGTGGATCGCGTCGTTTTCAGCGTCGATATGACGACTGGCCAGGAGCGAGTAGCCTCCGAGCTCGATCTTCTTATCGTGCGCATAGTCAGCCAGTGCTTTGAGTTCGGCGCGATAATCGGGATCTTTGCTCTCGGCATCAAAGCCACTGCCGAAAGTCATGATCACCATTTCGAACCCAACTTCGGCACATTGATCCACCGCCGTCTTTACCGATGCGGGATCGGCGCTGCGCACGTGCATCAGGATGGGGTTTTCCTGAGTCCAGGGGGCAAGAGTGCGATACATGCGTCGAAGCGACAGACCGCGCCGCTCGCGATCGGTGCTGTCGGGTGCCAATTCGTAGGTGCGGAAGCTGGTGAAAGTGGCACCTGGCGCAATATCCACATCGGGTCCGAGCGGCAGCCGACTCTCCAAGAGGCAAGGCGTCGAGTACGCGTAGTTGACCTGTGTCGTGTACTGCGGATCCTCGACCCAATGGGTTGTTGTATTGGCGCTCTTGGACGTCATGCCGTGGAAGGCGTAGTCGCTCTCGACGTGTAAATCCGGATAGCTCCACTGCCCGGGCGCGTCCACCGAGACCTCGCCCTCGACCACGGCCAGGATCTCAGTCTTGCAGGAATCGAGGCGCACAGCGCACTCGCCACCGTTGTGCAATTCCAACCACTTGCACAAAAGCGGCAGACCATCGTACAGTTCGTACACTACCGACGCAGCCAGTTCCCCTGGGCCCGCAAAGCGCAGTGTCAGCCGCGTCCCGGGCGGCGGCCACGGCAGATCCGGGCCTGGACGAACGCGTTTCCAGGCAAAAGGGGCCTGGGTCGCATCGATGGCTAGATCCACAAAGTGCAAGGCCTGTGGATCCGATTCGAATTCATCGATCCACTCGCGGCGCAGATAAGCGTATTCTCGTTGACCCACGAGACCGCCTATATCAAGAGATACGCCGTCGATCGAAATACTGGCTTCGGGTTTGATGCCGCGCAGGATCGCCGCACCCGTGACCAGATTGTCAAAGCCGACGGTAGCGGCGTTGGGAGCCAGACGGAAGACGCGGCGCAATAGGCCGTTGGCGAGAACGAGTTCAGACTGGTGTTCACCAGCGTAAACACCCGCCCTATAGGGGGCTGGATCGAGGAGCCAATCAGCCTCGTAGGTAGGTACTTGGCTCAGATCAGGCAGCCAGGAGGACGTATCCATACACCCTTCTCCATACAGGGCGATAAATTCAAAGCGTTCTTAAAAATAGCACCGTTGATCACCGATGCCAATCTCATATCCGCTGCTGGTGTCTGGTATCCGCCAGTGATCGCGCACGACCCATTGGTCAGGTAAAAATAGGCCATTGCCCAATAGCCAACGCCAGCGCACACTTTTCCAACTCGACTTTTCCGCCCGGATGCGTTGCGGTATCTATAGCCGCCAGAATCTGCTTATATTGATTCGACGCCAGAACTCGCTGACCGGCCGAACTCTAAATCAGGAAGCGAAAGAAATTTATCATGGAAGACCAACAATGGCTGCGCCACCTCCTGCCCCTGCCCCGCGAAATAGCCATCGCAGACCAACTCGAAGTTCATCCCGCACAATTACGCCTCTGCGTCACCCCTGATGCCAGCGCTCTTACCGAACAGGCTGCGGCCGAACTCCATCAGCTTTTCGCCGACCGCGCCGAGTGCGCACTCAACGGCGAAAGCTTCACCATTACTCTCGCCCTGGCCGACGATCAGGGTCGTCTGGCCGACACTCCAATCACGGCCGAACGCCTACAAGACCTGCCCAATCGCGAGCAGGCCTACCTGATCCAACCAGCTGGTCCCAACCAGCTGGTTATCGCCGCCCTGGACGGCCGCGGCCTGTACTACGGCGCCCGCACCCTCTACCAGCTCCTCGCCGCCACACTCACCCCCGAGCGCGTACTCGTCCCGCTGGTACACATTGTGGATTGGCCCGACCTCGACGAACGGGGCCTGTGGAACTTCCCCGAAGAAGACGAGTGGATTCCCTGGATGGCCTCGCTGAAACTCAACTACGGCAAGATGACCGCTACACATTTAGCTCCGATCGAGCGCGACAAACCCAACCAGGCCTCCATTGAAAGAGAGCAAATGCTCGAAGCACGTAGTCGAGCCTTTAACTGCGCTCCCTATATCCTGCACCTCAACTTTCTCCACGATTGCGGCCTGTATCGCGCCTATCCCGAATTAGCAGGCAAAGGTGAGAGCGCGCTCACCGGACGATACCTGGCCCACAAAGAAGGCAACCAGCACCGTGCTCCCTGTGCGTCGCAGCCGAAACTCATCGAGATCCTCAGCGAGTGGATGCAATCGATCGCCGCGCAAGACGCCCGCGATATCAGCTGCTGGCTCAGCGAGCGACCCGGCCAATGCGAGTGTGACGATTGTACCGCCGTAGGCCAATTCGTGCTCGAAGCCCGCGCCTTTGTCGCCGCCTGGCAACGCACCAGAGAGCAGTACCCCGAACTCGAAATCCGCATTTTTCTCTCTACCACCACCCTCGAACGCGACTACCGGGTCCTCGCCGAACTCCCGGCAGAAGTCAAAGTCGAACGCGCCTGTGCTAGCGGCCTCGAACGGGTGCTGCACCAACCTCGCGACCTCTTTGCCAATCCTCTCTACGAAAGCTGCGCCAAAGCCGGTCGCTGGATCGCCAGCTATGACGTACCTATAGGCGTCAACGGCGATGTCGACACACCCGAATTCAAGGTGCCTGAGTGCTCGGCACACCGCATCCGCGACTATGTCGGACAACTATACGATCGTGGCTATCAAGGCGCCTATGGGATGATCGCCTGGGCGAAACTGGCACGTGAGACCAATGGTTTCAATATTGCCGCACTGGCCGAATGGGCATGGAACGGCAATGGGCGCAGCACTCGCGAGTTCGCTGCCGCCTGGGCGACGCAAGAGGGACTTTCCGACCCCGAAAAATTCGCCGAGTGGGCCGAGCTGATGGGCCCGATCGAATTCGATGTCTTCGACTCGAACTTCCCCCTTTGCTACTCGCAAGACGAGGCGCTGGAGATGGTTCGCCATCGCCAAAGACCCTATCTCGGCGAAGGAATGTTCCGCTATTATCCAAGTCCCGAGGCCTTTGACGCAAAGAAGGCCATCTGCTCCCAGGCACTGGAGATCGCCGATGATCTGCCCACGTATTTTGCCCGGGAAACCGCACTCGTCCGCACCTATGTCGATCTCGCGCACCGGATCTGGCAGGTGGCCGAACACCTGGCCCTTCACGATCTGCACGATCTCGAAGATCAAGAAGCGATTCGCGATCTCCTCGCAGTACTGCATCAGGCCGGCGAGGACAATGTCGCTGCGCTGCGCGCCTGGCGCAGCCACCTCGGCCCCGAGCCCTGGCACTACCGAGTCCACGACGCCCTGCAGGGTACCGAACGCACCGTCCGCGAAATCGAGCGCTTCATCGCCGAACGATATTTTTATTGATCGCCCCCCTCAGTGACAAACGATCGACGATATCCTCGGCAACCAAACCTCTGAGGCCAATGCAAAAACTATGGCCGGCAAACGGGGTCTTGTTATTTTATAACCAGTACCATCGCTAGCAAAGCGACAACCGAAGCAAACCACCCATTTTCGAATCAAGGAACCTATGGTCATCCAACCTAGAATTCGCGGATTCATCTGCACTACTGCCCATCCCGACGGCTGCGCCCGTGCCGTCCAAGATCAAATCGAGTGGGTCGAGGGCCAGGCTCACTTCGATGGACCACAGAAGGTGCTGGTCGTCGGCGCCTCCACCGGCTACGGTCTCGCATCGCGCATCGCCACCTGCTTCGGTGCAGGCGCCGACACGCTCGGCGTATTCTTCGAGCGGCCCGCGAGCGGCAAGCGCACAGCTACCGCCGGCTGGTATAATACAGTCGGCTTCGAACGGGCAGCTCGGGAAGCCGGCCACTATGCCCGAAGCATCAACGGCGACGCCTTTTCCGATGAGATCAAAGCAGAAACCATCGCCGCAATAAAAGAAGATCTTGGGACTGTCGACCTAGTCGTCTACAGCCTGGCCTCCCCGCGGCGAACTCATCCGCAGAGCGGCGAAACTTTCAGCTCGGTTCTCAAACCCATCGGCAAAGCCTATACCAGCAAGACCGTCGATGTCCAGACCGGCGAAGTCTCGGCGGTCACCATCGACGCGGCCAGCGAAGAAGAAATCGCGCACACCACTGCTGTTATGGGTGGTGAGGATTGGGAGATGTGGATTCGCGCACTCGACGAGGCCGGCGTTCTCGCCGCAAAAGTCCGCACTGTCGCCTACACCTACATCGGCCCTGAAATCACCCGACCGGTCTACCGCGACGGGACCATCGGCCAAGCAAAGGAACATCTGGAGCAGACAGCCCAAACCCTCGACAAATACCTGCAATCCAAAGAGGGCAGTGCCCATGTATCGGTCAACAAGGCGATGGTCACCCAGTCGAGCGCGGCTATCCCCGTGGTACCACTCTATATCTCGCTGCTCTACAAAGTGATGAAAGAGAAAGAGTGCCACGAAGGTTGTATCGAACAGATGTACCGCCTTTTCAACGACCGCCTCTACGCAGATGCCCCTACCGACGCAGAAGGACGAATCCGCGTTGACGATTGGGAAATGCGCGAGGACGTCCAGGCAGAGGTCGCATCGCTCTGGGACCGAGTCGAGAGCGAAAACCTCGAATCGCTATCGGATATCGAGAGCTATCGCGCCGAGTTCCTCGGTCTTTTCGGCTTTGGTTTCGCCGGGATCGACTACGCGGCCGAGGTCGATCTCGACCGACCGTTGTAGCGCACCCATGCCTGCGACCCGCCCCATCGACACGCTGGTCCTCGGCGGCGGTATGGCCGGTGCCTTCGCCGCTCTCGCGGCCAAAACCCCCGATACCAGCGTCGCCATTATCGAACCCTCCAATGTGCTGGGTGGTCAGGGTACCGCCGGCGGCGTCGCCGGCTTCTGCGGCGACAGCCAGCGCGTAAACGCCCCTTTCGCACGCCTCGTCGCTACGCTGGCGCAACACGACCTCATCGCGCCTTTCGACCCCTGCGCCGACCGCCGTGCCTACGATCTGGAACTCTGCGCGTTCTTCCTGCAGGAGATGGTCGCCGACGCAGGCATCGAAATCCTCTTCCACGCCCGCGCGCTCAGCGCCAAATGCACCGACGGTCGCATCGCCGCCGTCGAGGTCGCCTGCGCCTCTGAATACATCTCGTTTGAGCCCGGCATGGTGATCGACGCCACCGGTGATTGCGCCATCGCCCACGCCGCCGGCTTCGACACCCTCCACGAAGGCGCCAACAAACAATTGCCGATGAGTCTCTACTTCACACTCTGGGATACCGGTCGACCCGTCGCACCCTTTCTGCCGCCGGGCTGTCCGACCTGGGCCGACGACGAGTCGCTGCCGATGACGACTCTGCACGTCTTTCCCTCGGGCAAAGTCGAAGTCAAGATGAAAGTCGTCGGCTTCGACTCCGCCGACGGCCGGAGTCTTTCCCGCGCCGAGCTAAGCGCGCGGCGACAAATGATGGGCTTGATCTACCACTTACAGACCAGAGGCTATCGCGGTAAAATCCTCGACACCCACGTGCTGGCCTCGGTCTCTCGCCAGATCGGCGTCCGCGAAGGGCGGCGGATCGTCGGCGAGTACCTTCTGACCGAAGCAGACGTTACCCACGCCCGTACCTTTGACGACGCCATTGCCGTGGGCACCTACCACCTCGACTACCACTGGCCCGACCGGGTCGAGCGCGCCGGCACCGGCATCACCACCATGGTCGAGCCCTACCACATCCCGCTGCGCAGTCTGGTGCCCAGAGGCGGTAAGAACCTGCTTGTCGCCGGGCGCTCGGCATCGGGCGACCAGATGGCGATGAGTTCCTTCCGCATCCAGGCCACCTGTGCCCAGATGGGATTCGCTGCCGGCAAGGCCGCACTGGTCTGCCTGCGCGAGGAGCGAGATCTGCAGGACGCGCCGATCGACTTGATTCAGCAGGAGATCGAAGCGGGCGGCCAAAGCCTCGACCTCTCCGAGTACGGCGAGTACCTCCGCCAGTTGATCCACGTTCGCGAACACCTCTTTGCCGACCAACAACCCTTTGCCCAGTGCCACGCCTCTACACTGGTGCAATTGAGCAACGGCCGCTTTCTCGCCGCGTGGTTCGGCGGTAGCAAAGAGGGCCATGCCGATGTCGGCATCTGGAGCGCCGAGCGCAGCGGATGCCAGTGGTCCGCCCCGCAACTCCTGGCCAAGGTGCGGAATTGCGCTCATTGGAATCCGGTGCTCCACGTTGGAGGCGACGGCCGAGTCCATCTCTTTTTTAAGGTCGGGGTACAAATCACCGACTGGGAGACCTGGGTGATCGAATCAGACGACGACGGCCGGGCCTGGACCGAGCCGCGCGAGTTGGTAGCAGGAGATAGGGGTGGGCGCGGCCCGGTCAAAAACAAGCCCATCGCTCTTACCGACGGCACCTGGCTCGCCGGAGCTTCACTGGAAGAGAGCACTTGGGAGGTCTTCGTAGACCGCAGCGCAGACGGGGGCAAGACCTGGAAGGCCAGCCCCCTTATCGAGCGCGACTCCACTGTTTTTACCGGTCGTGGCGCCATTCAGCCCACGCTCTGGGAATCAGCACCCGACAAGGTGCATATGCTGGTGCGCAGCACCTGCGGGCAGATCGGCCGCAGCGACTCGACCGATGGGGGCTTGAGTTGGTCACCGCTCTACCCGACAGAGCTGCCCAACAACAATAGCGGCCTCGATCTGGCACGGCTCAAGGACGGCACGCTGGCGCTGATCTGCAACCCGGTAGCAAAGGGGCGCACCCCGCTTTCCGTTTTGCTTTCGACCGACAACGGCCTAACCTGGCCACGTCGGTTGGATTTGGAAAAAGAGGCGGGCGAATTTTCCTATCCTGCGATCATTGCTACCAAAGTCGGATTGGCAATCACCTATACGTGGAAGCGGAAACGGATCGCCTTCTGGATGGGGTCGGTCGAACAGATCCCCGAAGCATCGATCTGAACTCGTGCTCACTCCGCTTGGAGTCTAGCACAAGCGAGATTGCGAAACTGCTAGCCGCACGCCTATATCGCCACTGGCAGGTGGTTGAACTGGCGTCCGCGTTGGCCAGCACGGAACGCTGCAGATCCTCTTGAAGTAGGCGGCATATTGCATTTTATTCCCAGGGTCGCTACTAAAGGAGAAAATCGCCATGACCAGCCAGATCGACAATGCTTTCAAGACCACACCCACCCACGACGAATTGCACGCAATGGAGCGCGATCTGCGCTTTCATCCTTATACCGGTGCGCCCCCCACAACCCTCAGCACTGCTCAGACCCAAACCTTCAACCAAGACGGTTACTTGAAGAGCATCCAGATTTTCGACGAGATCGAGATCGGCGAGCACCGGACCTTCTTCGACGAGCAGCTGAGCAAGGTCACAGCCGCTGGCCTGGGCAGCTTCACGCTCAGTTCGGCGCACCTCAAATTCGCCAAGATCTACGACCTCATGCACCACCCCCGCATCCTGGCCTGCGTCCGCGACCTCATCGGTCCCGAGCTCATCGGCCTGGCCGCGCACTATTTCTGCAAGATGCCCAGAGACGGGACAACCATCTCCTGGCATCAGGACGCCAGCTACTGGCCGCTGACGCCATCGAAAACGGCAACCGTCTGGCTGGCTATCGACGACGCCGATATCGACAATGGCTGCATGCGCTTCGTCTCGGGCTCACACCTGCATGGCCAGCTCGAATTCCGCGCCAGCGAGACCGGCGAAAACAATGTCCTCAACCAGACCGTCGATGGGGTAGAGCGCTATGGATCGATCGTCGATGTCCCACTCAAAGCCGGCGAAATCTCGATTCACTCCGACCTGCTGTTGCACAGTTCGCACTATAACGAATCCGACCGGCGCCGCTGTGGACTGACCCTGCGCTACTGCACCCCGGACGTGCGCGCGATCCCCGGCTACAACTGGGAGAAAGAAGGCGTACTCATCAACACCACCGACCCCGATGGCCATTGGGGCAACCCGAGCCGACCCGAACGAGACTACGAGGTCGCCTGAGCCGGACTAGTGGCCGGCGTAGACCGTCGCGAACGACTCCAGGGCAGCACCACCCAGCCAATCGGCCATCTGGCGATAGGCATTTCGACGATAGGTCCACTCCTCTGAGCGCGGCACCTGCTCCAGCCAATCGCAGAGGTGTACCCGCACCAAATCGTCGAAATCCTCCCGTGTGAGTTCGACCTCTTTCCCCGCGATCCGGTCCTCAATTACAAAAGGGCCTTCTTCGCGGTCCAGGTTCGGCTCGATCGATGCGCGCAGCACCGCACAATTGAGGTAGACCAGCCATTCGGCGCGCTCGCCGATCAGTTCGCGAATCTCCCCGCGTCGTTGCAAAGACAGAGTGAACGCCTGAAACTTTTCGGTCCCATATATCGAGTGGAAAATCCCCACCCGACACAACTCTTCGTCACACCCCCATTTTTTCAGATCGGTATAGACGCTGATGGCATGGGCCAGGTAGGTCTTATGGGTATGCCGTAGGTCCGCCGCGCCGATTTCTTGGAAAAAATTGGACATTTCCCGGAGCGATCGCTCTACCGTAATCATGCGCTCAATCCTTCAATTCGACGATGATATTCCTCCACGGATTATCTCCCCTATTAAATGCTTCGTGAACCGCCTCACCATCCAATTCGTTAAACCGCACCTCCCCATCCTTCATCTCCCGCACCTCCGACTTTTCTCCCTGCTCATCGGCCCCCTGCAGCCGTCCATCTCCTATCACGACATACAGATAATCGTGCTCGTGCCGGTGCAGCCCGGTACTCTGCCCCGGTGCCAAGCGCAAATCCCAAACCCGCACCCGGTCATTCTCAAAGAGCAGCCTGGTACCCACGTCCGACGAAATCGTTTTTTCACTCATAACCTCTCCTCCTTTCGCGCCCAAGGTACGCTGCGATTCGCCTGCTCACAACCCCGCCTGCAATCGACCTGCGCCGGATCCTTGACAGCCCCTCTTTGCTGGTCTATCTCTACTCCTAGCCCGAGACCTGGAACAGCCATAAAAGATCCAGGTCGGGAGCATAAACCGCCCTCGAAAGAGATCTCATGCCCAAGAACGATACCCATGTCCTCTTGATCACCACCGATCACTGGTCCGCTCCCCTCTTGGGCGCGGCCGACCACTCCGCAATTCTTACGCCCACTCTTGACGAACTCGCGCGCAGCGGCACCCGCTTTACCAACGCCTACAGCGAATGCCCGGTCTGCATCCCCGCCCGCCGAACCCTCATGACCGGCACTCCTCCGCGGACCCATGGCGACCGCGTCTTCAAAACCACCGAACCCATGCCGGACCTGCCTACCATGGCGCAGACTTTTCGCAACGCCGGCTACCAGGCCTTCGGCGTCGGCAAACTCCACGTCTACCCCCAGCGCAACCGCATCGGTTTCGACGAGGTCATCCTCGATGAGGAAGGCCGGCCGCACCTCGGCGCCGTCGACGACTACGACCTATTTCTCGCCGACAAGGGCCACGCCGGAGCGGGTTTCGCCCACGGCATGAGCAATAACGAATACTCCTTTCGCCCCTGGCACCTGCCCGAAGACTGCCACCCCACCACCTGGGCAGCGCAGCAGATGAGCCGGATGATCAAACGCCGCGACCCGGACAAACCCGGTTTCTTCTACCTCTCCTTCCGGCATCCCCATCCACCGCTAGTGCCGCTGCAGAGCTATTTAGACCTCTACCGCGATATCGAGATCGACGCGCCGTACCACGGCGCCTGGTCGCGTGATTTCGACCAGCTGCCCCACGCACTCAAAACAATCCAGGAGCGCCACGCCCACCTCAAGACGTCGGAGATTCTGCGGATCCGCCGTGCATTCTACGCGCTCTGCACCCAGATCGACCATCAGCTCCGCGTAGTTATCGGCACCTTGCGCGAGGAAGGACTGCTCGAAGATACCATCATCCTCTTTACTGCCGATCACGGCGATATGCTCGGCCACCACGGACTCTGGGCCAAGCGGCTCTACTACCAAAACTCGGCCAATGTACCGATGATCCTCCTCGGCGGCCGGGACGGCCGGGTGCCGCACCACACTAGCGACGACCGCCTGGTCGGATGGCAGGACGTGATGCCGACCCTGCTCGACCTGGCCAACATTGAAATCCCGGACACCGTGACCGGCCGGTCGATGGTCGGCGAAGAAAAACATCCCTACCTCTACGGCGAATGCGGCGAAAGCAGCACCGCCACACGGATGATCCGCGAGGGGCGTCACAAACTGATCTACTATCCGGTCGGCAACCGCATTCAGCTCTTCGACCTAGAAGAAGACCCCTGCGAACTCGCCGACCTCGCGGCGGTGGAATCCCACCGTGAGACAAGAGCTCGTCTAACCGGACATCTGATCAACAACCTCTACGGCGGCGATGAATCCTGGGTCGCAGACGGCCAACTGGTCGGCCTGCCCGACCAGGCATACCAACCCAGTGCCAACCGCAATCTCTCCGGCCAGCGCGGAATCCACTATCCCACCCCACCCCAGCTCGATGCGGACAAAGCAGTCGGTATGCCGTGATAAAACCAGGAGCGAGAAATTGACCTTTCAACCTGGATCGAGTACTATAACGCCCGGTCGCCATCGATAGCAAGCGGAACCGATGGTCGACCAGGTACCGGTAATCCGATGCCTGGATCGCTCTATTTTCAATGATGTGAAAATCGTTTTTGCAGATCGACCAAACCCAAGGTCTCAGCACTCTCTTTTTCCAGCCACGGAGGCCCTATGCGCACAGCCAATCCCACTTTAAGAGAAGCCACTTTCACCAGCCTGGAACGCGGCGGCGAAGGGGCCATGACCATTCAGGGAACCGTCAACAAGGCACTGGTCCTGCTCGGTCTGGTTCTGCTCGGCGCCTCCTGGACCTGGAAGCAGTTTTTCCTGTATCAGGACGCCGCCCAGATCATGCCCTGGGTCCTGGGCGGCATTATCGGCGGCCTGGTATTTGCCTTGATCACGAGTTTCAAGAAGACGTGGGCGCCCCTGACCGGACCGATCTATGCCTTTCTCCAGGGGCTGGCTCTGGGCGGCATCTCTTCGATCCTGGAACTGCAGTATCCCGGCATCGTCATCCAGGCGGTAACCCTGACGCTGGGCACATTGCTGGCGCTACTGGCGGCCTATCGTTCGGGTATGATCCGAGCTAGTGAAAATTTCAAACTAGGTGTGGCATCAGCCACCGGGGGAATTTTTCTCGTCTATATGAGCACCTGGGTGCTGGGCTTTTTCGGCATCTCCATGCCCTTTATCCACGAGAGCGGGATCATCGGCATCGGCTTCAGCCTGTTCGTCGTGGTCGTCGCCGCTCTCAACCTGGTACTCGACTTCGACTTTATCGAAAGCGGCGAAACCATGCAGGCGCCTAAATACATGGAGTGGTACGCGGCCTTCGGCCTGATGGTGACGCTGCTCTGGCTCTACATCGAGATCCTGCGACTCCTCACCAAGCTCAGAAACCGATAAGTGCCTATCTCAGAACGCATGCAACCACAGAACTTTCTCTTCATCCTCTCCGACCAGCACCACCGCCTGGCCAGCGGCGCCTATGGCCATCCACTGGTGCAGACCCCGCACCTAGATGCTCTGGCCGCACGCGGTACCCGTTTTCAGAACGCCTATACCAACTGTCCGATTTGCGTTCCGGCCCGCGCCTCGCTGGCCACCGGTCGCTATGTGCACCAGATCGGCTTCTGGGATAATGGTCACCCCTATGACGGCTCCCCCGCCTCCTGGCACCAGCGCCTGCGCGAGCAGGGCTTTCGCTGCGACTCGATCGGCAAGCTGCACTTCAAAGGCCAGGGCACCGACCACGGCTTCAGCGATGAAGTCGAACCCTTACACGTAGTCGACGGCAGCGGCGATGTACTCGGCTGCATCCGCGACAACCCGCCCTTCCGCGACAAAGACGGCGAACTGGGACGAGCCGGTGCCGGCGACTCGTCCTATCTGCAATACGACGCCCGCTGCACCAAGCACGCATTGCGCTGGCTCGGCGAGCATAAAGACGACGACCAACCCTGGGCGGTCTTCCTCAACTTCGTCTGCCCGCACCCGCCCTATATCGCTCCGCCCGAGATTTTTGCGCACTATCCCCTAGAAGACATGCCACTGCCGCCTCAATGGACGCCCGAAACCTGGCCCGACCATCCAGCAATGGACTATTTTCGCCGCTTTTTCAGTTTCGATCGGGGCCACGACGAAGAAACCATCCGGCGGGTTACCGCTGCCTACTACGGCACCACCACCTACCTCGACCAGCAGATCGGTCAAGTCCTCGGCACGCTCGACGAGTACGGCCTGACCGATAGCACTCGCGTACTGTACAGCTCCGATCACGGCGAATGCCTCGGCGCGCGCGGCATCTTCGGCAAGTTTACACTCTACGACGAAGCAGCGGCAGTACCGCTGATCCTGGCCGGACCGGATGTGCCAGAAGCAAAGGTGGTGCAGACGCCGGTATCGCTGGTCGACACTTTTCCAACCGCCCTCGAATGTGTTGGCGCTAAAGAAATCGAAGAAGACTTGCCCGGCCGCTCCCTCTGGCAGATCGCGCAGGAGGAAGACCAGGAGCGAACCGTCTTCAGCGAATATCACGCACTGGGTACCGAACACGCCATGTACATGCTGCGAAACCAGCGTTACAAATATATCTCGCACGTAGGCGAACAAGCACAACTATTTGATTTAAAAGAAGATCCGGAAGAAAAGAACAATCTCTCAAACGAGTCCTCGCACCGGAGCATGCTCCACGATTTCGAGGCGGAATTGCGCGAGCTCCTCGATCCCGAATCGGTTGATGCACAGGCCCGCGCCAGTCAGCAGGCCGTGGTTGAGGCCGCGGGGGGAGCAGAAGCAGTGATCCGGCGCGGGGCCTTCGACCACTCGCCTACACCGGGAGAAAAAGCGGAGTTCCGATCACAGAGCTGATCGGGCAAGATCCGGATTCTATGGTCTGCCAACCCCATTAATTTCATATACATATAGATAATATTTCTCGCGACGAGCGTCGAGATTTATCGCTTGTACAGCTGCTATAAACTACCCTGGCGAATCGAAGAACTCCGCATCCTCCTCGGGCAAATATCGCTTCGCTTCCTCCTCGACAAACTCCACTCCCAGCCCCGGAGCGTCCCAGACCTCGACAAAACCGTCTTTGACGATCGGATCGCGCAATCAATAGGAGCAGAAAAACGAAGTGCCCGTCCGCACATCGGCACGTTCCTCGAACTGAGCCGCAAGCACGGCGCGAAGATGTACTCCGAGCTAAAAACGGTGGCCTTCGTAGAGCAGGGGTTGCGGAAATTGTATGGACTGGACGCTGGAGAAGCGTGGTAGTACTTGTGGGCCGGAACGCGAAACGTGGTCTACCCCGGGCGATCCTTGCCGACATAGAATGCTTACCTTATTTTGCTAGGTCCTGGTCCTGCTTTGAGACGCGACCCCTCTTAAGACTCCCGCTGGCCCCATGATCGACAACCCAAAAGCGCTCGCCGAACTCGTCGAACGCTCCCTGACCAAGACCTGCGTCGCACTGGACACCGAATTCGTCTGGAACCGCACCTACTATCCCAAGTTGGGGGTGATCCAATTAGCCCTGGCCGGCGACGATTGCCATCTGATCGATACCGTGGCCATCACAGACCTCTCGCCTCTGGGTCAGGTACTGGAACATCCAGAGATTGAGCTAATACTCCACGATGCCCAGCAAGACTTGACCATCCTGCGCCAGGCTACCGGCGCTTTTCCGCGCAACGTCTTTGACACCCGTTGCGCCGCCGGGCTCGCCAGTATGAGTTCCACGACCTCCCTGGCCGAACTCTTGGAGCTTACCATTGGCGTGCTCCTGGACAAGACCGAGACGCGCACTGACTGGGTCCGCCGCCCCCTTTCCGAAGAGCAGTTGGCCTACGCCATTGAGGACGTGTGCTATATGCACGAAGTCCGAGACGTGCTGCGGGCGCGAATCGAAGAGATCGGTCGCAGCACCTGGCTGGCCGAGGAATTGGCCGTTTACGACGATCCTACGCTCTACGAGCAGCGCGATCCCCGCGAGCAGTTCGAGCGGGTCAAGGGCATCGGACGCACTTCCTCGCGCGAACGAGCCATCCTGCGTGAACTGACCGCCTGGCGCGAAGAAGAAGCGCGCCGTCGCGATCGGCCACGCAGCCACGTGCTGGCCGACGAGACGCTGATCTACCTGGCCCGACGCCAGCCGCAGTCGCTGGAAGACCTGGATCAGATCCGAGGGCTCAACCGCCACCGCGACGGCGCGCGCATTATCGAAGAAATCCGCCGCGGGCTAGCAGTCCCCGATGACGCATGCCCACACCGTCCCCCCCGACGGCGTTTCGACGAGGATCTCATCGAACGCAAGCTGGCTGAATCCATGCAACACCTGCGCCAGCAAAGCGACGAAGCCCAGATCGACGCACCCTTCGTCGCCGCTCGCGCTGAGGTCCGCAAATTGGTGCTCAACGCCGCCGAGGCCACGCCGGAGAATCATCGCCTACTGCGGGGCTGGCGCCGCGAATTGGTCGGCTCAAAGCTTCACGAGATCGCCCTGCGCGCCGAATAGGCGTGATCTTTACAACCGATACCCTTCCAGGATCTACCACCTGAACCAGGGCCAAGAGCACTATGTCCGCATCGATCTCAAAAAAGACAAGCACTGCGAATTGGCCGAACTGGCCTCAAACCAGCTTCCGTCGTTATCTTAAGAGATGTTAAGCCCCTTGCAGCAACTCCTCCTTGATTGGGGTCTGAGCCAGGACTTCGCCGCACCGGCCACCTCGCTGGTCGGCGTGGTGCTGGTGGTCCTCGTAGCCTTCATTGCCCACCGTCTGGCCAGAGGCCCCGTACTCCGCGCCATAGAGGCCCTCGTTCGCCGCACCAGCACCACCTGGGACGACACGCTGGTCGAGCGCCGCGTCCTGCACCGACTCGCCCATCTGGTCCCCGGGCTGGTCCTCTACCGCCTGGCACCGCTGGCCCTGGAAGGCAATACCAAGCTCCAGGAAATAGCCGATACCGGAGTACAGATCTACATACTGCTCACCGGCATGATGGTCATCGACTCGCTGCTGAGCGCAGGGGTCGAACTCTACCGCAACACCAAAACCTCGCGAGAGATCTCGATTAAGGGCCTGGTGCAATTTGTAAAGGTCATCCTCTACTTTCTCTGCGGCGTTTTCATCATCTCGATCCTGCTCGACAAATCTCCACTCTACCTGCTCAGTGGCCTGACAGCGCTCACAGCTGTACTGCTGCTCATCTTTCGCGATGCGATCCTCGGGCTGGTAGCCGGCATCCAACTCTCGGTAAACCGCATGGTCGCGCGCGGCGACTGGATCGAAATGCCCAAGTACGGCGCCGACGGCGATGTGCTCGACGTAACGCTGACGACAGTCAAAGTACAGAACTGGGACAAGACCATCACCACCATCCCCACCTATGCCCTGATCAGCGAATCGTTCAAAAACTGGCGCGGAATGCAGGACTCGGGCGGACGGCGGATCAAGCGGTCGGTGCACATCGATCTTGGCACGGTAAAGTTCTGCGATGAGGAGATGCTGGCGCGCTTCGCTAAAGTCCAGTATATCAGCGCCCATATCGAGCGCAAGAAACGCGAAATGGCCGAGTACAACGAATTGCATCAGATCGACCTTTCCCATCTGGTCAACGGCCGGCGCATGACCAATATCGGCACCTTTCGCGCTTACGTTCAGGCCTACTTGAAAAACCATCCGCATATTCATCAGGAGATGACTTTTCTGGTGCGCCAGTTGGCTCCGACCGCTCAGGGTTTGCCGATCGAGATCTACGTTTTCTGCACAGACACGGTCTGGGCCAATTACGAGGCGATCCAGTCCGATATATTCGATCATATCCTCGCCATTGTGCCGGCATTTGACCTGCGGGTTTTTCAAGAACCTACCGGAGGGGATTTTCGCGCTTTGAACAAAGAAAACTAGAATACAGAAAGCTATTATGCCCGCCCCCAACCTGTACTACACCACCATGTCCAGCCCGGTCGGCGAGCTGATCTTGGCCGGCGACGAAAAAAACCTGAAGCATCTCTATTTCGAAAACCATACCTTCACCCCACCACCCCATTGGCGCGCCGTCGACGAATTACCCTATCCGGCAGTCGAAGAGCTCTCGGCTTATTTCGCTGGAGATCTCCGCGTCTTCGACCTGCCGCTTGATCCCGAAGGAACGACCTTCCAGCTCGAGGTCTGGGCCGCATTGGAGGAAATCCCCTACGGCGAAACCATCTCCTATCTCGGGCTGGCCCACCGCATCGGCAACCCCGACTCGGTCCGGGCCGTCGGGCTAGCCAATGGCAAAAATCCCCTGTCGATCATCATTCCCTGCCATCGAGTCATCGGCAGCGACGGCTCGCTGGTCGGCTACGGCGGCGGACTGCCGATCAAAGAAGCATTGCTCGAGCTCGAAGGCACACTGCAACCCAACCCACAGCTCTCGCTATTCTGAACGGAGACCCCATGCCCTCATATCGCATCGCACTCATCGGCACCGGCCGCGTCGGCTATCAGTTCAGCTTCTCCGATCTGCCCGACAACCATGCCGCCGCCATCGCAGACCATCCCGCCTGCGAGCTGGTCGCCGGCGTCAACCGGGGCCGTGAAAAACTCGAGGCCTTCGGCGAACGTTTCGGCATCCAGAGACTCTACCACGACTACCAGCAGATGCTCGCCGAAGTCCAGCCCGATATCTGCATCATCGCCACCCACCCTGAGCTCCACGCCGAGATGGTCGAAGGCTGCGCGGCAGCCGATTCGACCAAGGCGATCATCTGCGAAAAGCCAATGGCCCTCTCGCTAAATGAATGCGACCGCATGATCGCCGCCTGCCACGAGAAAGACATTTTATTGCAAATCAACCACAATCGCCGCTGGCATCCCGAGTGGAACCTCGCCAAAAAACTCCTAGACCAAGGCGCCATCGGCAAACTCAACCACATCTACTGCTACATGGATGGCGGCAAGCCCGCACCCTGGTGGCGCAGCGAAAACGAAGGTCCGCTGCTACACGACTATACCCATTATTTCGATCTGATGGACCTCTATGCCGGCGAAGTCGATTGGCTCTGCGGCATGACCGAACAGCGAATCCGCCCCTGGCCGATCGAGGATTTTTCCGCCGCGATGATGAAATTCAAAAACGGCGCTACCGGGCTGATCTGCGGCACCGAACTCACTGAATACGATGAGAGCGGCTTCGAGCTGCGCGGCTATGCGGGAGTTATCCGCATCAAGGCCGAACGAGTCCAACTCTTCCAATCCCAGCTTTCGATGACCGAGCCCGACAGCGGTTTCGAGTGGAGCAGTCTGGAAGAATCGGAGATCGAACGGCCCGCCGCGACCTCGACCTATGTCGAGGCACTAGCCGAACTGATCGATGCACTCGAAGGCAGGGGCACCCTGCGCAGCGACGGGGCAGTCGGCCGCCGCTCGCTCGAAATGGTCATGGCGATTTATCAGTCGCAGCTGCAGGGAAATAGCCCGGTTCGCTTCCCGGTTTCACTCGGCGAATCCGGAGTCGAAGTACTGCGACGGGAAGGACACTTCTCGGAGCGGGACCTATGATCGGGACCAGCATTCCGATCCCCAACCATCTGGCCGTCCGTGAGCAGCGAATAAAAAGTCGATCGATTTAAAAGACGTAGTTCAGAAAACCTTCGACGCCTTCGAGTCGAAAGGCCACGCCTCCCAGGTCGGAATACCGACTCTTCAAAGGGCTCAGGTCGAAGTGCAATTCGCTGGTGATAAAGGCCTCACAGGCATCGCCATTGCTCTCATGCACTAACTTCAGCCCGTGCTGCGGCGGAATCGAGCGGGTTGCCGCCAGCGAGACCAGCAGGGTAAACTGGTGCACCTCACACCCTCCGCTGTACCCGACCACCAGCGTCAATATATCTCCTTCGACGCGAGCATCCTGTACTGCGAATTCATCGCTTTCAAGATCCAGATCCGCAGCAAAACGAGGCAGGCCCAGGCTTGCGGGTGGCGCTGCGTCGATTTGATCCGGGGTGATGCGGATACTTCCCCGGTCGTCGCTTAGCTGCAGCAGATCGACACAGCGACCAGCATCGCAGCCCGGTATGGGCTCGTTGGGCACCGAACAATCCGAACTATACCCGTAGCGCCGATTCATATCGGCTTCAAACCCGTTGTATCCGACCAGCCGATCGGCCAGGGCGGCCGAGTCCGCCACGGAGTAGATCAGATATTCCCACGGGCCGCCGCAGGGCTTGGCGCCGATGCCCACCTGGCGGCAAGCCTCCGTCGCCTCACACTCGGCATCGCCGATGAGCGCGCTGATCTCCCGACGCATCTCCACGAGCTTCGCGCGATCGCCTTCCTCCGTCTGCAACGGGCTTTCGCCTGGATCCAGACTGCCACAGGCAGAAACAAAAAGCGCCAGAAGTGCTGCACTCAAATCCCGGGTTCTGCGAGAAGATGCCCCTATGCAGAAGAAATCGCAGATATTTATTTTTTTGATCCTACCAGCAATGATCACCAGAAAAAAATAACCTTTTATTTGTCCTTGTCGTCGATATCTCGATTCGCTTTGTTCTTAAATTGCCAGAGACCGAAACACTTCGCCTTGCAGAATCCTTAGACTTCGAATGCCGATACAGAAGCAAAACGCTAAAGAATAGCGAGAGCCCGTCCAAACGCAGAGCCCCGGAGAACGCGATGCCCAAAGCAAAAAAACAACTCAAAGCAAAAAAACGCCCCCGCAAAAAAATCCGCTTCGCCATGGTCGGCGCCGGATCTCGCGCGCTGATGGCTCATTACCCCTCGTTGCTCGCGATCCCCGAAGCCGAGATCGTCGCCGTCGCCGATCTCGACGAAAAACGCCTGCACGCCGCCTGCGATCAGTATCGCATCAAAGGCCGCTACGGCGACTACCGGCAGATGCTCGAGTGCGAAAAACCCGACGCCGTCTATGCGATCATGCCGCCGCACCACCTCTACGATGTGGCCGCCACCATCATCGAGCACGGCTGCCATCTCTTTATCGAAAAGCCTCCTGCCGTCACAACCGAACAAATCCGCCAATTGGCCGCCCTGGCTCATCGCCATCAGGTACTGACCGGCGTCGCTTTCCAGCGTCGTTTTTCCCCGATCATCCGCCGCGGTAAAACACTCTGTGAAAAACGCGGCAAGGTCCACACCGCCCACGCGAGTTTCTACAAAAACTGGGTCGGTGGAGCCCCTTATTACCGCGGCGCCATGGATATGCTCACCTGTGACGGAATCCACGCCGTCGATACCTTGCGCTACCTCTGCGGCGGCGAGGTCGAAAGCGTCGCCAGCGACTCGCGCCGTCTCGAGGCCAGCCACTGGAATATCCACCTGGCCCTGGTCCGCTTCTCGAGTGGGGCCTCCGGTCTCCTGCTCAACAATTTCATGAGTGGCCGGCGAGTCTTTTCCGTCGAGGTCCACGCTCCTGGTATTTCCTTTTTCGGTGACCCCGAGGAGGGCGGCCAACTCTACGCCGACAACAAAACCGAACCCATCGAAGAACTCGACCCCTGCACTCTGGCCGGTAGCACCGAAGAGTTCCGCACCTTTGGCGCCTACGACACAAACCGCCACTTCGTGGACTGCATATTAAAGAAAAAAGCACCCGAAACGAATTTTGACGACGCGATTAAGACCATGGAGCTGGTCGATGCCGTCTACGGCTCGCAGATCTGACCCGCCTCAATAATGAGCGCGTCCGAATGATCAAATCGCAACTAGTGTTTGCAAAGCCTCAAACTTTTATCCCGCCAGCCATTCATCCACTCCGACTGCCACCATTACAGATCGCGCTGCGCACGCACGGGCACCTCTACAACCCGCCACGCATGTCCCGTGCGCTCTAAGAGCCGCTCCACATCCGCCTGACGAATAACCAGGGTCGAGGTGTTTACCAGAGGATGACACTGAATGGCCTCTGCCTCCCAAACCGCTTTGTCGAATACAACCTCGACTGCCCGCTCGGGGTCGTTAACGACCCCGAGCAAGGTCACTGCCCCCGGTTGAACACCGAGGTATTTTTCGAGCCGCTCGGGGGATGCCATACCCAGCTTGTCGGTCTCCAGAACCTTTCGTAGCGCCTTCAGATCCACCTGCATTGCACAGTCGACAACCACCAGAAAATGCCGCCGACCCTTGCCATCGCGCAAAAAGAGATTCTTGGTATGGATCCCGGGCAGCGGCGGCACCTTGTCCTCGGCCTCGGCATAGGTAAAAACCGGTGGGTGGTCCACGCGCTGGTAAGCGATCTCGCTCTCGGCCAAAAAGCGGTAGATATCCATCCTAATGCACCAGGCCCGGGTTGGACACCAGGAGATCCCGAAGGAATTGCGAGAACTCCACCCCCCCGTACTCCGCCTCCAGGTCCATGGCGGTGCGCCGCGCCGAACGCACCTCGAGCGAGGGCCGGGGGAAATCGAACCCGAATGCCACCGTATTGCGCTTACGCGATACCGGCAGATGCAGCACCGCATCGTCAAAACTCCGCCGCAATGCGCGGTGGATGCCCTTGAGCAGTGACTCGCGGTCCCCGGTCCATAAATTGACCGCCAGAATCCCCTGGCCACCCAGCAATCTCCGACAACGCGTAAAAAAATCGGGCTGGGCCAGAGCCGGCGCCATTCCGTCGTGGTTGTGGAGATCGACCAGAATCCAATCGTAGCGATTGACATGGTCTGCACCGAGAAAAACCTCGGCCGGTTCCACGTGTAGTGCAAAACCCTCGTCCTCAGGCAGTGCGAAGTATTTGCGCGCCAGCGCGACGACCAGAGCCCGTTTTTCCACTACCGCAATCCGGCATCGGGGCAAATAATGTCTGATGAACCGCACCAGCGCGCCGCCACCCAGACCCAAAATCAGCACCGAGCGCGGTGCTGGAGCAAAAAGCAAACCGCTGAGCATACAACGAGTATAAGACAGGGCCAGAGCCTTCGAATCGTTGAGGAACATCGTCGTCTGCCGGGCGCGCGAGCCGAAGTGCATGGTGCGCGAGGTGGCCTCATCGACGATCTCGACCGTGCCGAACTCGTCGCGGGCGGAGTGAATCACCTCGCCGTCGTAGATCAACGGCATCACGCCCCCCGCCAGCTCTGCTCTAAAGTCCGTGCCCGCTCCTTCCAGCGATCGTAATAGGGCGAAAGCTGCAGCGCACCCCGCGGCTGCGGCACCAGTTGACCGCCCTGACCGCGAGGATCGCCCCGCTCCTCGTTGACCTCGGCCAGACGCCGGCGCCACAGAGCCACGCGGCCAGCGTGTTGCGGACTGGTAGATAGATCGCAGCATTCGCCAGGATCTTCTCCAAGGTCGAAGAATTGTTCGTTCCCGGTGTGGTGAAACCAGATGTACTTCTCTAATCCGTCCGTTGCATACTGCATGCCGTGGTCGAAGGTATAACAGGTAGTGTGCTCGCCCTGCACGAAGTCCCGCCACTCATCGCGACCGTCGCGGGCCAGTTTCAGCAGGCTCTCTCCGTCGACCGACTCGGGTATCTCGACCCCGGCCGCCTCCAGAAATGTCGGCATGATATCGCGGAGCTCTACCGGCCCTTCGAGCCTGGTATTGCGCGGCAGATCCCACGAGAGTGGATAACGCATAATAAAGGGCACCCGCGCCGAACCTTCGTAGGCGTAGGTCTTGCGCCAGTGATGGTGATCGCCCATCATGTCGCCGTGGTCCGAGCAAAAAATCACCAGGGTTTCATTGTAAGCCTGCGGGTCGCGCTTTTTGAACTCGTATAAGAAGCGGCCGATCTGATGGTCGATAAAGGTGATATTGCCATAATATCCAGCACGCCCCTTGCGCGTTTCGCGCTCGCTGCGCCGAGTGCGCGGCGCATTGGTATCGGCGACCCTTTCATCGAATTCGGCTGCCCAATCGCCGACGACGGGCGCGGGGATCTCCGGATCGTCGCAATACATGTCCCAATACGCCTGCGGCGGATCGTAGGGCGAGTGGGGCCGAGCGAAGGAAAGCCACATAAAAAAAGGGCGGGTCGAATCGCGCTGCTCGATAAACTTGATCCCCTCGCTGGCGGTCCAGTGGGTAGGATGCAGATGTTCGGGCAAATGCGAGGGCCGCGCCATCCAGCTGTTCCAGTCGATACTGTGATCGCGATACCCGTACTCCCCTTCTTTGTGCCGATCGAAAAACTGGTGATAATCGCTAACGAAACCCGGATCGCGACGCCCGCTCTCGTCGAGCACCATGTGGTGGAATCCGTAGAGCCGACGCTGCGGCGAGTGGTGCATCTTGCCCACGGCCTGGGTGTGAAACCCCGCCTTGGCCAATTCGCCGGGCAGTGTCGCCGGGTACTCGAGCGCATCACTGCCGGTCATCGTCAGCCGCCCGTGGTGCCACTGGTCCATCCCGGTGAGAATCGCCGCCCGTGCTGGCGTACACGAGGGCACAGCAGTATAGGCGTGCGGCAAATACGCCCCCTGCTCGGCCAATTCGTCGAGATAGGGCGTTTCCAGCACCGGATGCCCGGCGCAACCCAGGCAGTCGCCGCGTTGCTGATCGGTGGTAATGAGCAATAGGTTGGGGTGTTTTTGCGGCATGGTCTCTCTAGTCTGATCGGGTTTGAATCTCTGCGGAATGGCGCCGGGGCGAACCCCATCACTCTTTTCAGCCTCAACTCCCGGTACTAAATGCTCGGAGGATTGATCCTACAGGGTAGGTATCTCGCGAACGCTGAAGACCCTTCACTATATCCGAACTCGGATCATCTGCGTCAAGACAAGGTCTCTTCAAACACTTAAACCAGACCAGACCGCACACCGTCACGAGTCATCCGCTGGGATACTGCTAGTCACCAACCTCTCCCTCATTTCCCCAGCGGGTAGCAATAAACGCATCCATAAAGATCTGTCCCAGATGAAAGGTGATACAGGGAATCGCAATCAACCCCTTTAATTCGGGCGAAACCACCGTTTCCGGCAAGAACGCCAGGACCGTCATCGCCACCGGCAAGGTTTTCTGGCTGGCCATTAGCACTACCGCCCTGCGCGCCGCCGTCTCGATCGGCATGAGCGCGCAAACTCCGCCATTAACCAGGAGATAGACCCCGTGAATCGCCAGTCCCGAGATTACCAGGATCAGGAGACTCGCAGGATCGACCAACGCCAGGCGCTGCGAAGATTCGCTGAACTTCATCCACGGAATCGATATCAGTGCCGCATTGCTGGCCAGGCTGAGCTTTGTGCGCTGGCTATCGATCCAAGCGGCGGCGAAACGACGCAGGTACTTACCAACTCCCAGAGGCAGCAGAATCGAAAAACAAAGCTTGATTAAGAGGTCGCTAGCCGAGAGTTCGACCTGCCCCAGAGACGCCAGGAGATGTGCCAGTACGAAAGGCACCGTGAGGATGCCCAGTGTATTGGTAAGCACCGTTAAGAGTAAAGCCAGAGCTACGTTGCCGCGCGCTTGAGCCGTCAGCGCCACACCCGAAGTCAGCGTCGTCGGCATACAACAAAAGAGCGCCAAACCAAGCTGAAACGGGAACTCCAGCGGGAGTTGGAAGGCAATCGCAGTGCCCAGCAAGGGGGTGACAAATAAAATCGAAACACACCCCCATGAGGTCGCCTTCCACGCAGCTAGCGCTGCATGGACCTCATCGGTCTTGAGCATCAACCCCGAGAGGAAGAAGATAAAGCCGACGGCGACATACTGGGTGGGCCACGCGGCCATGTAGATGCCGGGTCCGGGAAAAAAGAAGCCCAGCACCGCCACAGTGACCAAACCGACGGGCAAAAACTGCCGCAACAGGAAACTCAGCATCTACCCAATATACGAAAAAAGGGCCGCGCGTTGCCGGCCCCAGATCCACCGATCAAACCCCGACTCTATTCGCTTTCAGCCATTTCAACTGCGCGGTAGCCGTAACAGTGCTCCTCGCAGAGTCTGCAGGCATCGACGTCGCCAGAGCGGCACTCCAAGGCACCATCGCGAAAAAGCTGAAGAAATCCGTTGGCTGGTGGTTTTTCGGAAAACAACATGCGCAGGAAACAAACCAATCGAGCCCGAGCCTCGGTGCTGATCAGATGCTCGACCTTGCAGGCGTCGATCATCGCATCGTCAGTGTCCATGCCAAGAGCATCGCTGAGGAAGCGCTGCACCACCAGCCGTGTAGCTTCGGTCTCCTGAACGACCTCCAGACCCCGTTCGGTCAACTCGAGAAAGCGATTGGGATCCTCTTGTACATAACCACGCTCCTTGAGATGTTTCATCGCCGTCGAAACGCTTCCCTTAGTGATACTAAGGTGCTTGGCAATGTCTGAGACACGGGCATAACCGTGCTCTTTGCGCAACTGGTGGATCGCCATAAGATGATGCGCAGCACTGTGACTCAGTTCGTTCTCTTCGTAGGCTCTCCAAACCTCCTCAAACATACCGCAGTCCTTTCTCGTCTCAGCTAGAACGCATCGCGTCGACATCCATCGCCAAACGGAAACCGATATTGTCTCGGGTCGACACCTCCGATGCACCCAATCGATGGGTTGTGCGCAACGCAGCCCGTGTCTCCTGATAGCTGCCGCCACGAATCACCCGTTCCTGCCCCCCCTCAGGCCCACTTGGATTGGTTGTCGGACTGTGTTTGTAGTACTCATCATCGAAGGAATCGCGGCACCATTCATAGACATTGCCGGCCATATCCCAAACCTCATAGGCACTGCGACCATCGGCATATTCATCAACGGGCGTCGTAGTGCCCACCAGATTAGAGCCATTGCAACGCTCGCCCTCCGTAAAACGCGTGCCCCAGGGGTAAGGCCGCTCGTCGGTGCCGCGTGCCGCCTTTTCCCATTCCGCCTCGGTCGGCAGTCGGGCGATGCGCCAATCGGCGTAGTCACGAGCGTCCTGCCAGGAAACGTTGGCCACAGGGTGGTTGCCGGTGCTGGGAGGGAAGGTACCTCGCTGCCAGTGAATTGGCGCCCGGTGCCCAGTACATTGGACAAACTCGCGGTAGTCCTGATTAGTCACTGGAAACCGGCTTATATAGTACGCCGAGAGATAAACCGTGTGCGCCGGTTGTTCGTTTTTGGGACTATCTTCTTCGCGCCCTCCCATAACGAAAGGACCGGGAGAGATATGGACCATCTGCCGCTTGTTGGCTTCGGGGAGAATTTCCTTGCGCTTCTCCTCCAGGTCTTCCATATCCAGTCCAAACTTCTCCAGTTTGGCCTCCAACTCCGTGATCTGATCCTGGGCGGTGCTCAGTCGACGCCCCATCTCCAACCGGTACACCTCCTGGTTGTCGATCTGCTCCATCAGCCTCTGGTTTGGCCGATTGAATTCCAGTAACAATATCAAAAAATAAAGACTACAAACACAGGTAATAATCCACCAATACCAACTGTCCATAGTTTGGATCTCCTAAGTTTTCCGGAAAAACCGTGCCCTTCGTAGTTGAGATCATGACTTCTACAACAATCTATAGTCCTCCGAGCTTCTTGAGCAAATCCACGCAACGGTTGGAATATCCCCATTCGTTGTCGTACCAAGCCAAAACCTTGACCAAATTACCCTCCAGAACTGTGGTCGAGAGCGCATCGAAGACACAGGAGTGGGGATTGCCGACAATATCGGCCAGGACCAGCGGGTCCTCAGAATATTCGATGATCCCGGCCAGATCGCTTTCAGCCGCAGCCTTGATCGCCGCATTGACATCCTCAACGCTGACATTGCCTGCAAGTTCGGCCGTGAAATCGGTCAGCGAGCCGTCGGGTGTCGGTACGCGGATGGACAATCCATCGAGCTTGCCATTTAGATCCGGTAGAACCTTGCCCACCGCAGCAGCAGCCCCCGTAGTCGTGGGAATCATAGAGAGCGCTGCCGAGCGAGCCCGCCGTAGATCGCTGTGTGGAGCATCGAGCAAGCGCTGATCGCCGGTATAGGAGTGGATGGTGTTCATCAAGCCCTTGACGATACCGAACTTTTCGTGTAAAACTTTGACCATTGGGGCCAGGCAGTTCGTCGTACAGGAGGCATTGGAGATAATAGTATGGTCCGCCTGCAGCGCGTCTTCGTTGACGCCCATCACTATGGTTAGATCTTCCCCTTTGGCCGGAGCGGAAATAACGACTCTGGAGGCCCCGGCGTCGATATGGGCCCGAGCCTTATCAGCCTCGGTAAAAAATCCCGTCGATTCCAGCACGGCTTCGATTCCGAGATCACCCCAGGGCAAATCGGCTGGATCGCGCTCGGCCAGAATGAGGATCGTTTTCCCATCGACGACCAGAGTGTCGCCATCGATCTCGACTTCAGCCGCGAAACGACCATGGGTAGAGTCGCATTTGAGCAGGTGGGCCAACGTTTTGGCATCGGTTAGATCGTTTATGGCTTTGATTTCTAGGCCTCCCTGCTCCATTACAGCTCTGAACACCAAGCGGCCAATCCGACCAAAACCATTAATAGCTATCGGTAAATCTCCCATTTGCCGGTCTTTTTCCTCTCTTGGACAGTATACTGGGGTAGATCATCTAAAGAAGCGCAAACCGCGTACCCCTGCCATGGCCGACCAGACCAAAGGGGGTGCCGCAGCAGACAGATAAATCAGAACTTTACAGACCCTCGCAAAAACCTATATTGCACTGCAACAGCGAAGATGCTGTCGGCGGGCAAATCTGTAATAAATATAAACTTAGCATTAATATCTTAATAAATGAACTCGAAATGAGCAAGTGCTGTCACTGAGATTCAACACAACCGGATCGTTTGTCATCGAACCTTTTCGGGTGACGACGAGGTCCGCGCAACAATCCAGGAGAAAAGTGTGGCCTTAGGAAACACGCTAGCGCAGATCGATGCGCAAGTTCAGAGATATATCGATCAGCTGAAAGATTTTGTCCGTATCCCCAGCGTCAGCACAGGGGCCGATGCCCAGGCAGACGGCGGCATCACCCAGGCAGCCGAGTTCCTGGTCGACCAATTCGTCCAGATGGGTTTTCGCACCGAAAAGGTTCAGGTGAGCAACGATACCAACCCCCTGATCCTAGCCCAGAGTCCCGAACCCTCGCCGAATCGCCCTACTGTTCTGGTCTACGGCCACTACGACGTCCAGGGAGTGGACAACCCGCGCTCGGCCTGGGAGGTAGAACCCTTCGCCGCCGAAGAACGCGACGGATTCCTCGTCGCCCGGGGCGCCAGCGACAACAAGGGGCCCAGCTTCGCACATCTGAAAGCGGTCGAGGCCATGCTAGCGGTTGGCGATTCGCTGCCGGTCGACCTGGTCTTTCTGATCGAGGGGGAGGAGGAGTGCGGTAGCCGAGCACTGAGCCAGTTCGTGGCGGAGGGCGGACTCGACCAATTCGCCCCGCTGCTCTGTACGGTAATCTCCGATACCAGCATGTACGGACCGGACAAGCCCTCACTAACCCTGGGATTGCGCGGCATCGTCTATACCGAGGTCGAGGTTTTCGGCCCCGCACAAGACATACATTCCGGACTCTTCGGCAACATCGTCCGCAACCCCAACCAACTTCTCGTCGACGCCCTGGCCGGACTCATCGATACCGAGGGCCGTATCTCCGTACCAGACTTCTACGCAGGAGTGCAGCCACTCTCCGTCCGGGAAAAAGACCTCTACGCCGCCCTCGATGTCGATGAGGAAGCCTACTGTCGCGAGTTAGGCGTAACCTCACTGGTGGGCGAGCTGGAGTACCCGCTTCTCGAAAGGCGCTGGACTCGCCCCACGCTCGACATCAACTTTCTCGGCGGCGGCAGCCCGCGCACCATCATCCCGGCCACGGCCAAAGCTGCTATTTCCTGCCGACTGGTGCCCGGTCAGAATCCCGAACACGTGCTTGCTGCCCTTGAAGCACATATCCGCTCCCGCCTGCCTGAGGGCACGCGCAGCGAATTCAAAAACCAGCATCTCTCGCCAGCTTACTACTTGGATCTGGACCACCCGCTGGTCGAACCCGCACTCAAAGCCATACACACGGGGTTCGGGCTTGAGCCAGTACTCACCCGCGAGGGCGGCTCGATCCCTATCGTCGTCGATATCGCTGCTAGGACCGGGGCACCAGTCCTGCTCGTCGGCCTGGGACAGATCACCGACAATTGGCACGGCCCCAACGAGTGCTTTTCACTGCGCGATTTTCACCGCGGCATCCGTACTTCGGCCGCGCTCTGGCACCACCTGGGACAAGCGGTGCCGACGTAAAAGCTACGCGCAGATAAACTGCGACACCCACCTACCAAGACAGCGATGTGCATTGCGAAACTCAAACCTCTTTCTCTAATCCGAATTTGCCTTATTTTATCCCGTCCGTATTCAGGAGCGACTCATGTCCCTTAGCGATACACAAATAGACCATTTCCAGACTCACGGCTACACCGCCGTCCCCAATTTCTTTAGCTCTCGCGAAGTACGAGCTCTGCAAGTCGAAGTCGAGCGTTTTAAACGCGAAGGCCTGGTCCGCAACGTCGCCACCGACGGAGACGGCAGTACCCATTCCACGACCAAAGCCAACCTGCAACTCATCCCCCTCAACGACAAAAGCGACCTGATGCGCGCCCTGCCCTTCGAAGAAAAAACCACCGCTGCCGTTTCGCAGCTCATCGGTGAGCCCTTTATTCTGCAGCTGGACCAGATGTTCCTCAAACCCGCCGGCCACGGCATCGGCACCGACTGGCACCAGGACAACGCCTACTTCAAAATCGCCGACCCTTTAAAAGGCATCGCCATGTGGGTCGCAATACACGATGCCACCATCCAGAACGGCACTATCCACGTCGTACACGACTCTTTCAAAGAGGAGTATCCACACGACCGCGATCCCAACTCCGATCACCATATACACTGCCAGGTGCCCGAAGAAAGAGCCGTACCCATCGAGCTAGAAGCCGGTGGGGTCGTCTTCTTCTGCTATGGCACCGCCCACGCCACCAAGGCCAACACTACTCATCGCGAACGCGCTGGCATCGCCTTCCACTTCCTGCACACCGACTGCGTCGAGCGCGCCAACCTCATCGACAAAAATCGCGGCCAGCCCTTGCTGGTCGGACCAGAGGCATCCGGCGGACGCGCAGAGTACGGCGTGCAGGTCGCCGGAACCTGGGAACAGGAGATTGAGCGCGTCCTTCAAGAGGTGACTAATTAATGCCACAGATCAAACCCGACGACCTGCGCCAGATCGGCTACCAACTCTTCGAAGCCGCCGGCTGTCCGCCTGCAAGCGCCCGCACCGTTATCGACCACCTGGTCGAGTCCTCGCTCTACGGACACGACTCGCACGGCAGCCTGCGCATCTACGAATACATCGGACAGATCCAGGACGGCATCTTCGACCCCGAGGGCCAGCCTTCGATCATCCGCGACAAACCCTGCGCGGTCGTCGTCGATGGCGGCGGGGCGATGGGTCAGATTGGCGGCACATTCGCCACCCAGCTAGCCATTGACAAGGCCCGGGAATACGGGGTCGCCACCGCCACACTGCGCAACTGCGGCCACGTCGGCCGCGTCGGAGCTTATCCGCTGCAGGTCGCCCGGCAGGGTCTTATCGGCCTGGCCTTCTGCAACGCCGGACACCTCGGGCGGCAAATTGCTCCACACGGCGGGCTCGACGGCAAACTCAGCACCAACCCCATCTCCTTTGCCGCCCCACGCCGCAACGCCGAGCCGATCCTCGTCGACATGACGACCTCGGTCTGCGCCGAAGGCAAAGTCCGCGTTGCCCACAACAAGGGCGAGCAACTGCCCGAAGGTCGGATCATCGATCACGACGGCAACCCTTCTACCGATCCGGAGGATTTTGTCGGCACTCCCCCCGGTGCAATCCTGCCTTTTGGCGGTCCTGTCGCCTATAAGGGCTACTGCCTGGGGATGGTCGTCGAGATACTCGGCGGTGCACTCGGCGGTCAGGGTACCGCCAATGGCGAGACCGTCATGCAGAGCAATGGGCTCCACCTTACAGTTTACGATATCGGGCACTTCGTCGATGAAGACGAGTTCCACGCCGAGCTCGAAAGCCTGATCAAACACGTCTACACCAGCCGCGTCGATCCGCGCATCGGCGAAATACTCCTGCCCGGCGACCCCGAATACCGCACCGGTCGCCAGCGTCAGGAAGAAGGTATTCCAATCGATGACACGACCTGGAGCCGTATCAATGAGGCCGCGCGAAGTCTGAATGTCGATACGCAATCGTGGCCACAGGGATAGACGCAAAAAAGAGTCCTGCTCGCCAAAGTCCCTGCTTCAGCGTTGAGCATCCATTTGCCTACGTCGCGCATCTGCCCGCAGGTCGTCCCAAAGTCTATGCCCACTCCTCGCATCCGCGAAACGGCAAGTGTTCACCGTCTAGATAGCGCGGACGCTCCAGATACTCGTTGACCCCTCTTACCGCCTCGCCCCGCAGCAAAAAGGCGCAGGGCCAGGGCTCAGTGGTGATCCGCGTCGTAGTCGGGATATAGCGGATCGTCAATCCACAGCGCCGCTGGCCCGAAGTATTCGGGTTGGAGCCGTGGACTATATTGGGATGGTGCACCGAGACACCACCCGCTTTCAGGACCACATCTACCGCCCTGTCCTCATCCACCAGATCCGGGTCCATCTGCGAACTCAGCACATTGGGCGTGTCGGTGGTCCGTTGCATTTCGTGCAATTCCATGTCGTGTGTCCCCGGCACCACCCGCATACACCCATTCTCCGGGATCGAATCATCCACCGCCAGCCACAGGGTCACCACCTCCATAGGCTCCAGCGGCCAGTACGAACCGTCCTGGTGCCAGAGTACCGGGCGCCCTTCCTCCGGCGGCTTGGAGATATAGTGCGAGGCGAAAAGCGCAATATTGGGACCCACGTATTCCTCCGCAATGTCCAGCAACCGATCATCGCTTATCAACCGCACCCAGAACGGATCGTCCTTGACCAGTTGATGGTGCAGATTCTCCGGCCGCAAATCCGGATTCCGGGCCGAGAGCCAATCCACATGCGCACTCGCTTCCGAGACCAGATCCGCGTCCAGCACTACGTCATAGACGGTATAGCCGTCGCGGTCGAATCGGGTTTGCTGCTCACTCTTGCCGACGCTCATTTGGACCTTCCTTAATTAGATGTTATCCTTTCCGAGTAAACCCAAACCCGCACCGCGCACCCATGCAATACCGCCACCCGGAACAACCCGTCTCCGAAAATCCCGTCTTCCACACCTCCGGCGATCAGCGCCCCAACACCGGTCTGCGCGAAGGCCTCATCCACCACGGCGATGTTAACGAGACCATCCGCATGAATGCAAAGGCCGTAATCTTCGGCCAGCAGACCCGTTTGCGCAACGGCGTGGCGATGCCCGACGAAAGGCTGCCCCGCTTCCACGCTGGCCACGACATCGTTAAATTCTTCTACAGTGCCGTGCGCCAACTCCCCCCCTACCTCGTCGACGCGCTACTCGACCACAATCTCAGCATCACGCTGGTCCTGGGACCTTCGCTGCTGGTCTTCCACCATGCGCGCGAACACCAATCCTTCCACGTCGGCCGGACCCGCCGTACCATCTACGTCCCCGAGAAGATACTGCTCGAGGCCTACGAGAAGGGCTACGACTACTGGGCCATCAGCGAAGTACTGGTCCAGGAGACCTGGCCGCTGCTGAACTACCTCCTGATCCTCGAGACGATCCGCCGATTACAAGAGCACCTCAAAACCCACCGCACCCTCGGCTACTATATCGTTAAGGACACCCTCCGCCACAACAACAAACACCTGCGCGACACCGACCAAGACGACGACGAGTTCGGCTCTTTCTTCCGCTATTACGCCGATGCGCTCTACTCACTCAATCCCACCATCCGCGACCGCGATCCCTACGACATCGCCGACGAGATCTTCGACGAAAACCGGGAGCGCTTCTGGGCGAACCTCAAGCTCTACGAAATCTGCGAGGTCTACAAATACCCAACCTACTTCGCTATCGATCGCGACATCTGCCACGGTGCCGCCTTCCGTTTAGCCAGCGAACTCGACCTGCAACTGGAGCCGCAGACCACCGAAGAGATCATGCACGATCTGTGGGACGAAGCCCGTTTCAAACTCAGCCGCTCGAGAAAAACCGAAGAGCTGCTCGAGAAGTTGATCGGCCTTGGTGCCGAAGGCATCAAGGCCTTCGCCGGAACCGTGGCCGAGGAAAGAGTCTACGGCTACAGCTTTGTCACTGCCAACCGCTACGACGGGTTCGATATCAGCGCCGGGTTCAAAAGTCTCTTACAACGCTACTCGAATTCGGCCAAAGCCGCCATTCCCGGCACTATAGGCCACGGCTACAACGGCCTCTTCAATTACTATCTGATGCTCAAGCACTACGAGTTTTTTGAAAAGTACAAGACCATGGACACGCAAGCCCAGGAGGAAAATACAGCGGTGATCCGCGAGATGCTCTACCGGGTCATCGAGGTCCGACTGCGGCCGGCTCAGGCACCCGACTTCAAACGCCGGGTAGAATTCGCCGACAGCGCCCGCGTGCTCATCAACACCGGCGAGGGTTTCTTTGCCAAACCCGATCCCGCCGAAGAAACGAAACACCTCTGCAGCATACTGGCCCAACTCGACCTGCATCCGCTCTTCCATACCCAATTTTTACAGCAATACCGCGAGTTGTCGGGCAACGAGGATATCGTCCTCAAAGCGCTGATCGCTCCCGAAATCGAGCGGCTGGCCGAATATTTGCCCGACCCGCTCCACAGCTATAGCTCCGACCCCTCCGGGGTCAACACCCGCTTTGCGATCTTTGAAAAACTGCTCGCCCACGACCCCAACAACCCGGACCTCTTCGGGGTACTAGCCGCGATCTTCATTCGACTGGACCAGAGCGAAAACTACGATCAGCTCTGCCAGCAGATCATCGACCTCGGCGAGTACGCCCGCCCCCCGCTTGAGGAAATCGTCGCCAACGCCGATCTCTTCGCCGATGAACTGCGCGGGCCGATTCGCGACAAAAGCCGTCAGCTCCTGGCAGAGATCTGAGTATCAAAAAACAAACGGCAGTGTCAAATTTCTGAGGTACAAGCGACCTGAGTCGCTGTGCAGAAGCAGATACGACAAGGCGTTGTTCTTGACATCTTAATTATAACATTTTTATAAACAAATCTTTATATGCGTGACGCGAGAATGCGGGCTGCTCTGCGGCACGGACCTTGCTATGGTCTTAGATGCGGCGATCAAAACGCGAGATACTATAAAATGACCCGCATCACCTTGCAATTGCTACCGAATGCCGATTATATCAATTCAGTACTTCACAATCGGCACATACGGGTTTGGAAAGGAACACTGAATGCAAGACAAGATCATCAAAGGGAAATGGAAACCCCTCTGCCGGGCCCACGATTGCGATCAAGAGGCACGCACCGCCGGGCACTGCCCGCGCCACTATCAGCAGATCCGCCGTCACGGACGCCTCACCCCCGAGCGCGAGTACGGCCACCGCCAGGGCAAGTGCAAAGCCGAAGGCTGCGACCAGGCCGAGGTCGCACGCGGATATTGCTTCCGCCATTACCAGCAAATCCGCCGCTATGGACGCCTCACCCCCGAGCGCGAGCGCATTTACGGTCGCACCAAGTGCCAGGTGGTCACATGCCAGGAACGGCATGCGGCACGCGGATATTGCAAAAAGCACTACATGCAGGAATTTTATTTACCGCGCCGATCCGAGCTTTTAGAGGACGCGGCGGTAGTCGCCTGAGCAAGGTGTCCCTCCCCGTTCACTACGGGGCGATCTAAGCATCTGCGTCTGGCGCCATATCCGGCCCCTGCGGCCGCGAGTCGAATCCGTAAATTCGCCTCATCTCCGGAGTCGCCCGGGACACGACCTCCGGCTCGACGAAGTGCACGAAATCAAACATCGGCTTCATGAAAGACCGGCAGCAAAAGCAAATCAGGCAGATCCGCGACTCCTCGGTCTGATTGGCTCCGGTCGCATGCCATGTCGCGCCATTGAACAAAAAAACCGATCCTTTCGGCGCATTCAACCGGATCTCGTCCGGATGACAAAGCGCCAGTGGGTCTTCTGCGCGGGGCGGTTTCTTCAACCAGCGGTGACTGCCCGGCACAAAGCGCGTGCCGCCATTCTCCGGCGTAAAATCATCCAGCAACCACAAACTGTTGACGAAGATCGGAAAGCTGGGTAGCGGCTCGGGCATCGCGCCAAGAGCATTATCGACGTGGAAGGGGGCATCGGCGGCACCGGGGTAGATCAGGTTCGAAGTCAATGTACTCAGGGTGTAGTCCTTGCCCAGCAGATGCTCGAAATAAGGTACTACCCTGGGATGGGCTACCAGCTTCTCGAACTCCCGACCTTTGTTCATCAGCCAGCGCACGTGCTGGCCGTGATTATCGCTGTGCATTCGACCCGAGCCGTCTGCGCGTTCGGCTCCGGCCAAATCGAGCAGCCTCGCGCGGTACACTTCGATTTCCGCCACAGACAGCACATCGGGAACGACCACCCAGCCCTCGGTATCGAGTTGTTCTTGTTCTGCAGCGGAAATAGAATAGCTCATCAGCGCGTTTGAGTTGGAATCTGGAGTTTCGTATGTTGGGTTCGACCCCTTTCAATCTATAAACAATACTGTACTCTACACAATGACCGAGAGACCCGGCCGCCATTTCCTGCATATCCCAGGGCCCACCCCGCTGCCCGAACGCGTTGCGCGGGCGATCTCCCGCGCGACGATCGACCATCGCGGGCCCGAATTCGCGCAACTCGCACTGAGCATCCTCGAACGCCTGCAGATCGTATTCGGCACTACGGGCCCCATCGCCATCTACCCGTCGTCAGCCACCGGCGCCTGGGAAGCCGCACTGGCCAACACCCTGTCTCCCGGCGACCGGGTGCTCTTCTGCCAGAACGGGCACTTTGCAGCGCTCTGGAACAAAGTGGCGACTCGGCTCGGGCTGGAGGTCATAGAGCTCGAAGGCGAGTGGCGTAAACCAGTCGATCCGACAGCGGTCGCGGCCGAGCTCGAAGCCGATCCCTCGCTTAAGGCCGTGGCTTTGGTACACAACGAAACTTCGACCGGTGTGCTCAGCGATATCGGGGCGGTCCGTCGGGCAATCGATCAGGTGGGCCACTCCGCCCTGCTGATGGTCGATGTGGTCTCCTCACTCGGTGCAGTAGAATACCATCACGACGAATGGGGAGTCGATATCACCATCGCCGGATCGCAGAAAGGATTGATGCTGCCGCCGGGCCTGGGATTTAACGCCATCAGCCAGCGGGCATTGGCCGCAGCTGATCAGGCACAACTGCCCCGATCCTATTGGGATTGGATGCCCATTCTCGACGCTTCGCAGCGCGGATTCTTTCCCTATACTCCAGCGACCAACCTGCTCTTCGGTCTCGACGAGGCGTTGAACATGCTTTTTGAAGAAGGACTGAACCAGGTCTTTGCCCGCCACCGGCGACTCGCCGCTGCAACGCGCAGAGCGGCCGATACCTGGGGCCTCGAGGTCTTCTGCCGCGACGAGGCAGCTCACTCGCCTACGCTCACTGCCCTAGTTACACCGCAAGGTCACGACGCGGACCTTTTGCGGCAGCTGATCCTCGAGCGCTTCGACCTCTCGCTGGGAACCGGGCTGGGTCCGCTACAGGGGCAGCTCTTCCGTATCGGCCACCTGGGCTCGATCAACGACCTGATGCTCTGCGGGACGCTCTGCGGCATCGAAATGGGGCTTGAGCTGGCCGGAGTACCACATCAAAGCGGGGGGGTACAAGCTGCCCTCGGCATGCTCGCCCATGACTAGAGATCAACTCGCACCAGAGACCCTCTCCCAATTGCATGAGCAACTGGAGCAAGCACTCGAGGGCGAGGTCCGCTTCGAGCGTTTTTTCCGCGGCATGCACTCCACCGATGCCAGCGTTTATCAGATCATGCCACTGGGGGTAGTCGCACCTCGCTCGCGCAGCGATGTGATTCGCGTTGTGGAGCTCTGCCGCCGACACGGTGCCTCGATCACCGCCCGTGGCGGCGGGACCTCACAGGCCGGACAGGCTATTGGCCCCGGCCTGGTGCTCGACTTCTCTAGGTATATGCATCGTTTACTCGAACTCGACGTCGAAGCGCGCACGGCGTGGGTCGAGCCCGGCCTCGTACTCGATGAGCTCAACGCGCGCCTCGCGCCGCATGACCTGCAGCTACCACTCGATCTTTCGACGGCCAATCGCGCAACGATAGGCGGCATGATCGCCAATAACTCCGCCGGCACCCGTTCGATCATCTACGGCAAAACCATCGATTACGTAGAGGAGCTCGAGGTCGTCCTCGCCGATGGCACGCTGGTGACCATGCAGCCGCTCGACGAAAAAGCGCTGCACGAAAAATCCGCCGCACGGGATCTAGAGGGCAATTGCTATCGGATCGTGCGCGAACTCGGCGCAACGCATCAGGACGAGATCCACCGCCGCTACCCCAAAATCCTGCGCCGGGTCGGCGGCTATAATCTCGACGAATTTCTACCCACAGATCGCCCATTCAACCTCTGTCGCATCATGGTGGGATCGGAGGGCACACTGGGGCTGACCGTAGCCGCCAAGCTCCGACTGGTACCCCTGCCCAAACACCGCCTGGTCTGCTGCGTGCAGTTTGACGATGTGCTCGAGGCGATGGCGGCGACCCCGATCATCCTCCAGCACGATCCTTCTGCCGTCGAATTGGTCGACCGCTTCATCCTCGACTCCACGCGCGGCCGGATCGAGTTCGAGCCACTGCGCTCTTTTATTCATGGAGATCCAGGCGCGGTGCTGATCGTCGAATTCTTCGATGATTCACCGGAGCGGATCGACCGACTGGCTGCAGACCTCGATCAACGCGAACTCGGCCACTACCTCTACCGCGCCGAGGCGGCCGAAGACCAGGCACGGATCTGGGAGCTGCGCAAGGCGGCACTGGGACTTACGATCTCGCAGATCGGCGATGCCAAATCGATTTCATTTGTTGAGGATACGGCTGTCGCGCCTGAAGATCTGCACGACTATATCAAGCGTTTTCAAGCCATTTTGGCCCGTTGCGAAATCCCATCCGGCTTTTACGCCCACGCCTCGGTCGGACTCCTGCACATCCGCCCGATCGTCGATATGAAAACCGCTGAAGGCGTCGAGAAATTCGCCCGCATCGCCAACGAAGTCTCCGACCTGGTCCTCGAATACGGCGGTGCGCTCTCGGGCGAACACGGCGACGGGCTGGTACGAGCCCCTTTCCAGCAGAAGATGTTCGGACCCGAACTCTACCGTGCTTTTTGCCAGTTGAAAGAGTGCTTCGACCCCGAAGGTCTTTTCAACCCGGGCAAAATCGTCCACGCTCCACCGCTGACGGCCAACTTGCGCTACGGATCCGAGTACCAGACCACCGAGCCCGAGACGGCCTTCGATTTTTCTGACTTCGGCTCCATGGCTCAGGCCACCGAGCAGTGCATCGGCGTCGGTTCCTGTCGCAAGACCCTGACCGGCGCGATGTGTCCCTCCTATATGGCCACCCGCGATGAGAGCGCCTCGACCCGGGGCCGCGCCAGCGCCCTGCGCCAGGCCCTATCCGACCGATTCGGGCCCGACGCCCTCGAAGACGACGAACTTTTGCCGATCCTCGATCTGTGCCTGGAGTGCAAAGCCTGCAAGCGCGAATGCCCCACCGGCGTCGATATGGCCAGACTCAAGAGCGAATTCCTGCACCAGCGCCACAAACGCCTGGGTACTGCGCTGGGCACGCGGCTATTGGGCCGCGTGGATCGCGCCGCCGCATGGGGCCAGCGCTTATGGCCGCTCTCCAACTGGGTTGCCCACACCAGCGCGGCGCGCTTTTTCGCCGAACGCTCGCTGGGTATCGACCAGCGACGACAGCTACCGATCTTCGCGCGGCAGACCTTCATCGACAGCTGGCACCAGCCGAAAACCGGTGGCGAAATCGCCCTCTTCGCCGATACATTCAGCAACTACTTCGAGCCCGAGCACCTGAGTGCCGCCACCCGCTTAGCAGCCCGCCTCGGCGCCGAGGTGGAACTAGCTCCGCGCGTCTGTTGCGGCCGACCGCTGATCTCCAAGGGCCTGCTCGACGAAGCCGCGCACAAAGCCGAGGCGACGACCCGCGCATTGCTGCCGCTGGCCGAGCGCGGCCTGCCGATCTTATTCTGCGAGCCAAGTTGTTATTCGGCCGTCTGCGACGACCACCCACTTCTCTTGCGCGGTACAGCGCAGACACAGGCGCGAAAGGTCGCAGCAGCCAGCCAGCTCTTTGACCAGTGGGCCGCCACCGCGCTGGCCCACGCGGATCTCGACCTTCGGTCTGGCCCACAACAGATCCTGGTTCACGGGCACTGCCACCAAAAAGCGCTGGCCGGCACCGGCGCGACCGCTGCCCTGCTCTCAGCCATCCCCCAGTGCGAGGTTGTGGCCCTCGACAGCGGGTGCTGCGGCATGGCTGGTCTTTTCGGGTACGAACACTACGAACTCTCCCGCGCGATCGGCGAGCGCAAACTCCTACCCGCGGTGCGGGATGCCGGACCGGACGCTGCGGTCGTGGCCACTGGTTTTTCCTGCCGCCAGCAGATTGCGCATTTTACCGGAGTCGCAGCCCACTCGCCCGCAACGCTCCTCGACACCCTCTCCAGCTGACCGAGTGCGGCGATATCCGCCCTATAGGAATATGAGATGGCACGTGAATTAACGGTCGCCGCCAGACGCGGCATCGACTGGATTCTCGCCCAGCAGCAAGACGACGGCTCGTTTTGTGCAGCCAGCGATGGCAAGCAGGGCTACTACAAGGTACCCTATGCGCTCTCGCTGCACGGCAAAGTGCGCGAGGCATTGGCGCTGGCCAACTGGATCGAGGCCCACCACCTCCGACCGGAGGGCGATTTCGGCGACCTTGCGCGACAGGCTCCCGAGCCCGGAGGCGATGCCTGGCCGGTCTACGCCAACGCCTGGTTGGTCCAGGGCCTGCACCGCCTCGGTCGCTGGAATCTCGCGCATCGGGGCATGGAATTCCTGCACCGCTATAGGACGCCAGCGGGCGGATTCCACGCCCTGGACGACACCGGGGCGTCCTTCATAGAACCGGTCTGTACCTCGTGGGGCGGAGTGGCCGCACTCTGTACCGGCGATCTCGAGACGGCTCGGCGCGCTGGTGATCTCCTAGCGGATATGGCACTGGAGCAACCCGATCCCAAGCGCTTCTACTTTCGCATGAGCGTCAGAGGCGAACTAATCACCAGCGCTGAACGAGGGGAAGAGCTGCATTATTTCGTCGATACCGGACGCCGCGAGCAAATCTACTACAATCCGGGCATCGCCCTGATCTTTCTCGCCCACCTCTACCGAGCCACCCGCACGGCGAGGCACCTGGAGGCCTGCACCGCGCTTCTGGCTTTCACCGAACGCTGTGCCGACGATGTTTACGCCTTTCCGCCCAGCGGCAAGCTCGGTCTGGGCGCGGCCCTGCTCTACGCACTCACCGGCGATGGCGCCGCCCAGCGCGCAGCCCTGGCGGTGGGACGCTACCTGAGCGCAACACAGACCGAAGAGGGTTTTTGGCAGCTGCCCGACGCCGGACCCTACGCCGGACTCGCCGAGCGAGACTCCTTCAATATACGCCTCGATATTACGGCTGAGTTCAGCACCTTTCTCAGTGAAATCGCCGCCCGCGTGTCCTAGCCTTTTTTCAACGTTTGTTCAGTGGTCCCAGCGCGACCGGCGACCCTCGAGATTGGAACGCACATCGATGAGCACAGTGCGTCCACCGGCATTGAGGCGCTGCGCCTCTTTCAATGCCGGTGCCAGTTCGCCGACCCTGGCTACCGGTATTCCGACCGCCCCCATACCCTCGGCGATTTGCGCGTAATCGCCCTGCATCTGCGACACACCGTAGCGCTCACGGGCAGTGGGAAAGCCACCTGGATAGGTAGCCATACCACTGTTGTTGAGCACCACGGTGGTGATCGGCACACCGGCCCGGGCCGAGGTCTCGATATCGATCCCCGACATACCAAAGGCGCCATCGCCCATCAGATTGAGGCAGAACTTGTCCGGTTGCGCCAATTTGGCCCCGATCAAAAGCGGTATTCCAAAGCCGAGATGGGTGGTTTTGCCCCAACCTATATACGTGTGCGGAGCCGTAGCGGTGTAGAAGGGCACGATCGAATCGCGAGGGGCTCCTGCATCGTGAGTGACGATGCTCTGTTCGCGGTCCAAGCTGCGATCGATCTCCCGAATTACCCGGTAGGTATTAATCGGCTCTTCCTCCGAGTCCAGCAGAGGTTTCCACTCGGCGAGCCACTCTTCATTCAGTGCGGCTATTTCGCCTTCTGGGCTCTTTTGCCGCGCGCGGCCCTGCGAGCCCAGAAGGCTGCTGACCTCTTCCAGCAGCGCCTGCAGAGTCAACCGCGCATCGCCAGGCAACCCAATCGCCGCATTTTCGTCCTTATTGATCTCGTCCGGGTTATCGCTGTTGTGGATGATCAGCTTGCCCGGCGGAATCACCTGCCCGTAGAGCGACCGGGTCAAGCTCGAACCCAGAGCCAGGAGCACATCGCACTCTTCGATCCAGCGGCGCGCGGCCAGCGAGGCAGCCCGGCTACCGGCCCCCAGCGCAAGCGGGTGCCGCTCGTCGAAGGACGACTTGCCCGGCATGGTACAAAAAACAGGTACCCCGGTGAGTTCGGCGAGCGCTTTCAATTCCTCGGTCGCTCTGGCGAAGAGCACTCCGGCGCCCGACCAGATCAACGGCTTCTTCGCTGCCAGGAGCGCCTCTGCAGCAGCGCGTACATCTTCTAGTGCAGGTCGCTGCACCTGTCGCGTGGGTGGGTGGTATTCCCGCCCCGCCGGCGGCACCTGCTGGCTGCACACATCTTCGCTCAGCTCGACTACGACCGGCCCGGCAGGACCATTGCGCAGCGCGTGAAAGGCGCGTCGCATGACGCTGCCAATCTGTTCGGGCTTGTAGATGGTCTCGACACGGCGAACCACGCCCTGGTAGTTGCGCTGCGCCGAAAAATTGGGGCGAACCCCGATCTGGTCCAATGGAATGCCGCCGGGCAGCACTAGAATCGGAATATTGTCGGCGAAAGCCTGGGCGATGCCCCCCAGCGAATTCTCGGCGCCGGCCTGAGATTGCACCGCAACAACGCCGAAGCGCTGGCGGTCGCTGACGCGGCTGTAGCCGTCGGCCGCCATGATCGCACCGCGCTCGTGGCGAAAAGCAATGGGCCGGATGCCCTCTGCCGCAACCGCCTCGATCAGCGGATTGCTCGGGTAGCAAGCCATCCATTCGACCCCCTCCTGCCGGAGTATGTGGGCGATAGTCTCAATACCATTCATCGGAATTCATCCTCGGTCGATAAGTTTCTTTACTCAGAGTATGAGTCTAAAATATGCCCCTTTCAACCCGTGGCACAATCCGCTCCCCAGCCACCAAGAGCAATCCCTTGGTCAACGAGCAAGAATCGACTCTGCGCATCCATCGCAGCCGGGACTTACGCGCCGCCCGCCATTGCTTAAGTTATGGCCCTTGGCACGAGCTGCCTAGCGATTTTACCAGAATCCAAATGTACCTCAACCTAGATGCTTGCGAGGGGCGGGCAGTGCAATGACACCACAAAGATGAGCGCAGCAAATGCGAGGCAAGTCCTCGCACTCTTGTGCTACTGCATGGCTACCGGCGGCACGCTGGTTGTTGGACCAGCTACCTGTCTCAGCGCGATGGCCGCAGATCTTGAGATGTCGCTCGAAACGCAGAAAGGGCTCTTTCTCGGGGCGCCTTTCTGGGGCTTGGGCGCGATGGCGCTCTTTTCCGGGTGGGTCGCACAACGCCTGGGTTACCGGCTGCTGCTTTTAACCAGCTCTCTCCTACAGACGCTAGGCCTGCTGGCCATCGCCTCAGCCACAACTCAGCTGGAGGCCATGGTGGGCAGCTTGCTTCTGGGTCTGGGCCGGGGAATGATAGCCGCACCGCTGACGGCGCTGCTCTGTACCATCTATCCGCATAACCGCACCGGGGTCGCCAACCTCTTCCACGCCTTTTTCCACATCGGGATGATCGCGCTCATCGCGCTGGTACTCTTGCTCTTGCATCTGGACTGGGACTGGCGGAAAATTTTCGTAGTCTTCGCGGCACTCGTCGCACCGTGTGGACTGGTGGGGTTTATCGTCCCTCTGCCAGGCGCCTCGCGCGGCGAAAGAGATCCGCACGACTCGGACTCGTTGCGAAATATCTCCGCAAAGGCCGGGTTCGGCTTCCTGGTCGGGGGCATATTCTTCGGCGGAGCCACCGAAATGGGAGCGACGAGCTGGCTACCTTACTTCGTCGAGCAAGCTGTCGACACCAGCCGGGAACTGGCCTCGCTAGGTCTGCTCGGCTTCGCGCTGACCATGGTCGTTGGTCGGCTTGCAGCGACAGTGATGGTGCGTAGAATCGGCGTCAAACAGGTTTTTATCGCCAGCGGATTAGTGAGTGCGTTGAGCGTAGTGCTGGCGGCGCTGCCGATAGGGACATTCTTTACGTTATTCTGGCTGACGCTGCTGGGCCTGGGAGTTTCGGGCATATTTCCAACTGTGCTCGGCTATGCCGGGGACCGCTTTCCCAGGGCCAATGCTTCGCTTTTCGCCGTGCTCAATAGTTCGGCTATTTTGGGCAGCGTCATCGCACCCGCAGGTGTGGGGCTGGCCGCCGACTTTGTCGGACTGCGCCCGGCCATGGCGCTGCTGGCCATTGCCCCGCTCTGTTTTCTCGCTGCGGTGCTGCGGTTGATGCACACTCACCAGTCGGTGCAAAACCAAACCACAGGAAGCGTATCATGACCGACCGGACTCTCAACCGCGAAGAACTCGAACACTACGAAGAGCTGGGCTATGTCGTACTCCGCGACTTCGTCGAGCAGCACGAGGTCGCAACCCTGCGCAATGAAGTTGAGCGACTGATCGAACACGCACCGGTCGGACCGGGTGCGGCGACCGATCTGGCCGGACGAAGGGTCGAAGATCCGCAGGACTTCGCGTTCACCAACCTCGGTGCGACGAATGGCCAGGTACTCAACCGAATCAGCCGTCCACTCCTGCACTCGCCCATAGTGCTGCGCTCGTACGGACATCCGCGCTTGCTAGGAGCCGCAGCCGACCTCTACGGTACCGAGCTAGTACCTTTTGCCGAGTCCATCGTAATTAAAATGCCCGAGCGGGGCGCACCCTTCGCCTGGCACCAGGACGGCACCTTCAAAAGCGGCCCCGCGAGCGAGCGCGGAGTCAACTTCGGTCTCTATCTTCATCGTGCCGACCCGCACAACGGCGGTCTCTTTGTGGTGCCGGAATCGCATCGACGAGGGCAAATCGACCTCGAGGCGCTGGTCGCCGAACACGGACCCCACCTGCCGGGCTCGATTCCGGTCGAAGCCGCGCCTGGTGACCTCGTTATTCATAGTCGGAATCTGGTACACGGATCCTTCGCCAACAACGCACCGGATCTCCGGGTGACGGTCTACTTCGGCTTCCACACCCGAGCAACCATCGAGACCCTCTATACCGACGAGCACATCGAAGAACGCCGCCATTGCATCGGACTGGCGATACGCGAGCGCGGCGACTCTGGTCTCCATCCAAGTGAAATCCCGTTCCGGTATCCGGTTGATAGCGATCTTTCACCTGCCGAACGGGATAGGGTGCTGCGAGCTCCACCTCTGGCGGTGTGAGCCCTCCTTGGCCCGAGAGCAGCGCAACGCGACCGGCCAGACGACGCACCCGCCAAAGTTTCTATTGACACTGATCGCCGCTCTCATTTCCATATAGTAGCAGCGCTTTGATGCACTGCTTTTCCAGTTTCACTCTCGCATCGTCGTTCCTATCGTTATCGATGCCTAACTGTATATAGGGAGTCTGTCCAGTTGAAGGTCGCCGTTACCGGCGCAGCGGGTTTCCTCGGCCGCGCTCTGCTTCCCAAATTATCCGCAAACCACCAGGTCCTGGCCACCGATCTCGCAGCGCATCAGGGCGATACGCCGATCGAACCCTGCGATGTCCTCGACGTCGACGCCGTAAGCCGACTCTGCTCCGAGGTCGATGCGATCGTCCATCTCGCCGCAACCGCCTGCAGCGAAGACGGTTCAAAACGGGAAAACGAAACACAGGTCTTCGACACCCGCCTCAAGGGCACCCACAACCTGCTGGAGTCCGCTCTCCGATCCGGGGTCCAGCGAGTCATCCAGATAAGCGACCTCTGCGTCTTTGCCGGTTACGACGACGGGCTGATGGTCTCCGAGGACTTTGTCCCTCTACCACATTCCGAGGCCTACCCGCTATCGGTCTACCTGAGCGAGCTGGTCGGCCGCGAATACGCCCGCCTGGCCCCCGGGCTGGTTCTGACGCTGCGGCTGGGACAGCTCATCGACACCGAGTCGCTGGCCGCCGACGCGCGATTCGAGGACGGCTGGCTTGATATCGGCGATGCGGTCGACGCGATCCTCCGCGGTCTCGAGCTCGAGCGTTTTGCGGGTATGGGCGATTGGGGCATATACAATCTGGCCGCAGACGTGCCCGACAACCGCTATTCGCTGCTCAAGATCCAATCACCGGAGTTCGGCTTTTTTCCGAGCCAGGATTTCGCCGCCTGGCGAAAGTCATGAGATGCGAGTCTTAGTTACCGGAGCAGCCGGCTATATCGGCCGTATCGTGGCCCGCGATCTGTCCCAGGATCACCAGGTCCGCGGTGCCGATATGCGACCGATGCCCGACCTGCCGGACCATCGCGTCATCGACCTCAACGCCTACGACGCCATCTACGACGCTCTGGCAGGGGTCGATGCCATCGCCCACCTGGCCTGGCCGATGCGGCCTTATGAGGGATATGCTCCAACCGACCACAGCGAAATGGGCGCCGGCGTCCGCGGCCTTTACCACCTGCTTCACGCCGCACTCGAGCACGGTATAAAACGCCTGGTCTTCCAGAGCACCATCAACATCACCGGCCCCAGCTGGGACAACTGGCGTCTGGTCGAAGGAGAGTCGCCCCGCCCGGGTAGCGGCGGCTATACCCTCGGCAAGACGCTGGCCGAGGAGCTCTGCCGCAACTTCGCCCGCGAGCACCCGATCTCCATTGCGGTCATTCGTTTCGGTGGAGTCTTCACGCTGGAAGAAGAAGGACACGAAAAGGCCGCGCCCGATTGGCACTATATCCCCTCCTCCTGCGTCGAACGCCGCGACATTGCCCGCGCCTACCACCTGGCCCTGACCCGGCCCCTGCCCAGCCGCTACGAGGTCTTCCACATATTCCACCGGCGGCCCGGCGAACGCTTCCCCATCGACAAAGCGCGAGAGATACTCGGTTTCGAACCTCAGTACAACGAAGAACAACTCTGGCGACGCGGAGGTCTATCCAGCCGACGTCCCCCTGAGTGAAGTGATGAGCGGAGAAGATCCGGTTGTGAAGCGCTCGGCCGCACAACCGGGGAAGAATCGAAAACCGATCAGCGCTTGAGAATGCCGCCGTTGACATCGAGTGTGGTACCCGTGATATACTCGGCCATCGGCGAAGCCAGGAAGAGCGCCGCGTACGCGATCTCCTCCGGTTCGCCAAGACGCCCCAGCGGAATCATCGCCGTCACCTCTTGCCGCTGCTCGGGACTCAGCAATTCGGGATCGGCGTCTATTTGGCCGGGGGAAATGGCGTTGACCGTGATACCGTGGGGGGCCAGGTCGCGGGCCAGCGTCTTGGTCATCGCGGCCAGACCACCCTTTGACGCGGTGTAGTGCACCCCGCCCGAGACCCCACCGGTCTGGGCGCTAACCGAAGTGATATTCACGATCCGTCCACCTTGCTGGCGTTCCATTACCGCCGCCGCAGCCCGACTGCACAGGTACGCTCCGGTCAGATTGGCTCCGATCACCCGATCCCAGGCTGCGGGCTCGATCTGGTCTAAGGGTCCGAAGTCGATCAGCCCCGCGTTATTGATCAACACATCGAGACGCCCCCACTCGGCGACGACGCGCTCTACCGCGCGATCAACTTCAGCCGCAACCGCGACATCGGTAGGCACAACCAGGGCCTCGCCACCCGCTGCGCACACCTCGTCGGCGACCTCCTGCAACTGTTCCGCAGTCCGCGAAGCCAGCGCCACTCTGGCCCCGGCCCGGGCAAAGACCAGCGCGATCGCGCGACCGATGCCGCGACTCGCCCCGGTGACGAAGACAACTCGATCGGAGAAACTCAGCAGCGTTTCGAAATAAGTGGTACCTGCCATAGATTGCTCGCTCCTTACACTCATCGCTATCCGGCCTCCAGCCCGGGGATCTCCATATAGCGCCCGTTGTCCTGACAGGCGATCTGCCCGCCATCGACGATCAAGTCCTGTCCGGTCACGAAGCTGGCATCGTCCGAAAGGAGAAAGGCGCAGACCGCAGCGATTTCCTCGGGCCCGCCGTAGCGGTTCATCGGAATCTGTTTTCGATAGGCGGCACTGAAGAGCGGCTCCTCGATCTCCGGAGTCGCCGGGGTCGAAACCAGCCCGGGAGACACCGCATTGACGCGGATCCGATCAGAGGCGAACTCCCCGGCCGCCGTGCGCACCAGCCCCAGGAGCGCTGCCTTTGAAGCATCGTAGGCGGCGTTGTTAACGCTGGAACGGTGAGCATTGCGACTGGCGGTGCAGACGATGGCTCCGCCCCCGACCCGAGCCATCTCCGGGACCAGCGCCCGCATAAAAGCGAAGGGCGAAGAAACATTGACCGCGAAGTTCAAATTCCAGATCTCGTCGCTCATCTCGGCGATCGGCGCCCCGGGCCAAACCCCGGCGTTGAGTACGAGACGGGTGGGCACGCCGTGGGCTCGAATCAACTCGGCCAGAAATCCCGGGGTCGCTGCGAACTCCGCCAGATCGAAGCCGTAGGGCACGATCTCCTCGTGCTGGGCGGACAGCGAATCCAGGTCTGCCGCGGAACGATCCAGTGCCAGGACCTTCAACCCATCGCGCACGAGCCGAGCCACGATCGCCGCACCAATGCCACCGGCGGCCCCCGTCACCAGCGCCAGCGGCCGGTCTTTGCTGCTCATACCGAACTCCGCGCGCAGAAACTGGGCGGGACGCAATCGGCACATCCCGAAGCTTCGATCGCCGAATCTGCGCTCATAAAGTGCTGATCCGGCACGCCGGCACCACACCCGGTGCAAAAAAGATGCGTCCACGGCCCCATCACCGATCTATTTTTTGATGACATCTTCGAACTCCTGAAAAATCTCGATGCTGATTCCGTCGGGATCCAACCCGTACATCGCGCGGGCAACCGCGACCCCGTCGCGTTCGACGTCCACCGGCGGATTGATCGCACCGTAGCCCGCATCCCGCAGCAACGCGTAGACGACATCCACATCATCGACCTCAAAGGCCAGATGCGAAGAGCCAATAAAGGGATTGTCCAGTTCGCGCTTCCGCCCCACAGGGTTTTGGTACTCGACGAGTTCGAGGATGAACTCGCCAACCGGATGGCGCAAGATCGCTACCTTCAACACCACGTTGTCGTGACCGAGGATCCGGTCGTAGGATGGCAAGTCTCTGCGCTCGGAGACGCGCACTAGTTCGAGCCCGAGCAGGTCGCGGTAGAACGCAACTGAGCGCTCCGCGTCGGAGACGGTGAAACCGTGGTGGTGGCATTTGACGATGGGCATCGCTCTACTCCGGTAATAGGGATTGGAAAGCTTTTAGATTTGCACCGCGCCGCCGGTCTCTTGCGCCTGGCGCGCTGCGGCACAAATAGCCACGGCTTCGAGCATCTCGGCGGTGATCGGTGGTGAATTTCGCGTCTCCACCATGTCTCTGACAACACGCAGGATCTGCGCCGCACCAAAGGGAAAATCCCAGTCGCTCATCGGCGGCGAGTGGATCGCACCACCGGGCCCATAAGCGCTGGCGTGAAAGGCACAGTGCCAGACCGCACCTACATCGCAGTTCAGCGTCACCCCGCGACGCGGCCGATCGCTGCGGTTTCCATAACTCAAATGAACCGTCTGCAAGTCCGTATCGCCCATTGCCCGCACGCTTTCGACGCCATTGCCGAAGATGGCCAGGGCCAGACTGGCCGCGTGAATATGTCCTGCCATCGCGGTGCCACCCCCCTGAATCGTGCCGAATTGCAACTCCCCCACCTCGTCCAACCGCCGGGCGAAGCGCGCCGCAGCGGGCAGCACGCGCAGAATCGAAATCGAGGTCATTGGCGTCTGATGCTCCGCAGCCAGCCCGACCAGCTCCTGAGCGTCATCCACCGTCAGCGCCAGCGGCTTGTCGATAAATGTCGCCACGCCCTTCGCCAAACCGGGACGCGCCAGCTCGAGATGATCTGATCCATCGCCGTTGCAGTCGGCAATGAAAACCAGATCGACCCCGTCGCTGACCTCGGCGAAATCGTCACAGACCACCGGCCGCTCGTCGAAAACCTGAGCCAGGCACTCGGCGGCCGCGCGGTCTTCATCCCAGACTCTGGCCAGTTCGAAACCCTCGACGAAATCAACCGAAATCTGCCGTGGATCGCTGTAGTTGGTATAAAAATAGAAATGGGCACCACCGTGCTGCCACGAGTAAGAGGCCTCTTGGTCGATCGGCAGCGGATGCTGCAAGCGCAATGGATCGTGGCGGGCACAGAGGGCGGAGAAATAAGCCCCGTGCGTATCGCAGCGGATCAAGCCGACGCGGATAGGTTTGTTCATCGCTCCTCAATAGACACTGAAAAATTCCAACCGGTTAGGACGGGAGGTACCACCGCCCGAATCGCTCTATGATACAACCTGTGGACAGTAGAGACAAATTAAGCCACGGCTCCCGCGGAGCAGCAAAACCCCTTCATTAGAGAGCGACACGACTAGAGGAAGAGCCGTATTGGAACCCGTCGATCCACAGGCCTGCAACCTTAGAACAGCAGCGAATTCGGAGCCCGGGGAGGAATGCGTTGTCGGTCTTTTCATTTTACGTCCGTCAACTGATCGTTCCTGAAGACCAGAATCAGGTCGTTGTACACCAGCAGATCTCTGTCGTCCAGCGAGATTTTCTTGTCCGGAAGCCCGAACGACATCGCGACCTGATCCATCGACATCCCGGCGCGAATTTCATCGGTTCTGTCGGCGTGCTTGACTTCGTATTCCTCAGCGGCAAATGCCACTGCGAACGAGCGCTGGGCCTCGGCGAGAGTGTACCCCTTATCGAATTTGAGTCGGATCGTGGAGGTGATCTGCGAGTACCAATTGCCTCTCAGGGTGAATTTTACCTTCAACTGTTTCTCTTTGACTTCCACTTCGTGGACAAAAACCTGCGAGCCGCGGTCAATGGTCAATATCGTGGCGTGGTTCTGCTCCTTGTCGAAGCCCAGCTTCCTCCTCGCTTCGCTGGTGAATTCACTCCGCGTCTGCGCGTTGATCTGCCTGCCTTTCGAAATCGAACCTTGAAAATACACTCTGCCGTCCGGGAACACATTCGTCGCATCGGTGGACGCGAGAACACCCTCGACGCGAATAACATCGGTCCGCAGCCAGTAGGTATTGCCTTCGAGCTCTTCACACCAGGCCCGAATCTCGGCCAACTCTTTGGAGTCCTTCGCCTCTGCACTCTGGACGATCGCCATCAGGGCGAAGACGAGCATTACGCTAGCAATTCTCAACATGACACACCTCCGATATCTGCGAGTGAAAGGAGCTGAATTCGGGTGTGCAGACCAGGATGCATTGTCCATCATAGCGTGCGATCCAAGCTCTGGTGCGAATGAACCGCGATCCTGGTGCGCACCGTAAATGACCGATATTGAACGGGTTGTGATCGACGTCACATAC
>CAZFMY010000003.1:0-27297 GCA_964520345.1 uncultured Gemmatimonadaceae bacterium | reverse complement strand
CTGGTGCGCACCGTAAATGACCGATATTGAACGGGTTGTGATCGACGTCACATACCGATCCGTTTTCCAATCGATATATTGACATGGAGCTAACGCGGGTAACGCGCAGAACGAGGAAAAGCCCCATGATCAACCACCTGCTGACCGATCTGCTTCAGATGGTATTCGTGCTGAATATCATCGCGACCATAGCCTATTGTTTTCTGGTCGATGTCGACAAGAAAAAGATATGGGACTGTGTCATTGCACCGTTTGCCTTGATTAAGCGGCGCAGGTTCGCCGAGAACCCGTAAAGCCGCGGAGTTCCGGCCGAACCTCATTCGATGCCGACCACGAGAGCAGTGCTCGGAGACGAATCGCCCGTACAACCCGCTGATGACCGGATCCAAGCTTCCGTCGACCATCTCGCGATTCCACCTCAACAGCGAGGGGCCCACAGCTAGTCGACAGACTCTCCGTACTCGTTGTTGGCCGCCTGCACCAGCGCCCGCATATAGGCAATCGAATAAGCTAAACCCGTGTGGCCCCCGCCAGCCATCTGGGGAATGTGATCGGGAATGATCGCCCCGTCGAACGACACTTCGCGCAAGGCCCGCATCACCTGGTGCATATCCTGGTAGCCATCGTCGATAAAGGTCTCCTGCCATGGCGCGGGCATCGGATTGCTGACATTGCGAAAATGGATCTTGAAGAGCTTGCTCTGGCCTCCGAAATAGCGGATCGCCTCTACCACGTCGACGCCCATGCCTTCAGCACCGCCTTCGAGCCAGCAACCGACGCAGAGACAGACGCCGATATTGGGACTCTCGGCGATCTCCATAGCCCGCTTATAACCGGCAAAATTGCCGAAGACACAACGCGGAATCCCGCCCAGCGCATAGACCGGCGGGTCGTCGGGATGGATGCCGATATAGACGCCCTCGCTTTCGGCCACGGGGGCGATCTTGCGAATCATGTACTCGTAGTTGTCCCAGATTTCTTCTTCGCTGTAGGCACGACCGTGCGTCAGCTCGCCGCTGTAGATCTCCCCGTTCCAGTTGCCCTCGGCGGCGTTGATATCCAGCATCCGCGCCGTTGTGCCGCCACGACCGACCGTATGCCCCGAACTCCAGATGCCGTTGCCCATATGGGCATAGGTATTATAGTGGATCCCGGCCGCACCGAGGTTGCGGATGAACTGGATAAACTCCTCGATCTTCTCATCGCGGCCAGGCAGGTTGAGCGTGATCTCAGGGACGTTGTGGACCGAGTGATTGGCGATCCTATAGATCTGCAGACCATACGGAGCCAGGCGATCCTGGCAGCGCTTGTAGTATGCGGCGGTGTGCAGCTCGGGCTCGTCGATGATCAACATCGCCCATTTGACGTCGAGCTGCTGCAGCAGTGTTAATTCCTCGTCGCTGGTCGAGTGCGACACATAGGTGCCGATCTGGATACCTGGGTGATCGCTGCGAAATCCCGGTACCGAGCTCAGAGGATGGGAATGTTTCTCTTCGCTGACTGTGCTCATAATAGAGTTCCTCTATGATTATTGGGGCCAGTAGGTATGGAGTATTTCGCGGACCGCTTCCGGACGAATCGCGCGTTTGCCGAGCGCCTTGAGATCGGCTGTGGCCCCGATCGCCGCACCGTGCTCGGCACCGTAGGCCGCTATCGCCTGCGCATAGGTCTTTTGCGCAGCTTCCTCATCGCCTATAGCCAGATAGGCCAGGCCCAGATTAAATGAAGCCACGCTATTTGCCTGGTTTTGCAACGCGGCGAGATAGTGATCAATTGCCTCGGCGAAACGTCCTAAAGTATACAAAGCCCAGCCAAGATTGATTCGGGCGGTCAGATGCTCTTGGTCGTGAGCGAGAGCCGCTGCATAGGCGTCGATCGCGGATTCTGTCGAGCCCGACTCGAAAAGGGCCAGACCGAGGCGTGCATGGACTTCGGCGTTTTGAGGATTTAGTTCGCGTGCCTGAACCAGTGTTTCGATTCCCTTTTCGAACTGTCCCATCTCACAAAAAGCCACGCCCATACTGAGGCAGATATCCGCACGGTCACGATCGTAGACCAGCGCTTTGCGATAGGCCGGAACCGCACGTTCGAAAGCGCGGTTCCGGCTGGCACCAAGGCCGATATTGTTGTAGACCGAAACCAGCATTGATCGCGCATCGAGCCGATCTTCCCGCTCAATAGCCTGGGCAGTTGCGTAGATTTTCTGCTCGACAAAACGGCGCTGCGCCGGGTCGTTAGAAAGGCTAGCGAGCGCATAGTGCACCAAGTCGAGACGTCGGTACTCGGGTCGAGCCTGCCGCGCCGAGTGCAGATCCTCCTCCACCTCCATGCCCAAACCCAGCTTAACCACGTAGAGGCGATAATAGGCGTCCTCTAATGGGATGAGATCGGCGCCTTTGGCAATCGCGCGCTCTAACTCAGCAATACCTGTCGCGAGATCTTGCTGGACCAAATAAAACCGCCCGATCGAATAATGCGACAAAGCCTCGGTTTTCTTCAGACAGGTATAACTCAAGACCCCCAGACCGACCAACGCGACCCCATAGAGTACAGATCCCCAGACCGCCAATTTGCGCACCAACGCCTGGCCGAGGTCTTGCAGAACCCAGGCCAAAAGCAGTGATGAACCAGCCGAGGCCATATATAGGTGGCGCGACGGACCGTGGACTAGGTGGAGATGGATTTCCTCCGATACCATGGTAAACGGCACCAGCGACAGCGGGATCCAGATCGACCAATCGGCCAGCAGCCCTCTGCGCCGACAGATTAGATACACCATCCCTACCAACACTAGGCCACCGAAGTATATTTCCCAATCCTGTTGCTCGTAGACCGTCAGCGGCAACCAGTGCGCCGTACTAAACAATCGCCCCGTTAGCCAGCACATCACGCGAGCCATAGCCGCAAGACTAGCCCACAGCGAAGAACTACCAAGCTGCCGCAGCGATACCCAGGTCGTGGCCCCTTCGCGATCCGTTATCTGCAGCAGTAGATAGACCTCGAACAAGAGGACCAGTCCGATGGGAATAAGCGGTCCGAGCGCGACCATGAAACGCCCTTGTCGCGACCACGTATAATACAACAAAAAGGGCACTACCATCACCGCCGCCTGATGCGATGCGGTCGCCAATACCAGACACCCTCCCATAGCCCACAGCCAATGTGCCAATCGGCCGGCCACATAGCGCGCATAAGATATCACTGCGCCCAAGCAAAAGACCTGGGCCAGTGGGTAGTCGAGACCCGAGATATAATGCACGCCGCGAAAATGGGAGACATTCAATAAGAACAGCAACCCACCCAACAAGCTGAGTCCTAGCGGCGCGCCCAGGCACCGAGCCGCTAGCGCCAGCAACAAACTCGCCACAGCGTGGACCGCAGCACAGTAAAGGTGAAACAAACCCGGATCATTGCCCCAAACTAGAAAACCCAAGTAGCGAGCTATTTCAGTTATAGGACGGCCCGGCGAGTTAAATTCTTTTTCGGCAGCGGACTTGAAAAAATAGCTCAGGCCATCAGCGGCCAAGTGGTCGCGAAAGATCTCGTCCTCATGAGTATCGAGCAAGAGATCGGACAAGCTGCCGAAGGTGAGCGCCGTCACTAGTGCGACCAACGCAATATAGACCGACCACGTACGGCAATCGTCGGGCAAAGACCACACCGCGCGCTATGCTTTCTCCACCGCGAGTACCGTCGCCACCGGCAAATGATCCGAATGCACCCACGCCCCCTTTAGTTGCGGTCCATCGTGACGAAATCCCGGGCTGCGCACGACCTCAGCACTTTGCAGTCCGGGTGCGAGTACCGCGCTGGCGTAGATATGATCGATCCGCCATTGTCCAACCCCGACCGTGTCCATCGTCAGCTGCACGCCGCCGCCAACCGCCTCCATCGCGTTGACGAAACCCAACTCCTTGAGATCTGTGTGCAAGCGCTCGTCCAGATCGCAGTTGAAATCCCCCAGCACCAATGCCCGCGGGGAGATTCGCATCAGCTCGTCCAGCTTGGCCCGCAAGAGCTCCGCCTCTCGCTCCCGCATCGCCACATCCCCCGGGTGCAGGTGAATCACGACCACCCAGATCCGCTCCCCGTCCACATCCAGCAACGCCGCCCCCGCAGTGCGGCTGAAAGGAACCACATCAACAGCCGGATCAAAATGACTGAAGGTCTGCGAGAGCACAATCGGATAGCGCGAGAGTACGTGCCCGGGATAGGCCGTCGGCGAGGCAAAGGTGGCCAGATGATATCCCAGACGCTGCGCAAACCCCTTCATCATCGGCGCTGTAACACCCTCTTCCAGCGCGAGAATATCGGCATCCAATTCGGCAAAAACGCCCGTGAAGTGGTCCAGATGGGCCTCGGAGCCGAAACTCCCCACTTCATCCAATGCTTCTCCAGGCGGATAACCCTGCAAGCCTAGGACATTGTAAGTAACAACGCGCATCTATCAACCTCCACCTTAAAAGATCCATACTCGGCGAAAAACGAACCCGGAGGAGTTCCGCAGCAAGCCGGTCCTACCTCGGCTCGTAGGTATCCGACCCCTCCAGCGCCAACTCCTGCGCCCAGACATTGCGATAGCAGACCAGATCCTTGTGATCCTGCAAGAGCAAAGGACCCGGATCCGCCACCGTATCGTCAATCGCAGCTCCCGTCATACCGGGCAGCTCGATATTGTTGTGGATGATCTGCCCGTTCTGCAAGACCGTCAGCCTAGGTCCCGATTCGCCGCGCGGCGCGCGGAAAAACGCATCGTAGGTCTGCCACTCCAGCGCCGGCTTGCAGGCATTGCAGAGCGGCGCGAATTGGTTGTAGATCGCACCGCAGTCGCCCATCCCGGGAATATTCAGCCCATAGGAGTCGAGCACCTGAATCTCGTAGCGGCCCTGGAGAAAAACACCGCTATTGCCCTTCTGCTGGCCGCTGGCCTCGGGCATGTCGGGGCAGCGAAATTCCAGGTGCAGATAAAAATCCGTGAAGCGCTCCCGGGACATGATATCACCGGTCCCGGGTACCACGTGCATGACCTCATCTTCGACGGTCCAGCCGACCGGTTGACCATCGCGCGTAGTCCAATTATTCAGATCCGAACCGTTGAAAAGCCGGATGGCGTTTGCGGGTGCTCCAAGTCCGAGTGTATTCATTTTCTTCTCCTCTTTCAGGTTATCGTGCTGCGTAAACTAATACAGACTCGGCACGAGGGAAAACCTGCGTCGTCTGATACTCTTATATGGCGCATTACACGACATCCCCCGGGAATCCACTAGTAAGGCAAGATCGAAAAACTGTTGGACATTGTCTCGGTATATCTACACAATAGATGAGTATATACCGATAATTAGGGCATAATCATTAGTTATCTGAAGAGAGAGGCTCTTAATGCCCTCACGGGAAAGCCGCGAATACTTGCAGCAATTGCGTAAGAGGCCGGCATTTGGTGCCGTGGGAAACGAATTTGACCTCGACGAACTGCGCAAAATCATGGAGGTACGCCAAGCGCCCGCCAAGAGCGCTATCAAATGCATCCGCTCGCAAATTGATGGCATGCCCTGTGAATGGGTCGTAGCACCTGACGCAGACCCCGATCTTCGGCTTCTCTATCTGCACGGCGGCGGCTTTGTGTCCGGTTCAGGTGCACACTATCTTTCCCTGGCGGGCCACATCTCGGCGGCAGCACGGTGTGCCGTCCTCCTTCCCGAGTACCGGCTTGCGCCGGAGCACCGTTTTCCAGCCTCCATTGAGGATTGCATTTGCGCTCACGAATGGATGATGGCATTCGGGCCGTATGGGCCGGCACCCGCAACAGCAACATTCATTGCCGGGGATTCGGCCGGTGGCAGCCTGACCCTGGCGACGCTGCTGGCGCTGCGAGACCGCTGCCGGCCACTGCCGAAAGCGGGTATTGCCCTCTCGGCCTGTACCGATTTGACGTTGGCCAGCGATTCGATACGATCAGAAGAAGATCCCATCTGCAGTGCGCGGTGCATGCCCGTATTTGCAGAGCTTTATCTTGGGGAGGCCGATCCCCGCAATCCACTCGCCTCGCCAGTATTTGCTACGTACAACGGCATCCCACCGCTGCTGATCCAGGTCGGTGAGCACGAGATGCTTCGTGACGACAGTGTCCGTGTTGCGGCCAAGGCTCGATCTGATGGTGTTGAAGTGAAGCTCGAGGTCTGGCCGGGTATGGTCCATGTGTTTCAGGTCCGCGAACTGCCCGAAAGCTACGAGGCCATTGAGCATATCGCCCAGTTCATGCGCTCGTGTTTGCCCTGATGACGCAACCATTAAATATTTAACGAATGAGTGCAAAAATTCCGGCTATTCATCCTATGAACTCCGGTGCAACGCTATCTTAAGGATCATGCGCAACTCACCTTCCAACACCCTGACTCTCCTACCTGATCGCGCCCCGTACCCCGGTGCATTAACGATGGCTGGTACGATAGAGGCGCATTGCGTTTTCAGAACCCACTCTGGGACCGAAGACCATTGAGCCATTCCGACCTCGCAGCTCTCCGCCTCTGCTGGGCACCGCGTCTGCTGATGACCGGCCGCTCTTTTCGCCTACCGGTTCAGACCCCAGGTCCCGAGCCCCAACTCCAATTCGCCCCCTTCCAGCTGATCGATCGTCGCTTCTCGCCATCCGACGACGCCTTCATGTACTATCTCCGGGCTCCGCAAACGAGCGGCGACTATACCCTCAGCGCCGAATGCAACGGTCAGAGCGACTCACTCGTCGTCCAGGTCCGCACCCTGGAGGAGCTGCGCCAGTGCAAGCGCTACAACGGGGCCGAGTGGCCGCGCCGCTGGCCACTCGGATGCGATTGGGGCTCGACCAAGAGCGCACAGACGCTCCAGGACACGCCGGTGCGCCAGGCCAATATGGAGACCCTGCGCTGGTGGCTCGAGCAGGACGACGCAACCCTCTGGGGCCAGCTCCCCGAAGCCGAGGGACCCCGCGCCCACTACGTCAACGTCCACCAGGGCTGTCCCGTCTGCGGCACCGCCATCTTCGCTCACCACGGCTACTACCCCTGGGTCCGCAACCTGCACCCCGCCGACTTCCGCTCCGAGTGCCCCAAGTGCCGGACCACCTTTCCCAGCAACGACTTGCGAAGGGGCGATTTTTCCAGCGGCGAGTACGTCGATGATGGCTTCGGATACTTCGACCGCGACGGACATCTCTTCCTTTTCGCCGCCTCGTACCGCCGCGATCTGGTCAACCTCTACAACAGCCCCATCGACCACTTGACCTCCCTGTTGCGAACGGAATTCGATCCGCAGATAGCCCGTCGCCTCGGGATAATGCTCCTGCGCTACGCCAGCGAGGTCCTCAATCTAGCCGCGATCCCTCAGTTTCGACACGGTCCCTCGCAAGAAGTCGAAACGGCCTGGGACTGGGGCCAACCCGATTGGAGCAGCTACTCTGACCCGATCGCCTCGCTCTTCCGCAAGGGGATGCTGCGCTACGCCATCGACGTGCCGTCCATCGGCGCCTCGCTGGCTCTGGCCTACGACACGCTCTGGCCCTGGCTCAAAGAAGACCGCGAGCTGGTCGCTCGAGCGCAGGCGCTGGGTCTGGCGATCGCGCAACCAGCGGAAGCGGTCCACCTGATCGAAGAAATGCTCGCCTCGCTGCTGCAATGCCTGCTCGACGGAGGCGGCCTCAGCAACTTGCCACGGGTCAGCGAGGGAGCCCTGACCCTGATCCGCGGCCTCGACAGAGCCGATGCCCAGGACGCACTGGAATGGCTCTACGACCGCGGCCCGGAAAAGCTGCGCGGTTTCGGTACCAATGATTTCTTCCCCTGCGGCACCCCGCCCGAAGCCACCGGCGGCTACAACGATACCCATACCCGGGGACTCTTCGCCCTCGAATATCAGCTGCGCCAGCTGCGCCAGCGCCACCCGCAGGCCTACCCCGAATCCCTCTTTCCCTCGCTGCTGGACCCAAGCCGCGGGCGGCGGATCGTCCAGGCCCCTGATGAAATCACCCTGCTGGGGCGGATCCCCTTCCACTTCGGCGACGGAGGCTCCAGCGGCGTGCAGACGCCCCTGCACGATCGCGCTCCGCTCGAACCCCTGCCCGCTGCGACCAAAGCCCTGGCCGACGAATATCTGGGCGAAGATCCTCTCGCTGAATCGACCCGGCAGGAACCGCTGGGCAATACCGTGCTCGACGGCGTCGGTATCGCCATCCTGCGCACGGGCGAAATGCCCGAGCGCGCTGCCGCCGGCATCGTCTATGGCGACGCGCCCTACCACCGTCATATGGACCTTCTGGATGTCCAGCTCTACGCCTACGACCGCCCGTTCATAAGCGATCTGGGCTATCCGCAGTCCTGGGCCAGCGTCCACTGCTGGGAAGCACACTGGGCGACGCACAATTCGGTCTGGTCGGTCGCACCCGATCTATACCCGCTCGAATTGCCCTTCGACACTCCTCAGCCTTTTCTCAAAGCGATCGCCGGGCGCGGTCGATTGGTGCGGATCCTGAGCGGCGAGGGCTTGCAGGTCGCCGAAGTCGAAGCCGAGCGCTGGGCCTGGAACCCCGTGGAGCAGCGTTGGTATAGGCCCGGAATCCATTTTCGCCGAGTGATCGCCCTGGTCGAAACCGATGGCCAGGGCATCGCACTGATCGATCTGGCCCGCGTCGCAGGAGGCGCTGAACACTGGCGTATCTGCCGTGGGCTGGAAGGAGAATTCGCCGCGCAGGACATCGAGTCGGAGCCGCTCTCCGGCACCGCCGCCGGGCCCGGTGTCGAACGCGGCCAGCTCGACCGACTGGCTCACCCCGACCATGCGGCGCTGGCCTATATGGATCAGCCGGCACAATTGAAGACGACCGGTGCCTGGCGCGGCACCTGGACCAGTTGCCACGACCCAGCGGCCAAGCTGGACCTCCACGCGCTCCGCGCGCCCGATAGCGCGCTGACGGCCCGCGCCACCGCGGCGATGGGTACACCGGACCAATCGAGCTACACCTACCGCACCCTGCTCTGGCGGCGCGAAACCGAAGAGACGAGTTGTTTCGATCTGGTTTTCGAACCGCGGCTGGGACCGGCAACCCTGTCTCGCACCGAAGCCGTTCCCGCTGCGGACCCCGAAGCCATCGGAGTCCGAATGGAGACGCGCGCCGGCCGCGAACTGACCCTCTACTGGCACCCGCAATCCCGGGAGCCGACCCGTTACGCCGACGGCACCGAATTGAGCAGCGGTATCGCAGCATGCATCGATGGCGAATGGTGCACCACCGGCACCGCTGCGGTGCAAACCGGCACGCGTCGATACCACCTACCCCGCACCCAGCAGACCGCTACCATCACCGCGCTCGACCGCGACGCCTCGACACTCGATGTGAAAGGCCTCAGCGAAATCGCTATAGGCGATCGAGTGCGGATACGGTCAACGGGCCGCAACTACCGCGTCATCGCCATTGCCGCACTCGCCGAAGGGAGCCACCGACTGACGCTCGATCTATCTTCGGTACTGGGAAAGGCGCGGATCGCCGCAGTGCGCGGATCCGAGGTCGAACTCGAGTTTTTCCTGCCGACCCGCACCGGCTATCTGCATTCAACCCGTCTCGAACGGGAATCAGACGGCACGTGGCAACCCATCGTCGAAGCCACCAACCCCGACATGGATCGCACCCTCATCGAGCTCGCAAGCCCAGCGCAGGGATGGAGCGCCGGGGACTGGGTACGCGCGGTTGCCTACGCCGTGGGCGATGCGATAGAATTCGAACCTGCGAAGTAGCGAATCGTCGCTCCCAGCGCATCGACCTGGGCACGCACTTTGTCCAGCGTCTGCATCCCCGTCTTGAAGAGACAGATCCGGCGACGAAACGCCTCGACATTAGGACAATCACCTTCGTTGTACGACTTGACCTGTCCCTTGTAGCGCGGATCGTAATTGGGCGCACGGTCTTCTAGATTCTGGAAGACCGGCTCCAGATGCACCGGGGTCCAAACCCCGTAGAGGCCATCGCCGCCGTGCTCGATAAATGCTTTGCGGAAAGTGCGCCAATCCGCACCGAGCATTTCCTCATCGAGAGTACAGGTATAGCACCAGTACGAATGGGTCGTATTTTCGGGGACGTACGGCGGCGTCAGCCAGAAGCACCGGGTATCGCGTATAACCGCCTCATACTGCGAGGCGATATAGCGCCGCGCGGCGACCAGATAGTCGAGTCGCTGCAACTGACCAAGCCCGAGGGCGGCTTGCGGGGCCGACATGCGGAAATTGTAGCCGACCTGGTCGTGACGCTGATAACTCCAGTCCTGGCGCTCGTCGCGCGGGATCATCGTCGAGCCCGGTCTCGCCTCCAAGGTGCGATATCCGCAGACTGCCGCCTTGCGGATATCGCGGGCATAGTCTTCGTCGCCAGCGATCACCATCCCACCATCGCCGCCGCTGGTCATGTGCTTGGACCCCTGGAAACTGAAGCTGGCCGCAGCGCCGAAGGTTCCGGCCAGGCGGCCGTTGTAGGTGGCCAGAAAGCACTGGGCATTATCCTCGATCAGAGCCAGTCCATGGGCATCGGCCAGGTGCAAGAGGGAATCGTAGTCGGCAGGCAGGCCGAAGAGGCTGACGGGGATCAACGCCCGGGTGTGTTCGGTGATTTTCCGCGCCACATCGGCCGGATCCATATTGAAAGTGCGCGGATCGCTGTCGGCGAAGACCGGTACGGCCCCGCACTGATAGACGACAAAGGCCGTCGAGGCCATCGTGCAACTCGGAACGATCACTTCGTCGCCGGGACCGATGCCTTGGGCCAAGAGGGCCGAGAGCATTGTCCCCGAGCCCGAATTGTGCGAGATCGCATAATCGACGCCGAACTTTTCAGCGAAAGCGGCTTCGAAGCGCCCGAGCATATCCGCCGACTCGCGGTTGCCGAATCCATCGGCCAGGACTTCGTCCATATAGGCCCGGTCGCTCTCCCCGCAACGGTTGGGTGGCAGCTGGGCAAAGAGTTCTTCGGGGTCAAGCGTGGTGGGATCGGCAGTGACCAACGGGCTAATCATCAGCTTCAACTCCAGATTGCGTGTTGTGCGGAATCTGCTACGCCTTCTGCCAAGCGCCACTCCGAAGTGCTCGGTGGTGAAGACCTATCGCCGCACCCAGCGCAACGATCCGCCCCTAGTGAGTCGGCTCCAACCCCAGCAAGACCAGCAGAAACGTTCGGTGCCAGTAGGCGCTGTTGATATAGGGATTTTTCTCCGACGGCCAGTTTTTCCAATAGGTCTGGTTGTGCGGAATTCGGTGGTAGAACTGCAGCAGCGGGACCGCCGGCAAATTGGGCAGCCACACCGCTAGCGCCTGGCGGAAAAGCGCGGTCAACTGCGGGTCCGCTGGATCGGTGGTCCCCATCTTATCGACAATGGCGTCAAATTCGGCGTTGCGCCAACGCCAGAAGTATGGCGTCGGCGTTCCGGTTGGCTGGACGAACTGGCTGTGGTAAAGCCGGAGCGTGAAATAGGGATCGCGGACGCTGCCGCCGTGCCCGAAGATAAAGGCCTGCGCATGCCCCGAATTCATCCGCGAATAAGAGTCCGAGGTCATTCTGAAACTGGCGTCGAACCCGGCCTGGCGCAGTTCTTCGACCAGCACCGGGGTGAAGTCCATCATAAAGGCAAAGATGTCGATGACGATCTTGAAGCGCTCGTCGTCCCTGGCCCAGAAACCCTCGTCGTCTTTTTCCCAGCCCTTGCGCCGCATGATCTCTGCTGTTTTCTGCAGATCGAAATCATCCACCGGATACTGGCGCAGCAGATCTTCTGTTGCTCCGGTATATTTGCGCAGCACGGGAAAGTCGGGAAAGGGCAAAAGCGTATAGTCCCCTGCGTTCTGCATGCCGATTTCCACCAGTTGTCGGCGGTTGATGGCGTGGTTTATCGCCCAGCGGATCTCCGGATCGTCGAAGGGCTCTTCGAGGTTGTTGAATCCCAGCGAAACCGGCCACCAGTCGAGGTAGCCGTAGGGCGGTTCCCCACCGCTCCAGGTCGTGACCTTTGAATTGTGCTCGAGGATCGTGCGGATATTGGCTGGTAAAAGTGTACCGCAGATATCGAGATCGTTGGCGAGCATATTCTGTACGCGTTTGGCTTCTTCGCGGCGGGGCAGGAAGATGACGCGTTCGACTTTCGGCAAATGGCTGAAGCCGGTCCTGGCAGCCCACCAGTCGGGGCGCAGGTCCCAGATCCGACGCTCCGGCGTCGAGAGCGCCAGGCGGTAGGGTCCGGTCACCACCGGCCAACCCCGAGCCACGTCTAGATTCTTGAACGTTTTGGGATCCTGATCCTCCCATATATGCTTGGGCACGATGGGGATGCCGTTGTCGAAGTTATAGGTGAAGTACGAAAAGACGAAGCGTGGATTGGGCGCATTGAGGGAAATTCGCGCCGTCAGACTGTCCACCGCCACCGCTTCTCGAACCCACTTCTCCATATCCACCGAAAAGAGCAGCTCCGGGGCATTGGCCTTGAGCATGTTGATGGTGAAGACCAGATCGTGTGCCGTCCATGGCGTGCCGTCGCTCCACTCGACCCCCGGGCGGATCTCAATCACCACTTCGGTGTGATCCGGATTGAAGTGGTGGCCCAACCCGAGCCACGGGGTGATCTCGCCGTTCTCGCTATAGGCGTTGTAATAGTAAAGGGGTTCGTAGAGAAAATTGAAACCGGTCGTCGAAGTCGCGGTCGGCAGGAAGGGATGGAAGGAGTCGTAGTCGTTGAACTGTCCGGCGCAGATATCGCTGAGACAGTCGGATATCAAGGTGCGGTTGCGCGGCACTTGCTTCGGTCCCCCATCGGCCGGCTGCGCACCGTCTTCTGCAGGACCGCCGCACGCAATGAATACCAGCATGCCCAAAAAGGCCAGGCGATGAATCATATAGACTCCTTCAGACACCATTAATCCAGCATGGATCGCAAAAAAACCTACAATACGATACATACTAAGGCCTTTGGTCCGGGCAATCAATGTCGGACGAGCAAAGGACGAGCGAACACTATCCAGTTCAGAGTATAACTCAGGATCCTATTTGGAGAGGTGGGCGTACTGCAGATACGGACCTCCGATGGAAACCCGTTTAAAAGACACACGTGCCGCTGCTCAGACGATCAAGTCGACCTGGGACCCGGCATGACCCTCGGCAAGCGAGTGGACGTGGACTGTTTCGATCAGACTGATAGCAGCCTGAGCCTGGGTATCGAGTCCTTTTTTGAAGGCACTGATTGAGAGCGCACTCTGCACCCGGGACTGGCTCATGGCCGTTCCCAAGTTTATCAGCGAATGGGCCGAGCCGCTTATGCCGTCCATTTGCGTCCTCCCTGGTCTGGTCCTGCATGCAACGAATCTTCCCATTTCTATCGGCACCATGTCTCTGCAACTTGAACCGCCCCATAGATCCCCTGGTCCGGCTTCTCGCTCTATGCTCCGTGCTTTCTTAGGGAGTCAATTCACAGTCCTTCATCGTAATCGGTTCACTCCATTTTGGCTCTGCGTCGAGCAGTCGAGCGGGCTTGACTTGAAACCGTGTTTGAGATATCATTCGCTCGTCTCTCTCCTTGCTCAAGATTCTCCACGATGGTTTTTCCATCGGCGTACCATTGGCAGCGAATAGGCCTACCCCTATCGCGAACAGACTCGGTGCCGTTCTGTCTGAATACAGCATCTCTCCCACCACTCAGACCCTGTCGATCAATAGCAAAGTAGTCGTCGGTTTGTGAACCCAAGCGGTTGAGGACAAATTCGAATGGAGCTGAAAGAAATCCAGACCGACAATGGCTGGAAAGTGGAAATCGTCGAAGCCGGGGAGTCGATTTCCCGCCTGTGGATCATCGACCGCCAGATGCGCATCGGCGGTTGCCCGGTCCTGGTCGGCGGCATCGCTGGCGTCGGCACCGACCCCTCCTATCGCAACCAGGGACTTTCGCGCCGAGTGATGGAGGCCTCGGTCGAGCTGATGCGACGCGCCGACTACGACGTCTCCATGCTCTTCGGCATCGAGGACTTCTATCACAAATTCGGCTTTGTCACCTGCATGCCCGAGCGCCGAATCTACCTCCGCACTCGCAATGCCGAGCGGGCGACAAAGCAACGGACCATACGCCCGATGCGCAAATCCGATCTCGCCCGGATCACCCAACTCTACAATCGCGAGAACGCCGCGCGCACCGCTTCCGTTGTCCGCGACCGCACGTGGAACGGTTTTTCCATGGGCTCATTCTTCGGCATCGAAGCCAAAACCCAAGTCGTGCTCGACACCCGGGAACGGGTATGCGGATACGTCACCTACGACGACGTCGACCGCCATTGCCGCGCTGCCGAAGTGGGCGGACAAGGCGATGAGGTCTTCAGCACCATCCTGCACTTCCTCGCCCGGCGCGCCGTACGACTGCGCCGCGAAAAGCTTTCGCTCAGTATGCCCGCGGACCATCCTTTCGCCCACTTCTGCCGACACTTCGGCTACCGGGAGAGCACCCACTTCGATCGCAATGCCGGGCCGATGGGTCGGCTTATCAACCTGCGGACCTTGCTAGAAAAAATCCTCCCCGTACTCGAGAAGCGCTGGGGAGCGGACGGACGCGACCGGGGACTGGCCATCAGCACCGAACTCGGGTCCGCACTACTACTGGGGTGGAAACGGGGCCGGTTGATCCTGGGCAGCGATGGACAGAAAGCATTGAAGGTCGGCATCGACCAGGACGCATTCATTCAACTCGCGATGGGGTACCAGACCGCGGACGACCTGAAATCACGGGGGAAACTAAAAACGGGCAGCGCCGGACTGGCGCTGCTGGCGCGACTTTTTCCCCCACAGACAGCACATATGTGGTGGTCGGATCGTTTTTAATTCAAAACCAAGGGGAGAATCTCTCGATGGCGAAAAAAGTGAAAGTCGGCATTATCGGCCTGGGCTGGCCCGGACAAGAACATCTCAAAGGCTACAAACAATGCGCCGACGCCGAAGTCGCAGCCCTCTGCGACATGAATAGCGAGCTCGCCGCACAACAGGCCGCAGAGCACGGCATTGCCCAGGTCTATTCCGACCACAAGCAGATGCTCAAGGAAGCTGATCTCGACGCCGTCAGCGTCTGCCTGCCCAACTTTCTCCATGCGCCCTTCAGCCTCGACGCCCTCCGGGCCGGCAAGCACGTGATCTGCGAAAAACCACCCGCTCTCAACGCCAGAGAGGCGCGCAAAATGGCCAACCTGGCCAAAAAGAACAGACGCACGCTGATGTATGCCCTCTGTCTGCGCTTCGGCGGTGCGGCCAAGCTGGCTAAGGAGTATATCGACCAGGGTGAGTTGGGCGAGATCTACTATGGCCGTGCGGTCTACCACCGTCGGCGCGGCATCCCCGGCGGCACCCGCTCGTGGTTCGTCGACAAAAAGCGCAGCGGCGGCGGCGCGCTGATTGACATCGGAGTTCACGCGCTCGATTCGGCCTGGTGGCTGATGGGAACACCCAAACCGGTATCCGTCTCAGGGTCGGCCTATCAGCAATTCAAGCACGTGCTCCCCAAAGGAACCCACTTCGATGTCGACGACTCGGCCTTCGCGCTGATCAAATTCGCCAATGGCGCAACCCTGAACCTCGAATGCAGCTGGGCGCTCAATCTGCCGGGCGGCAGCGCGCTGCAAATCGCCGGCACGCTGGGCGGCCTCGAACTCAACCCGCTGCGAATCTACCAGGAGCGCAACGGCGTTGCCCTCGATATCACCCCCGAAGCCCCCAACGTCGACGCTTTCGCCGGCCAGACCGCTCATTTCGTCGAGTGCATACAACGGCGCAAGACTCCGCTGATGTCGGGCGAGCAGGGCGTGCAGCTGATGCAGATGCTGGATGCGATCTACAAGTCGGCGGAGACGGGCAGGGAAGTGAAGATCCGCTAGGTCGATACGCTGATAAAAAAGACGGGCGAGAACGTATGAAAAAGCCCGTTCGGCGGATTCTCGCTAGGCCGCGAAAGCGGCTCGAGTTAAACTTGCAAAATATTGGAACCTATCGACTCGATCGGGCGTCGTATTCTGTGCGGGTCGAACCGGTCTCGATCCGCATCCCTCCCTTGCGGCGAGAGACGCTTATTTCCGGGGCGTCTCTCGCCGTAATTTTTATGCCTTCGGGAGAGACGAACTCTGGATCAGACTGGGTGTAAGAGCGGTGATTCGAAGCGCCCCGAGAGCTCAACGCACCAGCGACATCTTGGCGGTCTGGCGGAAGGATCCGGCGTCGAGCCGGTAGAGGTAGGTTCCGCTGGCCACGCTGCGACCCTGATCGTCGAGGCCATTCCACTCGACTTGATAGCGACCGGCCGCCTGCGAGTGATCGACGAGCGTACGCACGCGGCGACCGAGCACATCGTAGATCGCCAGGGTCACGCGGCCGGGACCGGCCAGGCTGTAGCGAATCGCGGTCTGCGGATTGAACGGATTGGGATAATTCGCCTCCAGAGCATAGCGCCGCGGCTCGATCGGCTGCTCGTGCAGGATCGCTTCGCGCACGCCGGGCTCGAGGGCGACCGAGCCATGCCCATCCAAGTCGATGCGGCGGCCGCCTATATCCAGACTCCACACCCCGCTCAGCGAATCGGCCACCACCCAGCTCAACTGCTCCACCTCCTGCAGACTCACCAGCACGCTCTGCCGCGCGAAGGCGCGCGGCACCTGCCAGCTGGGACCGTCGTCACTGTAGGCGCGCAGATCGAAGGTGCCGGCCGGTGGTCGGGGCGGTAGCTCGCTCTCAAACTCGGCACCGAGGTGAAGCTCCTGCCGCAGGCCGGCAACCGAGGCGACCAGCACCGCCGAATGATCCGGACGCGCACTGACCCGTTTCGGCCCCGGCCCTCCTCCCCCCAGCATCGCAAAATCGATCGCCTGTGCGACGTAATTCTTGATCCAGTAGCCCTTGCCCGGTATCAGGTAATCGGCGAAATGATAGCCACCAGGATTAAATCCATACACACTCGCGACATCCGGGTATTGATCCTTTAGCGCAGCGACCGCAATCTCTTCGTTGAACCCCCCGATCAGACTCCAGCCGATCGGCACACTGACCATTTCGCTGGCGACGGGTTCGCCAAAGATATTCCACTCCTCGGCACTCGGCATATTGACCCAATAACCCTGGCCCGGCTCCATGGGCTGCAACATATCAGTCGCAATATAGCTGTCGACTTGAAACTCGTATACCGATGTCGGCGACGTCGCAAAGATTTCGTCTATGGGATCGCTCTGGATCGGAGCCGAGAGCAGATTCCAGCCCGGGTGCAGCCAATTGGCCGCCGACGCCGGGTAGCGTATTAGTTGCAGCGCATCACAGGACGTGGGCCACAGGATCTGGTTTTGCTCATGCATATCATGGTAAAAGCCCGTGGCACACTCATCGATCAGCACAAAAGTACCCTCGAAGGGCAAGCGCGACCATCTCAGGTACACATCCGTCCCCGCACTCGGGCGCTGGAGCTCGATGGTCCAGTACTGCGTCTGCAGCGACGCATTGCTGCGGAAATCGTACAGCGATCCCTGAAAGTTGGGGTCGAGATAATCGGGAGCCAGACGGACGTCGAAGGTGCCGACCGGCGGCAGCGGCGGGAGTTCGGAAGCGAGGGCGATATTGTCCAGCTCGACCGGCGATCCCTCACTGAGCCCCGTCCACATCGGCGTCGAAGGTATGTAATTGTTGGCCGAGTCGAAATAGTGGGCGCGAAAGCCCAGCGCCCAGGCGTCGGTCGCTTCTATCTCGGCCCGGAGATTGGCGAGGAACTGATCGTAGGCGGCGGGATCGGCGATGCCGCTGCCCTCGGCTTCGGCGCTATTGGACCAGACCTCGAACGAAGGCACGATGATCCACGACGAGAGCAGGTCCAGCCGGTCCGTGAGCTCGTCGTAGTACTGGTTTATGTCGCCCCCGTATGAGCTGAACGGCCCCGGCCAATTGACCTGGTCGGTAAACGTATTGATGGGGGCTCCGCTGCCGAAGATGAATTCACCCCAGTTGTAGAGAGGATCGACGGCTCCATACCAGTCCCCGGTGAGCTCTTCCGACGAGTTCTGGAGCTCGGTCAACGTGGTGCTGTAAAGCTCGGCTTCGAGCCACTCCAAACGCCGCCGCGCCTCCAGCAAATCGACCAGCAGCTTGCTCTCGTTGGCGAAGTCGCGGACGTCGTAGCTGCCCGATCCGTTGTAGTCGCGATCGACGGTGGGCGCGGTCGAAAAGACGGGAAAGGTCTCCCAGTTGGCCAGCGAGCGGCCATTCAGCGGCATCAAATCAATCGCGGGCAGAGGCATTACATAGGTGCTGAAAAACAGATCCGCAGTGGCAGATGAAGCATAGGGCGCATAAAGCGCTCCGGCGGCGTAATCGTCCGTGTCCCCGTAGATGACAAAGGGGTGAGACCCGGCGGTCGTTTGCAGCGAGAAGGTGTACTGCCGGCCGGCCACTAGGCGAAGATCGTGTTCCTCGAGGAAGAAAAATTGCGTACCGAAGTCGGTACCGCCGATCAGGTAAGCGTGAAAGACACTCTGAGGCCCTGCAAACGACCACAGCGTCTCGGTCTGAGAATGCAGCAGCACCGCTGTGGCCGGATCAGCGCCTTCGTAGATCTTGAGCGTGGCACTCGCATTGCCCGGCTGGTCGGGAGAGGCGAGCACCACTTCGAGCAAATCCAGACGCCCGCCGATACCGGCGGTGAAGGTCTGCCGTACCTCGCTGGTATCCCCGACTGGCCCGGTTATCGGGTTCATAGAAGTATCATTTTCCTGATCCGACTCTGGCCCGGGAATCTCCACCGGATCGTAACGTATTACGATCTCCGCGGAGAATGATCTGGCCAGCCCATCGTGGACAACGAACTCTAGGAGGTCATCGCCGACGAATCCCGGATCGGGCTGATAATGCAATTCTGGACCCATTGACCCTGCGACCACCGCAGCGTCACCATGATCGGGAGAAGTCTGAATTCGATACGTCAGAGAGTCGCCATCCGGATCGTTCCCAAACAGTGGGACGTTAACGTTGCTACCTGTTGCCCACCACAGGTCCGCCCTGGCCTCCGGCCGCTGATTCGGCACCATATAGGTCTTGAAGAGCAGATCGGTCCCGGCATTATGACCGCTTATACCCCCTGCATAAGGGTCGGCAGTGTTGAGGAAGACAAAACCGACCTCCACCGAAGGAACACTGAGGACGTACGTGTATTGACCCCCGGCCACGAGATGCACGGGCGAATCGAGCCAGAAATCCTGGAAGACCATACCCAAAGGCTGGAGCTCGATCTGCTGAGTGTGTATCAACAGACCTGAATTCCCCTCGCCAAAGCGGATCTCCAGCGTGGCCGGAGACGAAGCGCCGTCCAATGGCGAACTCACTTGCAGGCCCAGTCGAGTCAGTTCCCCGGTGATCGCCGGGGTGAAAGACTGCCAATTGCTCGTACTCCCCGCACTAGCGTCTAAATCGGTCTGAGACTGATCTACGCTGGCAGTCGGAGTGACCCAGACGGGCTGCGTCCAATATACCGAGCTGGTGCCGTCGTCCACCTCGAGCGCCACCGAGTCCACCCCTGTATACGAGAGATTCGTAAGGTGATAGATGACCTGAGATCCGCTCAACTCCACCCATCCATGCCCACCGCTGGTCGTCGAAGTCAGCAATGCGAAGCTCAAGGGGTCTCCGTCCGGATCGCTAGCCGTAAGTGGGAAACTCACCGATGACGCCCCGTCGGTCCAGACCGGCAGCACCTCGGGCACCGGCGCCGCAGCAAAAGCGGAGCCGCTGACCAGCAGCAACAGTGCCGTGACAATCCCTGCCAGCACCCATCCCGAGCGCGGCTGCGTCCGATCCACGCCCGCATCTAGTGCGAATATCTGCTCTCGGCTATTGATTTGCATAAAAATAGACACTTTTCTGCACTCCGATCGGAGTGCATCGGCACAGTACGAGAAACCCGACGCCACCTACATATTAGTATAAGTTAGTATAAGCGAAAATCCATATCCAAATCAAGAAAAAAATCATTGTTTAACAAGAACTTATGTTTGTTACGCGCGAGCGGTCGGTCTCGATCGGCCAAGGGCGTGGAACCCTTGCTAATACAGGTAATAAAACCCAAAAAGAGGCGAATTTATTGGGGATGGAAATCTGTTATTTATCTTTTTTACTGCTGAGTTGGATGAAAATTTTTTCGCCCAGATTAAGAGACCCGATACGAAAAAAAACGCCAATACTCGATTCCACAGGCACTACCCTTCGATTTTATAACCGAAAACGGGGAGTTGCGGAACGGAAGAGGCCGTCCCCAACGGCCGATCTTGCGGTTGAACGGCGATCCGGGACTGCCCGCTCAAGGCTATGAGCCCACGCCATTCGCCCTATTCCAGAAACTCGAGATAGCCGCGATAGCGCGAGTCCTGCTCCAGCACCTGCCGGTAAAGCGCCGCCGCTTCGTCCGCGCGGCCCTGCTGGTAGCGAACGACGGCCATATTCAGCTGCACACCGGTATGGTCTGCTAATAATTCAGCCGCTTTTTCGAGCATCGCGTAGGCGCGGTCGAACTCGCCTTTATGCGCCAGGGCGACGGCTTTGGTATTGTAGGCGTGTCCCATCTCCGGGTCGGCGCGCAGGGCCTGATCGAGGCGATCGATCGCGCGATCGAACTCCTCCTGCTGCATGTACGACACGGCGAGCTGGTAATGCTCGTCGGCCGCGCCGACGTCGGCGACAAAGTCCAAAAGGCCGTCATAGGCCGAGTCTTCGGCAATCAGTTGCGCGTAGATCGCCTCAGCCCGCTGGTGATCCCCTTGGAGGTGGTAGACCAGAGAAATATTGAGCCTGAAACCGCCCTGGCCTGGGTCAATCGCAGCCGCTTTTTCGAATTGGGCCAGCGCCTCGTCGAGCTGACCCTGGTGGGTAAAAATCACGCCTTTGGCGTTGATCGCATCGGCGTAGCGGGCATCGGCTTCCAGCGCTTCGTCGAACTGCGCCAGCGCCAGGTCGAATCGCTGCTGGCGCAAATAGCTGACGCCGACCTGGTAGGACTCGGCCGCATCGCCGACCGTAGCGAGAAAATCGAAGAGCTCGAGGTACGATTCATCGCGCGCGACGACTTCCTCGAAGAGCTTATCCGCCGTCTCGCGCTCGCCCTTGAGATAGTAGGTCAGTGCAACATTCATGCGGATACCGGTCTCGTCCTCTGTCTCCAACGCCCGGCGGAAGAGCGCCAGCGCTTCGTCGTAGTGGCCCTGATGCGCGAGGATCACGCCCTGCGCATTGATCGCATCGAAGTGGGAGGGCTGCATCGTCAGCACCTTCTCGAACATTCGCAACGCCTTCTCGAGGTGGTTGATCCGCAAATAAGCGGCGCCAGCGTCATAGGCACCCTCGGGGGTATCGAGCGAAGCCGCCGAACCCAGGGCGATCTGATCGATGCGCTGGTCGAAAAAATCGATATCGCGCACCAGCAGACTGTCGAAGGTCGCGTTGTCGGGCAGAACAATATCCACCGGTGCGATCGACGCCGGTTTATAGGTCTGCAACCACTGCTGAACATAGACTTCGTCGATGAGCTTCTTGGGCTTGAGCCGGTGGTATTCGGCCGCCCCGTTGCGCCAGGCATCGGCGAAGGTGAACCCGTACATCGTCGTTTCGACCGGGATCCAGATCCGTCCCTGCCACTTGACATATTCACCGGCGCTGAGGAAGTGGTCTTCGGCTTTGTCCGGGGAGATACCGCTGTCGAACATCATGTAGATATGACCGTGGCCGGGATCGTTGGCCTCGAGAAAGGCGGTGTCGATACTGAGATTTTCCAATAGCGAGGTATAGAGCACCGTCAGGTCGTCGCAGTCGCCGATCTTGGTCTCGACGCCCTCGGACTTGGCCAGTAATTCACCCGGATACTGCACCGTATCGAAGACCGTCTTGTCGTCGGAGACGCTGGCAAAAGGCGTTTTCTGGTCGGCCTGGTAGCGAATCCGGTAGGCTCCCAGCGCATCAAAGAGCAGCACCGCCTTGCCGATATTGGAGCGGTTGAACTTGGACGAGAGCAGATCCATCTGACGCTGCACCAGCCCACGGGCCATACCGGCTACGCTGAGGTCGGCCGGCGTAACGAAGGCGGCAGCCATACCCGGCACATTCCAGCTCAGTTTGCCTTTGCCGGCCAGATAGACCCGCTCCAACTTCTTTTCGGTGCTTTGCTCCTTGCGATCGCGCGTGTAGGTGACGCGCACCACGGGCGTTACGAAATTGTCGAAATACGCTTCTGGCTGATTGAAAAGCCCTTGATCGAAGGTGCATTTCAAGGTGTACTTCTGCTTGCTCTGGGGCGGAAGCACCACGGTCTCCTGGTGCTCGCTGACCATCGCGTTGGGAATGAGCACACTCACGCTGGCGCGGATCTCCTCGGGTGCCGAATTGGCGATCACCACATCGAGAAAGTCGTTCTCCTCGTAATACTTGTAGAGCGAACGGAAGACGGGGTTGGGCCGGATGGTCGCATCCTTGATCGTGACCACGCGGGGATTATAGGCCAGCGAGAGCGAGGTGTAGTGCGTCGGAGCAAGCAAGGGATGATCTTCATAGGCATAGTCGACCGTGGCGAAGCGATACTTGAAGCCGAGCCCGAAAGTCTTGGTGGTGGCATCGGCGAAACGCTCGGGAGAATGGCGCTCGCTCAAGGCACCGACACGCAGGGCCAGTATGCCCCGCAACCAGTATTCTACACCCAGACGCCACGCGTCGTCGACCTGGGCCGCCAGCGTGAGTCCCTCGATGGGTTTTCCGGCCAAACCGTAACTGTAGCGGGCGCCGAAGGCTTCTTCGCTGACACCCTCGCCATGGCGAATATTCGTGCCGCCGTAGTCCTGCACCGCCAGACCGAAACGAATTTTGCCGGGCAGGGGCACCAGGAGTCCGAGATCAAATCCCCAGCCCGAGGCCGAGGTCAGGTTATCCCCGTCGAGATCCACGTTGAGCGAGCGGTACTTGCCGCTGATACCGATCGCGGTATTGCCCAGCAGCGGCTTCAGCGCCCGAATTCCGTTGCGGTAACCATAGGAAAAGTTGATACGGTTGCTGTTCAATCCCAATTCCGAGTCGGCATAGCCGAGGCGAATCCAGTCCAGACCCAGCGCCTGGTTGTCACCAAGGGGAAGCGAATAACCGAAATAGGTCTGTTCGAGACCCAGACCGAAACGGTCGCTGCGCGCAAGACCGATCTCCTGCCGCTGTAGCGAGGCGAGCCCAGCCGGATTCCAGTGCACCGCACTGACATCGGCTGCCAGGGCAGTATAGGCCCCACCCATGCCCAGGGCACGACCTCCAACTGCCTGCTGCGCGGGGGGCGCCGCCGCGAGCGGGTGGGCGAGCAGGGCGAGCAGGAGCAATGCCTGGCGCATCATCGCGATTGGCCTCTTCATCGACTAAGGCTCCTCGACCACCACCGGTGCAGCCCCTCCGGCAAGGTCGCCGCGCGAAACGACGACACCACTAGCCGGAAAGGCAACCTCGACCCTGTAGGCCTGACCGGGCTCGACGCCAAAAACCACACCGGCGGCATCTTCGACAATTCGGGTGCCAATTCTCTCCTCCGAACCGTCGAAAAGCGCGACTCGGGCACCGATTCCATCGGCATTGCTGCCCCCCAGCTCACCCCCCTTGCCGCGGACGCGAATCTCGAGAAAGCGATCGCTCGGCGCCTGGTTCTTAAAGAGGCTATTGGTCAACTCCTGATAGTTGAAACCATCGGTGGCATAAATATCGGGGGAGCCGTTGCCGTCGTAGTCGGCCACCGCCGCCGAGGTGCGAAAAGAGACGATTTGCGGCGGCAGCGCATCGACCTCGGCCGTGGCATTGCGAAATCCGCCATCGCCATCGGCCAGGTAGATCAGATCGGTCTGCGGCTGACGGTCGGCACCGCTGGCGAGAAAGAGATCGAGGTGCCCATCGCCGTCGAGATCGGACCAGGCGACATCGGCCGAAAACCAGCCAACCTCGTCGATCCGCACCCCTGCACTGGCCGCAATATCGACAAAAGCCGCGCCACTCTCGTTGCGGTAGAGCGCGTTGGCCCCGACGTTGGACAAGTAGAGGTCCGAGTCGCCGTCGTTATCGTAATCGCCCCACGCAGCACTCTGGCCGATCTCGGAGTTGGCCACACCGAGCACCGCACCCATTTCGCCGAACGAGCTGGACTCGTTCAGATCGTTGCGATAGAGCCGATTCTCCTGATCGCGGTTGACCAGATAGAGATCGAGATCGCCGTCGTTGTCGTAGTCGCACCACGAGACATCGATCGCGTCCCGGCCGTCGCCTAAACCCAGATCATCAACCCGGCGGAAGGTGCCATCGCCCTGGTTGGCATAAAAATCATTGGCGAAATAAAACTTGCCGAGGTAGATATCCAGATGACCATCGTTGTCGTAATCGCCCCAGGCGACCGATACGACCGAACCCCGGCGCTCCAAATCGACCAGCCCACGGCTCCTGCCGACCTCGGCGAAACTCCCATCGCCCTGGTTGTGAAAGAGCCGGTCCTGGTCGTAAAAATCGGCGACATAGAGATCGAGCGAACCATCGTTGTCATAATCGGCAAAAGCGGCAGTCGAGCTGTTGCCGAGCACATCGACTCCGGCTTCCGCCGCACGATCGGTAAATGCATCGTCACCTTCGTTGCGGAAGAGGGCGTTGAAGGGGTCCGAAGTCGCCGTGCCCCAGTTGGTGACGTAAAGGTCCCTCAGACCGTCGCCGTCGTAGTCGCCCCAGGTGCAACCGGTGCTGTAGAGGCCGGCATTGGCGGTCCCCGACACTGCGCTGATATCCGTGAATAGCTGACCCTCAACGGGTGCGAGGTCCACCCAGAGCAAGACCAACAAGGCCAGTAGTCGGATCGAATAATTCATCGCACCACCGCCACGACTTTATCGACGCGCTGATCGCCGACCTGCACGCTCACGACATAGGGTCCGCTTGGCACCACCCGACCACTTTCGTCGCGGCCGTCCCAGGCCATCGTGACGCTCCCGGCCGCCATCGATCGCTGCCGCGCCACGACGCGGACCAGCCGTCCTGCGGAATTGAAAATACGAATGGTCGCATCGGCCGGACCGGTCAGTGCAAAAGAAATATCCGTTTGGCCCCGCTGCGCCCCACTGGCCGGAGCGAATGCACGCGGCTGGCAATCCAGCTGATCTACTCGGACATTCTCCACGCTGGCCGCAAGCGCCTCGAATACGGCGAAGCGCCCCAGCACATCGACCGCTGTACTTATCGAACCGGCGTCGGGATCTTCGACACCGCCGACTCGCAGCCAGAGTCCATCGACAAAGCGGAAAACGGCCAGCGGAGGGCGATCGTCTTGCTGCGGTCGCTGGTCCAGATAGTGCAAGGTCAGGGTGACGGGCTTGCTCAACACCTCGACACCGGCATCTAATTCGTAGATCGGCGTCATTTGCAGCGGATCTATTGCCGACACCGGCTTGCCTGCACCCGGCAGGTCGAGACGCCGAATCGCAACTTGATTAGAGCCGGGCGGCAGGGCGTTGGGTGGAAAATAGACGGACACCGATCCCTCGCCGTTGCTGATGGTCCCGCCTTTGCGGCTGTCGGCCAGCAGCGCGGCAGTGCGGAAGATCCAGCTGAAACCGCTCTCGGCGCGATTGCCCAGCACCTCTCGCGCAACCTCGACCTCGTACTCCGCGAAGGGCCTGAGACCGCCGACCGGTGCGAAAGAAATCGCAGTCCCTGAATCGTCGGCGCCAAAACCGGTCAGGTCGACCACCTCGTCCGCTGCGTCCTCGCTGCCCAACGCACGGGTGGTGATGCGAAAATCTGCTGCCAACTGGCGCGCAACGGGTTCGGTAAAGGAGATCTGGATCGTGGGATCCGCCAGCGAAACCCCGTCTTCGCCAGCGCCTGGCGCCAGCGATTCAATCCGGGGCGTTCGAGTCTCAAAAGACCAAGTCGAGTCTTGCAGGCCGATGAGTTCGGCCAGCGGACCCCCGCTGCGAGCGCTGACGAACACCTGGTAGGAAGACCCCGAGACCAGTTCGACACTCGGAAAACTGACGCGATAGGTTTCCGCATCGAAACTGAACTCCTCCAGTGGCAGCGATAGTCGGTTGCCAAGGTAGCTGATACCGAATTGATCCGCATTGACTAGCGAGATGTCGACCGGACCCGAGAACGACACGGCGAGTCGCGCCGGACCGGCGGAAACAGCCGAACCGGGTGATGGCGACAGCGATACCAGCGAAGGGATCCGGGTACTAAAGCTCCAGTTGTAGGCCTCCACATCCTGTTGCAGAGGACCTCCTACCTGGGGAAGAATCCTCACCTGGTACGCAGTACCCGGGCGCAGACCGGTCAGTGGCTGAAAGGCCACTGACCCGGTTTCCGGATCGTAGGCTGGTGGTGAGATCTCGATAGGAGTACTACCCGCGTAGAGCTGGATGCCGCCCGTCTGCAAGAGCACATTCTGGTCGATCGGCGCATCAAAAACGATGCGGATTCCAGTACCAAGTTCAATGATAGAGGTATCGCCGCGCGCGGGGGTCACAGCAGAGATTGCCGGAACGTCGGTGGTAAATGGGACATCGATTTCGACACCCGTTCCAAGGGGACCGCTGATCGCCGCTGCAATCCGCACTGAGTAGCGAGTGCCAACCATCCAGCCATCTGCAGGTGCGATTGCATAGGTGTTGTTCTCCCGCTCGATAGGATCGCCCGGTCGCAGCGCTACCGGAGCCCCCGACTCCATCAAGACAAAATTATCGATCGTCAGTTGATCCGCATCGATCGCCGCGCTGAAGCGCGCGCTGAACTCGCGCAGTGTTGCAGCAACATCGATGGAACCCGCACTGGGCTCCGCTGCGACCAATGTGGGAATCGCGGTGCTGAACTTCCAGCCATAATCGCCCTCGCGGCGAGGACCACCCATCGCCGCCGCAATCCGAACTTCATACGGGGTGCCTGCCCGAAGACCGTCCTGAGCCGAAAAGCGGAGCGTACGACTATCGGCGATATACTCCGGATCCGTCAGCGCAACCGGCACACCTCCCGCCAGCAGACGCACATTGTCCGGCTCATCAAACACATCGGCATTGACCAAATGATCGAAAGTCGCAACGATCGATCCCGAGGCAATATCAACCGCCTCATCGCCCACCGCTGGCATCGTCATCGAAAGATTGGGCACCGGAGTGATGAAAGACCAGCTGTAATCACCAGCCCGACGGGGACCACCCACCGCCGCCGCAATCCGAACCTCATAGGAAGAGCCCGCCCGAAGACCG
>CAZFMY010000002.1:133532-148241 GCA_964520345.1 uncultured Gemmatimonadaceae bacterium | reverse complement strand
TCTGATCCCGTTGCTGCTGATTGTCGTAGATCTTGGGGATGGTTTCCTCGAGCATGCCGCGGTTTTTGGGCGCACGGGCATCTAATGGGCGCTGGTCGGGAAAAATCATATGACCGCGGAAATCATCGAGGCCTATATAGTCGGCGTCGATAACTCTATCCGGTGGACTACCCGGATCTTTACCGCGCTCGTCCAGGCCCAAGAGTTGTAAATAGGACCGGCCGTTCTGCGAGGGCTGATCTTCCTGGCCGGGTACTTCTTTGACGATATCCACCTGCAAGGTCTTGGGATCGAATTTGCGCCCCGCCGAGAAACCCGAAGAGATCCGATATACGTTCTTCCACTCCAGGTTCCAGGTCGGAAAACCAGGCCGCGCGTTGCGGACTTTGATCAGCTTCAGCTCTAGCGAATCTGCTTCCGTACTGGTGCTGAGCCGAGCCGTCTCGCGCTGCAACGGCCCATCGAAGTCCGGCCCCAGGGGCTTTAAGTGCACTGCCATCGCGTGGGTTTCGGATACCGGGCGATTGAGGATGATATAGCCGGCCTCGGCCACGATCGAATAATCATCGTCCGGATCCAGTCGATGCCAGGTTCCCACTTCAAAACAGCCGCTGTTCTGCAACCGATCGCCCGCCGCGTCGAAACACTGAATCTCGCTGGTTCCCAACGTATCAGAGGGGTCGACCCAAGCAGTGCCCGGCCGGGCGAAGAGCTCGGCATCGTTGTTGGTATTGAAGTCGTTGATATAGACTTCAAGCCGGTTGATATCGACGAAGCTCTCCGGACTAAACTGTGCTCCCTCGAGCAATTGGCGGAAATCTAGCAGATTGGCGCGGTAGAACTCATGCAGGTAGAAGTAGGTATTGCGGATATACTGATAATCCTTGATCTCCAACGTATCGACCGCCGCACCACCCTTGAAGGTCTGACGATTGGACTTGCTTTTTTCGTGGCTGGCAACCGTGGTAAAAGCAAATGGACCAAGATGTCCCTTAGCGCGGATACCGAAGAGGCCCTTGTTCTGCTGCCTAAAGCCGACGAAGCGAGTATTGGGCAATTCCAGCGTAGTATTGCCGGCCTGCACCTCCTGGAAAATCGAATCGTCCTCGCCGTTGTAGTCGAGTTTGATCTGGTTGGCCAGTTGGTCGCCCAAATTGGAGCTAAAAGCCGAACCAAGACTCTCGGTATCCTGATCGATCCGCACATTGATCAGTTCGCCAACCTTGCCCTCCACCGTGAAATTGGACTCCTGATCGATAGCCAGCGCCGGAAACTTGGACGCCCGCCCGATCGAGGTCTGCACTTCGCCCACCGTCCATTCGCTCTTGCCCGATATGATGATTGTGCGCGATCCGTTAAGCCGCAGGCTGGGTCCCTCGGTGCCGATAAAACGCTGCAGGGGCTTGGGCGCAGAGAAAGGCACCGTCCACTCAAAGCGACTCCCCTTGCGCCGGCGCTGATCTAGAGAGGCACTGCGGAAATCGCGGCGAATCAGCTTGTGCCAGATCTGCCGCTGCTCGGCCCTGTACTCCAAGCCCAAATAGTCATCCATCTCCACAGTGATCGTTGGCCCCTGCGAAAAACCACTGATCCGACGGCTGTAATGGGTCATTCCCAGCGAATCCACGTCGACCTGATGCTCGATCATGCCGCGGCTGCGATCGGACAAAAGCGGTCGGCCTGCGATGAATGCGGTCTGCTCTCTTGCCGCGAAACGCTCGGAAAGCAAGCCGTAAAGAGGCTCGAAATGCAGACCGGGCTCAGCGTAGGTCACCGCCGCAAACAAGGGAAAACAAAGCCACGCGCACCAACGCGTGCTATGAGACATAACGAAACACCTGGATGGAATGCGGGAGAAATACCTCGAAATGCACACCCGTTATCATCGACGTCTATACCAGCTTTGTAAAAAGTACAGCAGCATTCACCCAGCACTCAGCAATCCGAACGACGGGGAAACGAGCGCTACTTGCGAAGCGGCTCCGCAAGATCTTAACCAGACGCGATAGGCTATCTCCGAAACCCAGGGGAAAAGGGAAGTGTCGTCCGCCCGACCAATACCTCGATAACTCCTTGGAAACATAGCACCAGGCTGCAATTATTTCAAGGTAAGACTCTGCAAAAATCGTTCCTAGCACGCGGCGCAAAGCACAGTTTTTTTCAATCGTGACCCAAGTCGCTATATTTAGTTAGATCGGCCCCATGGCATAACGCGACTTACCCCACTTAGATCCGGCCGCCCTGGGTGCACTACCCCACATTCTCGTATCCGTTTCAACACACTGTCGCTATCCGCAGAGGCCATTGACCACACTATCCCGCTACGTGCTAAAAGAGCATGGCTGGCCCTTTGTGATGGGCTTTGCACTCATTCTCTTCATCCTGATCCTCGATGTCGTTTTACAAACGATGGACCAGGTGCTGAGCAAGGGGCTAGCCCCTCTGGCCGCCTGCCAACTTCTGCTTTTCAACCTGGCTTGGATCGTCGCCCTGGCCGCCCCTATGGCGGTGCTCATCGCAGTACTCATGGCCTTTGCTCGCCTGGCTGCCGATGGAGAAATCATCGCGGCTAAGGCCTGCGGAGTAAGCTTTTTTCTACTCCTCCGTCCGGTGCTGGTCGCTGCTGCCCTGCTCAGCCTGTTGATGGTTCTCTTCAACGACCAGATTCTTCCCGACTGCAACCACCAGGCCCGGATCCTGGCCTCCAGCCTACAACGCACGAAAGCGGCATTGGTTCTCAAGGAGAAAGAAGGCGTTTTCATCCCCAACCTGGGTGATTACCACCTACTGATCCGCCAGATCGACTCCGCAACAAACGAATTAGCTGGGATCACCCTCTACGACGCCTCGCGTCCAGGTCCACCGGTGGTCTTACATGCGCCCAAAGGTCGTGTCGCCCTCTTTGACGATGGCTCCTACGTGCGTCTCGAGCTAGACCAAGTCCGATTGCAGCGATTAGAATCCGGCAGCGAGGATCGTTTCCTCTACAGTTCCTCCGACCGCCAGGTGCTCCACATCAAGGATCCTCGACGTCGCTACGAGCGCCGCAACTCGTCCTACCGCAGCGATCGCGAGATGGATATCGGCACCATGCGACGATCTGTTGCCGAGCGCCGCCGCGAACAGCAACGAGCCTACGGTCGCCTCGATTCAATCGTCACTCGCTATATTGACCTTCTCGCGGACCCATTGCCTGGCGCAGCCGGGCCGACAGACAACCAATCAGCCGAAGCCCCCCCCCCGCTCGACCTGAACCAGGAAGCAGAGCAAACCAGAGAGGCACTGCGCCGACAATGGCGGCTCATCGACAACCGAGAGGCACGGATCAACGAATTTCAGGTCGAAATCCACAAGAAGTTCTCTATTCCCGTAGCCTGTCTAGTCTTCGCACTCATTGGCGCCCCTTTGGGTGCGCTTATCCGCCGACGAGGCGCAGCAGTCTCGATCGGAGTGAGTCTTTTCTTCTTTTGGATTTACTGGATGTTCCTCATCGGCGGCGAAGAACTGGCCGACCGCGGATACATCGACCCAACCCTGGCCATGTGGGCCCCCAATTTGGTCTTCGCTATCGCAGGGTGGGGGCTCTTGCGAATTATCGCCTACGACCGCGCCAGGCCCAGAACTGCGGGAAAGCCTTGAGATGCACACCCTAGATCTCTATCTAATACGGCGTTTCCTCCTCTGTCTCGGGCTTTCTCTCGCCAGTTTGCTGCTGATCGCCGTAATCATCGACCTTACCGAAAACATCGACACTTTCATCGACTTCGAAGCCCGGCCCGGCCAGATTCTCCTCTACTATGCCTACCGAGTTCCCTACTGGCTTATTCTCGTTCTGCCCATCGCTTCACTCCTCGGCTCTTTATTCGCCCTGACCAGCCTGGCTCATCGCAACGAGATCACTGCCATGAAGGCCGCCGGCATTGGATTCTACCGCCTGCTGACTCCGGTCTTCTTCTGCGGCCTCACCGTCTCAATACTGGCCTTCTTTTTTACCGATCGGGTGGTTCCCGGCGCAACGTACAAGTATCAGGAGATCAACGACCAGATAAAATCCTACCACCGCAACGATGGATCTCGGCGCCAGGTTCTGCTCCAGGACACCGGGAGTCAATTGGTATATGCTCGCAGTTACGACGCCCTTAATCAACGAGCAAACGAAGTCTCTTGGGAACACCTGCGCGACAGCGTCCCGCTCGAACGCATTCTGGCCCGACACATGGAATGGCAGGGCAAGGCCTGGCGGTTCCTCGACGGTCGTCGTTTCCGCTTTAGCCCAGAAGGAGCCATAGAAACCTCTTCATTCGATACCCTTTCATTGCCGGCTCTCTCGTTGCGCCCCGTCGATTTTACCCGCCAGCAGAAGGATCCCGAAGAAATGAACTACGACGAGTTGGCAAGTTATATCGCCCGCGCCACTCTCAACGGCGAGGACGCCATCCGCCACCAAGTCGACCTGCACTTGAAAATATCCTTTCCCCTCACCAACTTCATCATCATTATCCTCGGAGCCACACTCGGCGCCAACGCCCGCCGCACAGGCCTGGCCAATAGCTTCGGCCTCGGCATCCTGCTCTGCTTCGTCTACTACAGTTGCGTCAAAGCCGGCCAGGCTCTGGGTTGGAACCAAGTGCTCGCACCCTGGCTGGGCGCCTGGATCGCCAATCTGCTCTTCGCCGGACTAGCCCTGTTGCTACTCTGGCGTTCGCACAAATAAAAAAGGCCGTTCGCCCGTCGGCGAACGGCCCCTGGGAGATCGCACCGGGACTGAGTTTAGCTAATTCCCTGCTCGAGGTGATAAATCTTGAGTTTGAGCGCAGCCGAACGGCCTTTCCAATCTTCTAAAAGCGTTGCCGCTCGGTGACCCGCTTCGCCATCGAGTTGCTCGCTCAATCCAACCAAAAGCTGGGCCAGACGGGCCACCTTGTCTTCCGAGGCCCGGAAGGTCAGCCGCTCGAGATGACCGATCAAATCAGCCCCCAGCGACGAGTCGGTTTGCTGCACTGTGCGCTGTAAAAAACGAGCATGGCGCCGAGCAAAGGACTCGTCTTCACCGCTTCGGCTGAGTAGGTGGCGCATCAGTTCGGTCGACGGCCCCTCCTGCAAACTCTGGGCGGCAATCCGCGCCATCCGCTGCCAGACACGCGCTTGTTCGGCATCGGCAAAGACCTGCGTCGGAGTTTGCCCCATCTCGACAAAAAGCTCGAATAGCGGAAGTTGCGGAAGGCTCGCCAGGAGTACGCGAAGCAGACTTTCTCCGGGCTGCGACTCGAGGAGCCGATCGACCATATAGCGCACCAGCGAAGGATGTATATTGCGAAACTTACCCAGGAGTATAGACTCCAGATCCACCGGCAGTCTCGCCACCAAAGCCCCTACAATCGGAACCAGAGCCTGGCGACTGACCGGAGTCCCCAACACCGCCTCGCGAACCACCGCGCTATCTTCGTGACCCAGAAATTCGGCCGCCTCATCGCACTGGCGCAACGCCCAGACCAGCGCTATAGCAACTCTGAGATCTCGCTCCCTGTGAGCCAACTCCATTATCCGGCGCATCGCCCTGGGCGATGCCAGCCAGGAACGGTGATAACCCAACATCTGAATCGCTGCCAGCCGACGGCGATCATCCAAATCTTCTGCGATTTCGAAGAGCCGCTCCACACCGGTCTCGCTCGGTACCAGCAGACGCAGTTCCTCGATCGCTCGGGCCTGTTCGCCAGATCGTACACTCATCGCATCCTCTAATAGTTGGTCCAAATCGGGACCAACCGGAGATGCATCAACGACCGGAGCGCTCTCTTCGCTTAAATGACGTATATCCAGAACCATCGTCTTCGACCTCCCAACGAGTCGATCCTACACAGATCCGTTCTTTGACCGAACTTGCAGAAAAAAAGATTGCAGAAAAACATCGATTTGCTCGAGTGCGGCACGCGACGTGCCCAGATTAGCCGCATCTGGATTTTCCAAATACGCCCGGATCAGTTTCAAGGGCTCAGCCACCTCGCTGCGGAGTTGGCCGAAAAGTTCCTCCTGAATTTGCACATGAACCTGGGCAATCTCATCCTGCAAGCTCTGATCCTGAACAATGACCAGCACAGCCCGCTTGCCCGCGTATTCGCAGGGATGTACCTGCACCTCCAAGGCGCCGTCCTCAAGCGGGAAAGTCGTCGCCGTCCCCGCGGCACAAACCAGACCGGGATCACACCCCGTACGCGCAGCTAAAGCCTCAGCATTGATCTCATCGGCTGCCAGCCCTAAGAGTTGACCGATCTTTGAATTAGCCGTAATCTGCGACCCCTCTGGATGCAGCAGCGCTACTCCGAAAGGCAACCAATCGACCAATCCGAGAATCCCGGTGTTCCGCTCCTCATCCCCTGGAGCCCCCCCGGGCAGGACCAGCACTTTATCCGCATTCTCCACCTCGGGATCAAGCCGCTCGAGGTCCAGCATAAAACCGCGCCGACCCGCGTCTTTGAGCAAACCGACCTCCACGAGAACTTCGAGACCCTCCAGCAATTCGTCCCGTTGCAAACCGGTCCGCAGAGCAAGTCCCTGGAGATCGTCATCGAGAAAAGGGTTGCGCAAAAACTCGGCTAGGAGTTCACGCTGGATTTCCGCCATCGAAAAACCAGGCAGAGAGAGCAGTTGATCTGCCTGCGCCACGGCATAGGTATCCGGGCCCATAAGATTCACCTCTAGGGGAGGTGCTAGGGTAAATGTGGGGAACAACTAAAGGGAAGGGGATCTTTCTCAATTACACGGACCTAAACTTAAAACCTAGCCCGGGATAACGCAAGTCCAAAAGAGTCTTGGAGGTATCCTGGCCCCTATTTTGCATCTTCTGATCAAGACCAGGATCACATCCCTGACGTAGAAATCATATAAGAATATATAAATAATAAGCTTATAACATTTAATGACATTTAAACCAATCATTGCTCAACGCGATTCGGAATCCTTTTCCCTATCGGAGCACGCTTTGTGGAAAGAATTGCCATGACCGAAAAGATGAAAAAAGCCCAATTTGAGGAAGAGGAACTAACCTCGCGCGAAAAAGCGGCCATTCTCATGGTAGCCCTCGGCGAAGAGACCGCCGGCGAGATCATGAAATATCTGGCCGACTTTGAAATCGAAGAGATGACCCAGATCATCACCGAACTCAGGAATCTACCCACCGCGATACAAGACCGGATACTCGAGGAATTCGAGCAACACCTCATTGCTGGCGAATGGGTGGCACAGGGCGGTACAGACTTCGCGCGTCAAGCCCTCGAGCGCGCTGTGGGATCCCGCAAAGCTCAGGAAATACTCGATCGGATCAATAGCAATACCAGTTCCGGCTTTTCGATGCTCAAGAACGTCCCTCCGGAACAGATCGCCCCTTTTATCAGCCACGAACACCCCCAGACCATCGCGCTGATCCTCTCGCAATTAGAAGCGGTACAGGCCGCCGGGATCATATCCCAATTGCCCGAAGTCGTGCAGGCTGAAGTCTCCTACCGCATCGCGACCCTGGACAATATCACTCCATCAGTTCTCAGACAGATCGAGGAGAGCCTCGAGACGAACCTCGGAGAAATCCTGAGCGGTCATCAAGACGTGGGTGGTCCAAAGACCGTCGCCGATATGCTCAACCTGACCGGCTCTACAGTCGAAAGAAACGTACTGGAAAAACTCGATGCACAAGATCCGGAAGTCGCCGAAACCGTGCGCAACATGATGTTTGTCTTCGACGATCTGGACACCCTAACTGATCGTGAAATTCAGGTCGTACTGCGCGAAGTCGAGCAGAAAGACCTGGTCATCGCGCTCAAAACAGCCAGTGAAGAGGTCAAGGAAAAGATTCTGGGCAATATGTCCGATCGAGTGCGCAACTATATAGAAGAGGAAATGGAATTTCTCGGCCCGATGCGACTCTCCGAGGTCGAGGACGTGCAACTCAAGATCGTCCAGAGAGTTCGCCAACTCGAAGAACAAGGACAAATCAACATCATTCGCGAAATCAGCGAAGACACCTTTGTCTAGGCTTCAATCCCAATGCCGACGTCAGGGGTACAGTCTCCGGTATAGAGAAAACGCTGCCCGGACCGGTTGCGCCCATAGCCCGGAGATTCCCGGCCAAACAACCTGTACGAATCGGCCCTCACGATCGGGAGATCTTAGCTAGCGCTCGCCCGATCCACATTAGTTCGGCATCGCGCACCGTGCGCATATCGAGCAAAAGCTGACCCTGGGCCACCCGACCGACTACCCCCTCGCGCCTCAGACGCCTGGCCACTTGCTCAAGTCCCAGATCAGCAGGCCGGATAGCCACGGCTCGACTGGGTATCTCGGCCAGGGGCAGGGCTCCGCTGCCGGCCTGAGCCTGCGACTCTACCACGCCAATTCCCAGTTTGCGACGATCCGCTTCAGACACCTGGGCGACCAGCTTTTGCGCCCGTGCTTCTAGCCTTGCGATCTCTGCGCCCATCATCTCCAAGGTCGGTAGTACCTGAGCCAACTTCTCTGGCGGCAGACGATAGAGCCCCAACGCCGCTTCGAGCGCAGCATAGATCAGCTTGTCGCAACGCAGAGCGCGCATCAGCGGATTCTGCCGCACCTGCTCCACGTAGTCCCGGCTCCCAGCTATGATTCCAGCCTGGGGCCCTCCCAGCACCTTGTCGCCGCTAAAACTGACCAGGTCGGCCCCGGCCTTGAGACTGGTGGACACCACCGGCTCCGGAGGCAAACTCCATCGTTCCAAATCGACCAGAACTCCTCCACCCAGATCGTAAACCAGAGGAATGGCCTTGCTCCGGCACAAGGCAGCCAGATCCTCCAATGCAACCTCGGCAGTGAAACCCTGCACCTTGTAGTTGCTGGGATGCACCACCAGGATAGCCCCGGTTTCAGGCCCGAGTGCGCGCTCGTAATCGGACAAATGGGTGCGGTTGGTCGTACCGACTTCGCGGAGTCGTGCCCCGCTCGACGCTATGATATCAGGCATGCGAAACGAACCGCCGATTTCAACCTCTTGCCCCCGCGAGATGACCACTTCCCGCCCCCGGGACAGCGTGTCGAGGAGCAGGAGCACTGCCGCCGCATTATTGTTAACCACCGCCGCGGCTTCAGCGCCTGACACTTCGCAGATCAGCGCTTCGACATGGGATACCCGTTCGCCGCGTTTACCCGATTCTAAATCGAATTCCAGATTGCAATAGCCCCCGGCCACCTGCTCAACCGCCTCCCGTGCCGCCTCGGGCAGCGGCGCCCGACCCAGCCCGGTGTGCAAAATCACACCGGTGGCGTTGACGACGCGACGCAGACTCGGTTCGGTCGCCGCCTCGATAGTGCAGCGCACCTCCTGCTCGGCCCGGGCGAGCAATCCCGCCCGATCCAAACCCTCGGCACCCTCCTGCACCTGGCGACGCAATTCGGCGACAACTCGGCGCACTCGTCCTACGACATAGGGGTGACTATAATCCTCTAAGAGGTCATCGACCTGCTTGAGGATTAGATCGACAGAAGGCAGTGCAGCTTCACTCATAAAAAATCCTTTGCGGAGACCGTCTTCTGCGGACAATAGAAGAGCGGCATACTCAAGCGCGCAGAGCGCAAGTATAGGTCCTCCTTCTACCCGGAGCAAGTGTTCTTTGCGCTAGAACCATAATAATATTATACTTACGAGACCTCACCCCTCCCTGTCACCAACGCGAACACCATGTCTCGCCCGATCTATATCCTGACGGCAATCCTGGTTTGCGCCTTCACGTTGGAGGCTGCCGAACGCAAGGACCCACTCATCCATGTGGTTAGAACGGGGAATACGCTCTCCGGCATCGCCGAGCACTACCGCGTTTCCCTCGCACAAATATATCGTTGGAATACGCTCAAAAACGATCGGATCCGCGTCGGCCAGCGTCTCAAGATCTGGCTGCCAGTGCAGCAAGGCGACTGGTATATCGTCCGCTCCGGCGACAATCTCTCAGAGATCGCTGCGCGCTTCTCACTACCCATTAGTCGGCTCAAAACGCTCAATCAACTAAAAAGCGATACCATCCAACTCGGGCAAAAACTCCGCCTATCCGCCCCGGTACAAAGTGCCAAGAACGCAAATCAAGCGAAGAGTTCTGTAGCTAAGAAGGTACACATCGTCAAATCAGGCGAGACACTCTCCTCAATAGCTGCTGCGTACGATCTGACCCTGGGCCAACTCAAGACCCTCAACCAGCTCAAAAGCGATACCATTCAACCCGGACAACAACTCGCCATTGGCAAACAAGGAGCCCACGGCCGACGTTCTGATCATCGCAGCAGTCGGACTGGCGAGGACCCGCCCCCACCCTCGAAACCCACCAGCTCCGAGTACGAAGAACCGCGCGAATACACCGTCCGCCCCGGCGATACTCTATCGCAGATCGCCACTCGCTTCGACGTAGGCTTAAGGCTTTTGCGCCAGCTCAATAAACTAAAGAGCGATACCATCCAGCCCGGACAGAAACTTCGCCTACGCCCCTCACCCCTCGAAGAAGCCGTCCATGTAATACAAGCAGGGGAAACCCTTTCGGAAATAGCCATTCACTACCGCGTTCAAGTCGAGACCTTGCGCCGTCTCAACGGCATAGCAGGAGACCGGATTTTCGTCGGCCAGAAACTGCGTCTCAAGGATGTGACCGGTACCGTCCACATTGTCGAGCGCGGAGATGCTCTTTGGGAAATCGCCCGCGCCTACGGCACCAGCGTCGACCGACTCAAAGAACTCAATGGTCTAAATTCAAATCGCATATACCCCGGCCAGGAACTCACACTCAGCGGCGCGCCGACACCGCGACTGGCAACCTATACGGTTCAACCAGGAGACTATCTCGGCCAAATCGCCAGATTGCACCAGATGAGCGTAGCTGAAATAACCCGTATCAACAACCTGCCGGGCCCTCTCATCCATCCGGGCGATCAACTCAAGGTCCGCCCACTCCACTGGCTGGAACTCTCCGATATCGACTGGAATGCCCTCCATCAGATCGAGAAAACCGGCGCAACCAAAATTGAACTCGGCAACGGTCCCTACTACACCACCCGCCCCCGCAACACCCACCAGCCGAGCAAAACCTACTACGAGGGCCATCCACATTCACCGCACCGAACCTACCGACAAGCCGCACGCCTTTGGGAAGCATTCGAGCGCAAAGTCGCAAGCCTGGGCCGTCTGAGCGATCAGCTAGAGGGCTGGCATCTCGTCCTCGATCCGGGGCATGGCGGTCTCGACCCAGGCGCCGTCGTGCCCACGCTCGACGGCAATGGCAACACACTCTACGTAGTCGAAGACGAATACGTCTACGATATCGCACTGCGAGTCTATGTACTGCTGCGACTGCACGGTGCCCAGGCCACGATCACCCTACTCAGCCCCAACCACCTGATCCGCCATAACACGCGACCTACCCAGACCTTCGTCAACGAAAAGAACGAAGTGTACAACTCGGCCATTCACAACAAGTCGGACAAGCGCAGGGCTTGGCCCCGCGGCGGCAATCTAGCGACCCGGGTGCGCATCGCCCGCAAGGCTTTTGCCGGAGCTGCTCCGGGCCGACGAATTTTTCTCTCCTTTCACGCCGATATCGATCCCAAAGCACCTGAAGCACCACTGGTGCTCTTCTACACGAGCCGCGATGGCCGCAACCTCGACCGCCGTTCGCGCCAATTCGCCCAATCCTTGCTTCCCGCCCTGGGAGCCGGTTCTCGTATCCGAGGCCAGGGCTTAGGTGTTCTGCGCAATAATCCCGCCGATTTCAAGGTGCTTATCGAACTCCGCAACCTGGCTTATCGCGACCATGTCTGGGCCCTGCGCTTTGAGCAATTGCGCCACCGCGATGCCGAAAAAGTGGTGCGCGGCATTCTCAATTACGCCGAACGCGCCTCCCTCAGCGCCCGCCGCTAAAACGCAAAAAGCCCCGGGATGAATCATCCCGGGGCTTTTCGTATCGTTGCTTCAATCTTAAAAGGGTCGTTGCTCCACCAACCGTTTGGCAGCTCTCCGCACAACTTCGGGTTCGAGACCGGCCAATTCGCACCAGGGATCTATTCTCTGGCTCTCGACAAAGGCCATCTCCGGAGTGCTATCCGGGGGTTCCTCAACCTCATCCATCTTAGATATCTCACGTAAAGTACTGAGAATCATAGCATTTGCAAGACGCCTATAAGCGATCGCGATACGCTCCAATTGAGCAGCATTCTGGTCCGTTCTCATAGCACTTCCTGCGGGGTTTAAGGGTCATAATGTATATACGCAGTTAATTCGCGATGTAGCGGTAAGTGACTCAGCCGATACGCTTCCCTTCCTTCCTATTCAAAGCACGAAGTATCAGTAGGCAATTAATCCAAAAATTCAAACCTTAAAATCTCCATAATATGGTCTATGAATGTACGAATTTTTAAAAGAAATTTTCAAAAAAAAACACTTCTGGAACAAAAAAAAATACCAGGACGGAGCCCGCCCCGGTTCGATTTGCCCCTAAACTATTCTCACTTATATAGTTGGAGCTTCTTCCCGCCGAACCGCTCGGCCCTCGTCCGATGCCCGGTACAGCCGAAAAATCCACTCTAGAGTCCCCAGAGCCTCCCTTCCCACCGAATATGGAGCACCAGTGCCGGTGACACCGCGTAAAAAATCAGCCCACTCCAGTTCCCATGAACGATCTTCTTGCGGATAATCAAAACGCTCGAGATCGGGTGCTCCGCCCGCGGGGTTTCTGCGCCCCACCACGGCATGCTCAGCTCCGTAGGAGCGCCCCAAACCCCGTGCAGCGACATAGCCATCGCGGCCGAAAACCTCGAAAGAGAAGAGATTCTTCCATTGCGTCCAGCTCACATGCAGCGAGGCGATTTGTCCCGCCGCAGTGCGAAAGAGCCCGTAGGCATTGTCCTCGAGGGGTTTCATATCCCAGAAATGGGTTTCCGCATACCCCTTGACCTCTGCAAAATCTCCCAGGAGCCACTTCGCTAAATCGATCAGATGAGCCCCCTGATCCAGGAGTTCGCCACCACCGGCTTTCTCGGGAATCGCCCGCCACTCGCGGTCGTAGCCGGGACGACCACCGTGACCATAACAACCGCGAATGCTCATCAATGCACCGATCTCCCCTGCAGCACAAACCTGGTACAGCTTCTGAATCGCCGGGTGATAGCGGTGATTATAGCCGACCTTGAGCAAACAACCGCTCCGCTCAGCCGCAGCGACGGCCATCCGACCCTCAACTGGATTGCGCCCCAACGGTTTCTCGCAGAGCACGTGTTTGCCGGACGCAAGGGCTGCAGTGCTGATCTCAGCCAATGCGTCGTGGGTAGTTGCCGCTACCACGATGTCTAGGTCGGCGGCGACCAATTCCTCCCAGGTCGCGGCAACGTCGGCATCGCATTCAGCCGCTAGTGCAGCTGCGCTCTCTTCACGTGCATCGCAGACCAAAACCACCTCCGTATCGGGGTGCGCCCGAGCAATTTCGGCCCGCCGCCGACCTATCGAACCAGCCCCTACAATTCCCACTCGGTACACTCAGCAATGCTCCTGTTTCAAACGCCGCACGGTAAAGCTCTCCGAGGCCATTATCGCCTCGATATCGAAGTCCTCCCACCGATCCCAAACCGCAGCCAGGAGCCGACCCGTCAACCCATCCGAGCGCGGTGAAGACAGATACACCACCAGCGCCGCTGGACACTCGGGATCGGTCCCGCCATCCCGCAGAAGCTGCTGGTCGCTATCCATCTCCCCTGCGCCCACCACCGCGCCCGCCTCCAACCGCTCATCGAGCATCCGCGTATTGACCGCACCCGGAGCGATCGCATTGACGTCGATGCCGTATTCGGCCACTTCCCCGGCCAGATTCTCGCTAAAACGCACCACCCCGGCCTTAGAGGCACTGTATGCACTGAAGAAAGGGCGCGGTCCAACAGCGCCACCACCCGAAAGATTGATGATCTTGCCATAACCTTGTGCAATCATCGCCGGTAAAACCTTGCGGGTACAGTAGAAACAACCGCCCAGATTCACCTGTAGCGCCTGCATCCAGTCCTCCGGATCCACTTCCTCTACCCGCCCTATCGGGCCCTGAATACCGGCGTTGTTGACCAACACATCGACCCCTCCCCAACCGGCAAGTATCTCTTCAATCGCTTCATCCACCTCCTCGCGCCGCCCCACATCTACCCTCAATTTCAGCGCTTCACCCCCCATCGACGAGAGGAGAGCCGCGGTCTTATCCAACTCCGACTCGGTGCGCGCCATCAGCGCCAAGCGGGCCCCTTCCCGGGCCAGAGCCAGCGCAATCGCCCGACCAATGCCCCGGCCACCACCCGTCACCAAACAACGTCTGCCTCTCAGCTCCATATCTCACTCTCCTTTGCCGGAGGTCAAATATAGGATCGGTGGACCATTATCAAAAGGTGTCGCGTATTTCCCGCCCGGATTCTACGTCTTATGAACGTTGACCAAAGATTCAGTTTGTCCTACATTAAACCCTCGTCTCCTGGAAAGCCTATTCATGTCCCTCCCGAGTATTGCATCCGATCCCAAAACGCTCTGCCTGCAGATCAACGAGAGCTCTCCCTCCGGAGGGCTATTTGCTGGCGACCGGGCCAATCTGCACCCCGAGAGCAATCTACCTTGGCGGATTTCCCCCGAACCCTTCTGGCTCTCACCCGAACAATACCGCTACCTGGAACAACTCGGCAATACTC
>CAZFMY010000002.1:38491-133522 GCA_964520345.1 uncultured Gemmatimonadaceae bacterium | reverse complement strand
ACAAGGCCTCCAACCAGCTTTACCACCAAAGTAGCCGAGAAATCGCACCTTCCTGGGTCCACGAGTATCTCGATCGCGGCAAACCCAGTTCAGTGATAGAAATGGGCAACTGGAACCGCATCAAGTCCCAGCTGCCTCTAATCATCCGCCCCGATCTGCTGCTCACCGAGCACGGCTTCAAGCTGGTCGAACTCGACTCGATTCCCGGCGGCATGGGTTTCACCGCCCAGATCTCGGAGTGCTACGCCGACCTCGGCTACGATATCGTCGGCGGAGCTCGCGGCTTGATCGACCCTTTCTACGAAGCCATTGCCGCTGCGGCCAAGGTTCCCGAACCGAGCTTCGCCCTCTTTGTTTCGGACGAGTCCGAGTCTTATCGCCGCGAGATGGAGTGGCTGGTCGAGCGCCTGCAGCAAGCGGGCAAAAACGCCCGCTCTGCCCATCCGCGCGAGGTCCGCTTTGACGAAAACGGCCTCTTTCTCCAGGACGCAGACCACCCCGAACCCTGGCGTATCGATGTGGCCTACCGCTTCTTCGAGCTCTTCGACCTCAAAAACATCCCCAAAGCTGAGCTCTTTACCTATTTCGCCAAGAAAAACGCCTTGCGCCTGACCCCACCACCCAAGGCCTATCTAGAAGAAAAACTGTGGCTCGCACTCTACCACCACCCACTGCTCAAGGATTACTGGTGCCGAGAATTGGGCCAGGAGGGCTGCACCACTCTGACCGATTTGATCCCCCATTCCTGGATCCTCGACTCAAGGCCCCTCCCCCCCCATGCGACCATCCCCGACCTCCAGATCGGCGGAAACTCCCTCAACGATTGGCAAACACTCAAGAAATTGACCAAGAAAGAGCGCGAACTGGTACTCAAGCCCTCGGGTTTTTCCGATATCGCCTACGAAAGCAAGGGGGTCTCGATCGGCCACGACATGCCCGAAGCAGAATGGGCCGAGCGCGTACAAGAAGCGCTCGACTCCTTCGAGCAACAACCCTATGTGCTGCAAAAATTCCACAAAGCCGCTCGCCATACCATCCGCTACTACAACTTCGATCGCGACGAGGTCGTTCCAATGCGGGGTCGGGTGATGCTGCGCCCGTACTATTATCTCATCGGCGACAAGCCACGGCTCTGTGGTATCCAGGCCCTGGTTTTTCCCGCCGACAAGAAAATCCTCCACGGCATGATCGACGCTGCAATCATGCCCTGTGCAATTCCGACCGAATCATCCGCCTAGTGATCCCATGACCGCAACCACCGATCTTTCCCTCGACCAGAAACTTTCCCAGCTCAATGACCTGCTGCGCCCGATGGGTCGGGCACTCATTGGCTATTCGGGCGGGGTCGATAGCGCGATGCTCGCCGTGGCCGCCCAGCGCGTCCTGGGCGAGGGCGCAATCTGCGTTACCGCAGATTCCGAAAGCTACGCCAGCGGCGAACTGGAAAGCGCCAGCGAGATCACCCGCCAGTTCGGCATCCGCCATGAAGTGGTCAAGACCCGTGAACTCGACAACCCCGATTACGCCAAGAATGCGCCCAACCGTTGCTATTACTGCAAGCAGGAGCTCTTCATCCACATGCAACAGCTGGCTCGGGATATGGACATATCCCATATCCTCTACGGCCAGAACGCGGACGATATCGGCGACTTCCGCCCCGGGGCCGCAGCAGCCAAAGACCACGGCGTGCGCGCGCCACTGGCCGAAGCCGGCCTGACCAAGGACGATGTGCGCGCGCTGGCTCAGCGCTGGGGGCTCTCGGTGTGGGATCGCCCAGCCATGGCCTGTCTCTCGTCGCGCTTCCCCTACGGAACCCCCGTAACCGCCGAGGGATTGCGCAGTATCGATCAAGCCGAACTCTACCTGCGCGACGAATGCCACTTTGCCCAATTCCGAGCCCGTCATCACCAGACCCTCTCGCGCATCGAGCTACCCGTTGAGGACCTGCAACGCCTCATCGGCGACCCTGGTCTACAGCTGCGTCTGGTCCAGCATTTCGAGGAGATCGGCTATCTGCAAACCACCATCGATTTGCGGGGTTTCCGCTCCGGCAGCATGAACGAGACGCTGCTCAAGATCGAAGCCGATGACGCACCGCTCTTTACGCAGATCGACCCGATACTCAAGTCGCACGCGCTCGTTCCCGCTGCATACGAGCAACGGGATCAGATGCTTATCCTGCGCCTGCAGGAATCCGCAATCGCGTCACTGGTTTCCAATGAATTGCGGAGTTCCCTGATTTCAAAACTCGAGGCCCTCGATCTGCGCTATATCGCCCTCGACCTGACCCCTTTACGCACATGAAACGAGAAATCATACTCTTCGGCGCACAAATTTTGCACCAACACTGCCCTGCCGTTGAGGAAGTAGACGATGAAATACGCACCCTGGTCGGCGACCTCTTCGACTCAATGCGCCATGCCTCGGGGGTTGGCCTCGCCGCCCCCCAGATCGGAGTCCTCAAACGGGTCTGCGTCGTCGATGTCTCGACCCAGGAGCCCGACTACCTTCCCGTGGCGCTCATCAACCCCAAACTCGTTTTATGCGCAGGCGAGCAGATCGGCGAGGAGGGCTGTCTGAGTTTTCCCGAACTCTACGGCGACGTCAAACGCTATGCCCGAGTCGAAGTCGAAGCTACCGACCTCAACGGCCAGACCTTCAAAACGTCCGGCGAAGGCTTCTATGCACGAGCTCTGCAGCACGAAATCGATCATCTCGATGGCAAGCTTTTCATCAACCGCATCAGCCCGCTCAAACGCCAACTGATGCGCGGTGCGCTCAAGCGAATCAAAAAGGAAGGCCTGGCCTGGGAACGGGCCAACTCCTAAACCATTGACAATCCCTGCTCCAACCCTTAGTTTCCTCACTTGTACTATGGGGGCGTAGTTCAGCTGGTTAGAACGTCGGCCTGTCACGCCGAAGGTCGCGAGTTCGAGTCTCGTCGTCCCCGCCATTAACGCAACCTCTTGACATTTAAGAGGTTGCGTTTTTTTATGCGCGTAAATCAGTGAACAACGACGTGTTTATTTATAGCTCGTTAATTGCCTCGTCAGGCATTTACGCTGCCTGGCCGAGTACACCGGCCTGGTTGCCCCAGACAGCGACGGCGCACAGGGTCTCATATGCGTTCGCTGTGCTTATTGATAGGGCGTGCGCCCTTCCGGAGCAGGTGCGATGAAGGAAACGCCCCCGTCGGAAGGCGTTGAGATTCCGACGTCGCCGTGCGCTACCGCTCGCTCTGTGGCAGCGGCCTCCGCGGCAGCCTTGGCTGCTATCGCAGCCTCGCCGCCAGGGGGCCCGGCGCGCAAAGATTTAATGGATGCAGACGGCGTGGCGCTGATGAGAGCGGCGATGGACCCCACTAGCTGCTCTGCCCCGCCGTCCTGCAGGAAATGTCCGACGCCGTTAATCGTGACATGCTCTACGCCAGAGTGCTTTGTACCAGGACAGTGCTCCAGCCAGATCGCGTCGCCGCCAGCCATGACGGTGTCCTCATCACTGAACGCGAGCAGCACCGGCTTGGTGAAATGCTGGAACACGCCCCAAGCCGCGGCATTGTTCTCAGCCTCCGCCATCATCGGACGGCTGGTGGGATCGGTGGACGGCGTTGGGACGAGTTCCGGGAACATCCTCGCACCTGCTTTATACATGTCATCGGGGTACGGCGCATCGTACGCGGCCCTCTCCGCCGGGTCCATCTCGGGGTTGCTCGGTCCGACCGCTTTTTGCACCATGATTTGACCGGGCCATCGCCCGCCGCGCTCCTCGATCCAGATCTCGTCCTTCAGTCCCGTGCGGAACGCAAAGGTCTTCCAGCTGTAGAACCCGGGCGAGACCTTGAAGAAGCTGTCGTCACAGGTAGGCAACATGGTGTTGGCAATGACGAGGCGGCGGAAAGCCCCGGGGTATGCCGCGACGACACGAGTTCCGATCAGACCGCCCCAGTCCTGGAGCACCGCGGTAACGCCTTTGAGACGCAGGTGATTGATGAGCAGGTCGATGTTCCAGCCAATATGCCGCTCGTAGGTGTAGTCTTCCTCGCTACTCGGCTTATCGCTGCGACCGCAGCCCACCTGGTCGAATAGGATGACGCGATGCCCCGCACTGACCAGCGGCGGGATCATCCGGCGGTAGAGATACGACCAGGCCGACATGCCGTGCGTGAGCAGAATCGTCTCCTCGGCTCCCTTCTCGCCGAGGTCGTAGTACGCAATGCGCACCTCCAGGCCGTAGAGTGTACTGGTGAAGTACTGCGGCTCGTAGTCCCACAGCGGCAAATTGTCGAAGCAGGTGTCCGGTGTGCGCAGCACCGATGAATCACTCATTTCTACCGCTCCGGTTAGTCCACATCGAGGATATAACAGGCCAGGGGCGAGAGGCGTTCGGCAGTCTCGGGGCGCAAGTACTCGCGCTGGTTGGTTTGCTGGTCGAATTCGCGTGCGATAAAGGCGCAGTGCAAAGTGCGGCGGAGTCGACCCGAGCGGTTGATGTAGGAGCCGTGCCAAATGCTACCGTTGAAGACGGCGACCGAGCCAGCCGGGGCCTGGAGGTGGGTTTGCTCGGGGTGGTCGGCCATGCGGTCTTCGATATAATCGTCGATCTTGCCGAGCTTGCGATGAGAGCCGGGGATGATGCGGGTGGCGCCATTCTCCATGGTGAACTCGTCGAGCATCCACATCGAGTTGACGACGCGAAACGGGCCCTCGGGGGTTGCGGGCTGGCCGCCGTCCGCGTGCAGGGCCTGTAAGCCGTCGTTGGCCATTGGATCGTGACCATTGAGCGAATGCACTTTGAACGGTCGCTGGAATATGTGCAGCGCCGCGGTCAAGAGCGCCGGTTGCAAATAGATCGCATCGAAAACATCGCCCTTATTGACCAGGTCGGAGAGACGGCGCACGCCTTTCACCTGCCCAACTTCCACACCGGCTTGATCCCCTTCTTGTTCGACCAGCTCTTCAAACGCTTGGCGCAATCGACCTAGCCACGCCGGGTCGATGACATTTTCGAGCAGGGTAAAACCGTCTTCGTCGAGTTCGCGATATTGTGTAGGGCTAAGAGGTTGTGGTGTGAAACCTCGCTCTAAGAGCATTGTGTCCATGGTGCTCAGATTCCTCTCTATACAGCGGCATTAAAGGTCGAGCGCTGCAGTTGCGTCTGCAGCTCGTAGATGCCCTGGTTGCGCTCGGGTTTGGGCAAGGGCATCCGCACCGGTATTTTTTCCAGCCGCGGCTCCCAGACAGGCTCGCCGCGCAGAAGCGAGCTGTTGAATTGGTCCCAATCGCTCAAACCACCTCCAATGGGGAAAGCGTCAGCCGCGCAATACTGGAAGAGCATCAGGCGCCGCGGCTTGTCAGAGGTATTGGGCAGAGAACCGTGCAGGGCGCGCACATGGTGGATCGATATGCCGCCGGCCTTTAATTCGACCTTCACCGCCGCGCTATCGTCAAAATCTGCCTCGGTCACTGCGCCGATGAAACAACCATCCTGGTGGTGGTCGTAGATCTTGCCCTTGTGCGAACCGGGCACAACCATCAGGCAGCCATTTTCTTCGTTCATATCGTCGATGCACACACCCACCGCTAAGAGATCGTCGTTGGTATGGGGGTAGAACGCCCAATCCTGGTGCCATTCCACCGGACTGCCCATCTCCGATAGCTTCATGTTGAGCTTATTGCCATTGGTGCGGATTGCCGGACCGATTAACTGGGCAACAATGTCCAGAACTCGCTCGTTGCGCAAGGCCTGGCCATAGACTGGATCTTGCCCCACTGGATTGCGCATACGCCGCACCTTGGGCATCTGCGGCGTATGCCCCGGCTCCAATTCGAATATCGCATCACCTTCTTCTATGGTCCGAGATCGCTCGACAAATGCATCGGTAATTTGCTGCAACTGTCTCACTTCAACCGCACTGAACACATTCTCAATGCCCAAATAGCCCTTTTCGTGGTAATCAGCGATCTGCTCTTGGGTTAACATGGTCCCCCTCTTCATCTATAAGACAATTAAAAATAACCATATAAAATCATACATGAAATAGAAACCACTCGTGCGAAACATATAACCTATATCTAAATAAAGGATGGAATTCCTGATAAATAGGGCCGCTTAAACCGAATTCAAATCGCCTATTAGCAATCCCTTCGAAGCCCGATTAGTACACGATGAAATCCTAGAACAGTTGATTAAGTTCGAGCGAGATGAAATGAGTACATGGCGTACTGAAAGTCACATATCAACGACGATACGCCGATCATTTCATTGCGTCTTCTTTTGCACTCTTTTAGCCAGGCGCATTGCCTCAATTACGCGCAGCTTATGAGTACCGATGGCGATCTTCTCGTGCTCGTCGTGTGCTTCGAGTTGAAACGAGATAAGCGGTCCATCAGAGTAGATCACACGCGCGCGACAAACGACTTGTGTTCCGACAGGGGTCGCCGCCGTGTGCTCGACATTAACAACGACACCGACAGTGCTTTCACCTGGATCGAGCAGGGGCAATACAGCATTTCGAGCCGCATGCTCTAGGAACCAAATCAGCCACGGTGTACATAGGATCTGCGGCATCCCATCCTGAGAAAAATCGATCGCGTGTTGCTCGCCGACCACAAACTGCTCTTCACCGATCGTGCCAGGTCTTGGCGTGTCTTTCATGTTTCGGATTCCTTACCAACATTAACGCTTTAAGAGTGAAGGGCAAGGCGCTGGCCACCAATAAACAGTGCTCCGCACCCGCGACCAGTGCCTTGTCCCTCAAGAAACGCTGACGATTTGCGTTGTGCCGCCAGTACCGAACCTCGTTCCACACTCCCGGGGCACCGAACTACGACGACCATCGAACTCTCCGCGGAGCTCTGCATTGCTGCGGAGAGTCGGCGAAATCCATACGCGGATCTTCACTGGCGATAGCCGGATAGTAGAGCGGCTGGTCCGCCTCGACCAGGATCCCATCGCCGCGCATGATCTGGTTCGAAGTCGCAGGCCGGATCCGACTCGGATAGCGGCGCATGAATTCGGCCCGTTCGCGCTGCATCGACTCCACTGCCGAGTCAAAAGAAAAATCCGCGTAGATCGCCGCCCGCATTCGCTCCAGCTCTTCAGCTACCGCACCCTCAGCCTCACCCAAGAGATTGTGCTGCTCGTGCGGATCCTCCAGCAAATCGAAAGCCAGATCCTGATATTGGTTGAAGGCGATATACTTGTAACGCGCCGAGCGCAGGATGCGGTATTCCAAGCCCGGCGCGGGATAGGCATTGAGATTTTCGACCAACACACCCGGCCTTTCGACCATGGCCGCAGCGCCTCCACCACGCACCACAGCACTTAAATCCGCACCGTCCAACCCCTCCGGCACCGATGCTCCCACCAGTCCACAGAGCGTGGGAAAGAGATCGCCCAGACTCACCGGGTCATCGACGACGGTTGGCGCAGATTCGCCGCGGCGATGCTCGGGCGTCGAAATGATCAGCGGCACCCGAACCGAGGCCTCGTGCCAGGTCTGCTTCCACCACAGACCATGCTCGCCACCCAACTCGCCGTGATCGGAAGTATAGACGACGATCGTATTATCGAGAAGTCCATCGCGTTCCAGCAGCGCCAGGAAATCGCCGATAATTTCGTCCAGATGATCAACACAGGCGAAATAGGCGGCGCGGGCGCTCAGAGTCTGCTCCGGAGTTATATCGGCGCAGAAATGCCCCTGCGACTCACCGCTATTGGCGCAGAGTGCAGCCTGAGTAGACGGGTGCTCCCATCCATCTCCACCAGGACCAATCCGCGGCTGCGTAACCCCATCGGGCCAATAGCGCTGACAAAATCGGCGCGGTGCATTCATCGGAAAATGCGGATGGACGAAAGAGGCATAAAGCAGCCATGGCTGCTCTGGCTGGGCACTGCTTTGCTCTCGCAGCCAGGCCATTGATTCGCGCACCACGAATTGCTCCTGAAACATCGACTCGGGTATATCGCTGATGCCGACATCCTCGATGATCGAGGGCATGAAAATATGGTCGCGTACACCAGGCAAGCTCAGTGGATCTTTCTGGTGCCCCGGCGAAGGCGCCGCGAAATCGCCGTAGGGACGAGCGGAAAAACCGGCGTACTGGCGAGCCCCGGGCAGATGCATCTTGCCGATTGCTGCCGTGGCATAGCCCTCCGCGCCCAGATGCGAGGCGAAGGTCGGCGTCTCGGGCCATAGTACCGGCGCGCGATGAACGTGTCTACCCGTTAAAAGTGCGGTTCGACTGGGCGTACACAGGGGCATCTGGCAATAGGCGCTAGAGCAGTAGACTCCGGACTCGATGAGCCGGTCCAGCGTCGGAGTCCGGCAAGGTTCACCGCCCCGTTCAGGTGCGAGAGCAGAGAGGAAACGATAAGAGTGCTGATCGCTGAGCAAAAAGAGGATATTGGGACGGTCGGCCATTGGATTGCCTTTAGATAAGGTGGACAAAGAGTGGAGAAAGAACCGTCGCCAACGCCGCGATCCCGCTAAAGATCTTTTGCGACGTCCGAGCGAAGGCTATCCCCCTGGGCACACTAAAGACCCAGATCAGTGCCGCCGCCGACCTTTTGTGAATGGTCCCAGGGCCGGATCCAATCCTCGGCGATCTCCAACCCGAAACCCGGCGCGTCTGAAGGCACCAGATAACCATCTTTCGGCACCGACACCCCCGGTATCGCAGCGACCTCTTCGAGCGGCACCCCCACCGGCGTGCTGAGATGGAACTCGCTGAGCGTGCAATCGGGCATCGCGTAGCAGAAATGCTGACCATAGGCCGAATTCAAGCCGCCATGGGGGCTGCTCTTGATCCCGGTACCCTCGGCAATATGGTAGATCTTTATGGCTTCGGTCATGCCACCGCACCAGTGCAAATCGGGTTGTACCACATCGACACAGCGATTCTCAACCAATTGGCGGAAAGGTACCCGGGTATGGTGATCCTCGCCGGTGGCAATCGGCATAAAAGGCACGGCCTGGCGCAATTGGATATGTCCTTCCAGATCTTCGGGAATCAGTGGTTCCTCCATCCACCGCAACTCGTAGGGCCGCAGCCGCTCGGCCAGGCGAATGGCGAATTCGACATCGTAGGCCATTACTGGATTGATCATTAATTCGGCATCGCGCCCCACCTGCTCCCGTGCCCTGGCCACCTTGTCTTCCATGATATTCAAGCCGGCCATGCCCTGTTCGTAATGGACCGGATTGGTGATCTTGAAATGCTCAAAACCCAGTTCCATCGACCAGTCGAGATCGTCGCCGGTACAATAACATTCTATTTTTTCCCGCGCCGGCCCACCCAAGAGGCGATAAACCGGCTGCTTGAGCACTTTGCCTTTCAGATCCCAAAGAGCGAGATCGACCGCGCTCTGGGCACACGCCGAAAGCCCCAGCGACCCGTGCCGTTTCGAAGCCCGCCACATCATATCGTTCAGATGCTCGGTGGCAAAGAAGTCGCGCCCCTCCAATAAGGGCGCGTAAAACAAATCGACCAACGCCGCCACCGGCTCACCGAATCCGGTCCGCCCCAATCCCCAGGTCCCGTCCTCGGCCACCACCTGCACCCATACCGCGCGCCCCCCGATCCCCGGCGATTTCCCAGGCACACCGGGAGGAAATTCCGGATACTTGTTCATCGGCAATCCGATCGGCGCCGAGTGACGCCAGCTTTCCCGTCTGGCCGGGGTCTTGGGTTCTTTCTTGGGCAAAACGACTTGTACAGCTCGGATAGAACGAATTTTCATCGCCAAAGTCTCCAATCAAATGCGATTATCGTCGATATATTCCCAGTTATAGGCAATGCCCAACCCGGGATCTTCTGATACGTGGACACACCCCTCATCGTCTATCGGATCGGTGATCCGGTGCAGATGCGGCGGCGGAACTTCATAGTCGAGTTCAGCGCGCAAAAGGCCGCGTTCGTAATAGCGACAGGTCGCTTCGGGCGTTGCCGCCGCCAAGTGTACGTGCGGAGCGCCGACCCCGTGCAACTCGCATTGCACACCGTAGAGCTGGCAGAGATTGATCACCTTCCAGCAACCGGTGATCCCCCCATAACTCATATCGACGCGCAGCATATCGCAAGCGCCCTGCAAAAGCCATTCCGCTCTGGTGAAGGGCCCTCCCTTGACGTGTTCAGGCGAACAAATCGCGATCCGGGTTTCTTGAGTCAGGCGTCGGTAGGCTTCTACTCGAGTCTCGACCATCGGATGTTCGAGCCAGTAGTAGTTGAGTCGCTCCAACTCGCGGGCAACCCACAGCGATTCCTCCAGCGTATAGACCCCGAAGGGATCCAGCATCAGGACGATCTCATCGCCCACCGCCTCGCGCACCGCGCGACAAATCTCCACATCCTCCGCCGGGAATCCCGGCAGTTGCGGCGCTGGCTCCCGGGTATGCGGATTCCAGCAGATATTGGCGTGCACTTTGAACGCTTTGTAGCCGCGCTTTACACAATCAAGTGCCAGATCCACATAGACCTCCGGACCACCCAGATTCGGATAGGTGCTGGCATAGGCCTCGATTTTCTCGCGAGTTCCCCCCAGCAGCTGGTATACCGGTACCCCGGCTTTTTGCCCCAGCAGGTCCCAGAGCGCGCAATCGACGACACCGAGCTGGTGCTCGGTAAGACCGTGACCGAAGGTCGACATCTGATCCATCCAGTGCCACAGCTTCTCACGATTGAGGGGATTCTCGCCAACCAGCAACTCTTTGATCGGCCCTTCCATCGTCGCTTTGTCGCCACCGAGCATATGTCCGCTAACGCCCTGATCGGTGGAAATCCGGGTGATCACTCCCGTACCCTCGACCTCCTCGGCATCGAGCCACACCCCATACCCCCAGCGCGAACCCGCACGCCGGCCGCGATGCCTGGTGCGAAAACGGATAACTTCGACATTAGAGATCTTCATAAAGCCTCCTGATAGAGACAGCTATAATCTGTGCACCGCGATTTAGTAAAATATCTATAGAGGGTAAGAAAAAGTCTGTAATCGCGTGGAGCAAGAGCGATTTATAAGTACTGGTCCACGGAACCTACCATGTCCTCCAGCTTGCTAAGGCTCCGTGCCACCTATTTAATCCGCAGCTATTGACACGCGATGGATCAAAGTATTTTTTCCAGCTCGACCTTGCCAACTATTCAGGCCCGATTCTAGTCGGCTACGCATTTTACAACAGCCATTAGACATTCCATTCCACAGGACGATTCAATCATGGCTATGACCGAAGCAGAACGCTTCCACTTCGACCTTACCGGTTTTCTGGTCCGCCCAGCCATCCTCTCTGCGGACGAAACCAGAGCCATAGTCGACCAGATCCACCAGATCCACCACACCCCTCAATCACTGCCCGCTGCAGAACGCGATGTGCCGGGCGGCCCCAGCAGTGTGCTGATCGACCACCCGCAGGTCATCGACGTGCTCACCGAGCTCATCGGTCCCGATATCAGGCTGGAAAACTGCAATAGTATCTGGCGCGAAAAGGGACAAGCGCACGGTGAACTCCACGGCGGTGGACCGCAGCAGGCCGACCCCATATTCGGATATCGCGTCAAGAATGGACGCATCCATGCCGGCATGGTGCGGGTCATCTTCGAATTAACCGATATCGCTCTCGAAGACCAGAGCACCCATTTTCTCATCGGCAGCCACAAAGCCGAGTTTCCCATCCACGCCGAACACCTCTCGCTGGAAGCAGGCCAACGCAGTCCCTACCTGACCTCTTATGCGTGTCCCGCCGGCAGCGCGGTCTTTTTCACCGAAAACCTGTGCCACGCCGGACCTGTATGGCAGCGCAATACCCCGCGGGTCGCCGTCCTCAACGCCTATTCGCACCTGGCGACGCATTGGCATCGACTCAGAACCCCCCCGGCCGTTGTGCGCGGATTACCCCGCGAAAAACAGGCCTATTTCCGCCAACCCTGGATCGCCGACTTCCGCGCCAGCCCCGTTGCCCACAACACGATGGAACGATTCGTCTCCGGAGACGATCCACCCGTCAGCAGCGACCACATAGCCTAACGGGCATATCATAATCCCCGTACAAATTTGAACCGTGTAGCCACGCCCCCGAGCGAGAACTGGCCACCGCCGATTTTCTTCGGCGCAGTGTATTCGAGACAATTGCGTTCTCGAAAAATCTTTTCTAAGCTATCGGTCAGGTTCCGCTCTGCGGCCAATTCCCCGTACGAGAGCCATACCCTGTGAATACGGAAGGAGATCCAATGGAATACCGCCCCCTGGGACAAACGGATTTGACAGTGAGTTCGCTCGGTCTGGGCTGTGTCACATTCGGTCGCGAAATAGACCAGCAGCGCGCATTTGCGATCATGGACCACGCGCTAGACCTCGGTATCAACCTCTTCGATACCGCCGAAGCCTATGCCGCCGGCCGCTCTGAAGAACTGATCGGCCAATGGATGAACGAACGCCAAAACCGCGAGCAGATCGTACTGGCGACCAAGGTGGCCGGTGCCCAGACCCGCGAACACATCCTCGAATCCGCCGAGCAAAGTCTGCGCCGCCTGCAGACCGATCGAATCGACCTCTTCAAGGTCCACAACTGGGACCCCGAAGTCCCGCTGAGCGAAACCATCGATGCATTAAATACCCTGGTCGAGCAGGGCAAAGCCCGCTATATAGGCTCCAGCAACTACGATGCCGACCAACTCGCACAAGCTCTGCAGGAATCCGCTGCCAGCGGCTGTGCGAGAATGGAGGCGACCCAACCCAACTACAACCTGGTCGTCCGCGATATCGAAGAAGCACTCTTGCCGCTCTGCGCCGAGCATCAAATCGGCGTCGTTTCCTATAGCCCGCTCGGAGCCGGCTTTCTCACCGGCAAATATCGCCGCCAAGGCCCCGTCCCCGAAGGTACCCGCTTCGATGTCATACCCGGTCACCAGGACATCTATTTCAAAGACGAATACTTCGATATCATCGAAGGCCTGCGGGCCAAGTCGACGGAATCCGGCCGTTCGATGATAGACCTGGCGTTGGCCTGGGTCATCGGTCAGCCCGGTATTAGCTCGGTATTGGTCGGTGCCCGAGACACATCCCAGATCGACCAGGCTTTCGCTGCAGAAGCTGCGGGCTTGGCCGATGAAGTACGAGCCGAACTTTCTAACTTATAAACCCGGCTGGAGAATTCGCTTTTGTCACTGCAAATTTTAGGTCGTACCGGCCTTCGCGTTTCGCCGCTGAGTCTGGGCACGGTCGAGTTGGGCATGGACTACGGTCTCAGGGTGCCGGGGGCCTACGGCCAACCCTCCGAGCACGAGACCATCCGCATCGTCCACGCCGCGCTGGCAGGCGGCATCAATCTGATCGACACCGCCAGGTCCTATGGCACTAGCGAGGCGATACTCGGTCGGGCCCTGCGCGATCGCCGCAATGATGTGGTGCTGGCAACCAAGACCGGGACCAGCGACTCCACCGGCACCCCGCTCAGCGGCACAGCCCTCAAACGCCATATGCTCGACAACCTGGATGCCAGCCTGGAACACTTGCAGACCGATTGGATCGACCTCTGGCAGATTCATCAGGTCGATGCGGAATTCCTCGCACAAGTCGAGATCGCAGCAGAAGTCTTCGACGCAGCGAAACAGGCCGGCAAGGTCCGCGCGATCGGCGGATCGACCTATGGCAGCACCCTGCCGATCCAGGCGTTGAACACCAATCTCTTCGACACTCTACAGGTCGGTTACTCGGTCTTGGACCAGCGTCTGGAAGATCGATTCTTACCCCTGGCTGCCCAGAGTAATGTCGGCATCCTCGCGCGCTCGGTCCTGCTCCAGGGCGTCCTCACCGAGCGCGGCGATTATCTGCCCGAGCGCCTGGCAGACCTGCGCGAACGATCGCAGCAATTTCGCCGCCTGGTCGCCAACGCACAACTGGGCTTGAGTCCGGCGCAGGCAGCCCTGGCTTTTGCCCTGGCCCAAACCCGGATAGGCACGGTGCTGGTCGGGGTGCGAACCCTGGTCGAAGTGGAAGAAAACCTGCACGCCACTCAGGTGACCCTGCCCGACGAGCTGATCACCGCGTTTCGCCGCCTGCGCCTCGATGATCCCGAGCTGCTCGACCCGCGCTGGTGGGAGCAATTCCTGCTCGATAAAATCTTGACTAAAAACGAACCGACTTCCCCATGAGCACGGTGGATCTTCGCACCAGAGCTTATACCGCAGATCGGATCTTCGACGGCGAAAAATTCCTGGAAGATTATGCCCTAATCATCGAGGACGACACGATTTCCAGCGTGATACCACGCGCCAACCTTCTTCCCGCGATCCCCGTGCAGCACTATCCGGACTGCACCCTGATCCCCGGTCTGATCGATACCCACATGCACTTCATGCGCTGGCAGGGGCCGATCTTCCTGGCCTATGGAGTGACCACCGTCCGCGACACCGGCAACGACCTGCAGTGGATCCTGCACTGCCGCGAGACATGGCCGCAGCACCCATGGCCGCGAATTATCTGCCTGGGTCCGCTCCTAGATGGCACGCCTCCGGGTCACCCTGTGGTCGCCCGAGCGATCACCGATACCGATTCCGCCACCATTGCAGTGCGCGAAACCGCTGCCACCGGCGTAGACGGCATCAAACTCTACGCCAGTATCGCCACCGAATGGATAAAGCCGATGGTCGAGGCTAGCCGTGCAGCCGACCTCAAGGTCTCCATGCACTGCCTGGCCAACGGGGTCCTGGCCGCCGGGGACGCGGGCATCGATGAGTTCTACCATCTCGACGGAATCCTCGCCGACATCTGGCCCGATCATCCACCCGGCTGGCTCTATGTCTGGGGCGATACAGCCTTCGACCAAACCTGGGACCGGCAGCGAGAGGTCGCCGATGCGATCGCGGCCAAGGGTTTGGTATCGACGCCGACTCTGGCCTATTGGGATAGCCAGTCGCGCATGCGGCAGGGTGCGGGGCCCTATCCCGAAGAGCGTCGATATATGCCGCCCGACCTCTTCACGTGGTCCGCGGCCGAACCCGATGCCGAACTCGGAGCGCAATGGCAACGCGGATTAGAGGCGGCGCAGCGCTTCCAGAGCCTCCTGCTGGAAAGAGAAGTCCCGGTCCTGGCGGGCAGTGACACGCCCTGCGGCGGCATTCTTCCCGGCCAGAGCCTCTGGCGCGAAATGGCGCTCCTGGTCGCGGCGGGACTCTCACCCACCGGCGCATTGCGCTCGGCCACTTCGGCCGCCGCTGAGTTCCTCGAATGTCCCGAGTTGGGCCGTCTGCAACAGGGTCGGTCCGCCGATATCGCCATTGTCCGCGGCGATCTGAAAGAGCGTATCCCCGATCGACCTGAGATCGAACTGGTCCTGCGCGCCGGCACCTCTTATCAGCCGCAAAGTTCCGACCTTCTGCAAAGTTCGGAATGCATCGATCCCTCGTGGCGCGAAGATCCCTGGGCCCGTCAATTCGAGCAGCACTGGTCCAAACGCATGGCTGCGCGCCCCCAACCCTAACCAATTCGCTGCGGAGACCACCGATGCCGACCAAAGAAGACCGTGCAGATTTCAGCTACCAACCAGCACCCAAAAGCAGACAAACGCAGATTTTCTACGATTCCGCCTCGTATTCGGCCTTCCCTCATATTACCCGTCTCGAAGGTGACGAAATGCTCATTGCCTTCCGTCAGGCGCCAAGGGAAAAAGAAGGTGTGCGGCATACGCACCCGCGCTCGGTAATAACCCTTATCCGCTCCTATGACAACGGTCAGAGCTGGGAAAAAGAAAGCGCCGCCCAGGTCGCAGCGGGCGGCGGACAGGAACTGGGACTGATCTATCTCGGCAAGGGAAAAGTCGGCGGCGCACTCGCCGCACACGAAGTCGTGCCCAACAACGAAGCCGAACGCAGTGGAATCCCCCATCACCACCCAAGCGAATACCCGTTCAGCAATGTCGGCGGTCTCTGGTGCTGGAGCGACAACTACGGTCTGACCTGGCGCGTGGAAAACACCATTCTCTTCGCCGACGGGATGCAGGCCTGTGCACCACCGCTACAATGCGCTGACGGCACCCTGCTGATCCCCGTCTACGGCGCCATCGGCCGGGCCACGCGGAGCTCGGCAGTGCTCCACCGCTCCGGTGATGGCGGCCAGACCTGGACCGAATTGGCCATTATGGCCCGCGGTCGACCGCAAACCCGCGACTATCACGAACCGGTGGTCCTGGAGTTGGAACCCGGACACCTACTCGGCCTGCACCGGGTCGCCGATCCCAAGGGACCGCGGGGCCTTATCTGGCGCAACGAATCCCTCGACAGCGGCCAGACCTGGACCGCGCCCCAGCGGACCCCAATCCGCTCCGGCGCCTGTCCGCGCCTGCTCAAGCTGCGCGACGGGCGATTGCTGCTGACCTATGGCCGCCGCTTCGAACCCTTCGGCATCTATGCCTCGCTCTCCGAGGACAACGGACAAACCTGGAGCGAGACGAGCTGGCTCCTGCGCCAAACGCGCGATGGCGACCAGGGTTATACCTCTTCGGTCGAATTGGACGACGGGAGAATCTTTACCACCAGCTACGCCAAGAACAGCCGCGGCATCACCGGTATTACGGGAACATTCTGGGATTTGCCCTAAACTAGATTCGACTCGCGGTCGCAGGCTCGGAGCAGGCTCTATATCTACTGGCACCAGTAGGCATAGAGCCGCGCATTGTTGAGCGTAAAACGCAGGCGTACCGGCCGATCTCCTAATCCGCGCAATTTTCGATCATCGCGCCAACGCACCGGCACCGCTACTCCGTCTTCGACAAGAGCTAGGTCTCCAGTAGCGTCATAACCGGGAATGAGCCGCTCTTCTTCGTCGAGCAGCTCGACGGTCAAGTGTCCGTAATCCGCCTTGACATTGATCCACAACTGATCTCCGGCCAACCTGAAAGGCCTGGTCGTTACCCGCCCGCCATCAAAACTCGAATTGAGCGAGGCAAAACCGTCGCGGCGCAGCATCGCCAGGCCGATTCCCATCGTCCCCGGATCCTGATCGGCCGCAATCCGCGGATCGAATTCGCGCGGAATCTTGGCGTGTCGCCGGGCCGTGCCGCGATAGTAGATATATAGCTTGTCACCGACCGGAATCGGCGGAGCGCCGCTGAGCATCAATTGGAACCTATCCCACTCGCCCACCTCACCCAATCCCACCAGTGGCCCGCCCGGCACTCGCTGCCAGCACACCCCATCCCGACTGCTCAGCAACTTCAGATCCTGAGTTTGTTGCAACGGGCGCTTATCGAAGTGGGTGAGAATACCGAGATAGTGGGCGCCATAATTGAAACCAGTATTGTTGTAGAGCGCTTCCTCTTCGTGCAACGGCGCCATAAAAGGCGTCGGCGGCGACCAGTGCACAAAGTCTTCGCTGGTGCTCATCAATCGCTCGGGCACGCCGCGTAAAAAAGCCACATAGCACCGGCGCTCGAGATCGACCATCAAGGACTGCGCATCTCCTACCGGCCCCAGGTCGTCCGTACCGGGCCGGGGATGGTAGCGGAAAATCGGTTCCGGCGAATGCGACCACTCGACCCCATCTGGCGAAGTGGCACTGTAAATTCCCGAGCGCGGACCATCCCAATCATAACTCGACCAGCCGATGGCCTTGTAGCGACGCACGGGATCTGGATCGAGCGGATCCTTGAGCATCGTCTCCCAGTGGTCCTGCCCCTGATGATGGGTCGAGGGAATGACGATGTTGTTGTTCTTCGAGCCCAGTGCCTCGTGCAACCCCAGATTTGGGCGCTCCCAGCAAATGCCGTCGTGCGATCTAGCCAGGCATTGCACGTGCTCGTGACCCTCGGCATAATGACCTGCCATATACCAGGCCTTGAAGATCTGCTCTTCGGCATCGAAAATCACTGCCGCCGTCATCCCACCGTTCCGCTCCCAAGGTGCCTCTTGTTTTAGGACGGGATCACTGCCGTGTTTTTCCGCTTGGTGGAAGACCCGTTGCACATTCTCCTGCCCTTCGATATCGGCCATATCGACGAAGAGACGTCTGCGGTGATCGAGTGTTGCGCAATCCAGAGACATCGTTGCTCCTAATCCAGGTTGCGAAGACACCCGTCGCCGAGCGGCTGCAACGGAGTGAAGTCGCGGTTATTCTGATACCAGGCACGTGTTTCTCCACTACAGGCATTGCTCACGGCATTGTAGATCAGATATGCGATCGCCCGTCGCCAGGGCGAGACATTATTAGCCGAACCGTGCACCAGATTGCTGTGACAGAAACAGACCGATCCCGCCGGCCCGAGCAATGCCTCGATCCCATTTTCGTCAGCCAAGCCGGCCAGGGTATCGTGGTCCATGTGATAGAGCGCGTACCCCTCCGCGTCGCGGTGCAGCTGCGAATCGAGAAGGCCATGGCTTTGCGATCCAGGTACCACCATCAGCGGCGAACTAATAGGAGTACACGCATCGACGAAAACAGCGACCATCACGCAACGCGGTTCGGGCATACCATCGGCATAGAACCAACCCGGGAAGTCCTGGTGCCAATCCCAATCCGCACCCCGACCGAATCCCTCTTTGGGATTGATCCGGCTCTGGTGCAAATAGACCTCCTCTTGCAGAAGCTGGCGCACCGGCTCCAGAATCCTCGGATGCTGCGAGAGACGACGAAAGGACTCGGAGTAGACATGGGCGCCAAAAGCCAAGCGCGCCGCATCAGCATCTCCTTTCTCGCGAATGATTTCCGGACCCGAACGAGCCAGGATCTCCGGCATCGCCGCCGCCAGCACAGCGGCTTCATCGCCGTCCAGTAATTCCGGCAAAAAGAGCAGCCCCCGCTCGTTAAACTCGGCGATCTGGTCGCCATCGAGCAGCATCCGCAACTAAGTCCTGTACCACGACCGGGCAACAAAGCCCAGCAAAAGCTCGAAAGTCGGCGTCGCCCGCTCGCCGATCCCAAACGAATGCGCACACAGAATAAGAGCCCGTAGCGAAGATCTGGGCCCTGGGAGTATCGCATAGCCACACTCGTATAAAGCGACGCTGGCTTCCTCTCTTTTCATCTACCGTTCTCCTGAGGTCGATGACAATTGACAACCGGCTCTTTTTCCGTCTCTTTATTCCTAGCTTACAAGGTCCGAATAGAGACCTCAAAAAAGCGCAGAACAAACCGAACGGATGGCCACTCCAAGTGCAATGCAACGACACCGTGCGACCTGTACCATTCAATATAGGATCTCCGGTTCATCCGACAAAACCCGAGGAAATCACCTGATGTCGTCCCCAAAGACCACTCCACCCATTGCCCGGCGGGCCTTTCTAAAAAAGACCGCCGCCGCCAGCGCCGGTATCGCCCTCAGCGGAACCAGAACCCTGGCGGCACCCGCCTTAAACCTCAAGCCCTATGCCGGCAAGTCGCTGACGATCTACCAGCAAGCTTCGCCGATTTTCGAAGGTGCTTTCGCGCTTTTCCAGCCCTACTTCGAGGATCTAACCGGTGCCAAAATCAGCTTCGTCTCGATTCCCGTTGCCGATATGGGACAGCAGATCGCTCTATCGCTGACCGCCGATCAGGGCGAGATGGACCTGACCTGGTACTACGCGGTCTATCCACTGATCCTGCAGGGACTGGTCGAACCGATCGACGGCTATATCCGCGATCCGAACCTGACCCCACCCGAGTGGAACTTCGCCGACTACCTGCCCGGCCCCCTCGAATCGGGCCGGGTCGATGGCGTGCTCTACAATCTCTCGGTAACCGCTAACGCGCTGGCTCTCTACTACCGAACCGACAAAATCGCCCAGGCCGGTTTCGTCGATGAGCACGGACAAGCACTGCCCCCTGCATCCTGGGACCAGGTCATGCACTACGGACAGGCCATGGACGCCCGGCGCGACAAGCCCCTGCTCTTGATGTACTCGCCCAACGGCACCCAGTTGACCCAGATCTGGTTGAGCTTGTGGCTGTCCCAGGACTATACCTATCTCTGGGATGCCAGCGGCAAATGCATCGTCAACAACGCCGACGGGCTGGCTGCAACCCGGCTTTTCAAAGATCTACTCAAGTGGGCTTCGCCGACCAATCTCACCTGGGACTTCCCCGAAGCCCACGCGGCTTTCCAGCAGGGAAGGGGTGCAATGCTGCCGCAGTGGAACAATCTCGGAGGCATTTACAACGACCGCGAAAATTCGCTGGCCGCGGGAAACCTGAGCATGGCCCCCTGGCCCAAACTCAAAATCAGCGCCAGCGACTCCGGGCATTGGTACTCGCTGATCGCGGCCAATTCCCCCAATAAAGAATTGGCCTGGGTTCTGGTGCGCGAATACAATAGCTACGCCTGGCAGAAGAAGTTCTTCCTCAACTCGGCAGTCAACTTCAACCCCTCCCGCAAAAGCGTCTACGACGATCCGGAGGCCCGTGCTGCCTACCCCTGGCTCGAGGCGATACGCGGATCCAACAACCTCGGGCGCGGCCAACAGAATCGAACCCTGGAGTGGGATGAGATCCAACTGGTACTGCAGGAAGAATTAGGCCCCTATATCACCGACGAAACCGACGACGCTCAGCAAGTCCTCAATCGGATTGCCGGCCACGTCGATGCGATCACCCGGGCCAGTGGCCGCCTGAGAGGCTGATCGCTGACGCGCAATGGATGAAGGTCGCACTACCCCCTGGCTTTTTCTAGCTCCGAGTATCTTTCTGCTCTTAGCGGTCGTCGGTTACCCGCTGCTGCTGGGATTTAAACTCAGCCTATACGACTGGCAATTGGCAACCATCGGCAAGGAAGAGTACGTCGGGTTGGCCAACTACTTCGAATTGCCGAGCAATGAGCGCGCCTGGGGATCGCTCGGTTTCACCCTGTTCTACGCCCTGACCGCCGTCGGCATCGAGATCCTGCTCGGAACTCTCCTAGCCCTGATCCTGCACCAGCCGATCAGAGGTACGCGCTTCTTCAACACCCTGCTCTTAGCCCCGATCGCCCTTTCGCCGGTCGCCGTTGGCATCACCTGGAAATTCTTCCTCAATGCCGATTACGGCACCATGACTTTCCTGCTCCAGGAATTCGGCATCGCCGAATATCAGACCTGGCTAGTGCAAAAATCAACGGCACCCTGGGTACTGATCGCAATCGACTGCTGGTGGTCACTGCCCTTTGTCGCCATCGTCCTGCTCGCCGGTCTGAAAAGCTTGCCCCGCGAACCCTTCGAAGCCGCTCAAATCGATGGAGCCCGCAACTGGCAATCCTTCTTCTACATTACGCTACCCCTGCTCAAACCAGTCTATCTGGTGGTATTGGTAATCCGCATTATGGATGCACTGAGGGTCTTCGAACTGGTCCTAGTCCTCACTCAGGGAGGCCCCGGACGCAGCACTAATAGCCTCAGTTTCTTTATCTGGCAAACCGGTTTCAAGCTACGCGAGATGGGTAATGCCACCGCCATCGGGATGGTCTTCCTGGTCTTCATCGTCTTGCTGACCATCGTCCTGACCCGGCTGCTGGATCGCAGAATAGAAGGGAGCCACCCCTGAACTCGGCACTCATACCTCGAACGAAATTGCTGCTCGCCTACCTGGCGATAGCCGTCTTTTGCGCAGTCGAGATACTCCCGCTGTACTGGGTAGTGATCACCTCTTTCAAGACCAATCTCGAGATCTTTGGCGGGCACCCGCTGAGCCCGCCCCTCGCCAACCCCACCCTGGACCATTACAAATACGTTTTCAAAGAAACCGGTACCTCCGGCGTGGCAGTCGCTTCATACCTGAAAAACTCGCTGATCGTCACCACGTGTACAATAGTAATCACCATGGTCGTCGGCACGCTGGCGGCCTACGGCCTGGCTCGTTTCCGGATGCGCGGCCGCTCCCTGATAGCGGTGCTCTTCCTCATCGTGCGCATGATACCGGCGATGGCCATCGGCATCCCGGTCTACCACATGGTCCGCTCGCTCGAACTCCTCAACACCCATTTCGCGCTGATCCTGGTCTACTCGGCCTTCCTCACCCCTTTCGCGATCTGGATGATGCGCGGCTTCCTGCTCGATATCCCCACCGAGCTCGAAGACTCGGCGCGAATCGACGGCTGCAATCGCCTGCAGGCCTTCTGGCACGTAACGGTGCCAATGGCAGCCCCGGGGCTGATGGCGACGGCAATTTTTACTTTTTTAGGGGCCTGGAACGAATATATCTTCGCCTCGCTGCTGACCAGTACGCCCGAAGCGCAGACCACCACCGTGCTGATCGCCGGACAGATTTCCTTCGATCAGGTCTATTGGGGCCGGATCGCCGCGATTGCCACGGTGTTGATCATCCCGGCCGTGCTCTTCATCCGCTTCATGCAACGCTACCTAATCCAGGGATTGACCATGGGGGCCATCAAGGAATAATCGCCATACCCTGTGTCCGTCACTAGACAGACCGAACTACATAGACCCCGACCATCCCCCAACTCTCTCGCCACTCCTGGCTCAAGCCCGACCGACAAAAGGCATTTTCGTCGCCATAATCGTCATAAAAAGCACGTTGGTATCCAGTGGCAATTCCGCCATCTGCACCACCGCGCGCGCCACATGGGCTACGTCGAATCTCGGCTCGACGAGCTTGGAACCATCGGGCTGCAGAACCCCCTCGTTCATTCGCTGCGTCATATCGGTAGCCGTATTACCTATGTCGATCTGACCGCAGGCGATATCGTATTTGCGCCCATCGAGCGAAGTCGCCTTGGTCAGGCCGGTGATCGCGTGCTTGGTCGCGGTATAAGGGGCCGAATTGGGCCGGGGCGTCGTGGCTGAGACCGAACCATTATTGATAATCCGCCCCCCGCAGGGGCTCTGGTCCTTCATGATTTTGAAGGCCGCCTGGGTACAGAGGAAGGCACCGGTCAGGTTCACATCGACGACCGTCTGCCACGCCTGGTATTCCAGATCCTCCAGCAGTACCGCCGGAGCACCGGTCCCGGCGTTGTTGAAAAGCACGTCGAGGCGGCCAAAATGCTCCTCCAACCGGGCGAAGAGCGCGTGTACCGCATCGGGATCGCCGACATCGGTCGGCACGGCCAGGATTTGCGCAGCATCGCCTGCCTGAGCCACCGTTTCCTCGAGCGCCTCCTGACGCCGTCCCGCCACGACGACCGAATAGCCAGCCTCGACCAACGCCAAAGCGCTATGGCGACCGATGCCGCTTCCGGCACCGGTAACAAGGGCAACTTTTTGCTCTGAACTCATCGCTCTTCTCTCCTTTTTATAGCGTTTTTAAAGATCGGCCGAGGGCGTTTCCAATACGTCCAGTTCGGCCAGCCGACTCAGCCAGCGCTGATGTCGGCGATCGCTGATCGCGCGCCAATACGCACCGTACATCGCCCGTCCCTTGCTCTCGAAGAGCTGGTGATTGCCCCGCATCTGATGCACTAGCGCCTCGGCGACCTCCGGGGTATCGGGATCCTCGTAGTACACAATGACCCCCTGACGTCGACCTGGTGCACCGCCAAAGGCCGCATGCCAGGTACCCACATTGAAGACAATCACATCGCCCGGCTCGGTCTCCACCACACAGGCAGGCAGCTCTTCGGGCTGTATACCGTAGGCAGCTTCCTGATCGCGTTCGATACTACCGTGTAACGGCTGTCGATGCGAACCAGGAACCACTCGCAACGCACCGGTTGCGGCACCCAGCGGATCGGGATAAATACAAAACTTCACCGCCGCGTACTCGAGCGAGTGGGTATCGGGATGCCACTGCGTATCCCCGACCATATAGTTGCCATCGACCGCAATACAAATCGTCTCCTTGCCCAGTAGCTGCTCCGATACATCGGCGAAGCGCGGGTCGTCGGCCAAACCAGCGATAAAAGGACTGGCCTCTTCCATCAGCGAGGCGTAGTGACGGGTCTGACCATCATAGGGCACTCCGTCTAACCAGGCATCGTGACCGGCGGCAAATTCAAGGCTATAACGGGCTATTTCATCGGGAGCGAGCAAGTGGCGGAACACCAGAAAGCCGAAGGTCTCAAAATGGGCGTGTTGTTGCGGAGTCAAACGCATGACCAATCCTCTCTTTTCCATTTGTTAAGATTGTTAAGACCGCTTCGCAATATAGACCGCAAAAAACCGTTGATCAAGGATCCTATTGACAGTTAGCTCCCCAGTGCCCAGAATCTTAACGGGCGAAGATCGCCCGCTCTAACCGCGCGATCTTCGCCATCATCCAGAGACCTCCCAAACACGTATTGCGCACGGATGAAGCGATGCGCAATTTTTTCGTTTCAACCCGCAGAGGAGACTCCCAATGCCGAAAATCCTGTCTGCACGCGCCATCGAGCAATACCAGCAGGATGGCTACTGGTTCCCGCTCAGAGTCCTCGATGACGAGCAGGTAGCCGCCAACCGCTCAAAGCTCACAGCATTTGAAAAAGCCCAGGGCAAACCCCTGGCAGGAGCTCAGCGCAGTAAATCCCACCTGCTCTTCAAATGGGTCGACGACCTGATGCGAAACGACGGAATTCTCGACGCGGTCGAAGATCTGATCGGACCCGACTTGCTCTGCTGGAATACCTTATTCTGGATCAAGGAGCCGGGCAGCACGAGTTTTGTCTCCTGGCATCAGGACCTGCGCTACTGGGGCCTCGACACCCATGACCTGGTCAGCGTATGGCTGGCCCTCTCGCCGGCTACACTGGAAAGCGGATGCATGCGCGTCCTGCCCGGTAGTCACAAGAAAGAGCTGCTGCCTCACAAAGACCGGTACGCAGAAGACAATCTATTGACTCGGGGTCAAGAAATCGCAGTGAGCGTCGATGAAGAACAAACTGTGGCCATGCCGCTTAAACCAGGAGAGGTCTCACTGCACAACGTACGCCTAGCCCACGCCTCCGGTCCCAATCAATCCGACGACCGTCGGATCGGTCTTTCGCTGCACTATATGCCTACCCATACCAGACAAACCGTTAGCGAATGGGATAGCGCAGCTCTGGTCCGTGGCGAAGACCGCTTCGGTCACTTCAAACACGCGCCCCGACCAACCAAAGACTTTGATCCAGCGGCAGTGGAATTCCACCAGCAAGCCACCAACGCGGTGCGCAAAATACTCTTCACCGATGCCGATAAGGTCCGCTCAACGATCTAAAAAAACTCAAACCAAAGCGCCCTTAAGAGCACGCTCTCAGATCGGCTGCAGCGCCCGCCAGCGATCGTAATAGCGGTGTAAGCCCTCAGGCAAGGCGGCGCGGACGTCCTCGCTCAGCCGCCATGCAAAGCGATCGTCGACCTTTTCCACCGGCGCGTCGTCATCGCCGTGTTTCTGCCAACTCGCGGCCAGAGTCAGCCGCTCCACGTCTTTGGTCATATTGCCGCGATGGATGGTATTGCCATCCCAAAAGAGTACCTGCCCCGCTTCTAAACGGACCACTTTCTGACCGGGAATATCGTCGTGGGGCGCCTCGCTGAGAACGCGGCGCTCCGCCGCCGTGCGGGGGCGGTGCTGACTCCTAGGCACGATCTGCAGGCACTCATCGTCCACCAGAGCCAGATACCAGCGCAGATTCGCCATCGGCTTGCGAATGAAATCCAGTTCGCTCGCCGGGTCAGGATCGCGCGCACCGATGTCCCGGTGCCAAGCTCCGGGTAAATCCTCGTCATGGGTATTGGTCCGCAAATCGATCCACCCCAGACGCAACTCCTGCCCCAGATAAGCGTGTGCCCGCTGTATAAAAGGCTCGTATCGCAGAAATTCGGCGAAGATCGGCTCGGCGAATTGCGGAGCAATCAAGCCGCGGATACACCAGGGCTCGCCATCACGAGCCCAGTGGGTATAGACGTCGACCTCACCCGAACGTACCCTGGCCTTGACCCGCCGACAAGCCGCTTCGATCTCGTCAAAAAACCCGGGCGCAACCAGTCCGTCAACAACCGTCCAACCGCGGCTGCCGTACTCCTCCATCTCCTGGTATATCTCTTCGTCCATTTCTTCCTCTGTTGCCTTTTTAACTCTTGCAAAAACCCATCTCGATCGGATTATCGCAGCCGATCAGCAGACCGGGTGAAAAGCGGAGCCTTATATCCAAACGATCATTTCAAAAGCTGCATCTTCTCGATTTTGACCTGGTCATCCCAGGCAATCCTGGCAAAATACGTTCCGGAGCCAACCCGGATGCCTCGATCGTCCTTCCCGTTCCAGGGGGCCCTATAGAATCCACCTGGCTGGTAAGCCTCTACCAGCGTTCGCACGAGCTGACCCTGCGCATCGTATACCTTTAAGGTCACGGTTCCAGCAACGGGCAGCCAATAGCTGAGAGTCGTTGCCGCATTGAATGGATTGGGATAGTTGGGCGCAATCGCAAAATCCTCAGGCAGCGCATCTTCGCCCAGGACCGCCGTATCTTCGCTCCGCGGCGGCAAACTCACCGCCCAGATCTTGCCGTTGTCCCGGTATTCCAGCACGTAAATCACATTGCCGTGCATCACCGCGTCCACCGGACTTTTGAAGCCCTGTACCAGCCGAGTCACCCGCACCCGATAGCGATCCCCATCCTTCGCTTTTTCCAAGTCGAGATGGAGCAGATCCTCCCCGGGATCTGTGAAAGGCTTGTATTTCTTGCGCTCGGCACTGTTCTGACTCAGACAGAACCCATCTCCCGCCCACGCCCCATCCAGAGCGAATCCCGTATCGAAAACCAGCCCCAGAGGCGAGCTATGCGGGGTGAAGGTGCTGATCCCCACTCCCTCATCGCTGGAATCTTTGATCAACCCATCTGCGGGATCGCGAAATTTATCGGCATCCGGTCCCGAATTGACGACCGGGTCGGTGAACACCACGCCAAGTGGAGGAGGGGGAAACTCGGGGTCAGAATGGAAGGTCCGCTCCATATTGATCCCTGCGACCAGTAAATTATCGGACTCGGGCGGATCGAAATCGGCGAAGCGCTGGGGGTTGTCGTAAGCACCAATACGCCAGGGAAAACCATAATGGTGCCCTGGCCGAATCCAATTCAACTCCTCGGGATTGTCGCGCGTATCCGAGTTCTCCAGAGCGAAGAGATCGCCATTGGGCGCGAACGCCATATCAAAACTATTGCGCACCCCGTCGGCGTAGAGATAGGGCTGCAGACCGAGTTCGTCGTTGGGCAACAACAGATCTTCGGCATCGATCGGCAGGCGAAAAATCGCCGCTGTAATCGGATACTCCCGACCGGCCGTCTGTCTTTCGCCATGGTCGGTGCGGGATCCACTGTTAACCAATACGAATTGACCGTCCGGGGTGAGTTCGATCGCGTTGAACTTGTGATCCCGCCCCCCGCTCTTGGCATAGGGTTCGGTCTCGGCCAGCGTCGACCACACTCTCTCCTCATCGACCCATTTGCCCTTTTTTATTATCCCTATATTGTCGTCGCCGCGCGTCGGATTGCCGACCAGAAAAAATGTGCCGTCAGCCCCAATCGCAAAACCGGTCGCATTGCGGATCCCGTGGTCGGGCCAGGCATAACGCCGCTCGCTGGTACCCGCCTCGGGATCTAATGAAAAGATCAGTCCATTTGCGCCCAGATAGAAGATCTCGTCGCTAGTGGGATCTTTGGCGATCCGAATGTAATTCTTCCCAACTTGCAGAACTTCTCGGACCTGAATACCCGGCTGCAACACTTGCGGTAGCGCCTGCGCCTCGATCGTTTTCGCCGCCAAACCGCTAAGCGATACTCCCAGCACCAACCAAGCGCAACCCCTAATCGCCTTCATAGTTCTCTCCTTTGTACAACCTGATAATCGCCCGCAAATTCCCTGTCCTTCTGAATTCACGACTCCTTTTGCGCTCTACGCCGCGCATGCAAAACCCGCTCGGTGTACCCGTTGGGCTCTTCACAGCCATTAAAGACCAGGTCCAGCGCCGCCTGAAATTCGCCGCTCTGCTCCAGATCCGGCAGCATATTTCTATAGGCGGGATCGCCGTCGTTCTGCGCATCGACCACCGCAGCCATCCGCGCAAAGGTCTGCCGCACCTGCTCCGGACTCACAATCTCATGGCGGAGCCAGTTGGCGATATGCTGGCTCGAGATTCGCAGCGTCGCCCGGTCCTCCATCAGACCGACATTGTTCATATCCAACACTTTGGAACAGCCGATGCCCTGGCCGACCCAGCGCACTACATAACCCAGAATGCCCTGGGCGTTATTGTCCAACTCCTGCTGGATCTCCTCCGTACCCAACTCGCGGTCGAGCAACGGCGGGGTCAGAATCGCGTCTAAAGAGGCCCGACCGCGATCCGCCAACCCAATCAAAACCTCGCCTACATCGACCTGGTGATAGTGCATTGCGTGCAGGGTCGCCGCCGTCGGCGAGGGCACCCAGGCGGTGGTCGCTCCGGCCTGTGGATGGCCGATCTTGGTCTCTACCATCTCGCGCATCAGGTCGGGCATCGTCCACATCCCCTTGCCGATCTGGGCCCTGCCGACCAAACCGGTCTCTATACCGACATCCACATTCCAGTCTTCGTACGCACCGAGCCAGGGCTGGGCCTTGATCTCCATCTTGGGCAGCACCGGCGCCAGCGCCATGCTAGTGTGGATCTCATCCCCGGTGCGATCGAGAAAGCCCGTGTTGATAAAAACCAGCCGTTCCGCCGCCCGGCGGATACACTCGACCAGGTTTACCGTCGTGCGGCGCTCCTCGTCCATGATGCCGATTTTCAGCGTATGCGCTGCAAGGCCCAGCGCCTCCTCGACTCGTGCAAAAAGTTCGACCGTCGCCTCAACCTCGTCCGGACCGTGCAATTTGGGCTTTACCACATAAACGTTGCCGGTCCTGCTATTGCGATACGGGCCGTGGCCCTTGAGATCGTGGATCGCCGCCAGACCGATGACCATCGCATCGAGGAATCCCTCGGGGATCTCTTCGCCATCCGCGGTCGTAACCGCATCCGTGTACATGTGGATGCCGACGTGACGCACCAGCAAGAGGCTGCGCCCCGGCAAGACCAGCGCACTTCCATCCGGGGCCGTGAATTCGCGATCGGGGTTGAGGCGCCGGGTCAAAGCACGGCCCCCCTTTTCAAAAGTGGTCTCGAGTGTGCCCCGCATCAGACCATTCCAGTTGCCATAGACCCGCATCTTATCTTCCGCATCCACCGCCGCGACCGAATCCTCGCAATCCTGGATAGTAGTGATCGCCGCCTCCAGGACCACATCTTTGACCCCGGCGCGATGAGTCTGGCCAACGGGGTGTTGCCGATCGATCTGGATCTCGATATGCAGGCGGTTATGGCGCAGCAAGACCGCACACAAGGACCCATCCTGCTCCCGATAGCCCACAAACTGGTTCGGGTCTACCAGACCGACCAGATCGCCTCCCTCGAGCTCGGCGCACAACGCCCACCCATCTTCAACCTCGCGCAAGGAAAAATCCACCACCTGCCCATAGGAGCCTCGCGCCAAACCTACCGCCTCGTCGAGGAACGCCTCGCTGCGCGCAACGACTCTGGCCCCTCTCTCGATATTGTATTCAACGCCTCGCTCCGCTCCGCCTTCTTCCGAGATCAGATCCGTACCGTAGAGCGCATCATACAAACTTCCCCAGCGCGCATTCGCCGCATTGAGCGCATAACGCGCATTGTCCACCGGAACCACCAACTGCGGACCAGCGAGCTCGGCGATTTCCGGATCGACATTTTCAGTGCGAATTCTGCACCCATCTCCCTCCGGCAGCAAATACCCGATCTGCTCGAGGAAAGCGCGGTAGGCCTCGGCGTCCAGCGACTCGCCGTACCGCTCCCGATGCCAGGCGTCGATTTGCTCCTGCAGTTCATCTCTACGATCTAGCAAGCGGCGATTTTTCGGACCCAGATCCGCCGCTATCCGACCTAATGAAGCCCAGAATTCCTCGATATCCACACCGGTCCCCGGCGCGATCTCATCCCTGACCAACGCGTATATCTGCTCGTCAATAAAACATCCGCCAACCGCGACTTTTTCCCGAGCTTCCGCCATCGCACTCTCCTTATCCATGCGTATTATCTCATGAATTTTCAGGACTTGAGCTTAGAGCATCCGCGCACCACAGGCAAGACCCTCTACCCTGTAAAGCACACAATCACTTGAGACTCAAGGTCAAATATTTGCAGATTACCAACCGGCTCATTACGCTAAACCACCAACGATTCAAAGACCACCGCGCCTTTCGCTCTCAGACCACTACAAACTCGGCCGTCACTTCCTCACTGGGTCTATAACCGATCCGCGTGGCCCGGGCCCGCACTCTGGTCGTCCCCGGCGACAAGCGGATCGGCTGGTGGTAGAGCAACCAGCGCGGATCCTCGCCCCCGGCTAAGGTATAGGCCAGCGAAGCTCCTTGCGTGCTGCTCTGCATTTGCAAAATCACCGGTCCGACGAACCGCCCGCCCTCCGGATGCTCCTCTACACCGTAGTTTTCCCCCCCCAATACCACCAAGAGCGGAGCCAAGGTCTGCGGCTGCTCCGCATCGGGGTACATCTGCCTATACATGATATCCTCGGGGACCAGACCCTGATCGCCCACCTCCCGCTGCCAATCGTCCAAGGCCGTGCGCAAACGCTCCAACTCTGACCGGTATTGCGAATCCGCCGCCAGATTGACGATTTCATGCGGATCGGCCTCAGTGTCGTAGAGTTCCTCGGCCGGACGCCGATCCGCCATCAGCGCCGCGGGCGGCCCCTCGAGCTCACCCGCGACGTGCAATCGCCACAGTTCCTGCATGATCGGGTGCATATTGCGATAGCGGTTGTAGAGCATATAGGGCTGCTCCGGATGGTAATGGCGGATATATTTAAATCTTCGATCGCGCACCGCACGCACCGTATCGTACATCTCGTCGTAGCGATCGCGCGCAGCATAGATGTACTCGCGCGGCGCGGTGATTTGCGAACCTAAAAACGCGCGGCCCTGTATATGCTGCGGGATCTCCACGCCACAAAGCGAAAGCGCTGTAGGCGCCAGATCGATGGTGCTGACCAGTTCCTCACACACCGTACCCGGCGCGATGCCGCCCGGCCAGCGCACGATCAGCGGACTGCGAATCCCCGAGTCGTAGGGCCAGCGTTTGCCGCGCGGCATCGGCCCGTGGTCGGTCCAGACGAAGACGATGGTATTATCGGCAAGTCCGTCGTCTTCCAACTCCTGTAAGAGCGCATCCAACCGTCGGTCGTTGTACTCGATATTGGCGTAATTGCGGGCAATTGATGCACGGACTTTTTCGGTATCGGGGAAATACGGCGGCACCGCAATCGCATCGAGATCGAAACCCGACTCCGGCCAAATCGGTTCGCCGTCCTTGTACTCCCACATATTGCTCTCGTGCGTCTGAGCCAGATTGAACACGGCAAAAAACGGATCTTCCGCAGCAGGACGATTGCGCCAATGCGCACTGGAGTTGCACTGGTCCCAGGCGGTGATCGGCGCGGTGAACTGATAATCAGTCTTGGCATTATTGGTGCAGTAATAACCAGCAGCGCGCAAATATTCGCTGAAGCACTTGACATAGTGAGGTATCACCGCCTCGTAGCTATAGGCCAGCGAATCGTACTGAGCGCCCGAACCCGTGCGGTGGTGGTGGGTACCGATCGATACTGGATACATCCCAGTTATAACCCCACTTCGCGCCGGGCCGCACACCGGCGCCGTCGAAAAAGCCCGAGTCCACAGCCCACCCTCGGCCGCCAGCCTATCCAGGTGCGGCGTGCGGGCGACCTCGTCGCCGTAAGAGCCGAAATGCGGATAGCAATCCTCGAAGGACACCCAGAGAATATTTGGTCTTTTGGACATCGCTGATCCTTTATTGGCCTGGTTGTAAAAAACAGAAGCATCCACAAACCCCGTATCTGCCTTCGCATAGACACTCGAAATCCATCCACCGCTCTCGGTACAGAGATTTCAAATTCACGACGCAGAGAACCAGACTTGAACCAATCGTCGCGAAGGTCTAATATAAGTTCGGATCACCCAATTGCAGGAGAGACCCCATGCTTTACGATAGCGAACGACGCACCTTCAACTGCGAGCCGACCCTTAGCGATTCGCAGGTTCTCGAATTCTGCCGCGAAGGACACCTCTTGCTCAAAGGCGTGGTGAGCGATGAGATCAATCAGCGCAGTTGCGATTGGCTCGATGGCAAGATCCCGGCCAACCCCAGCTATATACCCGACGGCATGACCGAGGCCGACCTCGAGCGGATCCGCTTCACCCACGAACCAAGTTCGATCTTTCTGGAGGATTGGTTCCTCGAACACGTATTGCTCAACCCGCAGCTGACCGGCGCGATGCGCTCACTGCTCGGACCCGATGTCGGCCTACCGGTACTGGCCAGCCACCACCGCGTCGAATGCCCGGCTGAAGCCCAGGGCTGGCACCAGGACGCCGACCATATCTTCGGCCCGGAGCTCCGCTTCCTGGAAGTCTTCTACTTCCCCCAAGACACGCCGATCGAGCTCGGCCCGACCGAACTGGTACCCGGCTCCCATATCCAACGCACCCACCGCGAAGCCGATGAAGCAGGGGTTTTTTGCGCCGGCCCGGCCGGCACCATAGGGATCCACCATCAGAGCATCCTCCACCGCCGCGGACAATCCAGCGCCACCGGCCTGCGCCGGATGCTCAAATACAATTACTGGCGCTCTGCACCGCCGGCGCGCGACTGGATAATCGAAGAGGATTTCGACTTCCATGCGGCGTATTACGGCGGACACGCCACCGCGCGATACTACGCCCATATGTTCTACTGGCTCTGCGGCAAGGGCGCGGAATATCGAATCATTGGCGGGCAGGGCTGGCCCTGGCGCACCGAGAACCAGATCGGCCCCTCCTACGGGTTTGCCACCGAGGAGGGCTACCGGCCCAACTGGCGCAAGGACAACGGCGACGGCTATTCCAGATTTTCATAAATCCGCAGCAAAGCGAATCGCCGCCTTCCACCCCAGTCGCTCCTCGGTCCGCGCGACATCCACTGCCTTATAGCCTCCCGCACTCGCCATCACATAGAAGCATTCGTAGTCAATCTCCGCCGCTTCCAGCGCACAGACCAGCGCCGAAGCCACATCCCGCCGATCGATATGGCCCCAGGAATGACCCGTCACCGGATGCCCATCGGTCGTCACCATCCGCTCGGCATCGATGATGCCCCAGGGGCGAATACAAGCGATCGACATCGCATGCTGGTGGTGGAAATTTCGCGCCAATTCCTCCTGCAGCAGCTTGGAGAGGGCATAAGGTCCGCTGGCCTTGAGCGGGTAGAGATCGTGGGTCAACAGCATCTCTGGCGGGCCCGGATAACCCGCGTGGACCGCCCCGCTCGACGTATGAACGAATCGTTTCACGCCATGCACCCGCCCCGCCTCTAGCAGGTTGTATAATCCACTGACATTAATCGTAAATCCAGGCCCATCCCCTCCATAAGAAGGATTGGGCGCCATAATAGTATTGACTACTGCGTCGTGACCCTCAACGGCCGCTGCCACCGCCGAATAATCGAGAACATCTCCACAAATCGCTTCTGGGTGGCCCTCGACCGGTCGCAGATCGAAGGCCGTCACCTCGTGTCGCTCGTCGAGCAGATCCAGTGCCACCCGACCGACAAAACCCGCTGCGCCCGCTAAAAAAACTCGCATCGTATTACCCTCCTGCTCCGACCATGGCCGAAGCCTTTGCTCTGATTGTCCATTGTCGTATCTTTTGCCATCAGCCTGGCTATAATCGGCGCAGCCGATACACCAAACTACCACACCGCCAGCCATTGCCCTGTGCGCACCCTATCTCTATCCTCTATGGGCCCTACAAAAGCATAGCAAAATACAACCCATAGGCACCAAAATCAATCGGACTCTAAAACTCCACTCGTTGGCACAACTGCGCCAACGAATTCACTCTGCAATCGTGCAAAACCAGAGAGCCAAGTTCCGTATGACCGATGCGATTAATCCCCACCCTGTGGAACATCTTTTCCCAAGAGCTCTGCCTGCACTTAAGCTGGAAGTATACTACTCGCCGAAAGTTTGATCATGCGGTTATGGATCTTCAGTGCCCTCTTCTTGATCGCCAGTCCACTAGCGGCACAAAGTACCGGTCGAATCACCGGCAGAGTGGCCGACAAACACACCAAACAACCCCTCGTCGGCGCTCTCGTCATCATCGCCGGAACCCAATTGGGTTCGACGACGGATACAGCGGGACGCTTTCTGATCAGCGATGTCGAGGAGGACGTCTACAAACTCGAAATCCACTTCATCGGCTACGCCTCGTTTCTCGAAACCGACGTCCGCGTCGTCCGCGGCAAAACGGCGTCAGTCGAGATCATCGAATTGACCCCAACGATACTGGAAACCGAGGAGACCATCGTCGCCGCTGGCTATTTCCGCGAAGACGCCCAGGCCCCGGTTTCTGCATTCACCTATACCCGCGATGAGATTCGCCGCACTCCCGGCGCTACCGGTGATGTCTTCCGGGCCATGGAGACCCTGCCCGGAGTCAGCACCTCGGGCGGCGAATTTTCCGCCTTCTCAGTACGGGGAGGCAGCCCGAAAGAAAATATCATTCTCATCGACCATATTCCCTTCGACAAAGTAAGCCACTTCAACGGCGGCTCGACCGAGGAGCAGGACAAACAGGGAGGCCGATTCAGTATCTTCGCCCCCAATCTGATCGAAGAAGCTCACTTCCAGGCCGGTGGATTTTCCGCTGTCTACGGCGGCAAGCTCGCCTCCTTGCTCAATCTGAGGATAAAAGAGGGCAGTCGCCAGACTTCGACCACCGATTTTCGCTTCGATCTAACTGGCTGGGAATTCAATCACGATGGCCCGATCCCGCTGATCGACCACACCTCGCTGGTCTTTTCGGCCCGCCACACCAACTTCACCAGGATCCTCGACCTGACCGGCCAAGACGACCTCGGTCGGCCGCGTTTCGACGACTTCATCATCAAGACGACCACCGAACTCAATCCGCGGCATAAAATCTCCCTGCTGGGGATCTTCGCACCGGAGGAATTCGACAAGGAAATCGAGCACGTATTCGCAAGCCCCGGCTCGGCAGCCAACGACATCGTCGACTACCAGGAATCGAAATCCCTGCTCGGACTCAACTGGCGCTTTCTCACCGGCAGAGCCAGCGTGCTCCAGACCAGCCTCTACCAGCGCCGCACCGATCGCTTGATCCACGTCGGCAAAGCCTGGCCGACCACGCTTCCCCCCCGGTCGCCAAGTGATCTCCACAACCGCTTCTTTCTGACTCAGGACAACGAAGAGGCCGAAGTGGGACTGCGTTCGGTTCTAACCTATGTTCGCTCGCCACAAAACACCTGGACCGCCGGCCTGGAGTTGAGCCGTACCCGTTTCGACAATGAGCTAATCCAGGACGGCCTCGACACGCTCTATACTTTCGATCGCCAGGACTGGCGCCCCGACCCTGAAGTACTCTATCTGGTCCGACCACCCGAATTCATCAACGCCCACTTTGCCGCCGCCAAAAGCCTCTGCGCCGGATTTGGCGAGTGGACCTTCAGTCCGAGCCAAAGTTTTACCGCTAATGCCGGTCTGCGCTATGAATACAGCGGATTCAACGGCAAGAGCTATCTCTCACCGCGCCTGAGCGGAACCTATAGGATCGATCGGAAAACCCGCTTCAATTTCGCCGTCGGGCGCTACTACCAAACACCCGAGTTCGATCTCATCGCCCGCTCACCCCGCAACCAGCATCTCGCCAACGAGCGCGCCTACCACCTGATCGCCGGTCTCACTCGGTATATCCGCGACGATCTGAAGTTCACAGCTGAAACCTACTACAAGAAATTGGACCAGCTGATCGTCCGCCCCGATCGGATCCGCCCCCAGCGTTCCAACGCCGGCGACGGCTGGGCCAACGGTGTCGACTTCAGCTTGATCAAGCGCTTCGTAAACCAATTCTACGGACAGGTCAATTATTCCTACGCCCGCAGCAAGCGCAACGACCACAATGGCCAGGGACCCTACGATTCCGACTTCAACCAGCCGCATATTTTTAATGTGCTGGGCGGCTACGAATTCAACAAGAGGTGGTCTTTTTCGGCCAAGTGGCGCTACGCAACAGGCCGTCCCAAGGACGCTTTCGTCATCCACCAAAACGTCCTGGCCGACCCCGAAAAACCCCGCTACGCCCAGGAGATCACCGCCAATAACACCGAGCGTCTACCCTCCTTCCACACTTTTAATATCCGCCTCGACTCGCGCCGCCAGATCGGTCGTATCGCCCTAGTCAGCTTCTTCGACATCGTCAATCTTTACAGCCATCTCAATGTCAACGAGAGCCGGTTCCTGGAATTGACCGGCAAAGAAGACCAGCGCGGATTCGAGATCCTGCCAACAGGGGGATTGAAGATCGAGTTCTGAACCACGACCTCGTCCGCCTTCGACTTCTTCACTAAAAAAAAGACAACCCGCCATGAACCCAGATCGCCGCAAAATCATCACCTCGCCTACGATCAACACTCCAGACCCCTTCGTCGGTTTCGGCGGTTTCTGTGGCTGGCCCCGGATCTGCCGCCTGCTCAATGGCGATCTCTACCTGGCCTTTTCCGCCGGCTACTGGCACGCCTCGTGGGTCAATCCCCGCCCCGACCTACCTGCCGAATACGCCGAATATATGAACCAGGCGATGGAAGGCGGCGCCGAGTGGCACGCACCAACCGGCGGCCATATCATGTGGACGCGGAGCACAGACGACGGCGCGACCTGGACCCGCCCGCGCGACCTCGCGGTGATCCCCAATGCCTACGCTCCCGGTGCCATCGCCCAGCACTCCGACGGCACGCTCTATATGGCCACCCTGATCCAGTCCAGCCACTTCTACGCCGGTCGGATCCCCGATAAACCGCTGGATTTCCTCCGCGTCATGCACGAGCATTTTCCCGAGCAGATCGCCGTGCTACGCAGCGAGGACAACGGAGAGAGCTGGAGCGAAGTCGGCCGCACCAGCGGCCCATTCCTCACCCGCCTCGAACACCCCTGTTCGATTAGCGAGGGCCTGGACGGCTCGCTGCTGATGCTCATCGACGGCCACGCGGTACCCGCCGCCGATGAGACGCGCTGGGTCAATGCCCTCTTGTGTTCGACCGACCGCGGCACTACCTGGACAACCCGCTCGATCTTCGGCCACCCCGAGTACGATATGGAGGAAGGCCATCTGGTTCGCCTGCCCGACGGACGCCTCGGGACCTGCTCCCGGCCCTGGAGTCTGTGGACGACCAGCGCCGACGATGGACTGACCTGGTCCGATCCGCGGCCCCTTTTAGCCCTGGAAACGCCCGAGGGCCGCCCCCATCCCAACGGCTGCAAAAAAGGCGACCTGCTGGTGACCTCCGACGGCACTACGGTACTCATGACCTGCGGTGCCCCCGGCGGCAACGGCCAAGTTCTCTACAGCCGCGACTCGGGCGAGACCTGGGTCAAGCAGGCACCCGACCGCGGCTTTAGCGCAGACAAATACGCCTACTACCCTGCCGCATGCCTAATGCCCGATGATAGCATCTTCATGGTCGGCGACCATCAGGGTTTCGCCAACCCGCACGGCCCCTTCGGCGCCGAAGTGGTCGCCACGCGATTCAGAATCCTATCCGCCGACGAAGGCGAGGGAATCGAAGTTTTGCCCATCGGCGGAACATTGCACGAGCCCTGGGGCGTAGAACGGGATGGAGGGGAAGCAGCCGACCGCAAGATCGAAGCATAATCACGCTGTATACAACGCCCTGCGACGCACTTACCAAGCACCACTCGTTATCGATATGCCTCTTTAAATACCAATAATGGGCTCAGTATTTCGCGAAGGAGAAAATATCTACTATTTCAACCAAACGGTCATTGGAGAGAATTAGGGCCTGGAAATGATCGCTCCAAGCAGAATCCGCTCCAGCCGTCTGGTTTCCGCCTCACCCATCTACTATGGCTGGGTCGTCTTAGTCGTCGGTACCCTGGGCGGCATAATGACCAGTCCTGGGCAGACCTATGCCGTCGCGGTCTTCATCGACTATTTTATCGACGATCTGGGGCTCAGCCGTTCACTGGTCAGCACCCTCTATTCGGTCGCTACCCTGAGCGCCAGCTTCGCACTCCCCTTCGTCGGCCGAGCGTTCGACCAGCGCGGAGCGCGGTTGCTAGTGGCGCTTTGCAGTGCGCTACTGGGGCTGACCTGTATCTACATGGGTTTTGTGCACAATGCACTAATGCTGGGAATCGGCTTTTTTGCGCTGCGTTTTTTGGGCCAGGGCAGTTTGAGTCTGGTCAGCAAAAACGCGATCAACCAATGGTGGGTACGGCGGCGCGGGATGGCAATGGGCATCAGTGGAGTGGCGGCAGCGCTCCTGGGCATGGGGGGGTTTCCAGGGTTGATTACCTGGCTGATCGGACCGGGAGATTGGCGCGGAGCTTTTATCGCGCTGGGGTGGATGCTGATACTGGGGATGTTTCCCCTGGGGTGGATCTTTATCCGCAACCGCCCGGAAGAATACGGGCTGGTGCCAGATGGATCGGTCGGCGAGATGACCAACTCGGCAGATGCTGGCCCGGTCGAGGAAAACTTCACCCTCTCCGCAGCACTGCACACTCCGGCCTTCTGGGTAATCGCGGTCGGCCTGGCCGCGGGCAGCATGCTCAATACCGGCCTTATATTCCACCTCTTCAGCATCTTCAGAGACAGCGGTCTGCCCACCAGCGTAACAGCCTCGGTCTTCGTTCCGGTCGCAGCAACAGGGGCACTAGCTCAACTGGGCAGCGGCGTATTGGTCGATCGGACGCCGATCCACTATATGCTGGCGCTGACACTGGTCCTGCTGGCGGCGGTACTGGTACTGGCACCGACGATTTCCTCGACGGAGATGGCGCTGGGCTTCGGGATTTTGATGGGCGTGCAAACCGGGATCGAGATGCTCATCTCCAGCGTGGTTTGGGCGCAATATTTCGGCCGCCAGCACCTGGGCAGTATTGCCGGATTGGCCTCGACTATCCTGGTCGGCGCTTCAGCGCTGGGGCCGATGCCCTTCGGGATCGCCCGCGACTTGCTGGGAAATTATGAGATGGTACTGACGTGGTTTGCCGTCTTGCCGCTGGGCCTGGCAGCGGTCGCTCTGCGCTGGGGTAAACGCCCAGGTGCACATCGAGATTAGAGAAAGGATTCGCCATGGTTCACAATCCGCTGATCGGCGCGTGGAAACTCGTCGACTATACTTGCAAAGCGGGTGATCGCGAGTTGGATTCACCGCTGGGCCCGGATCCGGTCGGTTATATCCTCTATACCGCCGACGGCCATATGTCGGTGCAGATCGCAGCGGCGGAGAGACCGCACTTCGCCGCCGAAGATTTGCTCGGAGGTACAAGCGCAGAGAAGGAGGCCGCAGCCGATAGCTATATCGCCTATTGCGGCACCTATACGCTCTTCGCCGACCGCGTCGTCCACCACGTCGAGCAATCGTTTTTTCCCAACCGGGTCGGCACCGCGCAAACGCGCTATTACACGCTGGAAGGGAACCGTCTCGATCTGACGACCCCTCCGATCCTCATCGACGGTGCCGAACAAGTCTGCCGGATCAGCTGGGAGCGGACCCAATGACCACAGAGAAACGGGCCGTAATCGGCCCCGGCCTGATGGGGCACGGTATCGCGCTGGTGCTGGCAAAGGTGCCGGGGTCAGTCTGGCTCTACGGCATTTCCGACCAGACGCTGGAAACGGCGATGGAGCGCATCCGCCAGAGTCTGGAGCAATTGACGCGCCACGGCCTAGTGAGCGAAGCAGAACAGATAGTCAATCGAATCCATCCGACCACCGACTTGGCCGAGGCCGTAACCGAAGCGAGGTTCGTCATCGAGGCAGTACCGGAAAACCTGCGCTTGAAGCAGCAACTCTTCGCCGAGTTGGAAAAACTCGCGCCCGCAGATGCGATCCTGGCAACCAACTCATCGGGCCTGCCGATCAAAGAGAGCGCGAGTTCAATAGAGAGTGGCTGGCGCGTAGTAGGTTCGCACTTTTTTCTGCCGGCGCAGATCATCCCGCTGGTCGAGGTTTCGCGCGGACCGGAGACAACCGAAGAAACGATAGCGTGGACCTGCGATCACTGGCGCTCCTGCGGCAAGGAACCAGTCCGAATCGAGAAAGACCTGCCCGGCTATATCGCCAACCGCATGCAGGGAGCGCTGGTGCGGGAGGCAACACACCTGCTGGCCGCGGGCGTGGCCAGTGCCGAAGATATCGATAAGGCAGTGCGAATGGGTTTCGGGTTGCGCTATCTCGTCTCCGGCCCTTTGGAACAACGCGATTTGGGCGGACTCGATCTGCACGTGGCCCTGGCGGAGGAGTTGTGGCCGCACCTGGACCGAAGCAGCGGGCCCTTTCCGCTGGTGCGCGAGATGGTCGAGCGCGGCGAACTCGGCCTGAAAACCGGGCAGGGTTTCTACGATTGGTCGGAAGCAGACGAGGATGCAGTCCGCGACGAGAAATACGAAGCGCTACTCAAGCTGATGGCCCAGCTGGGCTTTTGAAGACCGCGTCGGGATCAACGACGTATTGCTGCTGGCGGTGCGGAATCCCGTCCCGCAGCCGGGTGCGATCGCTACCGGTCTTGACGAAGAGCTCGGCATCCTTGCGGTACTCGGCGATACCGAGATGCAGGGCATCACTGGCCTTGAATAGTCGGGCAATAGCGTTGCCCACCGGATGGATCTGCACCATCCCTTTTTTTTCCAGTATGGCACCGAATTTGTTGAAGTCGTTGCCTTGGGACCAGGCGCGCTGGCTGAAGGTCTGAGTCGGCAACGGACGCTCGCTCCCATCCGGCTCGCGCAGCACGCCATCGAGGTATTTCCATTCGCGATAAGGCACCTGCACCACTTGCTCGATGAGATGGAAGAAGGTGCAGGCGGTGTAGCCGACTCCCAGCAACAAAATCCGCGCATCGAGTGTGACGAGCTGCCAGAAGGGTCCGTCCGCCGCCCAGGCCGATGGACCGTGGAGGTCGGTCAATTCCCCGGACCGAAGTCCGATAGCAGCTACCGAATGGTGCCGGTGGGCACTGCGGCGCGCCCTGGGGTGAATCCGGATCGCTTCGGAAATCTGGCCCATACCAGACGGATGGTTGGCTATGTCGAAGAGTGCTGGATCATCATCGAAGGTAAAGGCCGGTGCAGATAGAGTTCCCCCATCGCCAAGAACGGAGAGCAATCCGGTGACGACCGTATCGGCACCCCCCATTACGTGTCCAATAGAGCTCAGCGAACTGTGGACAAAGATGGTCTCTCCACTTTGAATACCGAGTTCATGAAAGTCTCCAATGAGACCCTGTCGATCGATGATCTGCGTCATGAACGGGAATATACCTGCTGGGGAAAAACCTGTCTATCGTTTGATAGGGGCTCTATCAAACGATAGATTCGAGCAAGACGATTGCCAAGGAGGAAACCATGGCTAAACCGCGCATACTTTTCGACCACGACGGTCGGCACCCGCTGATCTACATGTACGAACCCCCGATGCAAAGGGAAGAACTCGAAGCCGCCGTCGACGAATTGGTCGGCACTCCGGTCGAGGCGCTGATTCTGACCTTGGGCGATGCGCAGAGCCTGCTCTACGATTCCGAGATCGGCAAGCTCTGGGGACGGGATATAAAGAAATGGCCGCACCTGATCTGGAAGCGAGCCCACCAGAATTTCGCCCGGCTCATCAAATCGGGTCACGACCCACTCGAGGTGCTCTGCGCCAAAGCGCATCGGGACGGTCTCCTGCTCTATCCAAGCCTGCTGGTACAGCAAGGGCCACGCGAGCGCATGCTGCAGAGTTGGGAAAATCCGCACTTTGCCGCTGATGACTGGCAGCGCGACTTGCAGCCTCTGGAGATCGGCAACAAGGGGGGGATTGATCCGGAATGGCCGGGCTACAGGGCGCTGGATTTTGCCTGCGATGCAGTGCGCGAACAAAATCTGGATATCGTCAAAGAAGTGCTGGCGCGCTATCCGGTCGATGGCTTTGAAGTGCAGCTCAACTACTGTCCCTATTATTTCCACCCCGATGAAGTCGAGGCCGGCTCGAAGATCATGAACGCATGGATCGGAGAGGTCTATGACGCAGTGAAAGAAAGTGATCCCGAACGCGAGATGGTACTCCGAGTACCGGCCGATCTGGGCGGCTGTCGAGCAGTGGGGCTCGACCCCCTGGAGTGGATTCGCCAGGGCATTGTTGACGCGATCGTGCCCGAGCCGTCGGGAGCCGTCAATCCATCGGCGGACTTCCGGGCCTTTGTCGAGGCGGCCACAACCACCGAGTGTCGCGTCTTGCCGGCCCTGCAAAGCCGGGTGGATACCGATCGGATCGGCGAGGCGACCATCGAGATGCTGCGGGCGACGGCCTGTAACTACTGGTCGCAGAATATCGACGGGCTCTATATCGCACACTGGTTCGGCGCCTGGCCCTATGAAGCGGATTTCTACGAGAAACTGCGCGAGATGCCCTTCCCGGAAACGATGGCGGCAAAAGATAAGATCTATCGAATTCCAACCGAAGGCAGCGCTCCGGCTCAACCGGCCGTCGCGCCGAAGGTCGCCGATCCCCTGCCTCGTGAATTGGCCAAAGACAAAGCCGTGCAGGTCGAATTCACAGTGAGCGACGAGCTGAAAAAATGGGCCCGAGCCGACCGCGTCCACGAAGTGATATTGCGAGTACGGGTACAAGAAACGACGGAACGCGACCGGCTGCGTTTCTCATTCAACGGCAGAGACCTGCCAGTCTCATCGCTGCGCCGGATCAACCAGATGTACGTGATGAAGGCACCTCGCTACCGAGTTTTCGGGTATTGGCTGGTTTTCCGCCTGGAGCAAAAGCACTGGCCGCGACCAGGACGAAATCTCTTGGAGGCAGAGCTTCTGCAAAGAGACAGGCAGGCAGCACCCCCCGTCGTACTCCGCGATGTGGAATTGGAAATCAGATATCTGATGGGGAAAAATTATCACCGCGACCTGATCGATGTGGACCTGGGACCAGGGAGCTGACTCAGGACCACAGCATGAGCTCCGCGAAACCACTCGAAACCGCATCGCTATAACCAGCCGATTGCCTCTCCGAATCCTATCGCCTATATTGTCACAGACAGAAATGCATCTGTTGGGGGTGCCTCGCTAAGAGGCTGAGAACTAGACCCTTCGAACCTGACCTGGACCATACCAGCGTAGGGAAACAAGCATACGTGCTCTCACCGGCCGTTTTCCTATATCAGAGAAAACGGCTTTTGTTTTTGGCACCTAATTAGAGAAAGCTTTTCGATGTCGCATCGCTGTAAACTCTTACCCTTCTTAATCCCTCTCATGCTCCCCATCACCCTCCATGCTCGAAGCATCCTGGTCGAAGGCCAGATCGTCGATGCATCAACCGGTTTGCCTCTTGCCGCAGTCAATCTCAGCTCCGCCACTACAGGTGCGTACAGCGATTCCACGGGCCACTTCTCCCTGACCCTTGCTATCGGCGATTCGCTCCTGGTCTCGCATATCGGCTATCAGCAACGCACCCTGTGGCCTCAAGAGGCTACAACATTCACCATCCATCTCTACCCCTCCATCCTCACCACATCTGAACTCGTAGTCCACGGAGGCCTCAAAACCCAGCGCCTGGCCGAAACCGCCTCCAGCGTCACTATAATCGACCGTCGGACGCTCGACGCCGCAGGCAATCACCATCTGCAGGACTTGACCCAGACCGTAGCCAACCTCAATTGGGCCGGCGGCACCTCCCGTCCGCGCTACTTTCAGATCCGCGGTATCGGCGAGCGCAGTCATTACGCCGGTGAAGGACCGCCCAACTTCGCGGTCGGATTCGTCATCGACGACGTCGATATGAGCGGCCTGGGCACCGCCGGTCTGCTCTTCGATATGGATCAGCTCGAAATCTTCAAAGGTCCGCAATCGACATCTTTCGGCCCCAATGCCCTGGCCGGGCTGATCAGCATGCAGTCGGCAAACCCCCAACCCAAAGCCTCGCAAAAAGTCGAGTTCGCGCTGGGCGGGGACGCCCTGGCCCAGTTCAACGGCATTCTCAATCAGCCACTCACCGACAAGCTCGCACTGCGGATAGGCTATCACCAGGCCCGTGCCAACGGTTTCCGCGAAAATAAATTCCTCGGCACCGACGACACCAACCGCCGCCGCGAACGCTTCGCCCGCGCCAAGCTGCGCTACATCGACGACCAGGGCCTGGCGCTCACATTGACCGCCTTCCGCTCCGATCAGAACAACGGCTACGACGCCTGGAGCCCCGACAACAACGAGGACCTCTTCACCTATTCCGACAAACCCGGCAAGGATCACCAGACCACCGCCGCTCTCTCCCTGAAATCCGAAAAAACCTTCGCCAAGACCCAGTTGGTCTCGATCACCGCTCTGTCCGACACCAAACTCGAATACAGCTACGACAGTGACTGGGGCAACGACGATTACTGGCGGCAGGATCCATTCAAGGTCACAGATTGGAGCTACGACTATGCCGACCGCACGATACGTCAGCGCAATACCTTCACTCAGGAATTCCGCTTAGTCCACGGAGAAACGATAGCTGGAGCATACTACAAAAACCTCGAGGAAACCGACGACGCTCTAGGCTGGCTCTTTAGCGGCAACAACTCCACCTTACAGAGTACTTATCGGATCGGCAATCTCGCCTTCTACGGCCAGCACGCCCATCCGCTCTCGGCCAATACGCGCCTTGCACTCAACCTGCGCATCGACCACAACTCAATCGATTATATCGGCACCACCGATGCAACCGACCGCATAGACTTCGACATCAGCCAGTGGCTCACCGGCGGCAAACTCGCGCTGATCCATACCATCAGCAACAACCGCACTCTCTACGCTGCTGCTGCCAGAGGCTATCGTGCCGGAGGCATCAACCAGCATCCCCGCCTCGACGCCCAAAACCGGCCCTACGATCCCGAATATCTGCATAATTTTGAGATCGGCTATCACGACACAAAGCTCCGGTCCACAACCAGCCTGGTCCTCTTCCATGCGCTTCGCGACAACCAGCAGGTCAACCTTTCGAGCCAGCAGGACCCCGGCAACCCGAATAGCTTCTTCTACTTCATCGCCAATGCATCTAAAGGACGCACTAGCGGCATAGAGTTAGAGAAACGCCAAATGATTCTACCCGGATTTTGGCTTTCGAGTTCACTAGGCCTCTTAAAAACTCATATCGACGCCTATACCTTCGCAACGGCCAGTGGCGAAACCAATACCCTGGGCGATCGAGAAGCAGCCCACGCCCCGACCCATACTCGCCGTCTGGCCGCCGACTACACAAGCCCGAGCGGCTTCTCTGTACGACTTGAAACGACGGTTATGGGGTCCTTTTACCACTCCGACAGCCACGACCAAAAAAGTAATTCATATCGCCTCTTTAATGGACACCTTGGCTACAAACGAGGGCTTCTCATCCTCTCGCTCTGGGGCCGCAATCTGCTCGACAAGCGCTACACCGTACGCGGCTTTTTCTTCGGCCTGGCCCCACCCGAGTACGCCGAAACGCTCTACAAAAGCTACGGCGATCCCAGGCAACTTGGCCTGAGTCTGAGTGCGACTTTCCAATGAGCCGGTCCGCGCTGATCCTGGGCAACGGAGAACCTCCCTCGCAAACGCTGCTGGAGGAATTCATCAATGCAGATACATTGCTGCTCTGTGCCGACGGCGGTGCCGATACGGCCAGGCGTTATGGCTACCAGCCAGACTATATAGTCGGCGATTTAGATTCGGCCAGCGCTGCGAGCAAAGGAGACCTGCCACCCGATCGACTCATCCAGATCGACGCAGATAATACCGGTACCGATATCGAGAAAGTCCTGCGCTATGCGGTGGAATTAGAGGTGATCGAAGCCATACTGCTCGGATTTACCGGGGGTCGCACCGATCACCTGCTCTGGAATCTGAGCGCACTCAAGACTTTTGGCCCACAGATCTCAATGCGCCTGGTCGACGATCATTGCGATATCCGCCTCATCGAACGCCGAATCCGCTTCAACGCCGCCATCGGCCAGAAGATCTCCCTCTGCCCACTCAACGGTCCGGTAGAGGGCATCGCAACCGCAGGTCTGAAATTTCCCCTCCACAGTGAAAGCCTGATCCCCGGACTTCGCGATGGCATTTCCAACGAAGTCGTAGCCAACCCCGTACAAATTGAGATCGGCCAGGGAGATTTACTCCTGTGCGTGCAACGGGTAAAGAATTGCCGCGCAATCCAGATTCTCAAAATCTGAGCAAATCGTTGTCATTTAGTTGAGATTGCGGAATACAAAAATCGCATTCGGCTGCATTGTTATTTCTACTAAAATAAAAAAAACAAGTACATAGGTCTGTAGCTCCATAGAACACGATGGATCGTATTTATCTAAATTTTTTATCTTAATTTTCTTTTTATTCAAAAGTTTAGTATATTATATACGAAAGGACCGTTGATGCACTTCCCGAGATGTTATATCTCAGTCTGCCAATAAGATCGAGGCACTATGGAAGACAAAGAAAGCGATCAAGGCGTTCTTACCCCCGAGACAGATAGCCCTAAGGAGCAAGAAGTACCTGAGACCGACACCCCTCAGGCCGAGACCTCAGAGGCCGAGGGTGCCGAGGGCACTGAAGAAAAAGATGTATCCGATGTACTCAACGAGTGGGTGGAGCACCAAATCACCCACAAGCCCCGCGAAAGCCGTGCTCAGCGCCGTTGGCGGTCGACCCAGGCTCGTCAAGACAAGCCCAGTATCGGAACCGTACCAGACGAAGCACTGGGCGACCTCGGAGACTTGGTCGAAGAATTGGATGAAATCGAGGAAGAGGCCAAAAAAGAGCCTACTTCGATCAAATTCGGAGTGAACGATGGTGCCACCATGGATGTAAAAGTCACAACCAAGGGAGACCAGGCCACCATCTCACATTTATCCTTTGACGAAGCCCACCCACCCGGTATAGATGATATAAAACAAGTCCTCGAATGGAATTTTGGCGTAGTACATGGAATAAACGAAGCAGTTATCAACGAGTTGATCGAGCAGATCAGGAATGGCACAGAGATCAATGAGGAAGGGCTGGTTGCGGCTCAGAGCACACCGGTCGAACCCGGTAAAAACGGGAAGATCTCCTACCCATTCATGGAAGATAATGGGCAAGAAGTCCCTTTGGATCACGCGGAGCTGCAAGACGCTTTGCAAAGGGACAATATCAAAGAGGTACTGCAGGATAAACTCAAAACCCGCCTGGTCGCTCCCGGGACCGTGCTGGCTGAAGTCATCCAGCCGACTCCGGGTACTGCCGGACGCACGGTCCTAGGGGAAGAAATCGTACAAGCCGGCGAGGCCTGCGATCCGCCCAGTGTCGGAGATTACGTCGCAGTCGAAGAAAACCTATATCGCTCAGAGATCTTTGGTTATGCGTGTATTCTCGACGACAAATTACAAGTCCTGTCGCCAATATGGATGGACTCTGACCAGATGTCGGCATCGTTTATCCGCTTTCCTCAAGGACAAACCGCACAGGACCTCGATCCCAGTTGGGTCATGGATTTGCTGGCAAAGGCGGGAATCCGGGAAGGTATCATCGAATCAGCGGTGGAGAAACTCTGCCGGAACGAGGATCCAAATAAGCGCTTAGCCCTGACCTTAGCTCGCGGCAAAGAGGTAAAGAACGGAGTGGACAGCCACTTCGATCCCGCCTATAATGCCGATGCAAAACCGGGTAGTATCCGGAAGGACGGCTCGATCGAATTTCGCGACCGCAATATCATAATCGGTGTAAAAGAGAACGACTTGCTCGGCGAGTTCTTCCCGGCAACCAAAGGAGAAAATGGCACCAATGTACTGGGAGCAGAAGTCGAGGCGCGCGATGGAGAACCGGCCGAATTTTCCGCTGGCGAAGGGGTGCGCGTAGAAGAGGAACAAGGCGGTTCTGAAAACTCGGAAGGAAGCCTGCGTAAATTCTATGCCACTTGTGATGGCTCGGTTCAGCGCACGGATGGAAAAATCGAAGTCCTGCCGATAGTAACGGTAAACGGCGATGTGGACTTCTCGGTGGGAAATATCGAGACTCGAGGCGATGTTTCGGTCGGCGGTTCAGTGCTCTACGGCTTCTCCATCCGCGCTGGAGCGAACCTCGTTATTGGCGGTGGGATCGAAAACGGCGTCAAAATCCAGGCCGATGGCGATCTCGTCATTAGCCAGCACATCATTGGCGACGATACCCGGGTCGTCGCCGGTCGCAATATAGAGTGCAAACTCATCCAGAATGCCAGAGCCGTAGCTCAGGGAGACATCACCATAGGACATAGTCTGGTCAATGCACACGTGCAGGCCGGAGGTAATCTCGTAGTCAATGCCGGCGCCGGTAAAAGAGCGGGCAGCATTGTCGGTGGCGAGTCTTTTGCCACTCTCGGCATAGAGGCGAAGTCCATCGGTTCGCCAGGTTTGGAACCCACTCACGTCGGATGCAAAATCACTCCCAACCACCAGGCGGTTGTGCACAAACTCCAAGCACAGGCCGCTGCCCAGCAACAGATACTCAACGAGTGCATGGCCGTATTGGGCGTGCAAGAGCTGGCCCGGGAGAAAGTCGACGCTGCACTCTCCTTGGTGCCGAGAAAACAAAGGCCCGCATTTGTAGCCAAATTCAAAGAGGCGGTGCAAGCCGCAAAAGAACGCACTGAAATCCTGAAGAAAATCGCTGAAGAAGAAAATCAGCATCACAGCCTGATCGAGGCGGGAACGATTAAGACTTCCGATAGCTGGTTCCCCGAAGTCTCGATCGAGTTCGGTGAGAGGCTCCTCCATCTGGACGAAAAGCGACCCGGCACGCTCTTTCGCTTAGAAGAAGGAGAAATCAAGGCCCACGATCCTTCGCAGAGCGCAGAGGGAGCAGAGGGAGCAGAGGGAGCAGAGGGAGCAGAGGGAGCAGAGGGAGCAAGTACTGAGGGCGCAAGCACTGATTAAAACTGAAAAGATCGCAGTTGCTAGTTTGCTAGCTTCATTTGCACCCGGCTGGCCCCGTGAACAACAGGCAGGCCCCTATATTCGATTCTAGGCCGATTGGGAAAGCAGGCTTCCTGGAGTTTTCCTCCAGCTCACTACGACGCACGTGGCAAAATCCCGACCATTGACGGATCCAAGCCCATGTCGCGAAACAGATACACTCATACAATCTCGATTGCCAAAGGTCTTACCGCTCTCACGGCCTCGATCTCGCTCCTCGTTTTTTGCTTCCTTTTACTCTTCGTGCTCTTTGGCGAAGAGATCCTCAGCGCACATATCATACAAGATAATCTGCCATCCTCACCCCTGTTGCTCTCGATCACCGTACTGGTGCTTCTACTCTTCTCATTCGCCGTTTTCCTCCTGACTTTATACCCCGGCAATCACTTTTTGATCGCACCGTTGCAGAAGCTGCGCGATTACAGCGCGGGACTTGCAAGGACTACAACCAACGTCACTCCCCCCCACTTTCCAATCCGCGAACTCGAACAGATCAGCAAAAATCTGACCCAGATGGTGCAGCACATCGCAACCCGCGATACCGCAGATCTAGCCAAGACGCAATTTATCGCCAATACGAGTCACGATATTCGCACATCGATCAACGGCATTGTCGGACTAATCACCCTTCTGCATAATTCGGAGCTAAACGATAAGCAGGTTGAGCGCGTGCAATTGATCAAAGATTCGACTGGCACACTCCTCGACCTGGTGAACAATGTACTGGATCTGTCGCAGATCGAATCTAGTAAGATCGAACCCGAAGAAGTAGACTATGATCTGCGCGATCTGGTTCGGTTAGCGGTTGATACCCGAGAGCCAGCGGCCACCGCAAAGGAGCTTTCCCTGAGGGTAAAAAACGATGATGAACTGCCGCAATGGGTGAAAGGTGATCGAAACAACCTGCGGCGGGTGCTAAATAATCTGATCGATAATGCAATAAAATTCACTGAAACAGGTACGATAACCCTTAAGGTCGACTTAATATATCAAGAGCAAAAACGGGTGCGTTTCGCCGTACGGGATACGGGAATAGGTATCTCGGCCAAGCAACAAAAGCAGATCTTTGCTCCTTTTACTCAGGTGGATTTACCCCGGACTCCTCCATTGGTCGGATCTGGCCTGGGTCTGGCTATATCGCAGCACTTGGTCGCGATGATGGGCGGCACTTTGACCGTAGAAAGCGCATTGGGCTGGGGCAGCGAATTTTCTTTTTCGCTACCCTGGCACGCAGGGAGTCCACCTTCTGCCATCCCTTGCTGCGATTCGGCCCGCAACGAATTTGTGCCATTGCACATCTTGCTGGCAGAGGACAACTCGACCAATAGAATTGTAACTAGGGATCTTTTGGAACTAGACGGGCACCGTGTGGCAGTGGCCGACAATGGCCGTCTGGCAGTCTCGGCAGCTATGGGTACAAATTTCGATGTGATACTGATGGACCTTAAAATGCCTGAAATGGATGGAATCGAAGCTACCCGCAAGATCCGGACTTTGGAAAAAGGCACCCAAAAACGCGTACCGATCATAGCCTTCACTGCACACGCAGTACCCGGGGACGAGGACCGTTTCATCGAAGCGGGAATGGATGGATGCCTGACCAAACCGCTAGAACCAAAGCAACTACTAGAAGCCATCGCTCGCGCCGGGACAAAACCCCAAGTCCTCGATCCTTCCCCATGGGAGGACTTGGAACAACGAGCGACGAATGGACGAATCAACCTTCGTCGCTATACTAACGTCTTTTTGAACGACGCCCCAAAGCGATTGCAAGGCATCGGCGAAGCCCTGACTGCCCGGGATTGCATTCGTTTGGAGCGCGAAGCCCATTCCTTGTTGGGCGGTGCGCGCGAATTTGGCGCCTACCCGCTAATGATGCTCTGTCAACAGATGGAGAAAATGGGATCGGCGAGCCGGATTGAAGAGAACGCTGGAGAGTTGCTGGCCGATATTGAGGCAGAAATGGAAAAAGTCCGCACCGAGCTCGAACGCCGAGTGTCGTAAAGATCAGCTATTCAGCTCCCCCTTACCACTCTAGGCAAAGCGCCGCAGACGTTCCGCAATCTCTTCAGGTGGATGAGTCTTGAGAATATAGTCCGAAGGATTATAACGCAGCGCAACTTTCACCATGCGCGGTTCGTCCTTGCCTGTGAGCATGACAATGGGCATAGAGCGATGCTTTTCTTGATCGCTCGACCGGATCTCCTGCAGGATCGAAATCCCCCCCCTGCCGGGCATGACGACATCCATGACGATCAGATCGGGCTGAATCTCGTCCAGCAAGCTAAGTGCTTCCTGGCCATTCGAAGCAATCGTCACATCAAATCCGAGCCCCTGTAATAACTCCTCGAATTTGACCTGATCCAATGGACTGTCATCGACCAGCAATGCTTTCTTTGGCCCTGAGTCGGTATCGGGTACCAGTTCCCCACCACACTCGCTGCATATAGCCTCACTATCGCCATCAAAGGTCTTGTCACACTTCGAGCAGCGAAGCAGTTCGGATCCTTTGCTCTGAGGAGAATCGGCTGGTTGTTCGGCACTTGCCGATGAATCTTCAACTGAGTCCATATTATCCTGCCCAAAGGAATCTCACCCTGGAAACGGCACTTATAATATCGCAGAAAACTATCCGCATAGCAAGAATTTGGTGCAACTCAATATCGCATCCACTGCCCGAATCCAATCCGTACTCTATTCACACGATATCGGGTCTGAGTTCCTCAAACTCCGGGGGAACCTCAGCCCCAACCGAAACCTGTGCCGCGAACAGGCCCAAGCTGCGAAAAAATCACAACCCGAACCCCCCCCATCACGACAGCAACCTTTCGCGCGCTGCCATTCTGCGCAACCCGGCAAACAACAAAAGAACCCCACCGACCACCAGCGCTGCGCGGTTGATCAAAACCCTCTCGACCCACACCGCGTAATCGATACCCAAGGGCAGGCTGAATGGGTTCAAAAAGAGAAAATAATACGTCTCCCTAAGCGCCTCAGCACTTAGTAGAACCCCGACAATCACACCCAGCGAGAGCATCCCGGCCGTATTACTGCTCCGGCAGAGCACCGAAAAAAAGAAGGTCAGGTTAGCGATGAAAAATGCCGGCACAAAAGCATTAAATCCACCCAGTACCAATGGCAATTCAGCGAAGAAAAAATAGGCCGCCGCACTCATACCAAGCAGCGTAACCGACAAAACTACATAGACCGCCACCATCCGCATCGTCCAGATCCCGTAGTGCGATGTCGAGGTGCTGAACAACGTCTCCAATCTCCGCCGATCGCGCTCACCTGCCACCAGGTCCATGGACATATAGATCGCCAGCACTGCACCGGGAATCTCCACCAGCACATAAAGCGCCTTGCCCGTGCTAAAACCCTCGTCGGGCCGAAAAACCGACAGCGCGTAGAGGATCGCGTAATACACTGCAATACCGACTATCATAAAGAGCAGTCTGCGATGGAAGATGATCCTCGCGCTGAGCCGACCCTGCCAGACCACACTCGAAAGAAGCGTTGTCCAGGTCAGTATCATCTTGCCCCCTCCCGGTGCAGCAAGTAGATATAGGCGTCTTCCAGAGTCGGGTCGACCGGCTCGACTTCGGCCCCCGGCAATCCGTCCGCCGCCAGGAATCGCGTGCGAATCCCGGCCGGGGTACGCAAATGAGAGATCACCTTGGCCTGTGTTTCGACCTGGGTAAGACCCTCCTCTGCAACGACCGTCTCCCACACGCTGCCCTGTGCCAGGTCACGCATCTGCCGCGGCGTGCCCTGATAGAGAATCCGACCGGCGTTAAGCACCGCCAGACGATTGCAAGACCCGGAAATATCTTCGACGATATGAGTCGAGAAGATGACGATCCGCTCCTGGCTAATCCGCGCCAGGAGATTGCGGAAGCGAATCCGCTCTACCGGATCTAAACCCGCAGTCGGTTCGTCGACGACGATGATTTGCGGCAGGTGCAAAAGCGTCTGCGCGATCCCCACCCGCTGTTTCATACCGCCGGAAAACGAACCAATCAGATCGTCCTGCCGCTGGCTGAGATTGACCTGAGAGAGACTGGCAGCCACTCTTTCACGCCTCAAGCCCGGATCGCGAAATCCCTCGAGCAAAGCGCGATAATCGAGATACTGGTAGGCGGTCATATGCTCGTAGAGTCCGAAATACTGGGGCAAATAGCCAATCAGCCCCTGCACCGGACCATAGCGGGTAATATTGACATCGTCGAAAGCTACCGACCCCGAACTCGGCTTCAGCACTTGGCAGATAATCCGCATCATCGTCGTCTTGCCCGCCCCATTAGGCCCCAAAAGACCGAACATCCCACGCCCGATCTCCAAATTGACCCCGTAGAGCGCCTGGTACATCGGACGAGCTACACCGACCAAAGGCAACGCCGCCGCACTCCCATAGACCCGCTTTCGCAACCATGCCAAACGTCCAATCAGCGCTTCGGGATCCACCTGTCCCCGCCGCACTCGATCGGCGAGAAAGCGCGCGCTCTGATACCCCAGCCACACCACGAGCGAAGCCAGGGTCAGCGAACCCAGCAACAGGCGATGGTGCACATAGCCAAAGCAGAGCAACGGCACCACCCATTGGACCAGCCAGTGAATAAGTGCAGCCCCCTGATCCCCAACCAGCAAAGCCAGTTGCCGGAACAGATGGGCAACCAACCCCCAGGTCATAAGCGAGAGCACATAGATCCACAGTGGATCCTGGAAATAAGTGTGCAAAAAAACAACCAGCGCCAAAAGCGGCACCTTCCAACTCAAACCATCCCGAACCGTCTTGCGATCTACCGGATCGATACCCTGGGCGCGCAAACGCTCTTCGCGGCGATCAAAACGCGCCCACTCGCGGCGAAAACGCCCGGGGGCACCATAAACCTTGGTCAGAGTCTGCAACCGGATCCGATACACAGACCTAGCCTCGCGACGCACTGCCCGAGCGCGGTGGACCCGCAGATATAGGGCGATCGCGGCCAGCAGCAGCACCCACAATGGCAACGGTAAAAACACCGTCCAGAACAGGCTTGTCGTTTCAAAGTAAAGGGCTCCCGTCGCCCCGGCAGTCACAGCCGTGGCCAATACCACCCCGACCCGGCCAATTCCCCTCAGCCATAGCCGGACCTGATCCAACCCCATATAGACGACCGGAACGAAAATCAGCGTCGATACCATCGACACGGCCAACCCCCCCAGGACGGTAATGGCAAACGGGGGCCAGACCTCGTAATCACCGCCGAAATCGAGTGCCAGCGGCATCACGCCCAGCAGCGTTGTCGCCGAAGTCATCAAAATCGGCCTGACCCTGGAACGGCCCGCCGCCAGCACCGCCCGCTCGCGGCGAAAACCCTCCTCCCGCAGCGTCCCGATAGCATCGATCAGTATGATGCCGTTATTGACCGCGATACCAATCAGCACGATAAAACCCAATAGCGCCATCGGCCCGGCCTGCGAACTCAATCCGGTACCCGTCAGCATCAACGCCCAACACGAACCGATTGCCGCCGTGGGCAAGGTGCCGAAGATAATCAGCGGCGAAGCGAAGGATTCGAAGAGCGAAGCCAGCACCATATAGGTCAATATGGCCGCAATTCCCATCATCCAATAATAAACCGTATCGGTCTCGACCTCGATGATCTCAATCGTATACCCACCGGGCAATACCAGATCCTGCACCAAGGTCCGCACCAGGGCTCGCGCCCCATCGAGCAAAGGCTGCGAATCGAGTATCTCGTCGACGAATTGATAAGTGAGTTGTACCCGTCGTGCCTGATCGGTGCGCAGAATATGAGTGCGTCCCTCGTCGGTGCGCACCCTGGCCAAATCCCGAAGCGGCACATACTCGCCAGCACCGGTCAAGACCGGAATCATCTCGACCCCGGCGCGCCCCGGACCGTCGGCCTCCGGATCCTCGGTCGGTCGCACCTCGATCGGGATTTCGTTGCCATCGGCCTTGAGGAAATCGGTCTGGGCCACAAAACCCTCGGGGTTGGCATCCGCCAGCGCGCCCAGCACGGCATTTATGCCCAGACCTTGATCAAAAAGAGCCATCGGCTGGGGAATCACCTGGATTTCGGAAGCACTGCGCTGGAGGTCGGGCCGTACGCTATTGGCATCGATCTCCTCCAATTCCTCGAGCCGGTAGGACAGATCCTCGGCAATCATCTGCAAAATCGAAAAGTCATACCCCTTGATCAGCGCGGTCTCCGCAGCGGCGCCAGCCTGTAGATTAAAACCGCCGGACCTTCCACCACCAAGAGCGCGCCCACCCCCACCGCGCCCGCCCCCACCACCAAAAGAGCTGGCCTGCGGCTCGTAGCCAATCGAGGCACCCTCAATCTTCTGCAATTCGTCGTCAAGCTGGTCCTTCAATTCATCGGCCGACACCTGCTCGGGACGCTCATCGCGAGCCAGGAGCATGACTTTAACACTACCCTGTCCCTCCCGCACGCTGGTTGTAAACCGCTCGACACCCGGCAATTGGCCCACAGCATCCTCAACCTGCAGCATCACCTCGTCGGTCGCCTCCAGCGTCGCACCATCGGACAAGCTGGCATAGACCGAAAACTGGGTCTCTTCAGCGATTACTTCCTGTTGCAAGATCAAAAAAAATGCACTCAGCAGCGTCGCGATCAACGCCAGGAAAACTCCATAGGAAACCACAGCCCGATGGCGCAAACTCGCTTTTAAAAAGAGCGTGTAGACCACCATCAACCGCCCGGTTGCCAAGGGCGCCGAGTGCTGAGATCCAAGCATCCGCACCGCCAGTGCAGGCACCAGCGCAAGAGCCACCAGAAGCGAGGCCAGCAAGGGAAAGGTGATCGCCAGCGCCAACTCGCGCAGGATATCCTGGAAGTCGCTCTGGATAAAAACCACCGGCAGAAATACCAGTGCGGTCGACGCGGTCGCTGCCACTACGGCCTTGCTCACCTCCGCAGCTCCATCCCGCGCCGCTACCTGTGCCGATTTACCGCGTTCGAAGTGCTTGAAGATACTCTCCATCACCACGATGCTATTGTCGGTCAGCATCCCCAGGGCCAACGCCAGCCCGCAGAGCGAAAGCACATTGAGACTTAGGTCCCAGGCGTACATCAAATTGAAGGTCGCCAGCAGCGACGCCGGAATCGCCAAGAGCAAAATCGCCACAAAGCGCGCATTGCGCAGAAAGAGAAAGAGCACGACCAACCCCAACGCCAATCCGACCAATGCCGCCTCTTTCAACGTATCGAGCGAGTCTTCCATCAACTCGGCTTGATTGGCGGTGACGATCAGTGATACGCCTTCGTGGGCAAAATCGCGATTGAGTTTGGCGATGGTCTCCTGCAGTTCGTCGGCCACCGCGATCAGATTGGCCTCGTCTTCCTTCTGAATCAGCACCCCCACCGCCGACTGGCCATTGACCCGGCTCAAATCGGTGCGCTGCTGCAAGCCGTAGCCCACCTCGGCCACATCATCCAGCCGCAACGGTAGCGCTGCATCGATCCGCGCCGCACCGATCTGCTGCAGATCGCTAAACTGCCCCTGGAAGCTCACTGGAAAAACCTGGCTGTCCTCGTAGACCTGGCCCAAATAGGCCCGAGGCCGATTGGCGTCCTGGAGCGCAGTGCGCAGATTCGACATCGTCAACTGGTAGGCCTGTAGGCGGTCTGGCGCAACGACGATCTCCACCGCGCTCTGCCGCCCCCCCAGAACCTGTGCGCTGACTACTCCTTCGACAGCGGCCAGTTCGGGAGCAATATTCTCCTCGGCATAATCTCGAAGCCAATTGAGATCCGCACCTTCGACCAGGATCTGTAATTCCATCACCGTCGCACTGAGATCTCCCTCGTCAAAGCGCATAACACTGATCTGCGTTCGCTGCGGAAAGCTCGGTTGCAAACGATCCATCCGGCTCTGCACCTGGAGCAGCGCAAGTTTCATATCCGCACCTGGCTGATATGAAACCCTGATACTGCCCCGGTTGAGCGTAGCAGAGGAGGTTATTTCCACCACCCCCGCCAACTGACCAAGCTCTTCCTCCGCCGGCATCACCAGATCCCGTTCGACCTGCTCGGAGGCCATTCCTTGCTGCATCAGCGTGACAAAGATTTCGGGATAGACCACTTCGGGCATCAGTTCTACGTTCAGGCGGCCGAACGAAATCAACCCCAGTAGCGAAACTGCGAGAAAGAACATCGCCGTCGTCACTGGCCGCCGAATGGAGAAGCTCGACAAACTCACGCCCTGCGTTCCCCGCGCAAGCGCTCAACGGTTTCGTAGGACACCGGAATGAGTACCAGGGTCATCAGCGTCGACGAGAAGAGCCCGCCGATCACGGCAATCGCCATCGGTGCCCGGAGTCCCGCTCCCTCACCAATGCCCACCACCATCGGCGTCAACGCCAGAATCGTAGTCACCGTCGTCATCAGGATCGGGCGAATTCTATCCTGCACTCCCTGCAGCACCGCCTCGCGCAGCGTCGGCAACTGCCCGCGCAACTGGTTGATCCTATCGACCAGCACAATAGAATCGTTAACCGCAATACCACCCAGCATAATGATCCCGATATAGGCCATTACGCTCAAAGGTTGCCCTAAACCCCAGAATGCCCACACGACCCCCACTCCCGCCAGCGGCACCGTCAGCATCACCGTAAAGGGATGAAGCAGCGATTCAAAAAGCGATGCCAGTACCATATAGACCAGCACGATCGAAAGCAGCAAGGCGAACTCCAGATTGGCGAAAGACTCCTGTCGTTCCCGCTCCTCGCCTCCAATTTCCAATTGATAGCCATAGGGCAACTCCATCGCGTCGACTATCCGTTTAACCTCCGCGATCGCTTCACCCAATACCGCACCTTCTGCCAGATAGCCGACCACCCGCCCGACCCGACGCTGATCCTCGCGTAAAATTTCGCGCGGCCCCTCGACGATCTGCGGATCCGACAAATCACCCAATGTCAGGACCGCCCCATCCGGGGTATCGATCCGCAGCTTGGGCAAGTGGCGCAAGTCGACGCGCTCAAAACCAACTCGGATATCGCGCGCGCGCCGGTCTCTGGATAATTCGCCCACCACCTCACCGGACAACCGACGCTCCAACGCCTCCACCACACTTCCCACCGTCAATCCTGCAGCGATCACCGCATCCTCGCGCAAACGCAGGTCGAGTTCGGGTTGGCCACCCTGGAAACTGGTCGTGATATTGTAGACACTCGCCACGGGCTCAAGCCGCGCCTGAAGATCGGCGCAGAGGCGCCGCAATACATCGATATCGTCGCCGACAATCTCGATCTGGACCGGCGCGGCCTGCTCGCCCATCACGCCCTCGAGCGCCGTTTGGTGCAACTGGTATTTCACTTCTAAATCGGGGATTTGCGCGAGCTGGGCATCGACGGCCTCGACCAATTGCGGCAAAGTGCGGCGCTCTCCCTCTGCGAGCGAGACCGACAAAGTCGCGTGATTGGGTCCGGTGGGATCTCCGATATTGGCCAATCGCGCCGGATCCGCTCCCGCACGGGTATACACTTCGGCCACATCGTCTCCCCCCACTTCGCCAATGATCGCCCCCACTCGCCTCGCCACTCGATCCGTCAACTCCAATCGCGCGCTTTCAGCAAGCGCCAGATCGACGTGGAAAAGTCCCTGGTCTTCGCGTGGAATGAACTCGGTCTGGATCGCACGGCCGATGTGGATCGTTGCCGCAATGATCGCGCCAACCACCAGCAAGACCACCACCTTGAGATTGAGTGCCCGGTTGAGAAAACTGCGAAAACCCAGCCACCGCTGCTCTGTCTCTACCCCGCTGCGTGCGCGCAAAAAACGCGAGGTCAACATCGGTACCGTAATCATTGCCACCACCAGCGATGAAATCAGCGAAAAGGCTACGGTCCAGGCTTGATCCTTAAACAACTCGCTGGTCAGTCCCTGCAGATAAACGACCGGCAAAAAAACCGATACTGTGGTCAGCGTCGATGCCAAAATCGCCACTCCGACTTCACTGGCTCCTTTTGCCGATGCCTCGCGTGCAGCCTCGCCCCGCTCTAGATGACGGTAGATATTCTCAATAACTACGATCGCATTGTCTACCAGCATCCCCGCGCCCAGTGCCAACCCGCCCAGAGTCATTACATTTAAGGTCAACCCCTCGAAATACATCAATGTAAAAGTCGACAAAACAGAAATCGGGATCGCCAGGCCGATGATCAAAGTCGCCGTCCACGAGCGCAGAAAAAACAGGAGTACCCCCACTGCCAAGAGAGCCCCATGCAACGCAGCCTCTTCGACCTCGGCTACCGCCATCTCGATGAAGCGAGCCTGGTTCTCGACGACCACGAAACGCAACCGAGATAAATCCTGGTCGAGATCGGCAATCGATTCAAGTACTCGCTGGACAACCTGAACGGTATTGGCGTCGGCCTCCTTGTAAACCGCCAGACCAATACACTCGACTCCGTCGAGCCGCACGATCGTCTCTCGCTCCTCATACTCCAGCACGACCCGCCCCACATCGCGCAGATAGACCGGTACCTGCAACGCTCCTTCCCGCTCTTCTTCCTCCTCTACCCCCTGCCGCGCCCCGACGATCAGATTGCGCAGATCCTCCATATCTTCAAGTCGTCCCAGACCCTTTACCTGGTACGAGTGCTGCGCCTCGCGCAGTACTCCTCCGGAGACATCTTCATTGGCCGCGGTAATCGCCGAGATAACTCCACCTGCATTCAAGCCAAAGGCCTCGAGTAAGTACGGATCCAAAATAACCCGCACTTCCTTCTCCGCATCCCCTTCGATATCGGCTGCCGCCACTCCATCGAGTGCCTCCAGCTTGGGCTTTACCGCGGTCTCGATCGCCCCCAATAACTCATCCAGATCGCCGACTCCCGTCGCCGACACCGCGATGCGCATTACCGGCAGTGCCTGAGGATCTTCCTGAATTACATCCAGCGTCTCAATATCTTCGTCGGTCGCATAGGCCCCCATTTTTTTCTGCACATCGATCAGCGCGAAATCCATATCCGCTTCCCAATCGAATTCTGCCACCACCACCGATTGTCCCGAACGGGTAACCGAATACACCCGATCAACGCCTACGATCGTACTGATATCCCGCTCCAACCGTCGCGTATACCGCTCCTCCACCTCTTGCGGTGCCTTGCCCGGTACCTGTACATCGACGGTGATAACCGGCGTGTGGACATTGGGCAAGAGATCGGTCCCGAGGTTGTCGAGCGAGATCGCGCCCAGCAAAGCCACCGCCAGGGTCAGCATCGACACGGTAACGGGATAACGAGTAGAAAATTCAGCTAGCGACATAATGGGAACACGACTGAAATCCTTTACTGGATCTCGGAAGAAACAACGATTGGACCGCAGACTTTATTCCAGATACTGCGCCAAATAGACTCCAACCTCTATAGCAGAACCTGGATTCCATGCCCATTTTGCAATTGCGGGGCGAGTAGCCAAACCCGTCTGCAAGCTGCTAATCGCCACCACGTGGTCTTCCTTCCGCTCTACCGGGTCCACCTCGATTTGCCACCTCTTCCATCCCGGTCACACTCACCCTCGTCCGCGAGCGCAAGGTCTCGTAATTACTCGTAATCAACCGCTCCCCTTCGTCCACTCCCTGAACCACCTCCACAAATTTCTCATCTTCCAGACCGGTCTCGATATCCCTCATCTGCGCCCGCGCACTCTCCTCGACAAAAACCACTTCGCGATTGCCGCGGATCAAGACCAACTCGCGAGGAATGATCACCACATCCACATGCGCCGTGGTCACGATCTCGGCCTTGACGAACATCCCCGGTCGCAGAAGCCCTTTGGGATTATCCACCACGGCTACCGCGCGAAAAGTCCTGGTCGCCGCATCGATCACCGGATCGACTACCGCAATCGCACCATCGAAAACCTCGTCCGGATAGGAATAATCGATTACCCGCACTGGCTGATCCAGAGTGATATCGCGAATCTGCGAGTTGGGAATCTGCAGATCGACCAGTACCTGAGTGAAATCCACGATCCGACAGATTTGAGCACTAGCTTCGATCAGCGTCTGCTCCGTCGCGTCGGTAAACTCGCTGAGAACCCCAGAGATCGGTGCCCTAATCACGAGCTTCTCCAGAGATATCAACGCATTATCGTAATCGGATTGCGCATCGACCAGATCCTTGCGCGCCGCTTCTACTTCGAGTTGAGTTATCAGCCCGCGCTCGCCCAGCACTTCATTAGCCTCAAGAGTCTTGCGCGTATTCTGGACCGCCAGTTTGCGTGACTCGAGCCGCGCACCGACGACCAACTCTTCGTTTTCGAGCCGAGCGATTAGCTCTCCCTTTTCCACCGCAATTCCCTCAGTCGGCTTGCGGCCCCCGGCCAATTCGACAAGTGACAGGAAACCCCGGGTTTCGGACACAATCACTGCCTCCTGTACCGGACGCAGGGTGCCGGTGGAGGTCACGACTTCTTCGATCGTTCCCAAACCCACCGGCTGCACGGTGACCGGTACCGTCAAATCGGCCGTTTGCTCAGCTGGCGGCGTCTCGCAACCAACGGTCAGATAGAGCATCCAAACCCATCCGCATTGAATCTTAAATCTCATATTCACGCGTTGACCTCGATCCTTCCTTCTGGCTTCAAAATAACCGATTCAACCAAGTGCTAATACCGCTCTCCGGCTGCCACCCCGTTCTACCGCGACCGCGGCCACCACGACCACGACCACCGCGACCGCGCCAATTGCCGAAAGCCCCCACATCCTCCTCATAGGCCGCCTCCGGATTATCCGGATCAACCCAACGCCAGCGCACCGCATCAGCATAGAGCCCGCCTGGAGCGAGATCGGAAAGCTCGACCCGGGCTTCCTCTTCAGCCGCGAAATGAAAGCGCCCCAGCAGATTCCAGCCGCCCTTTAACGTCTCGCTCTTCAGGGCGAGCGTATCGATCAAACCCTGGTGCGAAACCGCAAGCGAAAACGACTCGGCCAGACTCAACCCAAAACGACGACCAAACTGAGACGGCACAAAATAGTAGGCTACATCGTAATCTCCGGCCCGGGGTAGGGTCGTCGTCCACACCGCCGGCTGCGCTCCATCGCCCGGCTGCTTCCAGCGAAAATTGGTCTCGTAGCGCCCAAAGGCAAAGGGCAATTCCCGCACTTTCCAGTTGTCGCCCTTGAGCCCGGGACGCAGATAGCGCTGCACCTTGCGGATCGGCATCGAAAACCCGCCGTCCTCATTGTCTACCACGATCTCCGAGAAAAAATTCTCCGCATCGTCAACCACTCGCACATAGGATTTAGGATAGCCCTGAAAGACCTTCTCCGGGATATTCAGAGCTCCGACGATCGGACGCTGATTCTTGGCAAAAAACGGCTCGACCATGACCCGGAAGGGCCGCGCGAAAAGCACCATCGACACCTCGACTTCTTGGCCACCTTCGATCGAAATCGCCTTCGAGGCCTGGTCCTCTCGACCCAGCGCCTGAATCTCGACGAAACCACGGCCCGGTTCGCCGTTCTTGACCCGCACAATCACCTGGTACACTACTTCGCCCCAGCCATCGTCCATCTTCCGGGCCGTCGCCCTGGTCAGCGTATACCCCGGTACATGAGTGCCGTATATCCAGTCGTGAACCAATTGCTGTACATCGACCTTCTGCCGACCGATCTCCCCTTGGGGAATGATACTCTGCTCAAAATCCGCAAAAGAGACCTGCTTGTATTTGTTGTCCTCATCGAAGGTGCCGAGAGCATCGATAAATTTGTCGGCCCCCAGAACCGACTTTATCACCCGGAATATCGTCAGACTTTTTGCTTTGAGAATCGCCCGATAGAGATCGGGCTCGGCGTCCTTATCCATTTCCGCCAGCGAATTCTGTTGCATCTCCACCACCAGCGTATCCCAGCTCGGAGCTGCACTAGCGGCGGGCTGGGACATACCCCCGGGTCCCCTGCGCATCCCGCCCCGCGCACGGATCATGCTGCTGATCATTCGCGCCATCCCGCCATTCATCCGCCCGCCCCAGCGGCTCGAAAACATCGATACCCGCATATCGGCGCTGACATCCTCCTGTAAGTAGAGAGGTAGCCCCTGCGAAACCAGATCCACGTGTTCGCCACCAAAACCGCGGTTAAAAGACCACAATTGAACCAGCGGGCTGCGAAAGAGACCGTTGCGCCCCCCCTCGGGACTTAAAAAATCCTGGAAGATCGCCCCTACCAGCACGTCCTTCTTAATCTGGGCTTCGTCCTGATCGCCGCGCCGCCACTGCGACCGCGCATCAAAATCTCGTTGAAAGCGGTGACCCATCAATACATCCTCCTCAACCATCAACACACCTGGCTGCACCAGGCGACCGCTTTCCTCCCAACCTTCGTAATACCACTGCACCAGAAAAGGCACTTCCACCAACGAGAGCCGCGGATAGGGATAGCTGAGCCCCGTCTCCTGCTCCATAGCATCAAAGATTTGATCAATGGTTTCTTCGACCTTCTCCGGAGCGTCGGCAAAGAAGCGCACAGGGCGCAGATGGACCGGGTGGACATAGAGTGCAAAATCGACCTCGCGCAGCGTTGTTTCGTACACTTCGTAGCGACCGACATTCAGCGAAAATAGTGGGACCGGGTAATCCACCTGCCACGTCGAACGCACGCGGCCGCCTTCGACCTCCTTAGCCAGCGGTTTCCCTTGCGTAACCACCTCCAGACCCGCCGGCACCGTCACCGAAATCTCCGCGGTGGCGAACGCAGGAGGGATCGGATCCCGCGGATGATAACTGACACCGGCGATCGGGTACCAGTGGCTACGCGGAGGCAGAAAAACCGACTCGTCGCGGATCCAGGCGGTCAAATCGCCTTTGATAAACGGCCATTTGCTCTTATTCAGCCGCGTTTCGTCGCGCAATAGATCGAAGCCCTGACGGTCGATATCTCCGTCGTAGACCAGCGTCAGCGTTCGCTCGGCCTCAGCCGCTAGCGGGGCCGCAACCCGAATCACCGCGTCGCCTCGAACCCACTCCAGAGCATTGCCCGCCGAATCCTCTACCGCTCGCAGAGTCAAACCAGGATTAAGTGTGAAAATCAGCGTATCCAAGGCCTGATCGTGAAAATTGTATACCAGCAACCGGGCCCGGGCTTGCAAGGGCACGTCGGCTTCGGCCAGCGCCAGATCGAGTTGGTAGTGCTCGACCTGCGGCGCCGGAATATCCGCATAGCGATACTCTTCGGCGAGCAGGCGAGCTCGATAGTCCTCCGCGATCCGGTCCTGTACTACCATATGCTGGTACAGCCCCGCGGCCATTGCAAAACCGGCCAGAGCCATTCCGCGTCCGGCCCAGGCCCAGCCCAGCGACTGGCTCAAGCGCGGATAGCGCTCGATCGACAACCCGAGGAAAAAGAGCCCCAGTGCCAGATAGAACAGCCGCTGATCGATCACCCGTGATAAATCGCCCAGACCAATGATATCGGAGTAAAAAAGCGGGGCAAAGAAAGCTCCGAAATCCCAGATCCCGCCATAGCCTTTACCGAGATAGAAGAGCACCGCTAGCGCATAAGCGATGGTCACTAGCGCAACCGCGGTCTGCTGCCTCAGCACCGATCCCAAAAAGAAGGTCAGTGCCGACATATAGATCAGTGCTGGAAAAGTCATCACCAGCAGATAGATCAAATAGGGACTGAACGTAAACGGCGAATCGAGGACGCTGATCTTGGCGGCCTGTATCGCCACCGTCAGCACCAGCACCGCCAGACTCAAGCTCAACATCGCCCCAACGACCCCACAGTACTTACCGATGACTAGTTCGGCCGTCGAAATGGGTCGTCCGGCGATCACCTCGTGAATCTCGGCCCGCTCGTCGGCAGCGCGAAAATCGCCGACTATAAAGGCGATCACCACTGCCTGCAAATAACTATAGACATAAAAGGGGATGAATGCCCCCATCCCCAGCGCAGAACTAAATTCGATCCCCCGAGCTTCGAGTACCGCCAGTACAATACCGATCAGCAACGGCAGCGCGACCCCGACACTGCCGAGGATCCGAAACCGCGTGGTCCGCACCAGGAGCATCCGCTCGTAACGGGCAACGCCGAATATATTGTGGAAGGCCTGCATCGCGATCAAATGCTCGCTTGCAATGCTTCGCTCTCAGCGCCCATGAAGTAGATATAGGCATCCTCGAGGTTGGGCTGAACCGCCTCGGCACCGGGAGGCGGAATCTGGTCCCCGACGATTCTCACCTCCATCCCGATCCCGTCTGCGTTGATATTAACCACGTTGAAACGGCTAGCAATATCCTCGAACGAATCGTCGTCGGTCTCCAGGATCCAGGTCTTGCCCTCTGCCTTGGCCACAAAAGCTTCCGGTGCGCCGTGGAAAAGCAATTGCCCCTGCCGCAAAATAGCCAGATCCTCGCAGGTACTCGAAATATCTCCGACAATATGAGTCGAGATTAAAATCGTGCGCCTGGCGCTGAGTTTGCCCAAAATGCCGCGAAAGCGAATCCGCTCTTCCGGGTCTAGTCCGACGGTCGGCTCATCGACGATGATAAATTCCGGATCGGCCAGAATCGCCTGTGCAATCCCCAACCTCCGCCGCATCCCCCCCGAGAACGTGCCCGTCTTGCGCTCACGCGCTTCGTAGAGCGCCACGTCTTCCAAAACCTGACCGACTCGCTCCTGGCGTTGCCGTTTTTCACAGAGCCCACCTAAGCGCCCCATATAATCGAGAAACTCCCACGCCGACAATTGTGGGTAGGCGCCGAAGTGCTGCGGCAAATAACCCAAGCGTCGCCGCACCTCGGCACGGTCCCGACGCAGATCGCAACCATCGATCTCCACCGAACCGGTCGAAGGTTCGATCTGGGTAGAAAGGATCTTGATCAGCGTGGTCTTGCCCGCCCCATTGGGTCCCAGCAGACCAAAGGTGCCGTGTCGAATATCCAGATTCAAATCAGAGAGCGCCGGAACGGCCCCTCGACCATATACTTTGCCCAGGTTGCGAATACTTATATGCACGATCGGCGATCTATAGATAAGCCCCAATCGCGCAGACCTCCCAGGGTCTCTCTATCACGCAAAGCGTTAGAAACCACCACCGTCGCTATCCCCATTACTCTCACCACCACCACGCGGACCACCACCGCCGCGCGAACCACCACCACCGCGCGGACCACCACCACGGAAGCGATTGCGCATGCGCTCCTGCTGCTCTTTCATATGCGTCTTTAAGGCCTCGATCTGCTCTTCCTCGAGCACTTCCGAAAGCGCACTCATAATCTTGCCTCGCATTTCCATCTGCATCTCACGCATCGTCTCGCGCAGCGCTCGGAAATCAACCTCACCGCTGAACATAGCCTCCATAGCCTTCTGCTGCTCGACATAGAGTGGCTGCAGGTTGCCCCGCAACTTGAGCAATTGCTTATCGGTTACGCCGAACTGATCGTTAAAAGCCAGAAGGCCGAAGATCTGGTCCGGCGACATACCACCCCCGAAACCACCGCGACCCCGACCACCACCACCCGGCTGGGCCCCAACCGGCAAATCACTCAACAAACCAAAGGCTAGAAGCCAGATGGTTAAATTGCACATGCGTAGCATCGAATCTCTCCTTGGAGGGGTTGAAGTGAACTAGCCTGAGAACTTGCACTAAATCTCAGCGTATATCAAGCGGCAACACACCATCTCGTCGCCTGCCTCTTTAGACAAACGCAGCAGGCCTTTTATTCCCTCCGCTACTGAAATCGTGGCAAAAAGACAACGCACCAGCCAGGATTGCAGAACTTTTTTTAATCGCTCAATAGAACTGACTGGTCAGTTTTATTGACAAATAGAACCACTTGGCTTTATTTAAAAAGTGACCGACCAGTCAGTTTTAAAAAAAGAACAAAACCATCAAACCGGTCGAATAAAGACACCTGTACATCCAAGGAGGCGCAATCAATGGATAAAATACGCCGTGAAGAAGTCGAGCGCGTTGCCCGTATCTATCATCAGAACAAGGATGCCAGCGAGGCTCTTGGCATCTCGCTGCGCTATTTCGCTCGCCTCTGTCGGCACTACGAAATAGAAACTCCCTATGCCCGCCGTCGGCGCCGCCACAGCACCCACAACAGTCTCTAATCCAGAATACTGTGTGCCTTATGAGTTCCAAATACATAACGCGTTTCATATTCCTGCTCTCATTCCTCTTGACTTATAGCTGTGATGATGGTGAAGAGCAAACATCTACCCAGAACCCAAAAGGCGGTCGGGGTGGGGGTCCAGGCGGGTGGGGTGGGGCCGGCCGTCCAGGGGGACGCGGCGCTGCAGCCATTCCGGTCAAGGGTGAGAAAGTCACCCGCAGCGATATGAGCGCCTATGTGGAGACCTACGCTCGCCTAGAAGCCGAACGCCAGGTCGGCGTCCTAGCGCGAACTACTGGACTACTTGAAGAATTGTCAGTCGAAGAAGGGGCCAAAGTAGAACAGGACCAGATCCTGCTCCGTCTCGACAAAGAGGAATTGACCCTGCGCCTTCGGCAAGCTAAAGCCGCCTATGAAGAAGCCAACGCCAACTACGAACGCATTGAAGTCCTGCACGAGCAGCGCATGGTTAGCCAGACCGAGTACGAAACAACCCGCTTGCGCTTCGCCAACGCCAAACTAGGACTCGAAGAAGTCGAACTCAACCTCAACTATACCGATATAAAGGCTCCTATATCAGGCGTTATCACTCAGCGTTTAGTCGAAGTGGGCGATCTGGTTCGCAGCAATCAGGAAGTCTTCGTCATCGCCGACCTCGATCCCCTGCTGGTGCGGATCTTCATACCTGAACGGCGAATGTACCAGCTGCATCCCGGCCAGGAGGCCACGATCGCCGTCGAAGCACTACCCGAGCGCAGTTTCCACGGTAAAATTCGTATGATCAGCCCGGAAGTCGACCCGGAGAGCGGCACGGTGAAAGCCACGCTCGAAGTCGACTCCAACGGCCTGCTCAAACCGGGAATGTTCGCCACCGTGCGCATCATCACCGAACGACGACCTCAGACCCTGACCATCCCCAAGAAAGCCCTGGTACTCGAAACCGATGAAGACGATGTATTCCTCATCGTAGAAGGCAAAGTCCGCCGGGTCGCTGTGGAGTTGGGCTTTGTCGAAGGCGACCGGGTCGAGGTCCTCTCCGGACTCAAAGAGGACGACCTGGTAGTAACAATCGGGCACGAGGGCCTCAAAGACGATGTGACCGTGCGACTGGCCGGCGAGAGATCCGATCCAGAAACCGGCACAGACCCAACCGACGGCAAGGGCAGCAAAGGCCAGTGGGGCGGCAAAGGGGGTGAGGAAAGAAAAGATGGCGGTCAAAGCGGCAAGGCCCCGCACTCTGGTAGGCCCGGCGGCCCCCCCAAACACGCGGCCGCCGATACCGGACGAGGCCAGAGCCCCAACCCCGACACTCTGCGAAAATCGACCGCCGAATCTCACCGTGAAGGCTCCCCCCTGCCCGATAGCCTGCGGCAAAAATCAGAGGTCCTGCGCACTCGGGAAGACGCCAAGTGAAACTGGCCGAATTTTCTACCCGCCGCCGGGTGACGGTGGCGATGCTGATGGTGGCGATCATCGCTTTCGGCGGGGTAGGCTTTTCTCGATTAGCGGTCAACCTCCTTCCCGACATCACCTATCCCACCATCACCGTCCGCACCGAATACGAAGGGGTAGCACCACTGGAAATCGAACGCCTGATCTCCGAGCCGGTCGAGGGACTGGTCGGCGTGGTCAGCAATGTGGTCCGCGTCTCGTCGATTTCGCGGCCGGGTGTTTCGGATGTGGTAGTCGAATTCGGCTGGGGCACCAATATGGATTTCGCCTCGCTCGACATCCGCGAAAAACTCGATCTCTCCAATCTGCCGCGCGAAGCCGGCAAACCGATCCTGCTCCGCTTCGACCCCTCGCTCGACCCCGTGATGCGCCTGGCGTTCTTCGGCAGATTGAGCCTGATGGAGATGCGCCGGATCGCCGAAGAGCGACTGCGGCCCGATCTGGAGAGCCTCGAAGGCGTGGCGGCAGTGCGGATCAACGGCGGTCTAGAGGAGGAGATCCAGGTCGAAGTCGAGGCCCAGCGCCTGGCCTATCTCGGCATTCCGATCAGCCAGGTCACCAGCCGTCTCGGCGCCGAAAATGTCAACCTCACCGGCGGCCTACTCAAAGACGGCGAGGCCGAGTTCCTGGTTCGCACCCTCAACGAATTCCAGAACATCGACGAGATCGGCGAGATCATCATCGGCCAGATCGACCGCGCGCCAATCAAGCTCAAGGATGTCGGCCGCGTCTTCCGCGGCCACCGCGAACGCGATCTGGTCACCCGCATCAACGGCCGCGAAGGGGTCGAAGTCGCAGTCTTCAAAGAAGGTGACGCCAATACCGTCCAGGTCAGTAAGGCCATCCAGGAACGCCTGGACGATTTCTTAACGGAAAACGCCTCGCTGCTCCAGGAGAGCGGCATGGAAGTTGTATTCAACCAGGCAACCTTCATACAACAGGCAGTCGACGAGGTCCTCAATACCGCGATTCTCGGCGGAATCCTCGCGGTGATCATTCTCTTCCTTTTTTTGCGCAACCTCAAGGCCACCGCCATTATCGGTCTCTCGATCCCGCTCTCGGTTATCGCCACTTTCTTCCTGATGTTCGGATTCGATATCAGCCTCAATATCATGTCGCTGGGCGGACTAGCCCTCGGAGTCGGCATGCTGGTCGACAATTCGATCGTAGTTCTGGAAAGCGTTCAGCGCCAGCGCGACCAGGGTCTCAAATCCCTGGATGCTGCCGTGCGCGGCACCAGCATCGTCGGCCAGGCGGTCGTCGCCGCGACCCTGACCACCATCTGCGTCTTTTTGCCGATTGTCTTTGTCGAGGGCGTCGCCGGACAACTCTTCCGCGACCAGGCTCTTACGGTCACGTTCTCGCTGGTCGCCTCACTGATCGTTGCGCTCATGCTGATCCCGATGCTTTCTTCGCTGAGCTTGGAGGGCATGATCGAAGAACAAGGTGCTGGTCAGTCCCAATACAGCATCAAAGGACCGGCCTGGATCTTGAGCCTGATCCGCACCCTTTTCCTTGGTATCGGCCACGTATTTTCGACCCTGCTCTTTCCGCTCTATTGGCTCTTCGACACAGTCTTCAACGCACTCAACAAGGCCTATCCACACTTGCTAGCATGGGCACTGCACCGCCGCCTGGTCGTGCTAGCTCTCTTCCTGGCACTGAGTGCCATAGTTTTCGACCGCGCGAGCAACCTCGGAGTGGAACTGATCCCCGAAATGCAACAAGGCGAGTTTCTCGTCAACTTGGAGTGGCGAGCGGGAACCCCGCTCGAAAAGACCGCTGCTCATGTGGCCGTTATCGACGAGCAGATTCGCGCACTCGACGACATCGCATCAATCTTCGCACTGGTCGGCAGTAGCGGCCAGAGCGGTGGCACGGCTTCCGACAAGAAGGAGCACACCGCAGAACTCCACGTGCGACTGCAACCCGACACACGGAACGACGACGCGGCGATCGAAAACGTCCGCTCGATCCTCTCCGAGATCCCGGACCTTCAGTTCAAATTTTCGCGGCCTTCCTATTTCTCCTTCCGCACCCCAATTGAAATCGAGATCAGCGGCTACAATCTGCGGGCATTGGATCTTTTGGCCGATCAAGTACTCGAACGCATCCGCACAGTGCCTGGTCTGACCGACATCCGCTCGAGTACGGCGGGCGGTCAACCCGAGGTCCAGATTTTCTTCGACCGTCTGCGCATCGCCGAACTGGGAACCACGGTGCAGAATATAGGCCAGCTCCTGCGCAATAAACTGCAGGGCGACATCGCCACCGAGTTGGCACGCCGCGACCGCAAAGTGGATATACGGGTCCGCGCCCTCGACGAAGAACGCCAAACCATCGACGACCTGAAGCAAATGGTCATCAGCCCGGCGTCTTACCCAGTGCCGGTCTCGCTCGAGTCGGTCGCCGAAATCCGCACCGTCGACGGCCCAGCCGAGATCCGTCGCCTCGACCAGCAGCGCGTCGCCGTCATTTCGGCCAACCTCGAGGGACGCGATTTGGGCAGCGTCGTCGGCGAGATCGAGGAAGCGCTCGTCGACCTGCCCCTGCCCGAGGGTTTCGCCGTCTCCATGGGCGGTCAGAACGAAGAGATGGTGCGCTCCTTCGAAAGCATGAAATTCGCCCTGCTTTTAGCCGTCTTTCTGGTCTATCTGGTGATGGCTTCGCAATTCGAATCGCTGGTCCATCCGCTGGTGATCATGGTCACCATCCCACTCGGACTGATCGGCAGCGCACTGGGCCTGCTGCTGACCGAAACCACCATCAGCGTAGTAGTGCTGATCGGTCTCATCATGCTCGCCGGCATCGTCGTCAATAACGCCATCGTTCTCGTCGATTATATCAACCACTTGCGCCGCACCGAGTCCCTGCCGAAAATCGAAGCCGTCCTCCGCGCCGGCGAGTTGCGCTTTCGGCCGATCCTGATGACCACCTCGACCACGGTGCTCGGACTCCTGCCGATGGCCTTAGGGCTGGGCGAGGGCGCCGAGATCCGCGCCCCGATGGCCATCACCGTCATCGGCGGCCTGCTGGTCTCCACCCTGCTGACCTTGGTACTGATCCCCGTGGTCTACACCCTGATCGATCGCAAGGACTAGAAGGTCAACCCATGTCGCTATCGAGATTCTCGCTCAAACGCCCCGTAACCACCCTGATGATCACGCTCTCGGTGCTGGTAATCGGCATTGTCGCACTCGGACGCCTACCGATGGAATCGTTTCCGAGCATCTCCTCTTCCGGCATTACCGCCCGAGTCCAGTACAACAATTCCTCTCCCGAGGAGATCGAACGTCTGATCACCCTGCCGCTGGAGCAGACACTGGGCTCGCTCAACAATATCGACCGGATCAGCGCCAGCTCCGGCCGCAACTCGGGCGAGGTCCGGGTCGATTTCAACGCCGGCACCGATATGGACCTGGCCAATATGGAAATGCGCGAAAAGGTCGACCAGGCCCGCGCCCTTTTTCCCAGCGATGTAGACCGCGTCAGCCTGCGTCGCTGGCAGTCCGACCAGCGTCCGATCATCTACGCCAACCTCGCCTGGCGCGGCGACGGCAACCGCCTCCTCGACGTGATTCAGAAAGTCATCGAACCGAGGATACTGCGGCTCAACGGCGTCGCCAATGTCGTCATCGACGACCTCGAGGAGAAACAGCTCATCGTCGAGCTCGACCAGGAGCGCCTGCAGACCCACAATATCTCGCTGCCCTCGCTCGGCTGGCAGCTCAATCAGAACAACACCAATCTCTCGCTCGGTCGAGTCATGGATGGGGGCCAGCGCTATATGGCCCGCGCCATCGGCGAATTCACCCAGGCCGAAGATATCGCGACCATGCCGCTGCTGGGCGGTCAGTTCCGCCTCGGCGAGATCGGCGAGATCCGCTATGGCTTTCCCGAAAAGCGCAACTACGAACGACTCAACGGCGTCGATGCGCTGCAACTGGAGATCTATAAAGCCTCGACGGCCAATGTCGTTGATGTCGGCGAGGTGATCGTCGCCGAACTGGACGAGCTCGAAGCCGAATATGCGGGCAAACTCGATATCGCCATTGTCCGCAACCGCGCCGAATCGGTACTCAAAGATGCCAGCACGCTCTTCGACTCGGCACTGATGGGCGCCTTTCTGGCGATGATCATCATCTTCGTATTTCTGCGCAATATCCGCTCGACGATCATCGTCGCTCTGGCGATCCCAACCTCGGCGCTCTGCGTCTTCATCGGCATGTATGTCGCCCGCGAAGCCTTCGGGTCGACCATCACCCTCAACATGGTCTCGATGATGGGGATGATGCTGGCGGTGGGCATGCTGGTCGATCCGGCAGTAGTCGTGCTGGAAAGCATCTTCCGCCGCCGCCAGGAGGACGGCCTCACCGCCGACGAGGCCGCCCGCGTCGGCAGCAGCGAGGTCGGCATGGCCGTCCTCGCCTCTGCGCTGACGACCATCTGCGTCTTTGTACCCTACTTCTTTCTCTCCTCGAGCCGCTCCGCAATGTGGATGAAAGACGCCGGCCTGGCCATCTGTCTCTCAGTAGCCGTATCGATGATCGTCGCCCTTTCGCTGATTCCGCTCGCCTCCTCCCGACTCTTCCGCTCGGGAATCGAGCGTTTCGACCCGATATTCAAGCTGCTGGTCGTCGCCACAGTGTCCGGCATAGTCTACTGGGAACTCAGCGCCGTCGGCCGGAGCGGCCTCGAATTCTGGTGGACCCGCTGGTCAGCTCTGATCTGGACCTCAATCGTCGAAATGCAGTGGCAGACCATTCTCGGCTTCGCACTCTCGGCCCTAGCCTGCGCGGCGCTCGGATGGTACTGCGCCCGCCACGGTCTGCGCGCGTCCTATGGTCGATTGCTGAACTGGACCCTCGACCACCGCTGGGTCGCCCTGCTGGCCACTGTGGCACTGACCGGCACCGGCTACCATCTCTACAACCAGATCGAGAAGCGCGGCATGCCCTGGACCTCGGAGCGCCGGGTCGATATGTCGGTAGTTATCGATCGCAGTTACAGCCTCGACGAGGTACGCGAACACTTCGATCAACTCGAGGATATCCTGCTGGCCAATAAGGCCGAGCTCGATATCGAATCGCTGTCCACTCGCTTCAGACAACGCCGCGGCAGCATCACCGCCCGCCTCGTCGATGCCGACACCGGCAAGCTCTCGACCATGGAGGCCGGCAATGCCATTAAGAAACTGCTGCCACAGAAGGTCGGCTACACCTATAAAATGGGCCGCTCGCGCAGTTGGACCGGCAACCAACTCGGCGTCGAAGTCCAACTCCACGGCCGTAACCCCGAAGTGCTGCAGGTGCTGGTGGAGGAGGTCAAGGCCGGGCTGGAAAAACTGCCCGGGGTCCAGGATGTCGACTCCAGCCTCGAGGACGGTGAGGAGGAGGTCCGCGTCGAGGTCAACCGCGCCCAGGCCCTCAACTACGGACTTTCCCCACACGACGTGGCCCAAAGCATCTCCTCGGCCCTGGGCAATCGACGCACCAGCGGATTCAAAAGCGACGATCGCGAGATCGATATCGTCATGCAGCTCAACGAGGGTGACCGCGCCACTCTCGACCAACTCAAGAACAGCCGCTACGAAGGCCGCGACGGCAACTCTATACAGCTGGCAGCGCTGGCCGAGTTTGAAATCCGCCGCGGCCCCCGCGACCTCAAACGCGAAAACCGCGTCCTCAACGTCACCATCTTCGCCAACACCGAAAACCGCGGTGCAGCCCGCAAGCTGATGGGCCCGATCCGGGCGATGATGAACGGAATGCAACTACCCCCCGGTTATAGCTGGGACCTCGGACGAGCCGCGCGCTGGGAACAGGAAGATGCTTCCGACAACAACTTCACTACGATTTTTGCGGTCCTCCTGATCTTCCTGATCATGGCCTCGCTCTTCGAATCGCTGATCCATCCCTTCACCATCATGCTCTCCATCCCCTTCTCGCTGATCGGCGTGGCGCTGGGACTCTATGCTCTCGATGTACCCTTCGACAACAACGGCGCCCTCGGGCTGCTGATCCTCTTCGGCATTGTCGTCAATAACGGCATCGTCCTCGTCGCTCATATCAACCATCTTCGCGCCCAGGGCATGTCCCGCCGCGAGGCCATAGTCACCGGCGGAGCACATCGCCTGCGCCCGATCCTGATGACCGCTTTCACCACCATCCTCAACCTGATGCCGATCGTGCTGCCGATGGTTTACGGCACCTCCGAGGGCTTTGCCCGCCGCTGGGGTCCGGTCGGCCTGGTAGTCGTCAGTGGTCTGGCCACCTCGACCGTACTGACCCTGATGCTCGCACCAACGCTCTATTCGCTCCTCGACGACCTGTCCGTATGGTGCAAACGCGTAGTACACGAAGCGACCCGCAGAGACCAATTAGCGGTTTAAACATTTTAATCCATATATTCGAAACCGCATACTATGGGAAAACAAAACCGCAAAAAACAAGTCATCGAAGAAGCTGCCCGACTCTTCTCGGCCAAGCGTTTCGACGAGGTTCTGATGGACGAGATCGCTCAGCAGGCCGGCGTCGGCAAGGGAACGATCTATACCTACTTCACCGACAAGGAAGAGCTCTATTTCGCGGTGGTCTTCGACGGTATCTCCCGGCTCAACGAGCAACTCCAGTCCCCGGATGACCACCTGCAGGATCCGGTCGAGGAACTCCGCCGAATGGTTCACGCCATCGTCTCCTTCTTCAGTCTGAACCGATTCTTTTTCCGCCTGATGTCGAAGGAAGACGGGCGCAGCGAGAGCGGCAGGGGCAAAAACCGCAAACGCTGGCATGACGAGCGCCGGATTCAGTTGGAAGCGATCGAGGCCGTCCTGCACAGCGGGACCCAAACAGGTCTATTCAAGGGGGAAAATCACAAAATCGAGGCCGCGATACTCCGCGATATGGTGCGCTCGATAATGATTCATTCGGGTGGTGAATTGAGCGTCGACGAGATGGTCGACACCATCATGAGAATCTTTCTGCACGGGATCCAAACCAAAGCCTGAATGCACCTGTGCGTTGGCACTGATGCACCGGGACCTAGATGGCCCAAAGCTCAATGGGTATATAAGCATATAGCATCAGCAGGCAGCTCAATTGAGACCATATCTGCCTCAATCGATCACTTACCCGGCAAGACAATATGACAAAGACCGATCTCTCTTCGCATTCCGTTTCAGAGCTTCAGAACCAAATCCAGCTCTGCATGATGCAACGCCAGAATATGGAGGCCATATTCAATGCTGTCGCCGACGGCATAATCGCCTTTGATCTGCACTTGCGGATCATTAACCTCAACAAGGCGGCGCAGGCAATGATCGGTTATACCCGTGAAGAAGCCGTGGGCGAATCCTGCCTCGAACTTCTCCCTGCCACTGCTAACAGGGACACTTTCTGTGCTCTCTTTAACCCTCGTCGCGAAATCGATGCCTCCACGACCCATTTAGACAACCGGCATGGCCGCACACTCCAGGTACTCGTTTCAACCCGTATACTCAAAGACGACGAAGACCACGTGCAAGGCTTGGTCGCGATCTTACGCGACGTGACCGAGTTGGAAACTCTACGGGAAAAACTTCAACATCAGGAATCCTTCTTCGACCTGATCGGCAAAAGCCATCGCATGCAAGGCCTTTACCAACTGGTGGAAGACCTTGCCGAAAGCAATGCATCCGTGCTCATTCTCGGCGAGAGCGGCACCGGAAAAGAATTGGTCGCCACTGCAATCCACAATACCAGCCAACGCAGTGAAGGCCCCTTGGTCAAAGTCAATTGCTCCGCCCTATCAGAGGGTTTACTCGAGAGCGAACTCTTCGGTCATGTCAAAGGTGCATTCACCGGGGCGATCCGCGATAAAGCCGGTCGTTTTGAACAAGCCGACGGCGGCACGGTCTTTCTCGATGAAATCGGAGACTTGTCGTCGGCCGTCCAGGTCAAACTGCTGCGCGTATTGCAGGAGCGCGAAATAGAACGAGTCGGCAGCAACGAGCCGCGCAAAGTAGATGTGCGAATCATTGCTGCCACCCATCGGGATCTATTGCAGGGAATCGCGGAAGACTCGTTCCGCGAGGATCTCTACTATCGTCTCAATGTGGTTTCTGCAGAGTTGCCCGCCCTGCGCGAACGCACAGAAGACATTCCGCTCCTAGTCGAGCATTTCATCGACAAATACAATGCCCGCACCAACCGCGATATCCAGGGAATCGATCGCGAAACCCTTGGCCTGTTAATGGACTACCACTGGCCGGGCAATGTGCGCGAATTGGAAAATGCTATTGAACACGCTTTCATAAAGTGCCGTACCGGCACTCTATTGCCGGATTGCCTCCCTTCTCACTTGCAACCAGACCGCGAACCACCTCAAGCTCAGCTCGGATCCGGTTCCCAGCGAGCCCATGTGCAAAAAATCCTAGCAGAATGTCACTGGAACCGCTCCATGGCTGCAGAGCGTCTCGGCATGCACCGCACGACGCTGTGGCGCAAAATGAAAGAGTGGGACCTGATCGAGAACGATAGCTGAGCGATTATCGAGCAACCGGAAGTCCAGCTGCCCGCCAACCCTCCATCCCCGAAGGCAAGTGGTATACTCGGCGAAATCCCAGTTCCCCAAAGATCGGCAAGGATCTCCGACTACGCCCTCCAGAAGCACAGTGGACAATATAAGATCGGTCCGAATCTAAACCCACGAGTGCATCGCGAAAGTTGGGAGCGCGAAAATCGACATGCATTGCACCCGCAATATGTCCCCGCGCGAATTCCTGCGCGGTCCGGATATCGAGCACAACTACCCCCCGATTTTCTCGTAGTATAGTCTCAGCTTCCTCCACCGTAATATCGGGTATTTCAGCCTGAGGAGCCTCAGAACACCCCAGGTAAAACAACCCGAACCAGAACACCCATCCATATGGCCTACCAAGATAGGTCCTGATTGAATCCAAGATATAACGCATCCTCTTCTCCGCAGTTTGTTGTTGCATTGCAACAAATAATTGCAACATAACGTTGCATGCAACGCCCGGAACCAAGTCGTTCGCCGCGATTAATCCAGGATTACGCGCAAAATTCAGCTCATTGCTGCAATAAAAGGCCTGGCACGGAACTTGCCTAACCCCACACACAAAGTTTCCATAACGAAGTCTAAACCAGGGCAGCATATGAGAGCGCCAATCATCACCGACGATACGTATAAAATCAAATTGACCGGTCCGAACCTGGTTCTGCTGGATTTTTGGGCACCGTGGTGCAGCCCCTGTCGGGCAATGGACCCTATCATCGCCGCGATCGCCGATCAGTACCGCGACCGGGTCGCCGTCTACAAAGTCCACGCAGATACCAATCCGATCCTGATTGTCAAATACGATATCCGCAGCCTGCCGACATTGACTCTCATCAACAACGGTCGCACCGTGGACCGCCTAGTCGGTATAGCGCCCCATACACAGATTCAAGCGATGCTCGAAAATCACCTTCTCACTACAAAATCCATAGAGGACCATCATGTTATTCCAACGCTTTGAAGCCGAAGGTTTAGCCCATTACTCCTACGCCCTAGGTTGTCCCGGTGCCGGGGAAATAGCCATCGTGGATCCCAAACGCGATATCGATACCTATATCGATTTCGCACGAGACCAAAGTCTCCATATAACGCATATCCTCGAGACTCATATTCATGCCGATTACGCTTCGGGTGCGCGGGAGCTCGCCGCCAGTACCGGTGCCACTCTCTGGGCTTCCGCCTACGACCACGGCGAAGACTTCGAGATCGCTTTCGACCATCGCGACCTCTCCGAAGGAGATTACATCCACTTGGGTGGAGTGCGGATTGAAGCCCTGCACACGCCTGGGCACACCCCAGAACATCTGTCCTTTCTGGTCTACGACGGCAATCGTTCGCCGCACGTTCCCATGCTGATGCTTTCGGGAGACTTTCTCTTCGTCGGTTCGCTCGGCCGCCCGGATCTTCTCGGCGACGATCTCAAACGAAAGCTGGCGATGCAGTTATATCGTAGCACCCACGAGAAAATAGCGCATCTTCCAGACGGTCTGGAAATCCACCCAGCTCATGGATCCGGCTCGCTCTGTGGTGCGGGCATGAGCAGCAGGGCCATTTCTACCCTGGGCTACGAAAGAACGACCAATCGCTATTTCAGCAAATCCCTTGGCCTAGAGGATTTCGTCGAAGAGATTCTGGCTAGCGTACCTCCTCTCCCCCCTTATTACCGACGGATGAAAGAAATCAACTCGTCGGGACCAATGCTCCTGCGCGATATACCTGGAAATACGGGCATGGACCTGAACGCTGCTCAGAGCCATATCCGAGCTGGATACCCGGTGATCGATCTGCGCGACACCCACAGTTTCAGTGCCGGCCATATTCCGGGTGCATTCGGAATCGGCGCCGGAGAGAATATCGCCACTTGGGCTCCCTGGGTGGTTCCCTATGACCGTCCTATTCTGCTGATCCTTCCCGATGGCCAGGATCTCGATCCAATTCTTCGATCGTTAATCCGCGTCGGCCTCGACGATATACAGGGCTATCTCCAAGGCGGTATGCCCGCCTGGACCGATGCCGACCTGCCCGTACGCGCCTGGAAAACGTTCAGTCCGGAGACACTCAACCGCAGCCTGCAAAATGGCACCGATATCAATATCGTAGACGTTCGCAACGACGAGGAATGGCATATGGGTCACATCGACGACTCGATCCACTTGACGGCCGGGCAATTGCTGCAAAACTCGGACGATCTCCCCGCAATGACCGACCCGCTAGCGGTGATCTGCAGCAGCGGTTACCGCTCCACACTAGCCGGCAGCGTGCTCGAACGCCTCGGTTTCGCCAATCTCATCAATATAACCGGTGGCATCGAAGCCTGGAAACGCGCAGGTCTTCCACTTACCCAAAGCAAAGAGGATTGATCCATGTCCGTTTTACGATTACACGATATAGAGCCAAGGATCGCAAAGGAACATATCGACCACGGCGAGGCGATTATGGTCGATGTCCGCGAAGCGGCCGAATACCGCACCGAACGCATTCCCCAATCCCAACTCGTACCCCTATCGAGTTTCGACTCAACCCATGTAGCCAATACGGGAGACAAAAAGATTATCCTCTATTGCGCCTCGGGCACTCGGTCCCGAAAAGCCGCCATCCTGCTCCACAGATCCGGCCATCTCAATACCTATCACCTCAGCGGCGGACTGAACGGTTGGAAAGAGGCCGGGTATCGTATCGATTCTGAGCCAGGCGCCCCGATCGACCTTATGCAACAGGTTCAAATAACCGCGGGATCCGCGATAGTGCTGGGCACCGGGTTGGCGATCTCATACTCGCCATGGTTTCTGATCTTGACCGCAATGGTGGGTGCCGGACTGCTCTATGCGGGAATGACGAAGACTTGCGGTCTGGCCGTTCTACTGGGCAGAATGCCCTGGAACCAGACGAAATAAGCGAGAGCCATGACCGGAAAGATCCAAACCACTGGCAACCAGCGCAATTACAAGCTGCGATTATGGAGTGCATCCGCTGCCGGTATCTTCCTGCTGACAACCTGCGCCGCGAATATCTATTTAGATCTCGGCATCGAGTTCGCTTTCGACTCAAATCTCGGTCTGAGCCTATTTTTCGGAGCATTCGTAGGTTTTTCCTTAGGATTAACCGGGGGAGGCGGTTCGATCTTCGCCGTCCCGCTGCTGATCTACGGATTGGGCATAGCGCCGCATCAAGCAGTAGTGATTTCGTTGGCTGCGGTCGGTGCGACAGCCCTAGTGGGTGCGCTACAGCGGTGGTATGCTCGGGAAATAGAAATCGGCATCGGCGTCGTATTCGCATTGGGCGGCGTACTCGGGACCCCTATCGGCTCGTGGGTTGGCCATCAGCTACCCGGGAATCTGCTTTTGCTGCTCTTCGCGGGATTGATGATCTTGATTGCCAGCCGCATGTGGCTACGTGCCGTCAACAAACCCGATGAAGCCCGGGTCGTCCGCGCAAGCCTGGAAAAATCGCCGGCGCCACAGGGACCAGCCTGCCGTCTCGATCCCAGTGGAAAGATCAAGCTCACCGCTCCATGTTTGGGAATCATGGCTCTGACGGGAGTATTAACCGGCATACTGTCGGGGCTTTTTGGGGTCGGGGGTGGTTTTGTGATCGTACCGGCCCTGATTTTCTTCAGCACCATAGATTTTCATCGTGCAGTGGCGACTTCCTTATTGACCATCGCATTGATCAGCGGTTCGGGAGTAGCAATACAGGTCGCGTCCGGAGAAATAATCGCATTGGACATCACCTCATTTTTCGTCGCAGGAGGCATTCTCGGCATGGGGCTGGGCATGATTCTCAGTCGCGCAATCTCCGGTCCCCGATTGCAGCAAACCTTCGCTTTTATCATAATAATTGTCGCTCTATTCATCGCTGCACAAAACTTGCTCCTGCTCCGCTAGAGAAAGGACTGATCCATGAGTTGGCTCTTTGAACCCTGGCCCTGGTATATAGGCGGCCCCTTGATCGGCTTGACCGTACCGCTGCTGCTGCTCCTGGTCGGCAAGTCCTTCGGCATCTCGAGCAGTTTCCGCCACCTCTGCTCCGCCTGCATGCCCGGGACCAGGCTGCCCTATCTCAAAGAACACAACTGGCGCAGAGAATCCTGGAACCTCTTTTTCGTGGCCGGTGTGCTCATCGGCAGCTATATAGGCATGCACTACCTGGCTGCCGAACCCATCGCGCTCCTACCCGTGCATTTTGACCATTGGCACGGCCTGCTGGCCCTCTTCGGCGGTGGCATCCTGGTCGGTTTCGGCACCCGCTATGCCAATGGCTGCACCTCCGGCCATTCGATCATGGGCATCTCCAACCTCAAGTGGCCGAGCCTGGTCGCAACGATCAGCTTCTTTGCCGGCGGCCTGGCCGTTGTCGGCCTCACCCACGTCCTGGGCTAACCAATCATGTACAAAGTACTCTCAGTGCTCATCGGGATTTATTTCGGCATCGTGCTGGTCAAATCCGAGGTTGCCTCGTGGTTCAGGATCCAAAGCATGTTCCGCTTCGAGGAAGCGCATATGTACCTGGTCATCGGCTCGGCGGTAGCCGTCGGAATCGTTTCGATCCAGCTGATCAAGATGATAGGATCCCGAACTATAACGGGCGAGACTATCGAATTCAACGACAAACCCTATCATAAAGGGATCCTCATCGGCGGAGCGATCTTCGGGATGGGCTGGGCGATAACCGGCGCTTGCCCCGGACCGATCTATGCCCAGATCGGGAGCGGCGAATACAGAGCGTTGATCTCCCTTATTGGGGCATTGCTGGGCGCCTATCTCTACGCCCGATTCGAATCGCGTCTACCCCACTGAAATGGCGGCGCTATATTAGCCCGAATATCGTCGCCGCACCGCTTCCTCGCGCGCCAGCGCCCGCTCCGCAGCATGCGGGAAACGGGGATTGGGCATAGTGTTTGGACCGGGCCTGTAGGGAAAGCGCTCTCCGGGATCATCGATCAATTCGACGCCCAGACCCGGCCGCTCGGACAATTCGACTACCCCATCGACCGGACGCAGAGGCTCTTTGAGCAAGTCGTAGCGAAACTCGTTCGGGTACATGAAAAATTCGCACATATGCCCCCCCGGCGACCCTGCAACTAGATGCGCATTAGCCACGGTGTTGAGCCCCGAACTCCAATTGTGGGGCACCACTTTGGTCCGGTAATAGTGCGCCGTGCGCGACATGTACCAATTAGCCGTAAGACCGATATAGTAGGCATCGGACTGCACCGCGTCGTAGATACCTTCCCGCATCCACGGCCGAGCCTCTTCAACGCTGCGGAATCGCTCGCCGCCCCAGAGCATCACCCGCGGCATCGCTTCCTTGAGCCGCAGATAGTCCTCGAATTGCGCCGGACCCTCGTCTCCCATCGGCTGCTCGAAGAAGAGGAAACCCAGGTCGTTGATGATCGGCGCAATCTCCATACACTCGGCAAAGGTCCACGAGTCGTAGCCCTTCTTCTCCAACCCCAGGTCAAAATCGGGACCAATCGCCTCGCGCAGCTGGCGGCAGATTTCGCCCAATTCGCGCGGACCGACTCCGGCCTCTTCCCAGTCGGTGCCCGGCCGCCACTTGAAGGTATCGAAGCCCAACTCTTTATAGCGCAGCGCCTCCTCGATCAGCGCCTCAGCACCATAGGATCGCCCATCGCCCGGATCGTAGTAGGTCCACATCACCCCACCACTGGCATAGACCCGAACCTTCGTGTCAGGCTCATTATCAGTAGCCAGTAATTGGTAAAGCGGCATTCCCTTGGCTTTGCCGATCAGATCCCAACAGGCCACATCGAGGCCGGGCGACACCCCCAGCAGCTCGACATCGAAGGGATTCCTGCCGCGCAAATACCCGTAGTCGATATCGGCATCGGCCGGTATTCCGGCTCCGATCCCGACCAAACCCTGATCGGTAAAAACCTCGACGACGGCGCTCTCGCATTTGGTCAATACCACCGGTCCGCACTCGTGCACATAGGAACCGTCGGCGGGCTGGTAGGTGATCGGCGTGACCCTCACCTCGCTAATGGCAATCTCTTCCCGCTCGATGTCCTCGAGCAGGTGGGTGAAAGTACCCGATTTTGTACCCATTGATCTCCCCTTGTCTTAAAACGCCAACCGGGCATCGGCAGCGCGAACCTCCGCCTCCTCCAACCCCAATTCACGCCGTACGATATTGGTGCCCTGTACCAACGCCACACATTTATAAAAGGCGATCCGCCGCGACAACCCCTCGCGCCCAAAGCCGCAGTCGGTGGTCACAATCAGCCGCTCGGGAGGGATATAGCGCAATGCCGCGCGAATCAGCTCGGCCACCACCTCGGGCGGCTCAACCACGCTATTGGTGTGACTGACCGCGCCGATCGCCACCTTCTTATCGGCAGGGATATCGGCAAAGAGCGCCAGGTCCTTACCCTGGGTACTGGCGCATTCGAAGGTCAGCACATCGCAATCGAGCTGCGCCAGATGGGGCAGGGCCCGCGCATAGCTGGGCCGCTCCCAGAACAGCGCCTGCTGATTGGGATTGCCCCAGCAGGTGTGGACCCAGACCTCGGCCTCGACCCCGGCGACCTCACGATTGAAAGCCCGAGTCAAAAATTCGAGCTCGCTGTCGCCGACCTGCGGATTCTGCGCCTTGAAGTGATGCATCGGCTCTTCGACCTGAATCACCGGGCACCCACAAGCAGCCACCTCCCGCCACTCCTCGTTCATCAGTGCGGCGAGTTCGAGGATCAGCTCGCCCTCATCCTCATAAACACCGGGCCACAACATGCTCGACAAGGTCTGGGCGCTGACCGCACCGAATTTCACCGGCCGCTCGCTCATCCGCTGCGCCACCTGCCAGACCGCCGCGTATTCGAGTGGGCCACGACCGAGTTTAGCCGTCGCTGTCGGCGCCTGGTAGGCCTCCTGTACCTCGGCTAGGATCTGCCCGGGCTTGAGATCCATACGCCTGGACCAACCCGGGGCCTGGTCACTGCGACCCGCGACGCCTGCGAGCCGTTCGAGCGGGTAAAAAAACCACGAGCGCCCACCCACATCAAGATCGAAACGAGCATCGCCATCGGTGAGAATATCCAATCCCGCCCGAACCTGGTCGTTGAGGATACAAGCCACCGCATCGAAATACTGCTCGCGAAAGAGCGCATCGGCCAGCGCCGCCTTGAACGAACGCCCCTGCAAACTCTCCCTGTACCAGTGCGGACGCGGATAGGAGCCGACGATCGCCGTCGGCAACACTCTGTCCCTGGTTACCGTCAGCATCGTTTATCCAATACTCCCGCGCAAAAAATCCAGACTCTCTTTCATCCACTCCGCATGCTCCGCGCTCCCCGGAGGCAAACGCAGCTTAATGCACGCCGTGGTCCGCGCCGAATCGGGAAGCAATTCAGCCATCAACGGCAGGATCGCCGCAAAATCGACTGCTCCGCGACCGAGCGGTGTGCCCCAGATCGTGACCTCATTCGAACGATACGGAAAAATCTGTACGTCTTTCAGCGCCACCGCCACCGCATGGGGCAGCACCGCTCTGGCCGCATCGACCGGCTCTTCGCAGACCGGAAATGGATTGGCGCTATCGAAGGCCATCTTCAGCGCCGGATGATCCACCGCCTGCATCGCGGCGACCAATTCGCTCCCGCGATAGTCGAGATGAGGCAGCAGCGCTAATTGGACTCCCAACTCGGCAGCTGCTTCGGCCAGTGGGCGCAGATGGCCGGGTATGATCCGCAATTGTTCACTTAAAAGCGGCTCTCGGGTGAAGCGATTGTGCCGGTCGCCCCGGCCGAAAATAACGAGGGTCTCAACTCCGCCGCGCAGAGCTGATTCAAAGGCCCGTTCCGCTCGCGCTACCAGACCCCCGACTCCACCCTCGGGCGTAACCCAGTCGTCGCTCCAATAACCGATCCAGGTCAAACCCGCATCGCGGGCGCGCCGACCCACTACACCAGGATCCTCCCCATCTTCACCCGGCAGCGGTGCCTCCAGCGCCTGCAGCTCATACTCGACACAGCGTTCGATCAACCACTCCAGGCCATTGGTCTGCGGCATTGCTCCGGAATAAGTCGGCGAAGCCAATCCCAGGATCACGACCTGGCCCCTTTAACGAGTGGTCCACCGACCGACTCAGCGAGTACATAGGATGAAATCGCGAAACCCACGCCAGCCCTATCAAGCATATCTTCTATCCGTTCCTTATTGAGTCTCTTTTGCCGTTCATCGAGAGCCCGGTCAGGATAGAGTACGCATTTTCACCACTTAGCAACAACTTCAACCCCGGTGGTTGACGGCGCGTCCGGGTATCGGGTAATTATTCATTCCTGAGATCAGCGCCTGAACCAAAGAGGTAATTCATGCTCCGCATCGCCCTGGCGCAGTGCCGCCAGACCGCCGACTACGAAGAAAACAGCAAAGCTATTTTTCGCTTCCTGGACCAGGCCATAGCGCAAAAAGCGCAGATTCTCTGTTTCCCCGAAGCCCAGACCGTCGGCTACCGCGTCGATATCAGCCACCCCCATGCGCCCAGCCCCACAGCCAGGCTCGACGAATTGCACACCGAACTAGCCCGTCGCTGCGGCGCAGCACAGATCGCCTGTATTCTCGGTACCGAAATGCCCTCGCCCTCCGACAAACCCTATAATTCCGCGCTGATCATCGACGCCAGCGGCCAGATCCTCGGCGCCCACCACAAAGCGCGGTTGACGCCCCTGGACGCCGTCGCCTACGCCCCGGGCCAGACCTTCGAAGTCTGGGATCTTTGCGGAATCAAAGTCGGTGTGGTGATCTGCTACGAGGGCTTCCGCTATGCCGAGACCACTGCCGCCTGCGTCGAACAAGGCGCACAACTCATTTTCCACCCACAGAACAACACCACCCGCCCCAACGACTGGAAGATTCCAATCCACCACGCGATGATCCTCACCCGCGCTGCCGAAAACACCGTCTGGCTGGCCTCCTGCAACGCCTGCCTCGAACCACACCAGAACTGCCGGACCATGGTCGTCGCTCCGGACGGCCGGATCCACGCCCAGGCCGAAATGAAAAGAGAGGAACTGCTGGTCGCCGAGATCGACATCGCCAGGGCCACCCGCGCCATGCATCGCTACGACATGGAATCCACCGCCGAGCTGCTCTTTGCCAATACCGTTTCCCGCGACGAGTACGCCGAAATCTTATAAACTTCTATCGTATAGGATAACCAATGGGTGCACCCAATTTCATCGTCTTTCTCACCGACGACCAGGGCTACGGCGACCTCTCCTGCATGGGCTGCCCGGAGTTCCGCACCCCACGCCTCGACCACATGGCCCGCGACGGCGTCCGCTTCACCGAGTGGTATTCCAATAGTCCCGTCTGCAGCCCCTCGCGCGCCGCCCTGCTCAGCGGTCGCTATCCGGGCAACGCCGGCGTGCGCTCGATCCTTGCCGGCCACCGCACCGCCACTGGACTGCCGCCCAGTACCCCGACCCTGGCGACCGAATTGAAAAAACTCGACTACCGGACCTATATGACCGGCAAGTGGCATCTCGGCCTCAAGGAAGAATCGCGTCCCCACAATCACGGTTTCGACCATTGGTACGGCTTTATGGCCGGTTGTATCGATTACTACTCGCATATTTTCTACTGGGGCATGAACAATCCCGGCCCCGGCATCAACCCCACCCACGACCTCTGGGAAGATGGCGAGGAGTTGTGGCAGGACGGACAGTACTTCACCGAAATGATCACCGCCAAGGCACTCAGTTATCTTCGCGACGCCGCCCGCCAAGACCAGCCCTTTTTCCTCTACGTACCCTACAATGCCCCGCACTATCCAATGCACGCACCCCAGGAGTACATGGACCGCTTCGCCGACCTGCCCTGGGACCGCCGGGTCATGGCGGCGATGCTCGCCGCCGTCGACGATAGCGTCGGCGCGATCTTAGACGAAGTGGAGCGCCTGGGCCTGGCCGAGGATACCTGCTCCTTCTTCATGGCCGACAACGGCCCTTCGCGCGAGACTCGCAACTGGCTCGACGGCACCCTCGACCCCTACTACGGCGGCAGTGCTGGAAAACTCAAAGGCCACAAGTTCAGTCTCTACGAGGGCGGTATACGCGTGCCCGGCCTGATGCACTGGCCGGGACGAATCCCCGCTGGCCAGGTCCTCGACGCACCCTGCGCGGCCATGGACATCTTCCCCACCTTTCTCCAGGCCGCCGGCGGCGACCTGGACTCGCGCGAGATCGACGGTATCGACCTGATGCCCTATCTCACCGGCACGGCCCCTCTGCCCGAACGCGAGATCTTCTGGGAGATGGGCCAGCAGACCGCCGTCCGCCGCGGCGATTGGAAACTGGTCCTCAACGGTCAGCTCGTCGAAGGCGCCCCCGCCGAAGACCAGGTGCACCTGGCCGACCTTGCTGCGGATATGGGAGAACGCCACAATCTCCATACCGCATACCCCGATCTCAGCGCCGAGCTCCAAACCTGCGCCGAAACCTGGCGTCAGGACATCGAAGAGCGCTGGGAACGAGAATACGCACCCACCGAGTCATGAACCATACACGGAACCCATCCATTACGGAGCCCATCTATGTCCGCCTATAAAGTTCGCGCAGCGCATTGCGACTATCGCGCCGAAGAAGACCAGATCTACGCAGCCCTCAAACGCGCCACCGACCCACTCAGCGAAACCTGGGATCGGCTCGCGCGCGCCAAGCGGATCGGGATCAAATTCAACCACGACCAGCCCACCGACAACTGGATCCGCTACGAGGGCCAACTCCAACAGCTGGTCAGCGAAAAAGTCGCCCGAGCCTTTCTGCGACTGATGCGCGAGCGCACCGATGCCGAACTAGTCTCACCCGACGTGAGCTATTACACCATGTACGACAACACCGATCCCGAAGACACCTACACCCTGATGCCGATCCTGCACGAGTTCGGCGTCGAGTTCATCGACGGAACCAAACCGCCCTACGCGATCTATCCCGTACCCAAGGGCGGACAGATCTTCACTCAGTATCTACTGCCGCAGCGAGCGATGGAAGTCGACGAGTTCATCTCGGTCGCCAAGATGAAAAACCACGCCTTTATGGGCATCACCCTCTCGTTGAAGAATCTTTTCGGATTGATGCCCGGCGAGCCCGAAGGCCATACCCGCACCTATTACCACCATCTGGTCCGCATGCCCTATATGCTAGCCGATATGGGCCGTCTCTTCGATCCAGCGCTCTGCATTATCGACGGGCTGGTCGGACAGGCCGGTATGGAATGGGGCGACGGTGACGAGAAAGGGCCCGGCCGCGTGGCCAATACCCTGATCGCAGGCAACCACACCATCGCCACCGACGCCTGTGCCGCTCACTTGATGGGCCACGACCCGAAAAGCGATTGGCTCACCCCCCCCTTTCACCGCGACCGCAACTCGCTGCTGGTGGCAGCCGAAGGAGGTTTCGGTAGCGTCGACCTCAAGGAGATCGACTTCGAATCGGAACTCAGCGGCCCGCTCAACGAATTCTTCTCCTATATCACCGACAGCCGAGAAAGAGTCCTCAGCTGGCGCCGCACCACCTGCGAACAGGCGCTCTATTACCGCGACAACCGCGAGCAATTCCTCGCCGAGTACGCCGGAGAATACATCCTATTGCAGGAGGGCCAAGTGCGCTGGCATGACAAGGTCAGCGACCTCAAGGCCAGCCGCAGAGTGCTCTCCGGCGACAAGCCCGAAGAGGCGATGTGGCTCAAATACGTCGATCCGCAAGAGGCCGAAGGCGAACACTTCTCGGTCTACGCCGAAGCACTGGCCAAAATCGCAGCAGGGGAAACCCAGGCCGCCTAATCGCAACACGCCCAGAGCGAGAAAATTTCATGACGAGAAAAAACTTCAAAGTACTCTTCACCGATACCTCAGTCGACCCTGCGGGCATCGACCTGCTCCACCCCGTCGCCGAGCTGAGCTTCCTCGAGTCCTACGCTTCTACCGAAGCTCTGGTCGCCGCCATCGGCGAGGCCGATGCGATCTTCTGCCGCAGCGGCATTATAGACGAGCCAGTAATCGCGGCCGCGCCCAACCTCAAAATCGTCTCGCGCCACGGCGTCGGCTACGACAATGTCGATATCGCAGCCTGCACCCGCCGCGGCATCGTGGTCACCATCGGCGGCGAAGCCAACTCCCAGAGCGTCAGTGAACACGCCTTCGGTCTGATCCTGGCCACGGCCCGCGACCTCTTGCGCGCCAACGCCGATATGGACGCCGGACGCTGGGAACGAACGACACTGATCGGCACCGAGTTGCATCGCAAAGTGCTGGGCATCGTCGGTCTGGGTCGGGTAGGCTCCCGCCTGGCCCGACACGCCACCGGCTTCGATATGGAGGTGCTGGCCTGCGATCCCTATCTCGACGCTAATACCGCTGCCGAGCGCGGCGCGCAATTAGTCGATCTGACGACCCTCCTGCGCCGCTCCGACTTCGTCTCACTGCACCTGCCGCTGAGCCAGGAGACCAGAAATCTCATCGGCACAGCCGAAATTGCCCTCATGAAGCAATCGGCAATCCTGGTCAATACCGCTCGGGGCGGCATCATCGACGAAGAGGCGCTTCACAACGCCCTAAAAGACAACCGCATCGCCGGCGCCGCCCTCGATGTCTTCGCCGAGGAGCCGCTGCCTCCTGATCACCCGCTCACCGGCCTCGACAATCTCTGCCACTCGCCCCACATCGCCGGCCAGACCGCCGAATCGCTGGTGCGAATGTCGCTGCAAGCCGCACAAAATATCCTCACCGTCTTCCGCGGCGAAACGCTGGATCCCGACTTCGTCGTCAACCCCGAAGCGCTCGCTTAAACGAGTTATCCAACCTCTCGAATCAACAATCTGCACAAGGAAGCCATCTATGGCAGATCGACAAGTGGATATCGCCATCATCGGGGGTGGAATCTGGGGACTCAGCACAGCCTATCATCTGGCCCGTGCTGGCGGAGGCCGGATCTGCGTACTCGAACGCAATCCGACTCTAGCCGCAGAAACCACGCCCCGCGCCGCCGGCCTGGTCGGACAAATCCGCTCCAACCCAACGATGTTGCGCGCCATCCAATACGCTCTGGATCTGCTCGGACAATTCGAGCAAAAGACCGGCCACCCCTCTGGTTTGCGCCAGACCGGTTCGCTGATACTGGCGCTCACCCCCGAACGCATGGCCTATTGCGAGCGACAGGTCGAAGAGGCCCAACGCAACGGAGTCGCAGCCGAGTTCGTATCCACAACAGAGATGGCGCGTCTGGCACCAGCGTTGGATACCACCGGTATCGCCGGGGGCTATTTCGTAGCGGGCGACGGCTATCTCGATCCCCAGCAATGCGCCCAGGCCTATGCGGGTGCCGCTGCCGATCTGGGCGTCGATCTGGTCCTGGGCAACCGGGTGGAAAAGATCCGGATCGAACAAGGTCAGGTCTGCGGCGTCGAGACCGACAACGGATCCGTCACTGCAGATCAAGTACTCGTCGCCGCCGGACCATGGGGCGGCATCCTGGCCGCACAAGCCGGCTTCGCACCGGCCGTGCAACCGATACGCCATCAGCGGGTACGCACAACTCCGGCCCCAGGTATCCCCGATCACCATCCAGTGGTTCGCGTGCCGGATCTAGGCTCTTATCTACGATCTGAAAAAGGGGGCTACCTCTACGGTTTTTTCGAACCCGAACCGACCAGCATCGAAATCGAAAAACTACCGGCCGACTTCACCACTGCCCAGATCGACCCACCGCAAACGGTCATGGCAGAAGCACAACACCGCCTCCGACCGCACTTCCCGATCCTCGATACACTGGCCATTGCCGAACGCCATCAGGGCATGACTACTTTTGCGCCCGATGGGTCGTATCTACTCGGCCCCGTACCGGGCGTTGCCGGGCTCTTTCTGGCCACCGGCTGCGCGGCGCTGGGCATCGCCGGCGCGGCAGCGATCGGAGACTGGTTGACCAAATGGATGCTGGAGGGCGATCCCGGTGAAGATCTGGCCCAGTTCGGGCTCGAGCGCTTCGGCACGCGTGCCGACGATCGGACCTGGGTACGCCGCGAAAGCGAGGGGTTTTACGGCAACTACTACAGCATTCGCTGAAACCGGACTTATCCAGCCGATCACTCCTTTGGCAAACCCTCGAAGTTGCGGCGCAACGCCGATAAATCATCCGCCCGACTCAGCTCGTACATAAAGACGCCGCCATAGCCGATCTGGTCCAAAGCCCGCCAGATATCCTGCCAGGCGATATTTCCTCCCCCCGGCAAGAGATGCTCATCGCGCTGGCCGCGATTATCGTGAATGTGCAAAGTACAGAGATGAGAGCCAACGGTCCGCAAAGCGTCGACCGGATCGCCGACCAGATTGCGATGCCCCGTATCGATGCAAATACCGACATTGGGCACGTCCAGATCCTCGATCAGCGCGACGAGTCTTGCCGGATCACGGGTATAGCCCCGCGAAGTATTTTCCAGCGCCAGACGCACCTGCACCGGTTCGGCATAGCGGGCGATCTGGCGAAGGTTGTCGAGAAAGGCACTGCGCTTCTCCACGTCCAGCGCCGCATCCTCTCCTGAAGGGGATTCGGGAATGCGTATATCGTGAGTGACGAGAATGCCGCCGCCCAGCGCAGCCATCAGGTCGACCGCCCGGCGATAGGCAGCGAGAGCCTTTTCCCGCTGAGATGCCACAAGGGTGGCAAGATCGAATTCGGGATCGAATTTTTCCAGATGGATATGCAGCGAGTTGAGCTCGAGCTCCAGCTCCGAGAGCACCGATTTCAAATCGGCAAACGCAGCGGGCTCTTCATACGAAAAACCCGGGTGGTAATCGGTCAATTCCACCGACTCGACGCCCGCCTGGCGCATGGTCTGCAAAAGCTCCCGATCCAGAGGACGGTCGCGGTGGAGGAGGGTCGATAGGCCAAGTTTCATCGGATAGCACCTCCGTGGTATCTACTCCAAGAATTGCGGAAAATATTCCCCCTACCTCACCTAGCGCAAACCAGCTCCTGACAACGGCCTAAAACTGTCGTCCACCGTCAATCGAGGCGTCCCAGCGCTGCGAATAGAGGTAATCCATCGCCACCTGTGCAGCGGAGGGCGAGCCGATTCTCTGCAGCGCGTTGAGGGCGAAAGAGCCCACATGACCGCAGGGATCATCGAGGGCCCTGTTCAGCTGGGCCTCGAGCGGAGCAGCAGCCATGCCCAGTCGCGCACAAACCGTGGCGGCATTGGTCCGCACCTGATCGCGGGGCACCCAGCGGCGGCTCGTCTCATCGTGCCACTCGGATTGATCGGCCTCCAGCATACGCCCCAGAACATCGATCGGCACGCCTTCGGCGATACTGCCCAGCGCATCGAGCGCCGTCCGCACCACCCGATGAGAGCGATCCTCCAAGCAACGAATCAGCGCTGGAACCGCCACCACCGCATGCGAATCCATTTCGCCCAGGGCAAAAGCGGCGTTGACCCTGGTCCATTCGCTCTCATCAGCCAGCAATTCACAGAGCGGCGCCACCGCATCCTTGCCCAGCGCCGCCAGAGCCTGCGCGGCATCTTCCATATTGATCGCCCCCTCGTTCCAGGCCGGCGGCTCCTCATGCGCAGCAGCTCGACTACCCGCCGCGCGCAGTGCTTCGATTAGAGGCGTCACGGCCGGCCGACCGATCGCACCCAGCGCATAGGTCGCCGCCACCCGCATCGCCTGATGATCGGTCCCCAGACTGGCGACGAGGATCGGCACGGCCGCAGCCGCCTCCTCGCCCCAGCCCGCCAACAGCTGCGCCGCCTCAAGACGCTGATCTAGCCCCACATCCGAATCCAAACGCTGGATCAGCGCCGCCAAATCCCCGTTGCCCTTCGGCCAGCTGGCATAACGGTCCCGCTTGCCACAAAGCCAGTCCCAACCGTGCGACCAGACCAGTTCCAGATCGTAGGGAGCGGCAATGGATTTGGGCTTCTGCCACTCGGTGCTCTTGCAATCCCAGGTCGGAGCACTCGGCTCCGTCGCCCGCAGATAGATGAACTTGATCATGTGCCGGGGCCGGGGCAGCGAACTAACCCCGGCGGCGTGGCCGACATCAAAGTGAGTCAGCGACACTGTACCAGCCGCGCCGGCCACCGGCAAGGTACGAGCTCGGTCCTCATCGGTGAGACCACGGTTGAATTGAGTACCGGGAATCACATGCGTCGGCCCCAACTCGACCGGAGAATCCTGCGGGTAGTACATGATCCGCGCATAGCGCAGATAGTGTTGACGCGGATGTCCCATCGGCGTATAGCCGTCCTGGTGGCAGTTCTTGCGCAATCTTTGCTCCGCCTCTGCTGCGGGCAAGGGCTCCTCGACGGATTTGAGCGGGTGGCAATAGCGATGCGGATGTTCCAAGTAATCGGGTCCCAGCACACTGATCAACGCCCCGCGCACTTCTGGAGCATTGAGGATATGGCGCATCTCCGGCACCCGCGGCAAGATATTATTACCCGGATTGACCTCCGCGTCGATGATCTCGTTAAGCTTCCGGTAACACACCTCGTGTGTACCCTCGGGCACAGTCGGCGTGAAAACTAGATAGCCATTGACGATAAACTCGCGTATTTGTTCATCATTGAGCAGAATAGGCTCAATCATCGAATAGGCTCCTTTAGCGAATTACTCTTCGATCCAGTGGGCAAAAAGCGGTTTGGCCGCTGCGGGCAATCGGGCAAATACATCCGCCGGCAGCGGTGGCTGGTCGTTATCGGTTCGTCCGCTGGCCAGCAAGCGCTCGCGCTCAGCCGAGCCAGGCATCAGTACCCGAGTATTGAGCCACCACGGCGCATAGCGCACCACCACCGAGACCCTCGGCGCATCGGTCGAGTTGGCGGCAGTGGCGTGCCAGATCCGGCTGTCCATCACCAGCACGCTGCCAGCCGACCCCTCAGCATGGACTTCGGTCGGATAAGGAGCATCCGGATCGACATCCATCTCACCAGTCGGATTATTGGCCGAGCGATGACTCCCGGGCACCAGCAGCGTTCCGCCGTTTTCAGCGCTGAACGGCGAAAGCATCCACAGCGTCGTCAGATGCATCACCGCGTCCGGGTAAGGTGCTGGAATCCGTCCGGCGTTACGCTGATTGAAGGGCCAATCGGCATGCCAGCCACCGCGCTCATTGCCGGGATAATTGATCGTCGCGGTAGCGAATGAAACCCGGACCTCCGGTCCTAATAACGCCTCGATCAGCTGCAGCAGATCCGGTTGGGCCAGATAGGGCGCTAGCGAAGCATCATAGCGGATAAAGCCGGGCACATGACCAATCCCTTTGGCCCGAGCTTGATCGCGCCCATGTATTTCGGTCGCGTGCTCGACGCGCTGCCGCACCCCTTCTACATCACCCTCCGGCAGCACCCCCTCAACCACGCAAAAACCATCCATGCGCACTCGGGTCAAACATTGTTGTAAATCCATATCTACACCTCGAATATCAGCAGATCCGTTCCGAGCAGCCAACCAATGAGTCAGTGTTCTGGACTCCCTCAGCACTCGGCAACGCTATAGAATCTGGCACCACCCTGGCGCAAAAGATCTGGTGTTTCACACCTCAACGAACGGCCAGATCCACCTTGGCCCACAATTGAAATGGCTGCATTACCTCCCTGAATATCCCCACCCCGCGCCGGCGTCTATAGCCGTCTCCCCTCCCCATTCCCCCCATTCCCCCCATCTCAGAGCCACCGATCCGTGGATCGCCTTGCCTCCGCAATGCTCGCCGATCCAACTCAGGCGTTTGAAAACCGATGCCGACCACCCTCGACTCGGGCACGCCGATACCGATCCTGTACTCCTTTGTTTCCACCCTGGCCAAAGGCACTTTTAACTCGTAGACCAAACGCCCATCCTCGAAGGAAAGTGCCACTTCAATTTCCGGAACCAGAGCAATGGAAAAAAATTGCCCAACCCGTCCGCCCCCCGCCGGGGCCGGGGGGCCGGCGGGGGGGCGGGGGGGGGGGGGGGGGGG
>CAZFMY010000002.1:0-38481 GCA_964520345.1 uncultured Gemmatimonadaceae bacterium | reverse complement strand
ACACGTCCCCCCCCCAGAATCTCCATCTGCCCCTCGGCGATCACGGTATCGTATATCGACTGCAACATCTGTTCATTGATCTGCCCACCCAACCCCTGCATAGGCCCGCCATTCCAACCTGCTCCCCCGCCTCGCATACTCTCCATCAGCAGCCAGAGATCGTCCTGACCCAATCCCAGCGGGTAACGCACCCCGAATCCGCTCTTTTTGCCTCCTTTAGGATCGAAGGATACGGAGAATCCCTGTCGCAACAGCTTCATCTGCAGATTTCGATTCCTGGTGCTCAAGAAAACATACAGGTGCTTCGCATCATTGGCCAAGCCGATGATGGCCCCCTCTTTATCAAAGACGTATTTTTCCACCCATTCTCCATCCCTCCCATCGACTCTTATCTTCTGCGCGCGCCAGGAACTCTCCATTTTTATTCCCCTGCACCCCAGAAGGCCGACCAACAAGACCAACGTTCCCCAGAACCATTTCATAGCCAACTCATCTCCCCAATCATATTCGAAATCGCGATAGCGATAATGCGATACGCGACCCACGTGCAACGAATCAAGAATTTCTCCTCAGACCACCGAGTCTGCTGGCAGCGGCCAGCGCCTCTGCTCCCCATCAAAACCAATCCGCGGCCACTGCCGATGTGGCCACTCCTCCAACCCGTACCCGATATAGTGATTCGCCAACGCATGGCGAAAAACTCCCGGGGCCAAAATAGGCCCGCCCCGATGCACCAATACGCCGTCAAAAAAAACCACATCGCCCTGCCTGACCTCTACTGCGATCTCCTCTGATCCATTTTGTGCAAAAAGGGCGTCCACCGCCGCATTGTAGTCCCATCCGGCAAACTCGCCGTCCTCTGCCAGATCCTCATTCACCACCAACCGCCTCGCATGCGAACCCGGTTGAATCCGAATCGCCCCATTCCGCAAATCCACATCCGCAAGCGCGATCCACGCCGATATACAACCCGGCAAATAAAACTGGTCCTGGTGCCGCCCCTGTTCGGAGCCCACCCAGAAGTACATGGTCTGAATCCCTTCCGGCTCATCACCTAAGCACTGGCGCAAAGGGTCCTCAAGCCTGGGGTCGATCAGCCACTTCCGCATCACCTCGTCGTACCAATGCAGGTTATGCGTCCGCCCCCATTCATCGGCAGCCCGCGGCGCGAAGCCCTCCAGTTCCGTCCGTCCTGCGTGCAGATCCATCATATACTCGACAAGCCCCTCGCATTCGGCCGGCGAGAACATCCCCTCAACCACGGCGTAACCCTCGCGCCGATAGCAATCCAGATCCAAGCTCATAGCCACACCCCTGCTAGGCCGTAAAAAACTGCGGTAAGCGATCTCTTGAAGCCAGCAACAACTCGTCGAGCATCGCCTCCGCCTTCTCGGGCAGAATCGCCATCTCGTCGAGCAACAGCGCCTGCAGCGCCAAGTTCCGATCGCCCGTGACCGCTGCGTCGGCGACCAACTCGTGCCAGGCGAAACGCTTCTCGAGCAAACCTTTGAGCACGGGTGGCGCCTCGCCGACCTGGATCGGTCGCACCCCCGAAGCATCGGTCACGCCCTCCAACTCCACTTCGGCCGTGGCCGGCAGATTGGCAATCGCACCCTGGTTAGCCACATTGACGATATGCACCTGGCGACGACCATGGGCAATCGCCCCGATCAGTGCGGCAATGCCCTCTCCGGTGATCGAATTGTCCAGTTCCGCAGGCAATTCGGTCTGGTCCAGCAAATCTTGATACCCTGCAAAAAACGCCGCTCGCACCTCCGGCCCGGCCGGGCCGGAACTCGGCGCCGGTGCATCCGGATCATAGCCGTGCTGCTTCAGACTCTCGGTCATATCGTAGGGCAAGTGCCCCATTCCTTCCGCGACCTGAGTCAGAAAGGGATAGAACTCGACGATGTGGTCATCCGAAGGATAGACGATATGGTGTCCATAAATCTGCGAGAGCGCCGCGCTCAGGCGCCGCCCTTTGGGCGCCTGGCGCTCCGCCACCCGCCGCATGAGTTCGGGATAGACATCTTCGTTTTTGTGTTTGACCTCAGTGAACCAGAAGTAGTGGTTGGTACCCACCCAAACGCAGTTGAGCTCTGCTGCCGGCAATTCGAGAATCTCGGCGGCGTAGGCGATCCCCGCCTGAACGCCGTGGCAGATGCCGATCACCGTTAAATCGGTGTATTTGTGCATCGCTCTACAGACCACTGCCATAGGATTCGAGTGGTTGAGCAGGACCACTTTGGGACAGCGCTGCTCCATCACGCGGCAGAGCTCGATATAGGCCGGAATCGAACGCAGCGCCATCATCATCCCGGCCGGTCCACACGTATCGCCGATCACCTGAGAAATACCGTACTCGCCGGGGATCCGAATATCGGCGTTGTGGTAATTAGAATGGTAGACATTGGGGGTCACTTCCGCGCCACAACCCCCAATCGAGGAAAGGGCAAAATCGGCGCCATCGACCGCATCGTCTTTGTCCGTAGACGCACGCACGGCAAAGCCGGTGCCCGCACCAACGGCCAGACGCTGCCCCATCGCCGCCATCCGCTCCACCTTCTCCGCATCGATATCGTAGAGTACGATCTCCGATCCGGCCAGATCCTCGCTCAGCAAGAGATCCGGCAAGGCCCGCCTGAAATAGAGACTACCGCCGCCGAGACAGACTATTTTCACAGCACTCACAGCGCACCCCTTTACCAGAACACCACAAAACTCAACGCACAGCCCACTGCCAACGCGCCCACCGCCAGGTACGCTGGCAGGCTAGTGGTCGACTCCGCGCTAGGCACCTGCGCCAGTTCGCGCACCGCCGATTGGCTGGCCCGCAGCCAGGGACTTTGCTCCTGGTACTGCTCTCCCAGTGCAAAACCGCGCACTTCCCACCCTTTGAAAAACGAGACCAGCACCATCGTCAACGAGGTCAGCACCATGCTGAACGGATAGGCGATATAGGAATCGACCAGTGCACCCGGCAGAATGGCCACGCCGAAATGCTCGACCACTAGCGGCGCACAAAGCCGCATCACTCCATAGAGCGTACCCACAACTAACCCGACCGTCCCGCTGCAGCGATGGACGCGGGTCATGGTCCCCATCAAAAAGAGCGTCAGCAACGGAATCACAAAGGCACTGGTCAGGTCGATATAGAAAAAGAGCATCCCGCCCTCGAGCAAAAACGGCACGTAGAGGAAAGAGGAGGCAATGATCACCGGCGTCAGCCACTGGCCGACGCGCAGATAGTGTCGGTCGTCGCGATCGCGCACCAGAAATCGGGCATAGACATCGCGAGTGAGCAGGGCCGAAAGCGTCGATCCGATCGAGTCGTATGTCGATAGCGCCGCGGCCAGGATCCCGGCCACCACGATCCCCTGCAGACCGATGATATCGAATTGAGAAACCATGAACGGATAAATCGCATCCTGAGTAGCGCCGGGCAACGCGCTCTGCTCGGGATAGAGCGCGCGACCCATCACCCCGATCGAGAGGTTGAAAAAAGTCATCGCGATCAACACCACCCCGGCGACGACGACCGACATCTGCAAATCCCATTCACTGCGAGCGGCAAACATCCGCATCGACTGGGTGTGGTTAACCACCGCATAGGCAATGCCGATAATGACGAAGGCCAGTGCGACCAGCCACCCCGGAGTCCGGCGCGTAATGGTCCCCTGCTCGGCGTCGAACTCGCCACCGAGCAGCAGCTTTCGCCCGACTTCTTCCAGTGAATTCGCGCTCACATCTTCGACCTCGACCCGGTCATTACCCATCTCCAGCATCTGCACTGCCAGCCCACTCTCGTGCGTATTGAGTCTTTCCGCTATACCGCTCCAACCCCCGACCTGACCCCAGAGCAAGAACCAGATCAACAACCCCGCCAGCGTCATCACGCCGAACTGCAAGGCGTCGGTCACCGCCACTGATCGCAAGCCGCCAAGCGCCGTATAAATAGACGCCAAAACCGCAAGGCCTCCAACCACTCCCCAGGCTGCAAAATCTTCCCAACCGGTGATGATCGAAAGCGTCAGAAAGGCCGCCGTGGCAATCAACCCCAGGACCAATGTGCGATACTGCACCTGCACGAAAACACAAATCACCCGCACCAGCGCGCCAAAACGCGCTTCGAGATACTCGGCGTTGGTGTACATCCCGGCGCGATACATCGGCATAACGACAAAAAACGCCGCCAGCGCCCAACCCCCGACCACACCGACCCAATTGATCATGCAGACTCCCAACCCCAGCGCATAGGTCCCCCCCGAGTCCGCCACCAGATCGCTGGAATCGATCGCCGTAGCATAGAGCGAAAGCCCGACCATCCACCAGGGCAGACGGCGCCCGGCCAGAAACCAATCGGTGCTCTCCGTCACACCGCGACTCAAGTAAAAACCATAAGCCACAATCGACCCGTTGAGCAAAACGACCAGTCCCCAATCCACTCCGCTCATATCTTTGTCACCATCGCACGGGTTAAATACATGATCACACTCTGCACTTGCTCAAAACATGATAGACAAAGAAAACCGACGCGGCAAACCGCGAATCCAGACGGCAAATACGCTCATCGCAACGATCGAGACACCTCACCGTAGCGGATGCTCCTATCAGGCCCGAAACGGATTGTCCAGACCTACAGCTCGATGCCGATAAAGCGGCTTTACCGCATCGGGCAAGGCTGCGTATACCTCTTCGGGAACGACCGCGTTGTTGCGCCCGCCGAACTCCACGCTCAGCCACCAGGGACAATAGCGCGTAATGATCGCCACCCGCGGCTCGGAGCCGGGGTTGGCTGCCGTCGAATGCCAGACCCGACTGTCCATCACCAGCGCGCTTCCCGCCGGACCTGAGACCTGGATCTCACCGGGGATCGGCTTGAACTGGTCGATATGCTCTTCCAATCCCTCAGGCGTCTGATGCATACGGGGATTGTGGGAGTCGCGGTGGCTGCGCGGCACTACCCAGGTACCTCCAGTATCTGGTCCGAAAGGCGAGAGCATCCACAGCACCGAGAGCTGCATCCTCAGATTCGGGAACGGCTGCGCTACCCGCCCGGCCCGGTCCCTATCGGTCAAATCGTGCGGCCAATCCGAGTGGTAGCCGCGCCAGTCGAGATCCTCGCGGTTGGGCGCCTGCGTTTTGAACTCCGTCTGTGCAATCCGCACGTGTCCGCCGAATACCGCCTTAGTCAGTGCCAGCACTCGCGCATCACCTAAATAAGGCGCAAACTCCGGCAGATAGGCGATCAAGCATACACCCGGTTCGCCTTCAGGTCCGGTCTGACGACCGATCTTGCCACCCAATGCCTCGTACTCAGCTCTGGCTTTTTCGTGAGCGGCTTCGACGTGCGCCCGCACCCTGTCAATTTCCGGTTCGGGAATGATCCGCTCCAATACGCACCAGCCCTCGCGGTCCAATTGCGCCAATTCCCCGGCTATATCCATAGCTGCTTCCTATTCGCTCGCAGGTAATATATCTCCCGCCGGCCTGGAGTGGTGTACCCAGAACCCGGAAGGATCGCTGCCCCTGCAGATCACCGCCCCGCCACCCCAACCCTTATAAGCGCGGACGTCCGGCGGCACGAAGCGCATCGTCAACCCACAGCGCCGCCTCTCCGAGCGATTCGGATCGGAACCGTGCAATAACAAGTCGGTGTGCAGCGAAATCTGTCCCGCCCGCATCGCCAATGCCACCGGTGCCCCACCGTAGTCCAGGGGATCGCGCACCGTCTGATTGAGCACATTGTGCTCATCGGCGCTGCTCTGCTGGTAGTCGATCTGTCCATGCCGATGCGAGCCAGGGATCACGCGCATCGCCCCGTTGTCTTCATCTGCATCGTCGATCGCCAGCCATACCGTCGCGGTCTTGGCCGGGCTCAGCGGCCAGTAGCTGGCGTCCTGATGCCAGGACACCCGTTGGCTCTCTCCCGGCATCTTGCAGAAATAGTGCGTGCCCCAGCAAATCAAATCCTCGCCCAGCAGATCCTGTACATAGTCGAGGATCCGCGACTCGGTAACCAGGTCGTGGATGCTGCGGCAGGTCCTATGCCAGCCGTTGATCGAATAGCTGCTCTGACTTCGGGCGAAGACATCGGCCAGAATTTCGTCGAAAAAAGCGCGGTGGGTATCGGCTTCTTCTCGGGAGTATACATCGAGCGGCGAGATATAGCCGAATTCGTTATAGTGATCGACCTGCTCCTGGGTCAATTTCTGCGGCCGGGGATTTTCTATAGGATGGAAGCTGAGATCCCGCTCGAGTTCGGGATAGGCGTTGCTGGTCGAGGACATCGCTTGCAATTCCTTTCATCTACCGTTTAGATCGCGCGGCCACAAACCGCCCAGACCGCTCACCCGCCCATGCTCCACTCCCGACCACGCCTGCGACGCGATCTCCCGGAGGCTGAGTTCGCACCAAGAGCAGCTGCAAACTCAAGCCTGGAGATCGTCGTTTTTACGGGCATTAATATAAAAGAAATCTACCCCAACACGGGTGTGGAACTCGAAACCCCGGGCGGACAAGAGTTCGGGGATTCGCGCGTCCAGATAATTGTTCTCGACACTGACCACATCGATTCTTAGCGCCGCGAAATCGATGCTATTCAAGATGTCGAATTCCGCGCCTTCGACATCGATACTCAAATAATCGACCTGCGCGATTCCATGCTTCTCCAATAATTCATCCAATTTATAACAATCTACTTCGACATCTTCGTACGAACCCCCATTCGAACTCAATTCCCTCTCGATACGCTTCAGGTGGCGAGGGTCGTATTCATCGACCAGACCGCTCAGCATTTGCGAATAACCAGTGATCACTCGAAATCGGCCTTTGCCCGACCTGGGCGCGATACAACCATTGATCGTAATACAGCGTCTATTCTCGACCAGGGCCTCGTAGACCGAAGGTATGGGCTCGATCACAAGACCATTCCAACCTATCTGCTCCAGGAAATAAGTATTGCTGAAAGCAATACCATCGTTGGCGCCGATATCTACAAAAATACCATTTCTTTTTTGTGGGAAAATTTTCTCCGCCAACAATTTGTCCTGGCCATGCTGGCTGTAGTATGTACCGCTTTTCTTATCCCCGAGTTGCCATTTTAACTTATCCCACTTGAGACCTAAGTATATCCCTATTTCCCGCAACATATCACACCCTTATCAATTCATAGCTGGCAACGCTTATCTAGCTCGACCTGAATCTGGCAAAACCTCGTCTTGCAACCAGGAGCGTGCCGATGGCAAGGCCGCACCTTGCCATCCTTTTCTTTCTATTCTATACTACTCACAAATTCACATCCCAATTCTATCATGCCCCTATCCTACGAAGATCTCTGGTACTGCAAACAAAACGGGTACCATCGGATTCCCACTACCCTTCCAACTGCTCTAGTCGACCGCCTCAACCAGACTACCGACCACCATATCCGAACCATGCGCGAACCCATCCTCTGGGAAAAAACCGACTCGCGCACCCCGGCGGACATCCGCCGTCTCTCCAAAATACTCACCCGCGAGCCCGTCTATATGGAGACCGCGAGCCATCCGCTGATCCTCGACACCCTGGAGAGCCTGCTCGGCCCCAATATCGAACTACTGACCAATAAGCACAACCACCTGATGGTCCGACCACCTGGATCGGCTGCCGTTCCCTGGCACACCGGCGAGGAAATCTACGACCCCGTCCTCTTTACCGCTCTGATCTACCTCGAAGAATCGACGATTGAAAACGGCTGTATCCGCCTGGTGCCCGGTAGCCACCAGCGTCCGTTCCGCGGCGAAAAGCGCTATCCCGACGGCGCGTTTCGCGATCAAGCGCTCTACCACCGCTCCCTGCCTCTACCCATGCCCCGCGGCGGGATCCTGCTCTTCGACGACCGTCTCTACCACGGATCCGACACCAACCACACCGACCAGTCGCGCCGCAGCATGACCCTGGCCTACCGCGCCCACGACGCCCACGACGTGCTCAAAGACGACCCCGAAAAAATCATAGTCCGCGGCGAGCGGATCTACACCGGGCACCCCCACCCCTTTCCCAAAACCTGAAATTATGCACATCACCGATATCGAAGTCCACACCATCTGCCCACCCTACCGCTCCTTCAATGCACTGCAACTGGCGCGCTATCACGGTGCGCAGATTCAGCGCCGCTCGGTGCTCGTCGTCCACACCGATGTGGGAATCGAGGGCATCGGCGAAACCTGGGGTGGCAGTGCAGACCGCGACGTCTTGCTCGAAAAATACACCGGCACCTCACCCTTCGACTGGCTCAACTCCGATCAGGATCTGGCGATGAACATGGCCTGCTACGATCTGATGGGGAAAAGCCTGGACATACCCGCATGGAAATTGATCGGTCCCATGGTCCGCGCCTGGATTCCCGTCGCCGCATGGACCGTATCACAGGAGCCGGCAGCCATGGCCGAAGAGGTCCGACGGGCTGCGGCCAACGGCTACCACTGGATCAAATATCACGTCGATGAAGTGCAGAATGTCATCGACCAGACCGAAGCGATGCAGGAAGCCGCCCCACCCCACTTCAGAGTCCACTACGATTTCAACGCCAATTCCAACTACTACACCATGCGTCCGATCCTGGCCGAGTTGGTGAAATTTCCCGTCGTCGGCCGCTTTGAAGACGTGGTACAGGGCACCGACGAAGATGGCTACCGGATCTTGCGCGAACAGTGTCCGCTCCCGATCATCGGCCACCACGTCCCAGCCGATGCTATGACCAGGCGCTACGTCGATGGCACCATGGCCGGGCACGCACCGATCGGCATGGCGACCAAAACGGCTGCCGTTGCCGAGCAGATGAATATGCCCCTGATGTACCAGCAGGCCGGCGGTACCATCAACCAGGCCTTTTTGGCCCATGAAGTCGCGGTCTTCAAGATGGCCACCATCGACCACGTCAATCTCTGCCATCTATGGCAGGAAGACGTCGTCGAGGAGCCGATGCCCGTTATCGATGGGAGTGTGGCGGTGCCAACCGGACCAGGTCTGGGAGTAACGCTGGACCGCGAGCAGCTGGAAAAGTGGTCCGGAACCCCGCCCGTCGACAAGGGGCGTTTCCTGGTGCGGATCTGCTCCGCCAGCGGTCCCACCACCTATCTCCGCCACGACCCCGAATCACCCGGCGCCACCGACAATATGCGCTATCACGAGCGCCTGCACGGAGTGCGGATTCCCGGCCGCCCCCCTTCCTATGCCAATCCGATCAAAACCGAATTCTGGGATCGGGAAAAAGATCCCGAACACTTCGAACAACTATGGCAGGCCACAGCCGATGGCCCCATATGGAAAGAGGAAAACTAAATGACTGAAGAAGAAAAATATCTATTCGACCTCTGCGGCTATATCGTCGTCCGCAATGCCCTCTCGCCAGAGGATATAGCCCTGGCCAACGAGGCCATAGACCGCCACGCCGAAAACATCCGCGAACGCACCGGCGAACTCTCGCTTTCGGGCGGATCGCAAGCCCTCAAGGGCAGCACCGGCCGCGGTGATCTCGGCGGCGCCCTGGCCTGGGAAGATCCCTACGGCCGCCCCTTCCGCGATATGCTCGCCAACCGCAAAGTCTCATCCTGTCTGAACGAAATCCTCGGCCCCGGTTTCCGCCTCGACCACAACCTCGGAATCATCACCATGCGCAAAGGCGCCGAAGGCCACACCTTGCACGGCTCCTCCGGCCCTGGTTTCGACCGGCATCAGTACTACCTCTTCAAAGACGGGCAAATGCACAACGGCCTGACCGTCGCCGCCTATCAGCTCGCCGATATCAACGAGGGAGACGGCGGCCTCTGTCTGGTACCGGGCAGCCACAAAGGCAACTACCCCTGCCCCACTTCGCTGCGCCGCGGCGAAGAGTTCCGCGAATTCGTCAAGCCGATCACCTGCAAAGCGGGAGACTGCGTGATTTTTACCGAGGCGACCACCCACGGCACTCTGCCCTGGACTGCCGACCACGACCGCCGCACCGCACTCTTCCGCTTCTCTCCCGGCAACCTCGCCTATGTCGCCCACAACTGGTCCGAGGAGATGCTCGCGCTGATGAGCGACGAGCAGCGCAAAGTCCTCGAACCACCTTATCACTCGCGACTGGACAGACCTGTATTGGAAATCGAATAGTTTAGTAGGCCAGCACCACCGGGCGCATGACGACGCCTTGACCGGCCGCAGTACCAAGATCGATATGACAGAAGTAGAGCCCTGGCGGGGCCAATGCTCCCCACGCATTGCGCCCCGACCATGCATAGGAGGCAGCATCCCCATCCGACCCGGTTAATTCGGCCACCTCCCGCCCTGCCAGGTCGAAAATCCGCACTCGGACAGGACTGGCCTCAACCTTGAAGACTACGAAGCGGATCTGCACCGCATCGTTGATGCCATCGCCATTGGGGGTAAAGACGGGAGGCGAGATCTGCAGATCGGCGATCAGCCGGTCGCTGCCGACCAGAGCCGGCAGAAAAACCTGGTTGGCCCGTCGATCGGCAGCCTCTACCGACTGCCAGAGGCCGGGGCGTTCCCCATCGCCCAACTCCAGACTGAAAACGGCCGCATTGCGCAATACCCGCGAGGTGAAAGATACCTCCAGCGAGTCACCGCCAACCCGCTCGCCCAACGCGACGAAGAGCGAATCGCCCCTGAGCGCGACCTCATCCGGGGTGATAGTTCGACCGTCGATGGCAACCTCAACCCCTTTCGCCCCGACCAGGCCTCCGGGCGCAATCAGCCGCAGCCGGTCGAAACCACTATCGTCCCTACCCGCCTTAGGCCACAGCGTGTAGGTGAAATACGTATCCTCGTTGGGCAGCACCTCGCGCGGTTGGATCCGCCCCTTGGCCTCGGTCACCAGAGCGTCCTCGAACTCAATCGATAGCGAACGCAAAACCGGCGCAACCTGAAGATCCTGGGTAGAGAGCAAAACCTCGAGCTGGAGATAGCGACGCGGGCTCTCCGATTGGAAGGCCTCGCCCGAAAACTGATAGACGTTGCTCCACTCACCCCAATCTTCGCCGGTCACTACCGTGGTATCGATGGCTCCGCGCAGGACTTTGGGCGAGCTGTTCCACTTATCCTCGGTAACTTCTTCACCAATCTTGTTGTGAAAAGTGTACTCTTCGCTGAGCGCAATACCCGATCGCGAGCGCAACTGCATCCGCGTTTCCGGCGGTAAATCCGCCTCCCAGAGCAGGCGTTTGATCGCCTTGGAACGGCCGTCGCCCACGATCTGCCCCAGGTCGATAAAGCCCGAGCGCAGCACCACCTGAGCGGGGTAACCAGGCGAGAACAGCATCAGTTCCGCTGAGCGCGAATGCCACTCGCTGGAAGTCAGAAAACCGTGCCAGAACAGATAGCGCACCTTGCGCGGTTTGAAGAGATAGCGAAAGTGACGCTCCGGCACGTGGAAGGGAGTCACCTCGTCGCCATGCGCCACCAGCCGCTCGTAATCCACCTCGCCCGAGGGCGTGCGCCGGCCGTCCGAGACGAGGAAGGCGAAACCCGTACCCGCATTGCGAATCGATGAACCAGAGGAGCCCTCACCCGGGTTGTTGAAATAGAGAAAAACCTCGTCCAGCCAGAACTGGGCGCCCAGATCGAGTTCCCACCACAAACCCTCGTTCTTCCAGCCGGTGGTGGCGCGATAAGTGGTGAACTTGTTGGCGTAGGTATTCATATTGCCGTCGACCAGCCCGATCACATCGCGAACCACTAAACCACTATTGAAAACTCCGCCGCGCTCCAGCAGGCCGATGCTCAAATTGTCTCCAACCGCCTTTACCTCGACCTCGGCGAGCGCCGCATCCGGGCTCTGTTCATCAATTCCGATCCGGATGTACTGGATCACGCGATAGCGCGACTCCGCTGCGATATCCACTCCGAGCCCGGCATCGAGAGCCCGCGTGGTATCATTGCGCCCACTGAGACCGATGTGTATTTCCGCCTGGTCGTTGGGCAAGGTCGTCTGATAAACCGCCTCGAAACGAAAGAGATCCTTCTTGGCATTGATCGTCGCTCCGGTCGAGACATAGACGGTGAACTGACGCAGGGGCCGTGCCCCTGTCCGATCGGGGAAACGCAGGCGTATCTCCTGCGCAATCACCGCCCGCCCCAGATCGATCTCAACCTCCCACTTGGCCAGCGGATCGACCGGATCGGGCCGCCAGAAGGTCTGCGGGTCGCCGTCTACTATATTGGCGGCCTCGGTCGGATTGGACCCGACCCGCCAGATACCGCCCTGAACTCCTTTGCGCTCCAGGGTGTCGTGAAAAAAATCTCCCGCGTTGCGCACCGGATCGATATCCTTGCGGAATTTTACCAGCCCGAGATGCCCGGCCGCATTGGTGGATACCAGGTTCTGCGGAATCTGCCAGGTCCGCCATTCCGCCTCGCTGTCGAAGGTGAACACTTCGGCCCCGAGACCATGGGCGGTCCAAAACGACAACGCAACGCAAACAATTACAGCCACCATAGCTGCCCTCTAGTACGCGATGCCGAGTGGATGCAAATTGCGGATGCTCTTCAACTCCGCATCGAGTGACAGATCCAGCAAGTATAGCCCCGGGGTCAGCAACTCACCCCGCTCGTCGCGACCATCCCAATAGACCCGTTGCATTCCAGCGCTCTGAGCGCCGATCTCGATATGGGCCTGCCGCCGCCCCTGGAGGTCGTAGATGTCGAGCGCCACCGGAACCGAATCGGGCAGCAGGAAGAGTTCATAGTCAATGGTCAGCCGATCGTTGATGCCGTCGCCGTTGGGAGTGACGACCCCGCTCGACAAGCGCAACGCCTGGATGAAATCGGGCGTCGTCCCCTCTCCTCCGAGCACCCGCAGGCTATTGGTAGAAACCGCAACTCCGGCGTCACCTGGCTCGATCGGCTGCGGCAGGCCGCCGGTATCGACCGCGAAAACCTCGCCGCTAAAGGTCGTAGCGTGAAGAAAGACCTCGGCTTCGAAAACCACTCGAATCGACCGATTGGCCGTGCTATTCACAGGTTGCGGCAAGCTCACCTCAAGGACCTCATCTCCTTCGACGACTGCGAGCGGATCGACCGCCACGAACGGCTCGCCCATTTCCAGGCGCACGAAACGGGGCGCCGTGCCAGTGCGGATTCGCACCCCGTCGAAGCCCTTCTGCACCGCATCCGAGAACGAAGCCCGAACCTCGTAGACGAATTCCTCGCGCTTGCCCAGTTCAACCTGGGTGAAGCCCCGCGCCGGCCTCATATCCGCCAGCCGCGCCACTTCGCCCAAAACTTGTTCAGCCAGAGGCGGCGCGGTCTCAATCCACAGCGAATCGAGTTCGACCCAGTCGTTGAATCCCCGACTCTGCAGCGTGATCTGCAATTGTAAATATCCGCCGTTGCGCAGTTCGAGTCGGGTACCCGACTCGCTGCTGGGACTCGACCAAAACGACCAATTATCGCTGTCATAGGCAATCGAGGCGCGAATCCCCGGTTGCTGATCGAGTTTCAGAATGCCCTCGGTCTCAGGCAAGCGCAGTTCGTTCTCGAATCGCGCCCGAGTTACCGGGAATTCCTTGCCCGAGTCGGTGTATTCGTGATAGATATTCGGATCGTCGTCCCGCCCGGTCCGCGCCTCTATCTCCACCCAGGCGTCGGCATCGGCGACCTCGGTCGGCACCCCGTCAACCATCCGCATCCCCCGTGCCGACCACCAGATTCGTCCAAAATTAACCTCCTGCCCGAGACCGAGAATCTTGGTCAGATAGATTACCCGCTTAGGTACTCCCCGACCCTTGAGTATGAATTCGGCAATGGTCCCGCGCACCGTATTGCTGTCGGTGGTCTCCTGCTCATCGAGTACCGAACTATTACGCGAATAACGGACATAGCGCACGTACTGCTGGGGAAAATCGATATCCACCTCGGTGTCGAAATTAACTGGCACGTCGGCAATGAGGGTATTGAAACGATAGTAACCGCGCTGCGCGAGGACTTCCGGCGTCTCGGCTGCGATACTCACTTCGTAGGCAGGTACCGGATCCTGGTTGAGTGGAACCCCATCAGAGCGGACACCTTCGGTCGGCGTCACAAACCCAAAGCTCGAAGCCGGTACCGGCACACCGACATCGATGGTCCAAAATCCGCCGCGGGCGGTGTTGTAGGTACTCCGTTCCCCATCCACGTACAGCGGACTATCGAAATAAGATGTCCAGTTGACATTGGTACCGTCACCCGACCACAACCGCGGCTGATGCCCGTCGAGATAACCCAGCTCGCGCGGGGAAATCAACTCGGACCACCCCGTCACGGCCAGAAACATATTGTCATCGTCCCCGAAATAGACCGGGCGAATCCGATTCGACCGACCATCGACGTCAATCATGATCCGCGTCGTGTCGCTCGTTTCCCAGGCCAGCCCACCACCACCGATCTGCCAGAGCGAAATCTGGGCGTATAGCGGATGAAAAAACGGCGAAACGGCAATCAGCAGGACCACAATCGGCTTATACATAATCTCCTATCTACTGATGACGGCCTCAATATACGGCAAAGGAGAGAGGTCGCTCAAGTACCGACATTGGTCTCAAAAATCCCATAAGCCCCTCCCAACCAGGCCAATGACAAAAAACGCCCGATTTATAGTTCCGAATAGCTCGGACACTAAATTTTTCATAAACCAGGCCTAAAAAGGGCATGCCCCTTCAATTAAAATACACGTAAATTGTTAAAATAACAATTAGATAGACACGAATCCATACCCGATTCTAAATTATTAAAAAAGCTTGACATCGCCTTTTTTAAGATGTATTATTCTATACGAATTCCAAAAATTCCAAAAATTCCAAATCATAGCAACCGAAAACGACTATGAATACGGCAAAAAAAGTCCTCACCTCTGGCGATGTAGCGACTCATTGTCAGGTTTCGTACGAAACGGTGTCCAACTGGGTTAAGAACGGCAAACTCAAGTCCTACCAGACTCCAGGACGCCACCGGCGGATCCGCATAGAGGACTTTATGGACTTTCTTACCGAACACGGGATGCCACCGCTCGCGGAAACCACATCAGACATCGATCCAGATCAGCAGCGAATCCTGATCGTCGACGACGAACCCGCGATCCTAGAATTGATCACCCATTCCTTCAAAATCAGACACCCCGACCACGCTCTGTGCACCGCCGCCGATGGCTTTGAAGCTGGACTCCAGGTCGTCAAATTTCGCCCCAATCTCATCATCCTCGACCTGATGATGCCCAATATCAACGGTTTTCGGATCTGCCAGTTCGTCCGCTCCAATCCCGAAACTCAACACATCGGCGTCATGGTTGTCACGGGCTACGCCGACGAGGAAAACGTCGAGCGGATCATGGAATCCGGTGCCGACCACTGGATGGCCAAACCCTTTGATCCAAACCAACTCATCGACCAGGCCGAAACGGTCCTCGCCGCCAGTAACAAACGCGCCACGGAGACCGCGCCGACCTCCTGAATCCCCCCCAACGCCGATTCAATCGATCAGGACTCGTACATCCCCGCTGCGCACGGTCAGCCCTTCGGCATCGAAATAGCCGAGGAGCGCCATCGCGTATTTGCGGTTGCTGCCAATCAACTCGCGAAACTGGGCCACGGTGATTTGGTTCTGATCCTGCAGATATTCGCACAACTTTTGCCGTACCAGAGCAACGGCCTCGCGGTGGACCAATAAGCCCCCCTCCAGGAGAACCGCCACACCAAGTTCTCGCAGCGCGAGCAAGACCGCCTCGACGACCTGCTCCTCAGCACCCAGCTCCCGCACCAACTCGGACAGATCGGGTATCTCAGTAAAGGCCGTAGTATTCAGCCGAATCTCGATATCTTTTTTCAATGCCTCCTGCTCAGCAGTGAAGCGGATACCGTGGGATGCAGCCCTGACCACCGCTCCCTCCATCGCGATCCGACCTTCTTGATCCAGATAGCGCAAAGCGCAATCGAAGAGTTCGGGCTGTACATAGCGCGCACTCAAGTTGCGCAACTCTTCCCGTCTGAGTCCCGGTTTGAGCGGCTGGGACCGGTGAAATTCCAGCAAGGCCGCCTCGACCTGCCCTGCCCAGTGCTCACGCTTTTCCCGATGCAAAATCTGCCCTTCTACCGACACCACCCTGCCTGAGGCGATCAGTTCATCCAGCAGGCCCTCCAGCCGCTTCGGCCCGAGGCCCAATTCACCCGCGATCTCGCGCGCGCCCTTGAGCCGATCATCTACACCGTGGACCCAGTGTTCGACCACCTGCTGCAAGTGGCCGTTCTCCAGCGCCTCTAAGCGCGCGAGGAGCTCGGGTCCGAAATGCCGGTGCTTGGCGGGATGAGGGTCGAGCACCGCCCCACCACCAATGGTCAACGACGGCGAATAGCGACGCAGTACGAAACGATCACCCCAGGCCGCGACCAGGGGTGCTTCCAACCGCAACTGGGCCAGGCTGTCCTCACCCGGCTCCAGAGGACCGCGCCGAGCTAAAACCACCCGTGCCATAATCTCTCGCGTGCCCAGATGCAAGCGCACCCGAGTGCGCGGCTCAATCGACATCGGACTCGAATCCAGAAGCCGCAACCGCACATCGAGCATCTGCGTCGGGCGAAAAAAATCCGGTGTCACCAGCACATCGCCGCGATCGATCTGGCCCTGATCGACGCCAACCAGGTTGATCGCCGCCCGATCACCGGCCCGCACCTCCTCCACCGCAGTACCGTGCTCTTGCAGACTCCGCACCCGCACTTCGCGCCCCTCGGGCATGATCTCGACCCGATCACCCTCCTTGAGCGATCCCGCCAACACCGTACCCGTACATACCAGGCCGAAGCCCTTGACCACGAACGCCCGATCCACCGGCAAACGAAACGGGGCATCGGCGCGCTTGCTCTCAGTATCACCGGCCATTGCCACCAGCGCCTGCCGCAGCGCTTCGATCCCCTCACCGCTGAGTGCCGAGACGCGAAAAATATCGGCTTGCTCCAGAAAAGTCCCCCGGGTAAATTCCCGCACCTCCTCCTCCACCAAATCCAGCCATTCCTCCTCCACCAGATCGACCTTGTTAAGTACCACCACGCCCCGCTCGACCCCGAGCAGGTGCAGCACATCGAGATGCTCGCGCGACTGCGGCATCACGCCGTCGTCGGCGGCGATCACCAGCATTGCCACATCTATCGTGCTGACCCCGGCGACCATGGTCTTGACAAAGCGCTCGTGGCCCGGCACGTCGATGATCGTCGCCGATGCGCCCAGAAACGCAAAACCCAGCTCGATGGTGATCCCCCGGGCTTTCTCCTCCGGTGCCAGATCGGTATCCGTGCCGGTCAGTGCTTTGACCAACAGCGTTTTACCGTGATCGATATGACCTGCGGTGCCTATAACTGTATGTGCCATATCTTGCGCTTTTCTGAATTTAGTATGACTGTTCTATCCTATATTCTTTCGTCGGCTTAAAGTATCGGCCCATCTCTATAGCGGCACAAATCAAACGCGATACACTGCTGAGGGTCGCGCCGCCTCGTGCCGGTCCTGCGCGTATACCTCTGCGCTCCACACCACCCCGGACGCCAACGAGGTCGCCGGTGCGAAAAAAGCAAACGCCCATCGAGAATCGGTCAGCCGACAGGAGCGCACCTGATAGCCAATCAGCTCCTCGTCCCCATACTCCGACCCCTACGTTGAGAGGAATGCCTCATGCATCTCAAACATATGCGACCGTACCAACTCACTGCACTCGTCGCCCAGGGCGACCCGCTCCTAGTTCCGGCCGGCTGCATCGAAACCCACGGCCCGCATATGGCCATCGGCCACGACACTCTAATCGTCGAGGAAATCTGCGAGCGCATCGCGGCGCGCACTTCTTGTGCGATCGCTCCCTCCTTCGACTACGGCCCCACCGGCTACGCCCTCGGCGGCCCCGCAGACGGCACCATAGATCCCGACTACGATGCCTTCGGATCCTACGTCAAGAGCATACTCCGCAACTTCATCGATATGGGCTTCCGCAAAATCTACCCAATCATCATGCATCAGGGGATGAATGCCCCCCTGGCCTTAGCCTTCAGCAAGGGCGCTGCCGAGCTCGACTTCGAAGTAGTACTCGCCAGCGGTCATAAACGCGGCTGGTGGGGCGATAGGGAATCGTGCGACGCGGTCGGAGCCTTGGGCGGCCGAATCGACGTCCAACCAATGATCCTACCCGAAGCCAGTCCCCCCGCCGGCGGCGATCATGCCGGCTATAACGAGACCTCTTTTCTGCTCGCCACCCGCCCCGAACTGGTCGAGCAGCAGCGTCTCGACGATAACGCCCCCTGGTACTGCCGCCAGGACGAGGAGAAAAACAGCTGGACCGCCAACGCCGAACACGGAGCAGCAATGGTCGAGGCGGTGGTCGACACCTGGGTCGCCAAAATCGACCGGGAGCGCTAGATGGCCGAGTTGATCACCATTCACCCCGACCGGCTCAAGAGACGTCATCTCCAGCGCGCAGGCGATGTACTGCGCCAGGGCGGCGTGATCATCTATCCCACCGATACGATCTACGGTCTCGGCTGCAATATCGGCAACAAACAAGCGATCGAGCGCGTCCAGCGGATCAAGGGACGCGACAAACACAAGCCCATGTCCTTCGTCTGCGCCGACCTGAAACATATCTCCGACTACGCCCTTATCTCCAACTACGCCCACCGCATTCTCAAGCACTGCCTGCCGGGCGCCTATACCTTCGTCCTCCCGGCTACCCGCAAGACGCCGCGCGCGCTGCAGACCAAAGAGAAGACCATCGGCCTGCGGATCCCCGATCATCCGGTGCCCCTGGCCCTGGTCCGCGAGCTCGGCCAGCCGATTTTGAGCACCAGCGCCAACTACTCCAACGAGGAAGTGATCACCGAGCCGTGGATCCTGGAGGAAAAATTCGGCCACCAGGTAGATTTGATTCTGGAGTGCGGATCGCTACCCGTAGAGGCTTCGAGCGTGGTATCGCTAATAGACGATGAAGCGCGCGTCCTGCGCGAGGGAAAGGGAGATCTGAGTCTCTTCTCAGAGGAGGAATAGAGCGGCCAATGAGCGGGAGGAATTTCGCTCGGCAACCATTAGGACAGCGAGACTTAACACCGTATATTAGCCGCTGAATCGTCCTAGATCCCTGCACCTAGAGCCCGGTATGGAAATCAGCATGTGGAACATTACCGTGGTACTCGTAGTACTCGTACCACTAATCGTCGTGGTCGGCATCGTCGCGTACTTCATCGCGCGCAAAAAATCCGGCGACGACCACTAGTCGCACACCGCGTGCGGCCCGACCACCCACCGCGAATTCACAAAAAATATCAGGAGTTCCAATGCGCTTCGGAATGAGCGGCGCCTTCCTCCCAGCCGATATGGACGAGTTTACACCCGCCACCGCCGAACGGATCAAATCGCTCGGTTTCTCCGGCGTCTACTGCCGCTTCAGCGCCAACGATCCCTTCGCCACGACCCCGGCCCAATGCCATCGGGTCCGCGATCTCTTCCGCGACCACGGCTTGCACCTCTACCAGGTCACCGGCTACTGGCAGCCCCTGATCCACCCCGACGAAACCGTGCGGCAAGAAGCCGTACGCACCCTCCAGCAGGCCCTGCGCATCGCCGGCGATCTCGGCGCCCGCGGCATCGACACCGGACCGGGTTCGCTCGACCCCACCGGGCCCTGGAAACCCCACGGCGGCAACTGGAGTGCGAAACTCAAAGACCAGCTGATCAAATCGCTCGCCGAGTGCGCACAGACCGCCGCCGACCACGGCGTCTACCTCAGCCTCGAAGGCCACCAAGTGGTAGTCCTCGAAAATGCCGAAATCACCAGAGAAGTACTCGACGCGGTCGATTCCCCCTGGGTCCGCTCCGACCTGGACCCGGCCAACTGGATCACGCTCAAAACCGTATTCGACACCACCAGCGCCATCAACCATATGTTCGACGTCCTCGGCCAGCACATCGTCAGCGGCCATGCCAAAGATATCTCGATCGACCCCTCGCATATCATCCACTTGCCCACCGACGCGCCGGGTAGCGGTCAAATCGACTTCAGAACCTATCTGCGGCGCATGGAAGCGCTCGACCCCGAATACCCGCTCATCGTCGAAGGAGCCAGCACCGACCAACTACCGGCTACCAGTGCCTTTCTCCACCAACTCGCCGCCGAGCTCAATATCGAGGTCCTCGACCAACCCTAGCGATATTGCCGATCGGACCAATCATCCAACCGCGCGAATCTCTTTGTGCGAATAGGCCGAACCAAACCACCAGGCGAATCCGAGCAACGCTTTCAAAATACGGCTTTGAAAGCACGGGCTATCCAGCCCTTCACTCCTGACTCTCGTCTGTGCCCTCTTCCTCCCCTTCCTCCTCGAAATAGTCTCCGTACAACTCCTTCAAGGCCGGCGTCTCCGCCACATATCCCCGCCAGGCCTCCATCACTCCATCCACATCAGTGCACTTCGCACAAGGCACCAGCAGATTGTTCTGATTGGTGCCGATATAACCCCGATCGTAACAGCTCTTGCACTTTTGCCGCGTACGCTTTTCAGCCACAATCTCCCGGGCGCGATCCAGGTGTTCGTCGGGCAAGCGCGGAATTTCTTCGGACATTTATTCCTCTTTGGTTGACAGGCACTCCCAGAGGCCGTTTCATAAAGACGCAATGATCACTAAGTATAAAGGCACCCGGGTCTTATTCAAAGTCCTGTTCTCTGTTCTGGCCATCGTCCCGGCCGGGGCCCAATCCCCGTTCATCCCGTACGCCGATCGGAGTGAATTCGCCCTCGCCGCCCCCGGAGGTCTCGACACCGGTCTCTACGGCTATATCAATCCCGCACTGCTCAGCTACGTCGAGCAGATGGAAAATGTCCTGGCCTGGTCGACCTCGCCGAGACAAGACGCTCCAACCAATCAATGGGCACTTTTTTCGGCACTGCCCGGACTGGGCTTCGGCGTGCTGCGTCAGCAGCAGAACGGCCGTGATCTCAACGAGTATCGGCTCGGATTCAGCAGCCGCAGCAGAAGCTTCAGCCTCGGGCTGGCCGCGGGCTGGTCCAGCGGCGAAACGCGCCTCTTCGGCCGCCGAGGACATTTCGTCCTCGGTGGACTCTGGCGGCCCTCTCCTCATTTCTCCGCTGGCGCGACGCTGACTTCGACCCTTGATTCACCCGCCTATGAAGGAGCGTTCGACCTGGCCTTACGACCTCTGAAAAACGAGCGCCTGACCTTCTTCGCCGACTACGCCAACGCCAGTGCAAAAGCCGGCGGCCAACGCTTCTGGAGCGCCGGTGCGATAGTCGAAGTCCTGCCCGGGCTGGCACTGACCGGCCGCTACTTCGACAATCGCACCATCAGTCTGGGGCTGCACTTCGGCCTCGGAGCAACCAGCCTGCAGACCCAATCGCGTTTCGACCGAAGCAACGAACACGCCTTCGCAACCTATGCCCTGCGCATCGGTTCGCAGCAAAAAGATGCTCTCCGCAAACTCTTCCGACTCTCGCCCCGCTACCTCGGACTCAATCTCTCAGACCCGATCCACCACCGCCGCTTCGGATTATTCGACTCGTCGTGGACGCTGGTCGACCTCCTAGACCTGATCGAACGCGCCCGCCGCGATCCCACCGTCAAAGGCCTCGCGATCAATGCCTCGGGCCTGAGCACCAACCCCGAATTGGCCTGGGAACTGCGCGAAAAACTGCGCCAGTTCCGCGCCTACGGCAAACGAGTCGTCATCTATATAGACCGCGTCGGAATCAGCGGCTATCACTTCGCTTCGGTCGCCGACCACCTGGTACTCGACTCGGCCGGAATGATCGAACTCCGAGGCTATCTCGCCGGCCAAACCTATTTCAAAGGTGCCCTCGACAAACTCGGCATCGGCTTCGAAGAATGGCGCTTCTTCGAATACAAATCGGGGTTCGAGTCCTATACGCGCGAAGACATGTCCAAAGCCGAACGCAAACAGGTGCAAACCCTGCTCGATGATTGGTATGGCTTAACCCGCAGCGAAATCGGCAAGGACCGCTCGCTGACCCCCGAAGAATTCGATCGTCTGGTCGACGAAAAAACGGTCTTTCTGCCCCATGCAGCCCTAGAGGCGGGGCTCGTCGACCGCCTGGGGCGCTGGAATGAGATCGACCGCATTATCGAGGATCTCGAAAGAGCGGAGCATCCGCTGATCCCGGCCCAATCCTATCCCCGGGCGGCAGACCCGCGCTGGGGCCCGCGCGGGCGAATCGCCGTCGTCTATGCCCTGGGGATCTGTGCCATGGATAGCGGCATCCGCGCCCGCACGCTGGTCGACGAGATCGCCTCAGCGTGCGACGAAGCCGACGCCGTGGTCCTCCGCGTCGACTCTCCCGGCGGTGATGTCCTGCCCTCGGATCTGGTCGCCGACGCCGTGCAGAAATGCCGCGCGCAAAAACCCGTCGTCGTCTCGCAGGGCTATCTCGCCGCCTCGGGCGGCTACTGGATCTCGATGTACGGCGACGCCATCGTCGCAGCGCCCAACACCATCACCGGCTCGATCGGGGTCATCGGCGGCTGGGCCTACAACAGGGGATTCAAGGAAAAACTCGGCCTGAGTACCGACCGCGTACAGGTTGGACGCCACGCCGATCTGGGCTTCGGCATGACCCTGCCGCTGATCGGCCTGAACCTGCCCGACCGCAATCTCACATCCGTCGAATCAGCGCGAATGGAAGAGACTATCCGTTTGATGTACGCCGATTTCGTCGCCAAAGTCGCCAGCGGCCGCGACCGCTCTCCCGACGAAATCGAAAGCATCGCCCAGGGCCGAATATGGAGTGGCCAGCGCGCCCTGGAATTAGGGCTGATCGATCGACTCGGCGGCCTCGAAACAGCCATCAACCTGGCGATGGAAAAAGCCGGTATACCCGCCGATCAGCCCATCGAAATCATCGAACGCCCCGAGCCCGAACTCTTCTCGTTCTCGCTCCTGCAACCCCGACTCATAGAGCGTTCGATCCAGCGCACTCCCGCGCTCGACCATCTGCAATTTCGCCTCGAGCACAACGGACTACCCCTGCTGCTGGTCCCCCCCTCTCACCTACCGGGGCCGATATCATGGCCCTATGGAGAACATAGTTATGAGCAATGAAGCACTGGCCCTCTACGCGGACATGGGAGCCACTCCCGTAATCAACGCCCTCGGCAACCGCACCTTCCTCGGCGGCTCCGCCCCCGATCCCGAAGTGGTCGCAGCCATGCAGTTGGCCAGTCGCTACTACGTGAATATGGACGAATTGCTGGCGAGCACCGGCCGAATCGTCGCCGACCTGATACAAGCCGAAAACGCACTGATCACCCCCGGCTGCGCCTCGGCCCTGGTCCTGGGCACCGCCGCCTGCATCACCGGTAGCGACCTCGACAAAATGGACCGCCTGCCCGACACCACCGGCCTCAAAAACGAAGTGGTCATCCAGAAGGCTCAACGCTACAAATACGACCGCGTGGTTCGGCTGCCCGGCGCGGCACTGGTCGAAGTCGGAACGGAAACCGGCACCACCACCGAAGAACTCGCCACCGCCATCGGCCCCAACACCGCCGCCGTACTCTACCCGGCCATCGACAACGAAGCCGCGATCCTCTCACCCGAAGAGGTTATTGAGATCGCTCACGCCCACCAGGTCCCCGTCATCGTCGATGCCGCGTTCCGGGTCTATCCCCTCGAAGGGTTCACCCACTACACCGCTCTCGGCGCAGACCTGGTCGGCTACGGCGCCAAGTACTTCGGCGCGCCCAATTCGTCGGGCGTGCTCTGCGGGCGGGAGGATCTGATCGAGGCCGCTCATCTCCACAGCTTCGCCTGCTTCGAAACCCGCGATGTGCTCGGCGTCGGGCGCCCGCTCAAAATCGACCGCCAGGAAGTCGTCGGCGTAGTCGTCGCCCTGCGCCGCTGGCTGGCCATGGACCACCAGAACCGACAGCGCGACGCCGCGCAACGCGCCGACGCGCTGCGCCAGCATCTCGGCACTCCGCCCCATACCAGTATCTCAGCCGAGGACTCACCGACGCTGAGCCTCACGCTCGACGAAGAAGCTCTTGGCCGGACGTCTGCCGCAATCGAAACCGCACTGCGCAACGGCAGTCCCTCCGTCTGGCTCGAAGCCACCCCGGGTCAGCTCCATTTCCACATGCACACCGTCCACCCAGGCGATGAGCAACAACTAGCGTCACTGGTGAGAGCAACCCTGGCGTCCAACTGAGCCGCTAGGCCCAGAGCCTGATATACAGCGTCAAGAGTCCGACCAGACTAGACCAGCCAAAAAGGAGTTCGCCCGCATGGCCTTTGAAATCTACGATTATCGCAATGAGGAACACATCAAGAACCTGCTCGTCACCCCGCATATCCGCTCTCGCTACCTGCGTATGGAACCCGGGGCAATAGCCGGCATGCACAGCCACGACCTCGGACACGAGATCTTCCTCATCCTCCAGGGCAGCTGCATTTTCTACATCGAGGGCGCCGAACGCGAATTGCACGCCGGACAACTCTGCATCGCCCTCGCCGACGAAATCCATCAGGTACGCGTCACCAGCGACGAGCCGATGATCATGTATCTGTCCGTTACGCCCCATATCCAGCCCACCCACACCGGTCGCGATCCCGATGGCACGCGCCACCCGACTCAGTTCCAGCCCTCCTCTTCCTACGATCTCGCCACCGATACCGACACACCGATCGACGAATTGATCGACAAATTCACCGCTGCGGCCAACGCCCTGGCCCAGGCCGCCCGCTTCAATGCAGCGATTCAGCGAGAAAAAAGCGCCCAGCTCAAAGCGGCGATCGCCGCCGACGACCTCGACCAAGCCAGCGCCCTGCGCGAGGAAATGTGGGAAGGAATCTACCAGAGCTATAAAGCGACTGCGGTGCTGGGCGATATCTGGAACGATCTGACACCCCGCGCTGGAAAGGTAGGTTGAGATGGCCCCGATTCGGATCGGCATCATCGGCAGCGGAGCAGTCGCCCAAGTCCAGCACCTGCCCAATCTCGCGCAACTCAAAGACCTGTTCTCAGTCGAGATGGTCTGCGACCTCTCACCGAGCCTGGCACAGACGGTGGCCCGCGAGTTCCACATACCGCACCATACCGGCGAGTGGCGCGAGCTCCTCACCGCAGATCTGGACGCGGTGATTCTCTGCCATACCGATCCCAAGACCGAGATCGCCGTCGCCGCCTTTGCGGCCGGCAAACACGTCTTTATCGAAAAGCCGATCTGTTTCTCTACAGAAGAAGCAGACCAGATCATCGCCGCCCGGCAGGCAGCCGGCACAGTGGGTCAGGCCGGCTATATGAAGGTTTACGATCCGGCCTTCGAAGCCGCCGCTCGCGCGGCCGCAACCATGGACCCGATCCGCTTTGTGCAAATACACCACCTGCACACCAACAACGCCCATCACCTCGAGCACTTTCGCCTGCACCGCGCCAACGACCTGCCCGCCGACGAGGTGGAAAAAACCCGCCTCGCACGCGCCGCCGCGGTCCACCAGGCCATCGGCGAAGTATCCGACGATATCCAGAGCGCCTTCGGCCATCTCGCCGGCAGCATGATCCACGATCTCTACGGCCTGCGCGCGATCATGGGAGTGCCCGAGCGCGTCGCCAGCACCGAGATCTGGTACCAGGGCTGGGGCATCAGCACGATCCTCGCCTATCCCGGCGGAGCGCGATGCGCAGCGACCTGGGTCGAGCTCAAAGACGTGCGCGATTTCAAAGAAACACTGGAAATCTGCGGCGATGACCGCCGCGTGCTCCTTTCCTATCCGACCGGTTTCTCGCGCGGTATCCTCTCAACGCTTGAAGTCCAAACGCTCGATGCCGAAGGCGAAGCCATCACCCAACACCCGGCGATTGCCTGGGAGAGCCCTTTCGTCCGCGAACTGAAACACTTTCACGCCTGCATAACCCAGGGCTCTACACCGCGCACCTCACTAGAAGATGCGCGCCACGATATCGCCCTGATCATCGATATCATCAAGGCCCGCTCAACCACCTGAAAGTAGCTCGAGACATGGCGCAAAAACCCAAAGCACCACCGATCATTTTTACCGACGACGGCTGGATCTTCACCAGCGAAGAAACGGTCACCCTCTCCAGTCTCAAAGAAAAAATCGTCGACGGCTATGCCGATACCGCCGGTGCCCTCTGGTGGAGCACCGGAGACCACGAAGTCTACCAGTACGAAACAAAGGTCGGTGAGATATTTGGCGATCAGATCGACGCGCTCGATGCCACCGCTCCCTCCTTCGTCCACTCGGCCACCCCCGGTGTCGAGCAGCGCTTCGCCGCCAGCCTGCGCAACCTGATCACCGAATGCGGTGGCCCGCTGACCGCCCTGAGCACCCTCTGTCGCAACGCGGAAATCCCCTTCTTCCCACGAGTGCGGATGAACAGTCACTACACCATCGATCCCACTCATCCCGGCTACGGCCGCTTTCGCCGCGAGCACCCCGAACTGCTCATCGGCCGCCCCGGCGAGGAATTCCCCGCCCACTCGGTCCAGTGGGGTATACGCACCGGCCTCGATTTCGCCCACGCCGAAGTCCGCCAGCACCTGCAGCGTATCGCCTGCGAGGTCTGCGAGCGCTTCGATGTCGACGGCGTCGAGCTCGACTTCATGCGGCACTCGGCCTTCTTCCGCATGGAAGAAGCCCTGGCCAACAGCTACCTGATGACCGATCTGGTACGTCGGATCAAAGAGCGCCTGGGTCAGCTCAGCGACGAAAGAGGGCGCCCGCTGCAACTGGCCGTGCGCGTGCCCCCGACCCTGGCCGACGCCAGGCGGATCGGGCTCGATGTCGAGGAGTGGATCACAACCGGCCTAGTCGACATCGTCGTCGTCGGCGGCGGCTTCATTTCCTTTGCAACCCCGGTCGACGAATTCGTCCGCGCTGCCGCCGATACCTCCTGCCTGGTCTACGGTTGTATCGAAGCCACCCGCCATATCGATCGACACTTCCTCCGCGCGCTGGCCCTGCGCTGGCTCAGCGATGGCGCCGACGGCATATACCTCTACAATTTCTTTACCATGTCGCCCGAGTGGAATCGCCAGACCGCCGCCGAACTCTCCGACCTCGAAACCCTTAAACGCCTCGACAAATGCTACGAAATCAGCAGCACGATGCCCTTCAGCCCCACCGAAGGACACAGCGCCGCTTTTCGCTATGCCCACCCCTCGACCCAAGTGCCCGTCCCCCTGCCCGCCGAGCGTCCGAGTTTGGGACCAACCCTGCAGATCCGAATCGCCGACGATCCCACAGGGGTCAGCGCTGGTCTGGCCTTACGCCTTGATCACCTGCCGCCCCAAGACCGACTCGAGGTGCTGCTCAACGGCCATCTCCTGAACTGGGACCAGGCTCGGATCTCCACTAGAGGCTGGACGCGCCAGAAAATCACGTCCTTGTTCTGGGCCAGTTATCCGACCTATCCGGTCGAAGAACAGATCGAGGGCACCAGTGTGGAGTTCGAAATCGATGCTGATTTTTTGCGCCAGGGCATCAACGAAATCGCAGTCCGTCGCTCTGCGAATCAGACCAGCGAACGAGAGCGAGTCATGCTGAATGGCGTGGAGTTATCTATATCACCTGCGGGATAGGCCGATGACCCAAGAAATCACTGCTGCGCAAGAGCACCGCAGCGAAAACACAATTCTTGGTCCGACCGCCAGGCGCCAACGAAAATAAATGCGGACAAATGCCTCGACGAGTCCCCCCATCCGCTAAATCACCAAAGAGAGCTACCCGATGTCACCACACCGCTTAAGCCCCGAGCAAATCCAATTCTTCCATACCTTCGGCTACCTCGGTTTCCCCGGTCTGCTCGCCGACCGCAACGACGAAATCACCAGTGCCTTCGAAACCATCTGGCAGGAACACGGCGGCGGTCACCATGGACAGCCCCACACCGGAGAGGCCCGCTCGTGTATCGTCCCGTTCATCGATCAGCACCAAACGCTTTGCTCACTCCTCGACGACGAACGAATCCTGGCGATCGCGACTTCACTCCTCGGCACAAACTTCAACTACATGGGCAGCGATGGAAACTACTATGTCGGCGATACCCAGTGGCATTCCGACGGTTGGAAAAAATCCAATCATCCGATCCACCTCAAGATCGCCCTGTACCTCGACCCACTAACCCGCGACACCGGTGCCCTGCGGGTGATTCCCGGCAGCCACCGCGAGGGAGAAGGCTATGCCGATACCCTGCAGGAACGCGTCCGCCAGAGCGACAGCGAGTGGAATATCCCCGGAGATCAGGTGCCTGCACTAGCCCTCGAGACCCAACCCGGCGACGTCGTCTGCTTCAACCACAACACCAAGCACGCAGCCTTCGGCGGCGGCCAGCGCCGCCGGATGTTCACCATCAATCTCTGCCAGCGCTACCCCGAAGACCGCCTGCAGGAATTGCGCGACTATATCTCCGGATCGGCCCGCTTCTGGACCGAACGCAAGTACGGCGAAAAAATGTTGCAGAGCGCCAGCCCGACGCGAATGATCCACCTCGAACAGGTCATGGCCAACGACGGACATCTGGCCGCTCTCGCCCGCAAGGCACGCGAAGAAATGCCCGAACCATCGCGCGGATGATCCGCCCACCAATTTCGGCCATCGCTGCTCACGCAGAGTGCGCAAATCGAGTAGCGAACGGGTGAAAATACGCGTAGGACGACAAGAGTCGCCGCTACCGAGCCCCCACTACTCCACCTCCGCCCAGGCCCCCTTAGCCATCAACCCGCCATCGACACAGACATTTTCACCGGTCATGAACGAGGCTTTGTCGCTGGCCAGAAAGAGCACCGCATTGGCGATATCGGCCGGCTGTCCATAACGCCCGATCGGGTGAATCTTCGCATAGCCCTTCTCGAATTCCTTGCGGTCCTGCCCCAGCGCCTCGACCAGTTCATCGACCAGCGGCGTATCGATACCGCCGGGATTGACCGCCAGGACCCGAATCCCATACTGGGCGTATTCCAGCGCCAGTTGCCGCGTCAGCGAGAGGATGCCGCCCTTGCTCGCCGCATAGGCCGAAACCCCCAACGCCGATTGCAAACCCTGGACGCTGGCGGTATTGATAATGACCCCGGAACGGCGCTCCATCATAGACGGCAGACAATGCCTGGCCATCAGGAAAAAGCTCTTCAAATTGACATCGACAATCCGATCCCAGACCTCCACCGGCAACTCATGGGCCGGCAAATAACTCGGGACCGGCTGAATGCCGACATTATTGCACAGGACGTCGACCCCACCCCAATCGCCTTGAACCCGCCCAACCGTCTGTCGACAGACCTCGTCATCGGCCACGTCGGCACTGAGAAACCGGATCTCTCCCGCCAGGGCCTCGCCTTCGCTTTGAATGGCCCTGCCTGCTTCGGCGTCGATATCCAGGGCGGCAACCCGTGCGCCCGCACCGGCAAAAGCCCGCGAAATACCTCCGCCTATGCCCTTAGCACCACCGGTAACGATCACTACTTTGCCGTCGAAATCTCCCATTATGCACTCCTTTCTCACTCAATCTATCGATTGAGTATAGGTTGATATTCTCAGAAATCTCGCGTGCGAATCAATGCAGGATCGATCCAGATCAATCTGGCTGTTCAAACTCGGACAGGACCTCCGCGTTGAGACCACCGCGGACCAGACCCTCCCAATTCTGCATCGGCAAGCCTTTGAGCACCGCCAGCATATTCCCCTGCAATTGCTCAATGGACGGCAGCACTGCCTCTCCCTCCAGGCGCAGGTGGGCCAGGCGATTCAGCGCATCGAGTGCGAACCCGACACAGATGACGTTGCGATCATTATCGACAACCTCCTGCAAAGCCCGTATCGCCGGTTCCAGCGCATCCCCCAGACGCGCAGCACCATGCGAAGAGAGGATGACCATGGACCAGAGTGCGTTCTCCCGTACCGCGGACCGAACCGGCTCAAAACGCTCGAGGTCAAAATCGACCCCCCCGCCCTCGCAGACATCGCACTCGTCGGTAGGCCGTACGAACTTGATGCTGCGTTCCTGCGCCCGATCCATGCCGAGTCGATTCTCCTCACGGGCCAGACTCTGCACCAGCGCATCGAGGCATTGGGAAATCAGTGATGTACCGACGCCGGTAGCGACGGCACGACGACCCAGACAGCCCAGCGTGCCCGCGGCCACCGCACGAACATAAACCGACGGATCGTCTCGCAGACGCGCCGCGACAGCCTCCAGCACCTCAGCGCTGAGATCGCTCGCGTCGCCGAGACCGTATACCCCCGCTTTGCGGACCCACTTGAGCGGTGAACTCGTCGCGGCAACGAAAATAGCACTAGCCGCAGGCCCCAGAGCTACCAGGCCGTATGTCGCGGCCCGCCGTACGCTCTCCCTCTCACTATAGAGCCCTTGTTCAAGCAGACGCAGCGCCAGCTCGTCATCACCGATCGCAGCCAGCCTGTATGCCGCACCAACTCGCGCCGGCTCGGCTTCCTCATGCGGCAAATGCAATTGATCAAACAACCGTTCAGCTTCGGCTTTTCGCGCGGCGGAGGACAGGGCCGCCGCTTCCGCGCGCGGCGCCGGAGCACAACCCGTATGCATCCAGTGATAGTGATAGCGCCACACCGCCGTCAGATCGTCGGTGGCCTCCGCCAGATCGCGCTGGGTCAGCGGGTCCACTCCCAGATCCTGCCAACTCACTTCGACCGGAGTCGTCACTGAACTGGGATCGGTAGTGCGGTAAATCCAAAACCGCCACATGAAGCGCGGATTCGCTTCCCACTCGCGCCAATCATCGCGACGGTGATTGCCTCTGTGGAAGATATTATGCGAATAAAAAACGACACTGCCCGCGCGCAGGGGACCAGCCTCCAAGGGTTCGGCGAACGGCCATTTCAACTTGGTTACCGCTTCTCTCATTCGCTGATCGTGGGCCGTGCGCCGCCCGACGATCTCCTCGCGAGTATACTTCGAATCGGGCCCGCTGACGGGCTGCCCCTCCATGCCACTGAGCTGATAGCCGAAATCGAGATGATCGGCCCCAGCAAAATTATCGTGATTCTCCTCGTGATTGAAGGTCCAGTATTGCGAATAGGGCACGGTTGCAGTCGGACCCATATCCTCGCGTACATCCTGCGGATAGTAGAGCATCTCGATCTGCACCGCCTGGTGGTGACGCTGTTTACGGGCATTGTACGGACCATTGTCGTCCTTGTGCCAGTGCTGGTCTCTCGAACCGCTGGTGAAAGTCGCATTATGCGTAAACGGAACAATGGCCCAGTTCTCGCCGACGAGCTGATTACACGCTGCGACAACTCCAGGCGAATTGATCAGCTCGAGCACGGCCGGTACCCGCAGCGGAGTAATTCGTTGGTGCTCGCCGACCGCCTCTTTCTCCTGCTGGTAAACCTGGTCGTGGACCTCGAGCGGAATACCAAGGCACTCCGGCCCCAACACCGCGATCCCCCGGCTCGCAAAATCCCGAACCAGCTCTTCTGGCGCACTCGATTGCAACGTCTTTTCGTCCATATTCGGTCTATCTATATTAAGTGAAGATTGAGATAAAAAGCCCTTGCACACTCGGCCCAAACACACAACACATTGGAAGAACAAAAGGGGTTTGCATGTGCTTCGTCAAATCGAACCCCCGAGCCCTAATCGCCTATTTCAAAGCTCCGCCCTTTTCACCAGCGCACTACTGCTCCATATTATACAGCCGATCGAATCCTGCCTATCTGTCCGGTAGTGCCCATATCGATATACATACCCTCAGGATTTATGGAAACCCAAGAGATCGCCATTCGCGGCGCCCGAGTCCACAATCTCAAAAACGTCCAGCTGGTACTGCCCAAGAACAGGCTTATCTGTTTCACCGGAGTCTCGGGATCGGGTAAGAGTTCGCTGGCCTTCGACACTCTCTACGCCGAGGGGCAGCGCCGCTATGTCACCTCGCTCTCTGCGTATGCGCGGCAATTTCTCGGCCAGATGGAAAAACCCGATGTCGATCAGATCACCGGACTGGCCCCCACCATCTCTATCGCTCAGAAAACCGCCGGGCGAAATCCGCGCTCCACCGTCGGCACCATCACCGAAATCTACGATTATCTGCGCATCCTCTTCGCCCGCGTCGGCACCCCCCACTGCACCCAGTGCGGCCAGCCGATCGGCGCCCAGAGTCGCGACCAGATCGTCGCCCGGATCCGCACGCTGCCCGTCGGCTCGCGCCTGCAGATTCTCTCACCCGTAGTCCAGGAGCGCAAAGGAGAGTACCACGAACTCTTCGCGGACCTGCAAAAATCAGGATATATCCGCGTGCGCATCGACGGTCAGTTCTTCACCATCGACCAGGCCCCGGCGCTCGACCGCTACAGCCGCCACAATATCGAGGTGGTGGTCGATCGCCTGATCCTGCGGGAAAAGGAACAGGAGACCTCCCGTCTGGCAGAGGCCGTCGACAACGCCCTGCGCCTCGGACAGGGCACCTTTATCGTCGCCCGCCAGGATGAGGAAGACATCCTGCTCAGTTCCAGTTTCGACTGTCCCGCCTGCGGGATCTCCTATCAGGAGCCGACGCCGCAAAGTTTTTCCTTCAACAACCCCCAGGGCATGTGTCCCGATTGCAGCGGTCTCGGCACCCAGGTCGTGATGCGCGAGCACCTGATGGTCCCCGATCCGTCCCGAACCATCCGTGCAGGCGCGCTCGAGCCCCTCGGTGCAATCGAGAACAATCGCTGGCGCCTGCATCTTTACGAAGGCGCCGCCGAACACCTCGGCTTCGACCTCGATACTCCCTGGGAAAAACTCGACGACGCGCAGAAGCACGACTTCCTCTACGGACTCGGCGAGGAGAAAATCACCTTTACCTACACCAACCTGCGCAAGTATACCTGGTCGCACGAGGACAAGTACGAGGGCGTGGTTCAGTTTCTGGAGGAAAAATTCCGCGGGGCCAAAGAAAGAGAGCGCCGCGAACTCGAACAGTACATGGGCGTACAAACCTGTGCAAAGTGCGACGGCGGCCGCCTGCGCCCCGAATCCCTGGCGATCAAAATCAACGACCGCAATATGCCGCAGCTGACTTCGATCGCCATCGAAGACGCCCGCGACTTCTTCGCCGCCGTCCGCTTCGAAGACGCCCAGGCGCTGATTGCCGAAGAAGCGCTCAAAGAAATCCGCGGCCGAGTGCAGCTGATGTGCGATATGGGTCTGGGCTATCTGACCCTCGACCGCGGGGCCCATACCCTCTCCGGCGGCGAAGCCCAGCGCATCCGTCTGGCTTCACAAATCGGCTCGGGCCTGGTCGGGGTCCTCTATATCCTCGACGAGCCTTCGATCGGCCTGCACCATCGAGATAACGAGCGTCTGCTCGCAACCCTCAAACGCCTGCGCGATATCGGCAATACCGTTATCGTCGTCGAACACGACGAAGAGACCATGCGCGAAGCCGATCTGATCGTCGACTTCGGCCCCGGCGCCGGCGAGCGCGGCGGCGAACTCATCGTCTGCGGTCCGCCCAGCCAGGTCGAACGCAGCGCCCGATCGATCACCGGGCGCTATCTGGCCGGCAAGGAAGCCATCCCCATTCCCTCTGCGCGACGCCAGCCCAACGGCAAATGGCTCGAAATCCAGGGGGCGTGCCAGCACAACCTCAAAGAGGTCGAAGCGCGGATCCCACTGGGGCTTTTCACCTGTGTCACCGGAGTTTCGGGCTCTGGCAAAAGCTCGCTGATCAACGATATCGTCTTCAAAGAGCTCGACCGGCGGCTGCACCGCGCCCAGATCGAGTCCGGTCGACACCAAGCCCTCAACGGCAGCGAACACCTCGACAAGGTCATCCGCATCGACCAGAAGCCCATCGGCCGCACCCCCCGCTCCAACGCCGCGCCCGACACCGCCGCTTTGCCCCCCATCCGCCAGCGCTTTGCCAAAATGACCGACGCCCGCCTCCGCGACGACAAGCAGGGCCGGTTCTCGTTCAACGTCAAAGGCGGGCGCTGCGAGGCCTGCGAGGGCAACGGCGCCAATTTGGTCGAAATGGAATTCCTCGCCGATCTCTGGGTCACCTGCGAGGCCTGCGAGGGGCGCCGCTTCAACCGCGAGACTCAAAGCATAAAATACAAAGACAAATCGATTGCCGACGTGCTGGCGATGGAAGTAGAAGAAGCACTCGGTTTTTTCGCCAACGTCCCGCCGATCCACCGCGTCATGCAGACCCTCCACGACGTCGGCCTCGGCTATATCAAACTTGGCCAACCGGCCCCGACTCTCTCCGGAGGTGAGGCCCAGCGTATCAAACTGGCCAAAGAGCTCTGCCGCCGGAACACCGGCCGCACCCTCTACATCCTCGACGAGCCCACCACCGGCCTGCACTTCGCCGATGTCGACAAGCTGCTGCGGATCCTCCATACCTTCGCCGATCAGGGCAATACCGTGATCGTCATCGAGCACAATATGGAAGTCGTCAAAACCGCCGACTATATACTCGATCTCGGTCCAGAGGGCGGTGAGGATGGCGGTCTAATCGTCGCCAGCGGCACACCCGAAGCCGTCGCCAAGATCAAGACGTCTTACACCGGTCAGGCCCTGCAAAAAGCGCTCCAGCCGACGCGGAGCCGCTACAAGGCGGTCAAGAAAAACGGCCGTGCCAAAACCAAGGGCTGGATCCGCCAAATCGAGATCCTCGGCGCGCGCCAGCACAACCTGCGCAATATCAATGTCACGATTCCCCGCGACCAGCTGACGGTCATCTCGGGCGTCTCGGGATCGGGCAAGTCGACCCTGGCCTTCGATACCCTCTACGCCGAAGGCCAGCGGCGCTATGTCGAATCGCTCTCGGCCTACGCGCGACAGTTTCTCGAACAGATGGAAAAACCCAAAGTCGAGCGCGTCTCCGGGCTCTCCCCGGCCATCGCCATCGAGCAAAAGGCTCCCAGCCGCAACCCGCGCTCGACCGTGGGTACCGTCACCGAAACCTACGATTATATCCGCGCGCTCTACGCCACGATCGGGGTCCAGCACTGCCCGAATTGCCAGGTCCCGGTCGGCGCTCAGACCGCGCAGGAGATGGTCGATCGGATCCTGCAGCTGCCCGAAAAACACCGCATCCTGATTCTGGCCCCGATCGAGCCGCGCCAGAACGAAGGCTACGAGGCCCTGCTCGAGCGCGCCCGCAGCGACGGCTTCGCCCGCGCCCGGATTGATGGCGAGGTCCACGAGCTCGGCGCCGAGATCCAACTCGAGCGCCGCCACCGCCATCGCATAGAGCTGGTCGTCGACCGCCTGGCCGTGCGCGCCCGCGAGCGGGGTCGGCTCAATGAATCGGTCGAACGCGCGCTCGAGCTTTCCGGCGGCGAGCTGGTCGTCGCCTCCGCCGACGAAGACCGCGAAGATCGCCTCAGCCGCCGCTACTCCTGCCCCGGCTGCGGCACCGCTTTTCCACCCCTCTCGCCACAGCGGTTCTCGTTCAATCACCAGCAGGGCTGGTGCGTAATCTGTGAGGGATTGGGGCTGGGCGAGGGCGTCGATCGCGAGTGGATCGTCACCGCGCCCCAACTCAGCGTACGCGAAGGCGCGATCGAGCCCTGGGGACCCATCACAGACCCTGACTTCGCCCGCCTGCTCGAAGCCGCCGGCACAGCCCTCGGCTTCGAGCTCGACACGCCTTATGGCGATCTCTCGGCCGGCTCGCGTCGCGCCCTGCTCTACGGCGCCCCCAATCAGCCCCTTGCTATCGACGACAAGCTCCGCTTCTGCTACCGCGGCGTACTACCCACCATCGACGAGCACGCCCGCAATACCCAAAGCCACAAGGACCTACTGGGCGAAGTGCCCTGCTCGGCCTGTGAGGGCAGCCGCCTCAACAGCGAAAGCCGCAGCGTCTACCTCCGCGGCAAAAGTATCGTCGAAATCACCCGCCTGCCGATCACCGAGAGCCTGGCCTTCTTCAGAGAGGTCCAACCCGACGAGCGCGAACAGGAAATCGCCGGCGAGTTGCTGCAGGAAGTTCGCACCCGGCTCGACTTTCTCGAACGCGTCGGCCTGGGCTATATCGACCTCGAGCGCCGCGCCGCCACCCTCTCAGGAGGCGAGTCCCAGCGCATCCGCCTCGCCTCTCAGATCGGCTCCGGACTCACTGGCGTACTCTACCTGCTCGACGAGCCGACCATCGGCCTGCACCCGCGCGATAACCGCCGCCTGCTCGACGCTCTCAAAGACCTAAAAGATCTGGGCAATACTGTGGTGCTGGTCGAGCACGACCGCTCGACCCTGGACGAAGCCGATCACATCATCGATCTCGGCCCCGGCGCCGGGAGCGAAGGCGGCCACCTGGTCGCCTATGGCGCACCGGCCGAATTCGGCAAAGGCACCCCATCACATACTGGCGCCTATTTGCGCGACGAGCTGCATATCCCGATCCCCACCAAGCGCCGCAAAAGCACGCGCAAAAAGCTCGCGATTAAAGGCGCGCGCCAGCACAACCTCAAAAATATCGATGCCCATATCCCCCTTGGGCAGTTCGTCTGCATCACCGGCGTCTCCGGCTCGGGCAAATCCTCGCTGGTCACCGACGTACTCTTCAATGCACTGGCCAGCGAATTGCACCATTCCACTCAGCCAATCGGCGAGCACGATTCAATCGAAGGGATCGACCATATCGACAAGGTCATCAATATCGATCAGGCCCCGATCGGCCACTCGCCCCGATCGACTCCAGCGACAATAATGGGGGTATTCGATCTCATACGGCAGTTCTACACCGAGATACCTGAAGCCAAGGTCCGCGGATTCACCGCCGGCCGCTTCAGCTTCAACAAACCCGGCGGACGGTGCGAAACCTGCGAGGGCCTGGGACAACGCTGTATAGAAATGCACTTTTTGCCCGATGTCTGGGTCGAGTGCGACAATTGCCGCGGCAAGCGCTATATCCCCGAAGTACTCGAAGTGCAGTTCAAGGGACACTCGATCACCAGCGTGCTCGAGATGCCGATCCGCGACAATTTGGCCCTCTTCGATAAGGTCCCCCGCATCCGCAAACGACTGCAGATCATGGACGATGTAGGCCTCGGCTATCTCTCTCTCGGACAATCGTCCACTACTCTTTCCGGCGGCGAGGCCCAGCGTCTCAAGCTCGCCGCCGAGCTCTGCCGCCCCGATACCGGCCAAACCCTCTACCTGCTCGACGAGCCGACCACCGGCCTGCACTTCGCCGATATCGAGCGCCTGCTCACCGTCCTGCACCGCCTGGTCGATGCCGGCAATACCATGGTCGTTATCGAACACAATATGGACGTCATCAAAACCGCCGACTATCTCATCGACCTCGGTCCCGAAGGCGGTGACCAGGGAGGAACGATCGTCGCGACAGGACCACCCGAGACGATCGCCCGCAATGAGCAATCGCATACCGGTCGAATCCTCGCCGAGGTCCTGGAGCAGAATCAACAGCACCGCGAAAAAGCAGGCAGGCGATGAACAGCCTCTACCTGCCCCAGCGCGCCTTCTTCGATTTCTCCTTTCGCTGTCCACAGCGTGCAGAGCCGCTAAAAATCGATGGCAAATTGCGCGACTGGGACCAGAGCGCCCTGGTCCCCGACCTGATGTCCATCGACGGCCAGCAGCCCTTCGCCAGAGTCTATATGGCCTGGGACGAAAGCGGGCTCTATTTCGCCTGCGAAGTCAAAAGCAAAACCACCTACAAAATCAATCCGCGCCACCCGAGCGAAGGCGACTGCCTCGAGCTTTTCATCGATACCCGCGATGTCAAAGAGCGCCGTGCCAACCGCTTCTGTCATCGCTTCTACTTCCTGCCCGGCGGCAGCGGCCGCGATGGCAAGCGACCGATCGGCCGCCAGACCTCGATCGATGATGCCCGCGAGCAGGCCCCCCCCTGTCCGGAAGACTCGATCGAGCTCGGACTGCATCGACTCAAAAGGCGCTACTCGATGGCAATCAAACTCCCCGCGACCGGTCTCAACGGCTTCGCGCCGCAGGAATTCGGGCGAGTGGGTTTCACCTATCTGCTGCACGACTCGCAACACGGTACTCAGTCCTGGTCATCGATCGGCGACCTCGACGTCGACAGCGATCCGAGTACCTGGGGCACTGCAGAGCTAGCAGTGGACTGATGCTTGTTCAAAGGCGGGATCGCATCTAAAGAAAAGCCGTGCAAATACAACAACCCCGGAGCGATCCTTTACCCTATTCATTAGATGACTTAAATTAAAAGGTTGTTTTTGCATTCAGATCCATAACTCGCTGGGCGGCCAGGGCGCTCCGTGTCTTCCAGTGAGCAACGAGACGAGCGAAATCACTTTTCGCAAAACCAGTTGTCTATAAAGCCGACTGCTATCAAGCCCATACGCATCGAATCTGAATATGCCTAATTCGCAACTGATACATCGCTGGATCGGCGTGGGTATTTTCCTGCTGAGCCTGGGCGTCTACACCAAGACCATGGCGCCCACCGTCTCCTTCTGGGACTGCGGCG
>CAZFMY010000001.1:141576-173222 GCA_964520345.1 uncultured Gemmatimonadaceae bacterium | reverse complement strand
ATCCAATCATGACCTGGTGCTGGCGCGCCGACGACCTGCCTCCGGGAGGGGATGAGCGCTATACCGAAACCAACGATAGTGCAGCCGGAGTCTATGTCATTTTTTCGCACAACTTCCTAGGCATACCGCGGCAAATCAAGTACGTGTGGAGCACTACCCTCGCCCAGGGTACCATCGACCGCCGCAAAGGCATTGCCCGTCCGTGGTTTGTCGTGCTGGAAAGCGGGCCGGAAAAATTGGGGCAATGGGTTTTCGCAACGGTCGATCTCGAGAGCGATCACAAGCGTGTCATAGACGACGAATTACCTGAAAAAACCATCGGCATCGCCGTATTAACTGATGCCAACTCCACTCGGGCCCATGCCAGAGCCGCCTATGCCGACTTCCGGGTCTGGCCCCGGAAAGCGCAGGGGTCCATTCCCAACTACTGCGCTACCCTGGCGGGGACCGACACAATCACGGCCCCCTCTACCCACTCTCCACATTAGATCCTTGCAAACCCCTTGGCACCCTGCAGACGACCGCATGGCAGAGCATGAGTTCGAGCCAGACAAATACTTCTGCAATGCGCCAATAATCGACAGGACCCCATTATGAGGATCTGTATCGACGCCCGCTCCTTGCGCGATACGCCCACTGGACTTGGGCGCTACGCCGCCCATCTCGTCAGCCAGATCTCCCGACTCGACCAGCAGAATGAATATATCGTAATCCGACGTCCATCACGGCACGGCACTATAGCCGAGCAGGACAATTTTCGCGAAATAGCAGTGCCCTACGATATCTCTTCGCTGCGCAATATCCTCGCAGGCGCCAGGATCATAAACACCCTCCAAGCCGATATCTATCACTCGTTATTCCACTTTCTACCCCTTGGTGTCGAGGCCGGTCAGATCGTCATCAGCCTGCACGATCTCATCTGGGTAGACCACCCCAGGCTCGCCGACAATAATCGTTTAAAGCGCTGGACCAAGGGATCGCTGGGCAAGCTTGGCATCCGCAATGCGATTCGCACCGCCGATCATATTATCGCCGTCTCGGCCAGCACGCGTCAGGCCGCCCTCGACGACCATGCGTTAGCCGCTGAAAAAGTCACGGCGATACACCACGGAGTTGCCCCCGAATGGGGTTTCGGCTTTGACAATGCCGAGACCGAATTGCCAGAAGTCTACAGGGAACGCCGTTTTATTTTCGGATTGGGCAACAGCCTGCCTTACAAAAACCTGCCTCGGTTAGTTCGAGCCTTTGCCGAACTCGCGACCTCCGACCCGGACCTGTTGCTCGTACTGGCCGGGCGCGGCGAAGGGAACCCTCAGCTGGTACAGCTCGCACACCAACTCGGCCTTTCCGATCGGATACATCTGGCCGGCCAGTTGAGCGACGCCCAGATTCGAGCCTGCTTTACCCGCGCGCTCTTTTTCGCTTTTCCCTCGCTTATCGAGGGGTTCGGCATGCCAGTACTAGAAGCAATGGCCAGCGGATGCCCGGTGCTAACCTCCAACCGTTCGTCGCTGGCCGAAATCGCCGGCAATGACGCGGAACTCGTCAATCCCGACGAAATCGGATCCATCGCCGCAGGCATGCGGCGACTCCTGGCCGACTCCGACCTGCGTCAGCACCTCGGCCACCAGGGCCAAAAGCGAGCAGCGACCTTCACCTGGGAACGCACCGCCCACCAAACTATTCAGGTCTATAATCGCTTGTCTCTGCCCACCACCGCGACCCTTAGTTGATACTCACGGTCTCCCGCAAACCGCATCAACTGGGTATACCAATCTTGTCATTTTCAGCGATCCGGTATTTAAGTACCGAAGCTAATACCCGTACAACTTCGCCGTCTCTGCACAGATCTCCATAATCATCCCCCGCTCATCTTCACTGAATGGCACCGAATAATTAGGCTGGTAGTCGATCCGCTCGTTCCATTCGCCAACCCAATCCGCATTCATTTCCAGGTTGCAAAATCCGAGAATATCTATAATTTCTGATTCAGCCTCCGAGCACAAACGCTCAAAGGGCACCACTTTACAGCGTCTACTGAGTTTGTCGTCGAGCAGAATTTCCCGATAAGTCCAGGCGTATATCGCGTTCCAGTACTCGGCCCATCCCTCCACATCGCGTCCCTGCGCCCACAACTCCTCGATATAACGGGTCTTGTCGGGGTCTACGGCAATCGGAATCCGAGCCTGACCGAACTCGAAATGCCCCGCGTTGCGCAGGTAATTTAGATGGTAGGAGGTCGAAAAATGCTCGAGATTGCGCTGGTGCTGACGCGCGATCGATCCGATGTGATCGACGGGATCGCGCACCGCAATGACGAAGCACGCGTCCGGGAACAAGTTAGCCAGATAAGCTATTCTCGTCAGGTTGTAGTTGTTCTTGGAAACAATCCGCTCGGCGTTGCGACAGAGCAGTAATTTTTGTAGAGTCGCGCGATAGACCGACTCGAATTCCGGGTGACTAGTTCCGGCCCTAAGTACGTTGGTAGTATCGGTGACGTGCAGATAGTCGAAAAACTGCATCCACAGAATCTCTTCCATCGCCTCGGGACTGTACGCATTGACCAACATACCGTCGTCGTGGGCCCGCGCACTTTTTTTCGCGTCGTCCAACCCGAGAGCGCGAAAGAGGCGACCAGCGATAAAGGGCGTGTACACTCCGTAGTAATCGCAGTATTTAAACGAAGTGAGTCTGGCATGCGACTCCAATATATTGAGCAATAAAGTGGTGCCCGCACGAGCCAGGCCCGTCACGTAGACCGGCGCCTCTAATGAAGGTAGCCGGGTATTTAATAGCCGGGTCTCCACTTTGCCGATATCGATCCAGAGATTGGCCTGTGAGTGCACCAACCAGCTGAAAAAACGCATTAAGCGCGTGTGGTTGAATTGATCTTCCATCGCCATCCGTTAAAATTATTCGAACCCTTGGATCTGCTCTCTTATAATATAGGGCACTTCGCACGCCAAGCTGCCGAATCCAAAGAATGAGACCGCCATGTCCTCCTTAGCACACAAAAGCTATATCGCCACCCTGCTCTGTTGTCTGCTTTTTCTGGCCTATGTCTACGGCGCTATATCCGCCTTCTTCCACATCCCTCCCGCCGACGAGATGCGGTTGCCCGCCATCAATGCCTTCGGCCATCTGGTCTACCTCAAGGAAACACTCACCGAGAGCAAGCACCAGTATTCCAGCACCATGTGGTTCGAAGACACCAGCGAGTCCTCAGGTGCCATAATTCGCGATACAACCTCCATCCAACCCGGTTATACCCTGGTGTCCAAAAACAAAACGGCAGCTATCCTAATCGACCGCGAGGGAAAAATCCTGCATGAATGGGCCTATAACTTCGCTGATGTCTTTGAGCAAACCGACTTCACCATCTTCCCGCAGCAGCCCGATATGTTGCACTGGCACCGCACCTGGCTCTTTGCCAACGGCGATCTGCTGGTCAACCACGACTATGTCAACCACTACCCCTATGGTTACGGTCTGGTCAAGCTCGACAGGGATTCCAAGATCCTATGGAAGTACACCGGCACAGCCCACCACGACTTCGACATCGATGCGGACGGCAATATCTACACGCTGGTCCAGGAGACCGGCATGGAGCGAATAGGCAATATCGCACCTCCCTATATCGAAGATTTCGCAGTGGTCATCGACGGGCAAACGGGCCGAGAAAAACGTCGTTTTTCCCTCTTCAAGGCGTTGAATGAATCGCCTTACCGCCACGTCTTCGACGAGTGGACCACCACCAAGTACAGCGAGGTCACCCATACCAATGCCATCCGCCTGGTCAGCGACGCTTTTGCACAGAACGCGAAAATACCGCGCGCAAAAGCGGGGGATTTATTAATTTCTCTACGAGACCCCAATGCCTTTATCATTGTCGATATCGAAACTGAGAGGGTGCTCTGGTATGGCGAGGGGATCTGGAAAAAACAGCACGATCCCGACCTGCTCGACAATGGCCGGGTGATCCTTTTTGACAACCGGGGCTTGCCAGATAGCCCCTACGGCCATAGCCGGATCCTCGAGATCGATATATTCACCCATGAGATCTACTGGGAATACCGGGGCACCAATGAGGACACCTATTTCGACAGCTCGATCCGCGGTGCACAACACCGCCTGCCTAATGGCAACACACTGATCACCGAATCGCAGGGAGGGCGCCTGCTCGAAGTGACCCGGGCAGGACAGATCGTCTGGGAGTACTACAACCCCGACCGCGCCGAATACGAAGGAAAATTTCTGCGGGGCATGATGACCCAAGCACAGAGGATTCCCCAAGATGCTCTATCGTTTCTCAACCATTAGCCTTTTATTGGCGTTAGTGCTTCTCGACAGCAGCTCCGCCCATGCCTATATCGGCCCGATCATCATCATCGGTGCAGTCGGCAGCATGTTCGGCTGGATCGCAGCAATAGGGGTCGCAGTACTGATTGTGCTTTCGTATCCCATCTACTTGTTGTACCGCCGCAAAAGCAACCGAAAAAAGAGCAAATCCGAAACCGACGTCCCTGCCCCACCAACCGAAACGAACGAACCCACTGAAACCACCGTCGGCCAATAAAGCGAACGGGAGTACGCGGCACTCTCCTAATCTAAAAGTCCTCTGCGGCGCGGAAACTGAGCAATAGATACCAGAGCAATCAGCGAGCCGCGCCATCCCCGTATTGGCGCAACAACTCGGCGCCGTGTGCCAGCGCACCGGGGGTATCGACGTCCTGCCACCAAGCCGCGCCGACATCCAATGCCCTAAAGCAGCCTCGTTCGAGCAAGATGCGCATCCCGTCGGTAACGCTGCAGTCTCCCTTGCGTGCCCGCACCTCGCTGAGTCCGGCTACCAAGGCCTCGCTACAGGCGAATAAGCCCGTATCTACAGCGTTGAATTCGGCCAGATCCTTGCCGATATCGACGATTTGCTCGCCCTCGGTCTGCACCTTGGTCGCATCGTCCATATCGAAAATCGAATCCAGTTTGTAGTCGACGGCCAGTCCCACCTCATCGGCAGCCAAATCAACATTGCGCATCTCTTCGATCATCGCCGGATCGAAGAGATGATCGGCCATCATCAGCAGATAATTCCGCTCCAATACCCTGGCCGCCGCCAGCACTGAGAGTCCATTGGAACGCTGCCAATCGGCATTTTCTACAAAGCGTAATTCGAGACCTAACTCTCCCGCCTCCTCCATCGCCGTGCGCAATTCAGCCCCCCGATGCCCGGTTACGATGACCATCTCTCGCAAACCGACCCGCCCTAAAATCCGACAAGTCCGCACCAGCAGTGATTCGCCTTCGATTTCAACCAGAGCTTTATGCGGAACCGATACGTGATCCCGCAACCGCGAGCCGTGACCGGCAGCAAGGACAAGGGCTTGCTCAATCAATAAAATCTCCTCCATCGGAACGCTATAGAGCCAGAACCCAGGCAAGGATTCCGTCCATCGGGTAAGCCATAGCAAGAGTATGCCATAACAGTTTTTCTGGCAAGAGCCAGTCGACTGCGATACACAGGTTGGAAATCCACTAAATTGTCAGTATTGATAATTTCTTACTGGCTCGATTTCACCTGTGTATCGACCAAATAACCGAGCGACGGTGCGTAATCAAAATCGCACACCTGCTCGAGGTCGACGCCCCGCTCTGAGATCAGCCGAGAATAAAGACAATATTGCCGGTCTTGCCGGTAAAGTAATCGATCACTACCCACAGGCCATTGCACAGGGCCTCGCCCATGATCAGACCGAGGAAAAAACGCATGCTCTTGGCATAGATTGCCGGCCCACCGAAGCGCAGCACCAACCGTTTGATCGCCCAAGCGATAAAGATGCTGAACCAGATCTTGTCCATCAGGTGATTGGCCGCTACCGCAAAGCCCAGCGGATGCAAAGGCCACCAGAGCACGTGCTGACGCACCCACATCATCACCAGCATCGCCACTCCCCCCCCGGCGAAGAAAGCCAGACCGTCCCAGGCTATTTCCGCTGGTTCCAGACCGAGCACGGCGTAATTATAGACGGTCGAAGGCCCCCCTTTAAAAAACCACCCTACCAGATTGATCCCCCCATGGCGATAGGCCATGTGCATCACCATCCAGCACGAACCCACCGCGCCGATGAAAATCGACAAATAGACTCCCCACAGCACCATCCTGCGACTTCTGCGATCCAGATCCTCGATGAGCTTCAACCCATTGGCAACCAATGCCATGATGAAGATGCGAATATCGGCACACCAGATATAGGCCAGCGACAAGTTGAAAACCCCACCGGCTCCGACCAAATTCGAACCGAGCCCGTGGATCATCAAATCCGGCGCGATCATCGGTGCGCGCACCGCCGCCAAACCCGCCTCAGCCACGACCCGGGTGATCCCGATGAAAATCAAGAGCGCCAGTACGATAAAGATCGCCGCGACCCATAATTTAACACCCATCAGCCACAACCACCCGACCAGGATCGCAACGCTAATCAGCAATCCGAAGACCGCACTGCGATACGAGGCGATTTCATCGTCGTCGTCGACATCACGCGCTCCGATAAATGCCTTGCGAAATACCGCCCTTAAATGATCTCGCCCCATCCACAGCCCCACCAGGACCATCGCAATCAGCGCGCCGCCGCCCTGGTAAGCCAGATAGGGTTGTCCAGCGATTCCATAGACGAATTTCTGTTTCGATGAGAGCCCCATCAGGACCAACGCCTCTGACTCGGCCTTAGCCACCAATTGAAAAAACCAGAGCCCGGCCGAGATACTGGTATTGATCAGATAGGAGAAGCCGACCATCGCAAAGCTGAGTCTCAGTTGCAGACTCTGGCTGCCCACATAGGGCATGCTCCAGCTTAGATTGACACTGGGAATAGACGGATCGTAGTAATGCAACGCCCGTAGCGATCCGAAAAAAATGGGGATCGCTGCACCACAGTAGACTGCTCGACTTTTGAAAAATCGATTGACCAATCCCTCGTTTTCGCCCTGGACCATCGCCAAGCCGACCTGCGTAACCGGGTAGGCCAGCCGCTCGTGCTCCATCCACTGTCGCCTGAGAATCACCGCCAGCGAGACCATCGCAATATAGAGCGAGAGGAGCAATACCGCCCACCACACTAAGGGCTCGACCCAGGCCCCATAGGGTATCGCTCCATCCCCTGGCGCAAGTCCCTCAAAAAAGGAGCGATTATCCCGACCATCATCGACTAAGACGGCATGATCGGGAAAAAGCGCACGTAGCTTTTGCTCCCATTTGTTCTGCGGGGTCGCGTAGTAGAAAAAAGCGGCGAGAATCGGCAGCAGCTGCTGACTCATACCCATAGTACAGAGAGCCGAGACCACCAAGAGCATAATGTAGACCAGTATCAGATCGGCCTTCTTGAGCGCCAGAGAGCTCCCCTGTAACACTAGACCTATATTGATTTGGGCCGAAACTACGAGGAAAGAAGCAAACCACAGGCCCGGCTTAAGCATATCGATATGGTCTTGGGGTAGATAATAGGCCAGATAGGCCCAGAGCGCGACGACCGCCAATACCACCGCCACGAATCGACTCTTAGCCGCGACCTTGAAGAGGACATTCAGCAGGCCGATGAGTACTAAAAAGAGAAATATCGCACCGGGGGTATTGAAATCCCAGGCCATAAAAGTCGCGTGCATCGCCGTATTGGCATACGGCGCGCCGATAGCCAGGAAAAAACTCAGAAAAATACCGGTCCAAAAACCACGCCAGGTAATCCCCGTACTACCCTCTATCCCCAGCGGACCTGCGCGGGATTCGAGATAATCGGCAAAGCCAGTGGGGATCGCCCGCTGCAAATCCTCAATCCAACCCTAATAACGCCAGCGCGTCGCAGGAGATAATTGCTTCGATCGCCTCGAGCTCGACCTTGGGCAAGGGCGTGCCATCGACAATCCTATTGATCTGGCGCAGATGGTCTATCGTCTCCTGTACCGTCGTCACTGGATAGTCGGTACCAAAGAGGATCTTGTCTAGTACGCCCCATTCGGCGGCCTTGACCATCTGCTCCCAAAACGAAAAGGGTCGGTAGAAATTGGCCGAAAGATCGGCGAATACGTTGGGATGCTTGCGAATCACGACACAGGTATTGACCTGCCAGGGATGCCCCAAGTGGGCCATGATAATTTTCAGATTGGGATAGCGAATTGCAATCTCGTCGATTAGGAGCGGATCGGCGTAGCGAATCGGCGCCTCCCGTACTGGCGAAGTACCCTGGTGCAAGATCAATGGCAAACCCTGGCGCTCGGCCTCGGCATAAATGGCCAGGGCACGCGGATCGAGCGGATCGAAAATCTGGTAGTTGGCACCCAGCTTTACTCCCTTGAGCCCGAGGTCGGTGCGGCAGCGCTCCAACTCTTCGAGACAACCCGGCGTCTGCGGGTGCAGCGACATAAAGCCGATCAGCCGCTCGGGATAAGCCCTGACAAAAGTCGCCGTAGCATCGTTGAGATTACCACTGAACCAACTCCGGTCGGGGTACTGCTCCTCATCCATAAGGGCAATGTGGAAAACGATCGATACATCGGCAGGTTTTTGCGCCTCGAGATAATCGTCCCATGATACAGGCATTTGCACCGGCCGATCCGGACGCCATTTGTTATTCACTTCGATGAGATCGTCCGGCACGGCATCTTTGTAGGGTGGCAAGTGTGTATGCACATCGACAATCATCGCGCAACTCCTCGGTTAGGGCCTACAATTAGTATCAAACAAAAAAGACGCCGTGACAATGCACCTTCCTCCTTCTTCAACTCGCCCTGATCACTCGGTGTGAATATCTGCTAATGATCTCGTCTCTGCGACTAAAGCCTGCACCCGAGCTATATGGCGCTTTCCCTCCGGACTCAAGATCGCTTCACTCTCGTCGAGCAAATTGCGCTGTTCCAATGCGTCGCTCGCCAGGTCGTAGAGCATAGACCCCCGCCAGCTATAATTGATGAATTTCCAATTGTCGGCAATCACAGCATAGCCCTTGCGAGACCACTGCACGTGTTCGTCCGTATTGACGACAACTAACAAGCGGTCGGCCTCAAGTGGACGCGTGAGCGGACGGCCATCCAGCTGCTGGAGCCAAGCACCGACCCGTAGGTCGCTCGAGAGTCCGAGAATGTCGAGCGCGGTCGGCACCAGGTCGCTGAGAGCCACACGCGAGTTCGCATTCTGCCGCAGCTGGTCAAAACGAAGCCCTAACCGCTCCCGGTGTCGCTCGGGTACGACGATGAAGAAGGGGATTTCGATCGTAGTCTGGTAATACGAGTCTGTGCGATGGAGCTGGTGGACGCCTTCAATATCCTCACCGTGATCTGCAGCAAAAATAACACTCGTATTCGCCGTCAGATCCCGCACGGCCAGATGGTCGAAAAGCCGTCCGAGCAGATGGTCCATATAGGCAATTGAATTATCGTAGCGCGCACCCCCTGCCTGATCGGTTTCTGGCCACCGTTTCCATTCCGGCGGTGAATACCCGGGAAAGTGAGTACAGTTGAATTGGATCACGACCACAAACGGGCCTTGCGCGGCAAAGCGATCGATCGTGCGCAAAGCTTCCTCCAGCATCTGGCGATCGTCCATCCCTTCGGAATTGACGATCTCAGCACCGGAATGCTCAAGCGTAAACACATGGTCGAGCGCCGCATCGATGAAAAAACCCTCGAGATTGTTCCAGGCGTAGCTCTGCGAAGAAATCAATGCCGTCTGATAAGCGGCAGCATCGGCGTAATGCCAGAGCAATGGGAAGGTGTGTTGTTCTAATGGTTCGCGCGAAGGAAAGAGTCCTGTCAGCATCGAGGGCAATGCCACTTTAGTCGCCGAGGCGTTGGACACTGCCCTGGTAAACTGCACCCAATCCGCAGTACGCGATTCTTGCAGCGCTACCAGACGGGGAGTCGTTTGCCGACTATAGCCGTATAGGCCTGTGCGTCGAGTTGCTACACTCTCTCCGATCACAACTATGAGGTTCGGCGCTGAGGCCGGCACGGGTCCGGAGCCGTACACTTCGGTCGATACGGGGCGACGAGCTTGCATCAGGCGCCCTCGCACTCCGCCGATCAGCGAATTGAGTGTCAAATCGAGCGCAACCTTGACCACCGCGGCATCGGGCACCATCGCACTGGCATGGCGATGTACTGCCCCGAAGGCCACCGTACCGGCGCTTAAGAGCGCAACAAGCGTCAGGCAGTATCCACGTCGATAGCGGCTATGCGCCCCGCGAAGCCCGAAGCGCCACCAGCCGATGATAAAAATCGCGGCAGCAACCATCACCACCGCATGCAATGGATCCGCTCCGCCACGGATATATCCCAGTGCCTCGCGCGGCTCGCGAAGTATATGCATCAGCGCATAGGCGGTTGGCCAGCAGTAGAACACCTGATGGAAACCAATCGACGACATCGCCAAAACCGCAGCCAGCAGACCCGCACCATAGACCAGCGCTCCCTGCAACTGAGGCCGCAATCGAGTGCTGAGCACAAAAAGGGTCTGCCACATGACCAGCGAAAACACAACCGAAAAGAGCCACCAGGCCCATTGGGCCAGGTGTAAATCCAGCGCGGGACGCAAGCTTAGATCGGCCGCCACCCCCAACAGGGTAACGGGCAATAAAGGCAACGTAGTCAGGAAATTCCGACATGAGACGAGGTGATTGCGCAAAAGGCGTATCGCTGCGAATTCCGCTCTACGGATTTAAAAGCTGACCGGTGCAATGCAACAAAGCGCAGCTTCTCATTTCACTCCCGCTCCCACCCAAACTCTATCTCATTGGCCCAGTGTTCCTGTCCTGGAGACTGAAAGGCCGGCCCGTTGATCTGCGAAGCACTCCGTCCCTGCGCCAACTCCCGCGACTGCCCCTGATCATGGTTGATCCGAAACGAAAATTTCAGCAGTTCTCCCTTCTCCATCAATGCCTGCACCTCGGGTATTTCCCCCCAGGGGATCGCCACTTCGGCAAACCGGATATTGTCCTTGTGGCTAATCGCCAGTTCGGCTTCAACAACCGGTCCCACGCGTGGACCGGCTTTTGTGCCCGGGTAGAAAGCCTGGCGCCGCATACCCGGCACCAGCAGCCGCCATACCTCCGTACCACCGCCATATTGCGACGCCACCTTGTTCAGTGCGTATTCATAGTCAGTACAGACGTACTCCCCCAGGCCGACCAGATTCCGGTCCGCAGGAATTGCATTGAACGCAATCTGCACATTATCGAATCCGGGTGCGTTGCCCGAAGGCAGTACCGGTTCCTGCCGATAGCTGAAACGCCGCACTCCTTCTGGCCATTTGTGTTTGAACTTCTTCACCACCTTGGGCATGCGCAAGCTCACGTCTTGCGGATCGACTCGCTCGGCCCCGACCACGTAAAATCCCTCGCTGCCATAGTGGTCAAACCACTCGCCCGAAGTCTCGCGGTCAAAGCCGATAAAACCCGATGCGTTGTCTACAGGATCGAAGAAAATTCCTCCCAATCGCGCCCGGTAATGCCACCCGTGTACCCGCAGCGTAATCCGCATCTTGCCCGCCAAATGGTAGATAGCGTAAACACCCTGATCTAGGGTCTCCAAACGCCGACGGTCGAGCGCCGTTTTGCGGCGACGATCGTAGAGTTCGAGATCCATCCCGGCCGGATCGAAATCCCCCGGCGGGATATATAGTGCCACTTGGCGGGGCTTGCTATCGGGAATGGTCAGGTCAAAAGCAAAAGCCCGAGTCTGCGCCTGGTTCTCCCAACGGCCATCCACTCGGCCCTGACCATCGGGGCGCCATAGGTGAACGGGATCATCAGACAACCCGCGGAATCGATCTACTTTGAAAAGCGATCTGCTCAGATCGATTTCATAGCTAAGAGCAGGATAGAAAAACGACTCGTCATCCCGCTCGGCAAAGCGCAGCGTCCCCGGGTGCTCCGTATCATCTTCGATCTGCGCAGCAAAATAAAAATGGTCCGCGCCATATGCCAGCCGCCCCACTACGCCGACACCGATAGGCTGCGGCAAAACCCCGGCCCAATCGCCGGATTCGCCGTCTATTGCGATCTCCCGACGTTCGATCCAATTGACTCGCATCGTCTCTTGGTGCAGGACCTTACCATCCGCTCCTGCATCGAATTCACAGCGCAATAGATAGAGGTTGTCGGCGGCAGGCCGCCCACCAACGATACGCACATCCACTATCTGCTGCTGCTGAGGCTCAAAGTGCAGTTGCGCCGGCGCCTCTACTTCCAATCCAGCGAGTTCGACGCTGAGCGCACCTTCGAGTTCGCGATTGAGCAGATTGCCCAACTCAAGCCTCAACACCGACCACTGCCCCACCGGCCCCGTCATATCGCGGGCTAGCACTTCGATCGGTTCTATCCCTTCAACCCGCGCATCGCGCACCGCCGTGACCAGCGCTGCAAACGAACCTTGCTCACCATCTCCACGCAAGAAGAAAGTACGACCGTCAAGCGGCACTACGATTTCACCACCTACGGCCGAGATCGGATCGCCAAAAGCATCGTGGAGCACGTAGGGGCCAGTAGCAATGCGCATCTGCGCATTCACACCCACTACCCCGTGCACGGACGACCGCACCGGCGCCCCCACACCCAAATCACCCACGACAACCAGCGTGCCGTCCTCTTCACCCGCCAATCCCGCAAAATCAAACACCCAGGGCAAACCACCTTCAAAGAGCAGCGACCTGAACGACCGTTGACCGACAAAACGCCCTAACGCTCCCAAAGCTCTATCGATCGCCGCACCATCCTCGCCGCGATAAACGCGGACAAGCTCCACTCCCCCAGAATCGATCATCCGATCCATCGCCACCTGCGCAGCCACCCCTTGAGCCGCCTCGACCCAGCGCCGCTCTACCCGTCGAACCGACACTTCCATATCGGCCGCCGCCACGGCCGCCGCAAGACATTGATCCAGTGCCGCCACTCGCGTCGGGTCCGCGCGCAGATCACCCAGCGCCACACCGGTAACCGCTCCCCGGGGCCAACCATGTTCGTGCAGAATCGCCACGACAAACGCAGTGAAATCATCGTCCAATTCGGGCAGCCAGGTTCGATCTCCCTCGCCGCCCTCCATAACCCGTTTGCCATCCAGATAAGGCCGCATCCGCCCCAGGGGTTGCGGAGCTGCACCGGGAGCGATTTCCAGGATCGCCGCAACCCCACGCTGGTGCAAACCCACCAGCGCCTGGTCCAATTCCATCTTGAATGATCCGTAGCGCTCGCTCGCCATCGGCACATAGGGAACGGTCTTGAGCACTCCCTGAATTCCCAATTCCTCCAGCACTTCGAACGGCTTTTCTTCCGAATAAATACGCGCCTCGGCAAAGGCGATCTGTGCGCTTAGTATCCAGATCGTCGATAATACTCGGTACAAGGTATCTTCCTCCCCAACGTGGAGTTATAGTTGAAAGATACAGCGATCTGCAAAAAAAAGCGCGCAGCTGCTTAGAAACCGGTATAGCACAGCGAAAAACATCTTGATGTCAAGCCTGGTCTTCCCCTGCCAGGCTATCTCATATTCTCGTTCATCTGGACGGAGCAATGAATCGGAGTACTCAGCAACCCGCAAAGAAGTGTGCTCTCAGGCGTCGAGAATTCCCAGGTGTTCCAGCTCGATTGCGACTTGCTCCTGCTCCTCGGTGCTTAGATTCACGCGAGGTGGCCGCACTGGCCCACCGGCGAGACCGATCAGTTCCATTGTCGCCTTGAGCATCCCGGCATCGTCAAAACGCGAGCGCAATCGTTCAAGCGGTGCCAGCTGCTCCTGCAACTCTACCATCCGCGGCCAATTCTGATCCTGTGCTGCGGTAAAGAGCTCGAGCTCGAGTTGAGGAGCAAAATTGACGAAACCGGCGGTAAAAGCCTCGATCCCGGCCTGAAAGCGAAAATGTAAAACCCCGGGATCGTGACGCTTGTTTCCAATCCACACCAGTCGATCTCCGAGCCGCTTGATCGCACGAAAGAGGTTGTGCGGTTCAAAGCACGGATCTTTGATCGCGATTATTTGCGGCACTTCGGCCAAGTGCTCGAAGAGATCCGCAGACCAGCCCTGGGTATTATAGGGCATCAGTGCCAACCCCGACTGCTCTCCCAAAGCCTGGTAGTAGCGATAGACCCCCTCCGCATCCTCGGGAATCTGGTGGCGGAGATAGGGCGCCATCGCCAGCGCCACGCGAAACCCCAGCTTCTCGTAGCGCGGCGCCAGTTCGGCTGCTTCACCTAAGTTACCGGGCAAGGTCGGAATAACCAGCGCGCGATCCCCCACCGTCTCCGCAGCACGCACAGCCATCGCCTCGCGCTCTGCCGCACTGAGAGCATCGTTTTCTCCCGTCCCACCTCCAACGACAAAAATTCGCACCTCTCGATCGATCGCCCACGCTATATTGCGGGCAAAACCGTCTAAATCGAGTGCATACAGATCGTCAGATCTAAAAATAGTCAGCGCATAGGCGTGGACACCCCTGAGCTGATTACGCAATTCTTCTTCGAACATCTCCTGCTCCTCACTAGTGATTTGGATTAACGCAAAATAATGAACGCAATGGTTCTCAAACAAAGCTCCGCTCCCCACCGACAGATAACCAGGGGGTCACAGATCCGCATCAAGCCAATTTACTGGCCAGCAACAACAAGGTAGCTTCATCTAACGGACCACAAAAAGAGGCTGCCGCATCAGTATTACCCTTGATACTCAGTTCTATTTCTCTCACTCGCATGAGCTCTACGACCACCTCCCGAACCAACTCCGACTCACGCCCCACAAAAATGGCGGCAGACGCCGATCCCATTGAATCGCTCCGCACACCTCGTTCGAACTCTTTGCGCTTTTTGCGCTCATCGCTGCGCTTGACCACAACCCCGGATATCCCCTCCAAAACCATAAGCAATTCATCTGTATCCCGACCCGACACATAGAGAATCATCGCATCCCCCGCTCAGTGCGCGACCGAACCATCTAGATGGAAACTGCCCTTAATTGCCCAGCGCTCATAAGGATACTTGCCCAGCTCGTCCTCGACGATCTCGATCCCGATTCCCGGTCGCTCGGTCAAGATTCGATACCCATCCTCGACCGGCAGCTGCTCATCAACGATCTCGGCCATCGGCCCGGAAAGCGCATTGTGCTCGGTATGCGAATAGTTGGGAATCGCCGCTGCCAGCTGGGCAAAAGCGGCGTTGTTGACCGGGCTCCCCATGAGGTGGGGAAAAATCCCGACGAAGGCCGCCTCTGCCAGCGCCGCAATCTTTTTCACCTGGGTAAACCCACCTGCCAGCGATAGATCGGGTCGAATCAGACTCACCACTTTGCGGTCAATCAGGTCTTTGAACTGGAAAATATTGTAGAACCGCTCCCCGGTTGCAATCGGAATTCGGATCTGTTTGGCAATATATTCCACTGCCTCGATACTCTGCGGCGCCAGTGGATCTTCGTAATACAGAATCTTAAACGGCTCCAGCTCGGTGGCCAGAGCAATCGCCTCTTCTGGCCGCAAGTTGCGATGAATCTCCAAACCCAGATCCACTCCATCTCCAATAGCCTCTCTCGCCGCCCCGACCAATTCAACCGCCGTAGCGATATTCTGTGTCGCTGTCCGCACCTCAAAACCCTCCACAAAGGGCGTCATGCGCAGTGAACTAAACCCCTCTGAGACCCGCAACCTGGCGTGTTCCCCTACCTCCGCGGCCGTATTCCCGCCGATATTTTCGAAAATCCGCACCTTGTCCCGACATTTTCCGCCTAAGAGCTGATATACGGGCAAACCGACCGACTTCCCCAGAATATCCCACAACGCAATATCCATCGCACTCATCGCCGCACTCAACGCACCCCCCATAAAATGGGCCGAGCGCGAAACGGTCTGGTAATGGTGCTCGATAAGACGGGGATCTTTGCCCAGATAGTAATCGCCCAATTCCCCGATGGCTTCGGCTACGACGCCATGGTGTGCCCACAATCCCGCCTCTCCGTTCCCAACGATCCCTTCATCGGTGTACACCCGTACCAATAAATACCTCCCCACCAGAAACGTTTTGATCTCGGAAATCTTCATTGCTATTCCCTCTTTCTTTAAAAACAAGTACCCATGTGTCGATATTCTACCGCGCGCAATCCATTCGCCGGTCTGCCCCAAGGTGTATCATGCCGACCTCAACATACCCAGAAACCGCGACGACCCCCAAAACCAAGCGAGGATAAGTCGCGAAAATGAGAAATATGGATCTTCAGCGCGCCCCTAATACAGACTCATCAAACCCTCAGCTCCCGCAATCTCCTTTTGCTCGAATCCCTGGCTGAGCCACCTGGCATGCGACTCCCGTCCCGGATTCCGGTACGCATAGACCACACACCACCGCATCCCGCTGCCATCCTTGCGCGGAGTCACCCCATGTGCCGCATGCGTCCACATCAGTACCACCGATCGCTCTGCCAGAGAAAACCCCTCCAGCCGCAACGGAACATCAGTGTGCGGATGGACCTTCCCCGCCATCCAACCGCATTCCAATTCCCCGTCCGATTCGGCTCGAATATCCGGATCGCGGAAATGATGACTTCCGGGCACGACCTTCAATCCGCCATCATCGGCGGCAAAACCATTGACATAGAAAAATATCCGCAAAAAACCCAATTTCGGATCATCGTCTGCATACTGGTGACTATGCCATGCACTACCCGGGTTACCTCCGAGCCGGTTCAGCGCCACGCAATGATCATAGCGAATCTCTGCACCTAAAACCTTACGCACCAGATCCAGCAATTGCGGATGCCCGATCAAACTCTCCAGATAGCTGTCGAATTCTGCCGCAAAACGACTCGGCAGGTACTCCTCGTCGTCGCGCGGTAACGACTGGATATATGCCAGCGACTCCGTCAGTTTTTCAGCAGCTGATTCCGTCAAAAGGCCCGGGAGTACAAAATGACCATCGCGGTCGAGAACCTTTCTTTCCTCACGACCAAAAGCATAAGGCCGAAAAATCGTTGCCATGATTAAAATCTCCATTTGAGCTGCCTACCCTCACACCCGTTCCGACTCAGGTTAACGAAGGCAGCGCGCACCAAAACACCATTCTCTGTCGAATCCCCCCTCAATAGCAGAATGATTCACTGATTTTCGAGGAGGTCGACAAAAAACGACCCACAAACCCAGAAAAACGAGCTGCGCACTCGGATCATCGCTGCCTGGCCAGCCCACCAGATTTCAAAATAAGCAGAGTGCCTGCCCATTCCAAGATCTGGTGGACAGAATCACCGACTTTTAGTATGCTCACGGCACAGAAATGGCCTAGCGCTGCGTTTAAGTGACATGGCCTCATCCACACCCCACATAGGTTGCTGAACCTACAGGCTATACAATGACCCTGACGACCGACGAATTGCGTTTCTTCAAGCGAGAGGGCTACCTGATAAAAAGAGGCGTTCTCGATCCCGAACTCATGGAACAGGCCCGCACCCGGCTGTGGGACGGCGCACCCCCAGGCAAGATCCGCACCGCCCCCGAGACCTGGATTGGTCCTTTCGGCAAAGAAGAAGAAAACGACGACGGCTCCAATCACCGCCGTGGCTTCCGCTGGAACTTCCGCGAACCCGGGGGCGAGGACTGGATGGTTCGGCTTCTGGCCACCGAGCCCAAGATCTGGGCCATCGCCGAGCAGATGCTGGGCCGGGGCCAACTCGTTCAACCCGAACGCATCCGCGGCATCTACTGTACTCTGCCCTACGGCGACCACCCACCACCGCCACTGGGTTGCCATACCGACGGCCACCCTTTTCACCTTGGAGTCGTTGGCTACATCGACGACGTACCCCCCAACGGCGGCAGCTTTATGGTCTGGCCCAGAAGTCACCGCGCCTTCTATCCCACCTTCATCTCGCAATACCTCCGCGACCAACGAGAGGGCGAATACGAAAAAATTCGCGAGGAATTCAATAGACGCACCCCCGTCGACACCCACGGGCAGGCCGGCGATATCGTCTTCTGGCATCAACGCCTCGGACATATGGCCAGCCCCAATACCTCATCCCAATTGCGCCAAGCCGTGCTCTACGACTATTTAAAAACCGATATAGAGCAAACCCAGCAAGACCCCCCGCAGGAAGATATGTGGCACGACTGGTCCGACGAACTTCGCGCTATAGACGACTGGGAGGATTAGAGCGCCGCATCCCCCACTCCAGTGCGCAGACTGTGCACCCCCTCCAAACGCGCGTGCCAATCCATGCCGATCTCCGGTCGTGGCTCGATCGGTTTGAGCCCTTCGGCAGCCCGCCCTGCCACAATCTTCGGCCGGCCTAACTCCGCCAACAACTCCTTCAAGTATCCCATCCGCACCAGCGTCTCGCTCTGATAGAGACTCATCCCGTCCACCCCCGCCGCATACTGCCGCGCCACCTGTGCATACGCAGGCTGAGCCAGATAGAAACCCGTATTATCCTCGACGAAGCTCTCGATCAACCCCTTCGATCCCAAGCCACCTATACACCACTTGCCATATCGATGTGCCACCTGTGTATGATAATCGACGTGCAAGCCCAAATCTTCGCGGGTCAGGGGAAATGGGCTCAGCATCAAGCCATCGATCAGGTCCTCTGCACACCAGCGCTCAGTATCCAGCCCATAAGCCCGCATCAACCAGCGCGCATTATCGGGTACTCTGGCAATGATCGGACACGCGCGCCCCAACTCGGCCTCCTGCATCCGCACCGCGTTTCGCAATTCTCCCATGAATCCCGAAATCACATCGGCCCTATACTGGAACCACACCTGATATTCCTCGGCATCATCCGAGTCGAGTTGGCGCGGATCGACTCCGGTCTCGTCCATAAAAGGTTCGACCAATGCCGGGTGATACATCAGTATCGGCATCTGACGGCAGAAATCGAGCACCAGACCATCAACCCCGATCCGCTGAGATTCGAGCAATATATCGATCCGCTCCTCTCGCACCTCCGCCACGGCATAACAGAGCCGGCTGGCCACCTCATTACCCAGCTTGCTCCGCTCTCTCCACTGAGGATGATCGAGCGCGAAACGCGAGGTGACCCCGATCCAATCCTCGCTACCATAGTGCCGATTCATACCCAAGCGTCCCCACAACTTCGCCCCGCGATCACGACACAACGCCAGCGCATGCCGCAGCGGACACGTCTCTTCCATTACCTTGTGCACAAAGCCCCAGGAAGCACCGCCGACTCGATCCCCGTTTTCGCACATTCTCGTCACCGATGGTAAATCAGACCAATAATCCACCACCGACCGCCCCAGATTCCATACCAACAGATCACAGCCCGCACCCAGATGCAACTCCACACATTCATCGATCGCCTGCGGCCCGGGACAGTGCTTTCCATAATTAGCGTAGTAGCACATCCATTCGGATATACCCAGCACCGGTTTTTCGCTACCACTTGCCTCGCGCACATCGAGCATTAGATTTAATCCCTGTTATGGCCGACAAAGACCCTCTATCAAACGACGAGTGCGGCACTAAGTTCTACCTTCCCCGCGCTGTCCTCTATCCCGTAATCGTCGTACTCATCGCCGGCGCAATCCTGATCTTCGGCGAATAACGACCCTCTGTCCTTAGTGCACTATCTGCTATAGTAGACTCTCAAACCACGGCCGAACACATTGCAGTATTGCACCAACCTCCAAATCAACTGCATCACTATCAACCCCAATATCATCGATCAACCCGCCTAGACTCCAATCCGGTGCGGTTGACGACGCAGCATTCACCTCGCTAATTCTGCCCTATGGATTCACCAAATCGCCGCGATTTCTTTCGCCAATTTCTCCAGCGAATCACCAACCCGGCAGCCGATTACGCCGCAAAACACCTGCCGCAGCAACCCACCAGACTGCGGCCACCCGGCGCCCTGCCCGAGCCCGATTTCGCCGACACCTGTCGGCACTGTGGCCAATGCGCCGAAGTCTGTCCCGCCGAGGCGATCAAGATCTATCCCGAATCCGACCCCCAAAACTGCGGTACTCCCTATATCGATCCGACCGACCAACCCTGCGTCGCCTGCGACGGCCTGCACTGTATGAGCGCCTGCCCCAGCGGCGCGCTCAGCCCACTCCCCCTTGAGCAGATCCGTATGGGTCTGGCCGCAGTAGACCAAAGCACTTGCGTTCGCCGCCACGACGACGATTGCCGGGTTTGCCTCGACAACTGCCCATTGGGCGCAGAAGCGCTGCGCATCGACGACACCAGTGCCATAGAAGTCCTCGCCGCAGGGTGCATCGGCTGTGGTATCTGTCAGTGGACCTGCCCAACCAGCCCCAAAGCCATTGTCATCAAACCGATCTAATCGGACATTCCCTTTAAATAGTGCTGCCACAAGAGTCGAGCCGCCAGCGCCCGCCAGGGGCGCCAGCCCTCGCTTATCTCTTCTAATTCGTCACCCTTCGGTATCTCTTTTAAACCCTTGATTTGCTGGACCCCCTTAGCGACCGCCAAATCCCCCGCGGGCCAAGCATCAGGTCGGTTCAGCGCCATCAGCAAATAGATCTCCGCCGTCCAGCGACCAATACCCCGAACCTCCGTCAAAAGCTTGCGAACCGCATCGTCGTCGAGTTGTCCCAAAGACTCCAGGTCGAGCAAACCCTCATTGACTCGCTGCGCTAGCTCTCGACAGTAGCGCGCCTTCTGCCGACTGAACCCAAAGTGCTTCAATTCCTCTCCCAGTGCCAAAAACGATCCTGGCGTCAGCACGGGTACTGCATCGTTCAACCTGGTGAAAACCGCCCGTGCAGAAGCCAGCGAAACCTGTTGTTCCAGCACAATCTGCACCAAAGTTGCAAAACCCGGCTCGCGGCTCCACAACGGTGGTACACCGTAACGCCAATAGAGTTTCGCCAGATCATCATCGCACTCGGCGAGAAAATTCAGACCGACTTCGATATTGGCCTTTGTCAGTTCTGCCATGTCTACTCTATATACCCGATCCCACCAACGCCCAGTATCATCCACTTATGAGGTTAGTCGCCTCGCCACTTTACCAACCGCGAAAAGTTCCTATACTCTTAAATGTCAGATCGAAGAAACCCATTAATGCGGGAAGGATCGTCTTTGAAGATCGTGCTAATCGGCTATCGCGCCTCCGGCAAATCTACTCTCGGACAAATGCTGTCGGAACGACTAGCTATGCCCTACCTCGATATCGACCGCGGCATCGAAGAAGAAATCGGCAATAAGACTCTCAGCGAATATTTCTTGGAAGTCGGCGATCGAGCCTTCCGGCTTCACGAGGCGCGTGTGGTCACCTCAATGTGCGCCCGCGACCACTCTATCATTGCCTTTGGTGCCGGTTCGCTCAAATTCCCCGCAAGCCGAAAAGCCGCCAGGGATAACGCCCTAGTCGTCTATCTGCAAGTCCCGATTCCCGAATTGTGGCGCCGATTCCAAAGTGATCCGCTCACAGCCAGCACCCGTCCCAACCTCAGCGGCGGCGGCATCGCCGAAATCGAGGAAATGATGGCCGAGCGCGAACCCGCCTATCTCGAATGCGCCGATCTGATCGTCGATGCAACCCGGCCTCCCACCGATCTGGCCGATGAGGTAATCGACGCCTTCAAGGCCAAATCTGCGAACTAACCTCGGATGAGGAATTCTTTCAGCTCTTCTCGTCCCAAATCGGCGATTCCCAGTGCCTCCACCCCTCGCCCCGCTGCAAACCCGTCAAAACCCATCACCGGCGTCGCCAGATTGACCAGCGATTCCATCACCGGCGTCGCCACTCCGTACTGCCTGGCAACAGATACCCACGCCCCCAATCCGTAGGGCACATCCTCGGTCAACCAGCGGCTATCCAACGAACCGGGCGCTTTCAATCGGGTCAGCATATAACTGCCGTTGATCGCAGCCCACAGGTCGCCCCGCGGACCAAAACCCGCCTGGTGAAAGGCTTCGTTTACCGGCATCAGTTCGTAGCCCAGACATTCGCCGATCGCCCGACGCTCCTCATCGACAGCCATGATCGCCCGCACCACCGCCGGAGTCACCCCTTCTTCATAGAAATAAAACTCTCCGTGCGAACGCTCGATTCGCCCGGCGTTCATCAGCACTCCTGCCGGATGTACTACCGGATTCATCGAAGAAAGACCACAGGCCATGGCATCGGGATAAACCTGAATACCGGGAAAGAGCGGTTCGATCCGAGTCTGCACGGCTGCGGTTTCCGTCGCCGGCAGTACCCCCAGCCCCAATCCCGATACCACCCCCCAGATCGTCGCTTCGTCCGCAGCGGTCTTACGGCATACATAGGGAGCCGTATCGACTTCGGCCAGCGTGGCTTTTTTGCCCGCGGCCTTTAAGATCGCTGCCCATTCCAACGCACCGAGAGTACCCGGCATCAGCACAACCGTGTGCCGTTCTTCGATATGAGGAACACAGGCCTCGGCAAAGGGCCGTTGCGCGTAGGCCGGCACGATGAGCAGGAGCAGATCGGAATCCTGCAATGCCTCCCCGACCTCCGTCGTCACCCGCCCTATCTGCGCCCTGCCTTCGCCGGCTACGCCGAGGAGTTGAATCTCCCGATCACCCGCGATCGGCTCGACCATCGCAGCGAAAGCAGGCAATTCACAGAGTGTGATATCAAAGCCACGCAGACTCAACGAGGCAGCTACCGCAAACGCCGTATTGCCACCTCCCAAAATACTAATCGACTCGCTTGACATATCGGATCACCCGGCGAAAGAATTGGAGGACACACCGCGCACACCAGGATCGACGCGCACCAGCGAGCCAGCCAGCGGCTGGGCCTGCATTGCTTCGGCATCCAGCCCCTGACACGCCGAGGTGATGTAGAGCTGATCGAGGCGCTCTCCGCCAAAAGCGCAGGAGGTCACATTGGTCATCGGCAGCTGCAATTCGCGCAGCACTTTCCCATCCCTAGGGTCGTAGCGTTTGACGCAAGATCCACCGTAGACCGCGATCCACAAGGTGTCTTCCTCGTCGATGGCCATACCGTCAAAACCACCAGGCCCTTCGTTTTCAACCACCACCCGCTCGTTGCTTATCGCTCCGCTTTCGAGGTCGTAGTCATAGGCGCGCACATTGTTGAGCCCCGTATCGATGAAATACATAATTTGGCAATCAGCGGTCCAGACGATACCATTGGAGATGCTGACCGGAGCAACTTTCTTGTGTACTGAGAGATCGGTATCGAGACAATAGAGTGCACCCCGATCCTTCGCTCCTGCAAATTCCATTGTCCCCGCCCACAAACGGCCGGCCGGATCGCACTTGCCATCATTAAAGCGATTGGCGGGGATCGAACGCTCCGGATCCTCGCCCAGGGGCGTGATCTTCTCGGTTTCCAAATCGAGGTGGGCAAAGCCATTGTGCAGAGCCACGACCAGACCGCCACTCTTGCGCACGACGACCGTGCCCACAGCCTGGCAAGTCGGGATCGCGCGATTAGTCGCGCGGACCGGATCGTAGACATAGACTTCATGGCTTAGAATATCCACCCAATACAGCCGCTGCGTACCCTCGTCCCAGATAGCCCCTTCGCCGACGAGCGCATCTTTTTCCACCAGTACTTCGGGATCCACCATTGCGCTTTCCATTTTCCGTCTCCTCCCGGATTAATTGCTGCGCTAAACGGTAGGGACCCAATCTGGCCCTGTCAAACGGAGTATCCTGTATTGGCCGGCCCATAAGCACAGGACCTGAGAATAGGCAATGAACTACCAAGTATTTATACTTGCCCGGCCTCGAATTGCGCGATACTCTATGAGTCCACATCTAACCAGGGATTATACTCTGTGAAAGCAGCTGTCCTCCATCAATTAGGAGGCCCCTTCGTCATAGAAGACGTCGAATTGCTCGACCCCAAACCCGGTGAAGTACGGGTGCGCCTGGCTGCTGCCGGCATCTGCCACAGCGATTGGCATATGGTCCAGGGCGATCTGCGTCGGCCTTTCCCCGTGATTCTCGGACACGAAGGCGCCGGCATAGTCGAGGAACTCGGCCCCGGCGTCAGCGCCGTGCAACCCGGCGACCACGTGATCCTCAACTGGGCTCCCGACTGCGGCCACTGCTTCTACTGCAGCAGGGCACAACCCGCCCTCTGCGAAACTTTCGCCCCCGTTCGGCGCTCAGGTACGATGCTCGACGGCACTACCCGCTTCCAGCTTCGCGGCTCCAGCGTCTGCCAGTTTTCGACTCTTTCGACCTTCGCCGAATTCTGCATCGCGCCACAAGAAGCCTGCATTCCGATCCACCGCGACCTGCCGCTAGATATCGCTGCACTCGTAGGATGCGCCGTGACTACCGGTATTGGCGCCGTGACCAACACTGCCCAGGTTCGTCCCGGCGAAAGTATCGCCGTCTATGGCTGCGGCGGCGTCGGCCTCAATATCCTCCAAGGCGCCGCCCTCGCCGGGGCCCACCCCATTATCGCCATAGACCAGGTTCCGGCCAAGATGGAGATCGCCCGGCAATTTGGCGCCACTCACTCGCTGCTGGCCGATGAAAACTCCGCAGCAGAGGTCCGCGCCCTCACCGGCGGCCGAGGCGCCGACTACGTATTCGAGGCCATTGGTCTAACCGCGGTACAGGAAGCCGCCTTCCAGGCCGTACGCCCGGGCGGCGCACTGGTCATCGTCGGGGTCGCCCCGATCGACTCAACCGCGCGCTTTTCGACTTTTGAGATGCACGTGCGCGAAAAGCGGATCCTGGGGTGCTTTTACGGCTCAACCGATACGCGCCGCGACTTCCCGCGTATTCTCGACCTCTACCAGGCCAAAAAAATCAAACTCGACGAGCTAATTTCGCAGCGCTACGGCCTTGATCAGATCAACGAGGCCTACGCCGACCTACTCAAAGGAGACGCCCGCCGCGGCGTCATCGTTTTCGACGGAGCTTAATTTTCGATGGCCAATTTCGACTATCAGGATTTTGATCGTGAAATCTGGAACAAAGACTTAGAGGACTTCGTACCTTCCACTGTCTACGATATGCACACCCATATGTGGTGCGAAGCACACCGGGGCTCACTGACCGGCGAGGCCATCGGCCTACGCGCTGAGATCGACTATCAAGATCACCTCAACTGGGCGGCCAAACTCTATCCAGACCGCGAATTCCACCTCCTGGTGCTGGGCACGCCGATGCCGGGAATGGATGCCGAAGGCCACAACGAGTGGATGGCCGCGCAGCTCGAAGGCGATCCCGAATCAGCGATCCATATGATGGTCACCCCTGATATGACACCCGAATACGTCGCCGCTCAGGTCGACAAACACCATTTTCTCGGTCTCAAGCCCTACCGCACATTTGCCCCCGATCCGGCCGGTGCCCGCATCAAAGATTTTCTTCCCGAATCCTTTATCGAAGTCGCTCACGATAAGAAACTGTCCATCACCATGCACCTGGCCAAACCCAGCGGCCCGGCGGATCCCGACAACCAGCGCGACCTCGAGCGCTATACTCGCGAATACCCTGGCGCGCAATGGATCCTGGCCCACTGTGCCCGCGCCTTCAATGCTTTTATGATGGAAGACGCGATTCGATTTCTCTGCGATTTACCCAATATCTGGTATGACACCTCTGCAGTGAACGACCTCTACTCACACTTTCTACTGATGAAACACGAGGACCGCAAGCGGGTGATGTTCGGATCGGACAACGTGGTTGCCGGCTGCGCTCGCGGCAAATACATCACCTACGGCCGCGCCTGGCTCTTTTACCCCGGAGACGAAGCGGGCACGCCCCACTGCGACTCCCGGGCGACTCTGGTGATCTACGAACAACTCAAACAAGAGCGTCAAGTAGCCGAGATGCTGGGATTGACCAAGGAGGAAATCGAAGATCACTTCGCGGGAAATGCCAAGCGCTTTCTGGCCAAGATGAGGGCAAACCAGCGATGAACAAACACCAGCCGTTCGGCCGCGATCGTTGGCTACCCGGTTGGCGCAAACAATTGCAATCGCCCTTAGAAGACGGAGCCATCGCCCACATTTACGATGCAGAAGACCAATTGGTCGAGATCGAATACTACCAATTCACCGGCGAGTACTGCGGCCGTGAACCCCTGGTCAACACCCGCATCGAAACGGCAGACGGAGCGCTGATCTGCCGCCAGATCGCACACCGGATATCCGATACCGCCCTGGATCTCCACGTCGTCGACGCACAGGGCACCCTGCGGCTGATCATCCACCACAGCGATATCGACCAGGGGGAACCGTTCACGATTCGCGAGGAGTGGATCACCCCTTAGGCACTCAGACCCGCCCTCTAAATTCCTGCCCTCTGATCAGCATAAAGCGGAATTCCCCCCGCGGCTTCTCGCACTCGGTCATCAGCCGCTGCTCTTCGCCCTCGATACCCAGATACATGGTCTCCGCCCGCATATAGTGCAGCGCCAAACCACGGCGCCGATGCGGGGTCGAGTTGGCTCCGGTACGGTGAAAATTCAAGCCGTGGTGAAACATGCAGGAACCGGCCTTTAGTTCGACCGGCACCGGCTCGGGCACCAGCGGATGCTTGAGAAAGTGCGCGCGCTGCTCTCGGCCTATCGGTCCCCATTGGTGGCTGCCCGAAAGCACCGTCATACAGCCGTTGTCGATTGTCGCATCGTCGAGGGCGACCCAGCAGCTGACCTGATCCTGTGGCGCAAAGTACGGCCAGGCCACCGAGTCCTGATGCCAGTCGGTCACCGTGCCGTTGAAACGCGGTTTCATCATCAGCTGGTCGCAGTAGAGCTTGATATTGGGTCCGAGCAAATCTTCAATCGCATCGACGATCTCCGCCTTGCGGGCCACGGCTTCAAAGAGAGCGTCGAAATAACACAGATGAGTCATCTTGCGCACCTGGTCGAACCGGTCGGCCGCCTCCACATCTCCATTGCGAAAAGCCGCCTCCAGCTGGATATAACGCGATGGCAGGTGGTCCATAACCCCTCTGGCGATATCCTCGCTGCGCTGCCGCAACGCCCCGACCTCCGCATCGGAGAGAACGCGTCCATAGGGCAGATAACCACATTCCGCAAAATGACCTTTCTGCGCACCGCTGAGTGCCATCGATAGCCTCGCTCACTCCCTTGTCAGGGGCAATTGGATTTTCGCACTCCCCGCGACCTGCGAGTGTAGCGCCGCCAGCATGATCTCCAACGCATGGCGACCGCGAATCGCCGGCGAAGAACTCGACGCGGCACCATCGATCATCTGCGCGATTTCCCGCACCGCCGGAATCAGATTCTCACCGAAAGGCTCGGCGTAGCCGCGGCCCTGCGGCGGGACCGTCTCCTCGGGCCTGCCCTCGGGTTGCTTGGTCTTCCAGGCCATGCACTGTCTATCGGTCAGCCAGTAGCGTCCACCAGGCCCTTGCAGGTCGAATTCGAAGATCTCTGGCGTATTTTTGGCGCTATTTATCACGCTGCGGACCCCATTGGCGAATTCCACGATGATCGTCGAACCCGGGTCGAATTGCGGATCCTTACCTCCTTTGCCGTCATAGACCGGTCCATAATCCTCAAACCCGTGCTCGTGCGCCGCGATCACCCATACCGGCTCGGCATCGGCGAAAAAACAGACCGCATCGACCAGATGAGTCCCGTTGCGAAAGAGCATCGCGCGATGGCCGCCCATATGAGCCACAATCCGCGTCAACCCACCGATCTCCCCATCGCGGATGGCCTGGCGCACGGCTTGATAGGCCGGAACCCAGCTGCGGGTGTGGTCCACCGAGAGCTGGGTGCCGTTCCGGGTGAGCGTTTCGATGATCCGATCGGCGTCCGCAAGCGTGGTCGCCAGCGGTTTTTCACACACTATACCCCGCACCCCTGCATCGGCAGCATCACAAACCGGATCGGCGTGGAGATGATCCGGCGTCGCCACACTGACCACATCTAGATCCTCCCGCTCGAGCATCTGGCGATAGTCTGTATACTCACTTATACTTCCCGGCTCGATCTCGGCCCGCTCATAGAAGCGCGCGAAAATATTGGCATCGATATCACAGACGCCCACCAATTCGTACTCGGGAGCCCGAGCATAGGCATAACCATGATATCCGCCCAGACCTCCCCCGATCACTGCAGCGCGCAATTTGTCTTTAGACATAGCTGCTCCTTCCTACGGGCACGGTATAACCCCCGCCCAACTTATTCACCGAGCACAAACAGACATTCACCGCATTCGCTCGCGCACAAAAGCCGCTGAACTCGCCACCTGCTCTTCCTCCAGGCTGTGCAGAATCAACCCGCCATCGAAGCCGATCTGCCGCAACAAAGCTAGATAGTGATCGTAATCGAGCAGCCCCGTCCCAGCGGCCTGGTGCCCCGCATCGCCATCCTGCTCCAGATCCTTGGCATGCGCCAGCCGGATCGAATCTCCCAGCAGGTCGAATGCTTCATCGAGCACCTCGCGCATTCTGGGCAATTCACCAGCGTGAAAGAGATTGGCCCCATCGATGACCACCTGCAAATGATCCGAAGCAACCTCGTCTAAAAGGCGCCGAGCCTTCTGTGCCGAGTCGACAATATTGTTGACTTCGGGCTCGAAAACCAGGGTCACTCCTCTCGCTTCTGCAATCTGCACCGCCTGTTCGATCGCCGCAACCATATCGGCCCAGGCTTCGGGAGTATGGTTGTCGGGATGAAAAGACCAGAGCGAATCGGGGTCGCGCGTACCGGTGCAGGTAGTGATCAGTCCGGTGCCGATCTTCCCGCTTGCAGCAGCCAGCGCGTCGAGCCACTCCATCCCCAATCGACGTGCCTCCCGATCTGGATCGATGATATTGAAGGTCCCCGAAAGTGCCGCGACCTCAATGCCACGCTCCTGATGCGCCGTGCGAATCCGATCACAATCTTCGCTCGACAACTTCGCCGGATCCATACCCGCCGCTGTCAAATCGAGCTGTACAGCTACCAGACCCGCGGCGCTCACCGCATCCAGGCTCTGCTCCAGCGTCGACCGCTCGAAAACCTTGTGGAAAATTCCCAACTTCATCAGCTGCCCTTTTCTTTCAGTCTCTGATTCTTCTCTCTGGTCTGCTGGTAGCGCTTGCGCATCTCCTTGCTCCGCCAGGTGAGGAATCTCCGCTCATGGCGATCCCGATTAGCCTTGGACGGCCGAGCCGGAACTTCGATTGAGGCAAATGTTACGACGGTCTTTTTGCGCGAACACGCAACGACCTCCCCCTTGCTGACCACCATAGTAACTCCCACATTGGCTTCGACGATAGGGACGCCGTTTTCGCGTGCGCGGGCCAGGACATTCCGATCCTGATCCCTGGATCGCGAGCCATAGGAGGGGATGAGCAGATACTCTGCCCCATCGAGGACCGGGATCCGCGCGATATCTGGATTCCAGCGATCGTTGCAAATGAGGAATCCACACCGACCAAAAGGCGTAGCAAATGCACGGCTTTTCTTTCCCAGACGGTTAAACCACCAGGAAGAATGATAGCCCTCGGCCAGTTGCATTTTGTGGTATTTTCCGCAGAGCTTCCCGGTCTGGTCGATAAAAACCGCGCAGTTGTATATATCACCGCCGACCGACTCGGCCATTCCGAAGGCCAGACATATTTTCACTTCGCGCGCCAGAGCGCGGAAGCGATCCATAAGAGCGCTGCGCGTCGAGACTGCGACTTGCCGCATCTCCTCGGCCGGCACCCGTCCCTCGATGATATCCATCACCACATAGCCCTCGAGCACACCCTCCGGGGCCAGCGCCAATTGGGCTCCGCCTGCAGCGGCTTGCCTAAACATCGTTTCCAATTGGTCGGCATTATCCTCTAAACCGAATTTTTTCGGCACAAAAGAAATCGCCGCAACATCGACTCGCTCAAACATGCAATCCTCCTTTGCAATCGGACCCAAGATACTTTGTGCAAAAAGACCGGTCAATCTCTATTAGTGATCCGAAACAGGACTCAGTGCAAAATGAACCTGGCCACCAGCGCATTGACAGCGAAACGCGATTTGACAATTCTCTTATGGACCATCATAACCCAGAGTTTCTACCAAGTCATTAACCAACCGCAGAGAAAGGAATCGTGATGAAAATCGCCCAGATCGAACAAATCCCCATCGCCATGCCCCTGGCCGAGCGCTACGACAATCACGCCGGTCGAATGCGGATGTTCGATATCGACCAACACCTCGTCATCAAGGTGAGCGCCGACAACGGCCTGATCGGCTACGGCGCCTACGAAGACAATCCCAATCCTGTGTCTCAAAACGAGATCGATGCCCTGATCGGTACGAGTCCCTTCGACTACCTGCACAACAATTTCCATCTGGCTCTGGGAATGGCACTCTACGATCTGATGGGCAAACACCTCGAAGTCCCCGCCTATAAGCTGATGGGCCAGAAGGTCCGCAATGCCGTTCCCTGCGCCGCCTGGACCCGCCCCTGTCCACCCGATGTATTCGCCGCAGAAGTCCAGCGCGCCGTCGACCAGGGCTACCGCGTCTTCAAAATGCACTCCGACGCCCGCTACGATGTCGTCGAACAGACCCGTGCCGCCGAAAAGGTCGCCCCTCCCGGATTCAAACTCCACTGGGACTTAAATCACAATCGTACTTTGGGCACAGTACTGCCGATCATCGCCGAGCTCGAAAAATCTCCGATCGTTGGTTTTTTCGAAGACCCTCTGGTCTGGACCGATCTCGACGGCTGGCGCAAGCTGCGCGAGAAAGTGAAAGTACCGCTGATCATGCACGTGCCGCAGCTCGGCGGCATCCAGGAAGTGATACACGGCGTTGCCGATATCTACATGACCGGCGGACGAATAGGCGACACCCTGATTTCGGGCTTCGCCTACAGCAAGGCCAATATCCAGTGCCTGATCCAGCAGAGCGGCAATACGCTGATGAAGGCCCTGACCCTGCATCAGGCTGCGGTATTACCCACTGCCTCGGCCCACGCGATCACTCTTGACGACCAGTACGAGTCGGATATCACCACCGAAACTATCCCGGTAATAGAGGGTTTTTCCCCTGTGCCCACCGGCCCCGGGCTGGGCGTGGAGATCGATGAGCAAGCGCTGGCCCAGGCAGCCGCTCGTGCCCATTTGCCCAGCCAGGACTTCGTCGGCGTATTGCATCTGCCCGGCGGGCATAAAGCCTATTCGCTAGGCGGCCCTGATGTCGATGGCCTAACCGGCACCGAAGAGGGTCGAATCGAGGGAATCAACTACGAATACTGGGCCGACGACGGATCGGAAGACTACGCCCGCGTCCGCAAGCGCCTGGAGGACCAGGGGCCCTTTATCGATAAATAGCGATCCGACAATGAACGGCGATTGGCTCCGCTCGCAAGAGAGGTTCTATCGCACCGCCCTAGATCAGCACGCTTTGCTTTCTGGTATGCGCACGGCTACGATGCCGAGTACGGTGGATTCTTCGCCCCTATTTACGCCGATGGTCATCAGCAGAACCAGAAGAGCGGTTGGAATCAGGGGCGAGGCCTGTGGATTTTCTCGCGTTACTACCGCTACGGTCGACAAGCGCGTTACCTCAAAGCGGCCACCCACTCGCGCGATTTCTTTTTCCGTCGCGGTTTCGACGCCCTGGGCGACGGCCTGAGCCTGCTCAATCTGTACCAGTGGGCCCAGGCCCATCACACCGATCCCACCACCGGACTCTGGCACTCCACTGCAGACCATCGGGGCCGACCAACCACC
>CAZFMY010000001.1:0-141476 GCA_964520345.1 uncultured Gemmatimonadaceae bacterium | reverse complement strand
GATCTTGAATCTGGAAAGCGTAGAGCGACAGCTAAGAGAACGCTGCGAGCACTAAGGCGAAGTGCTGAGTACGATTTTAACTCCCGAACTGAAACGCATAGAGCCGGGCATCCCGCATTTCAAAACGCAAGCGCACCGGCTTGCCGGCCAGATCCCCGAGCGGCGCCTGCCAACAAACCTCTTTTTGCGTCCCGTTGCCCATCACCACCTGAGCCTCTTCGCGCCGGTAACCCGGCACCGGTTGCCCTGCCTCATCCAGCACCTCCACCCGGAGCCATCCCCCTGCCCCACCGTCGAAATTCACTTTAAATCGTTCCCCGGTGAATTTTAAAAGCGGCGTCGTAAAAGATCCTCCCCCATAACCTGCCTCCGCTGCCACAAACCCGTCGAGCCGCAACGAGGCGCGGAAGATCCCGCTCAGCCGCTCCCGCCTGCGGTCTGCGGACGAACCGTGCTTTCGAGCCGTAGCCGAATAATAGAGCCAGAGTTCATCGTCGACCCGAATGAACCACGGATTGGCAAAGAGCATCCCGCTCCTCGCGCTCTCATCAGGCCCCTGGCGCAGAAAGGCCTTGCGGTCTCCCTGACGCCGCCAGTGAATCCCGTCTCGGCTGCTGAGCAACTGCACATCCATCGTCCCCGGAAAATCATCTCGGCCCCAGTGGTAATACGCGGCAGGCAGCATGAAATAGACGTCCTGAGCAGGATAGTACTTCGTGGCACAACTGGTATAGAAGTCGATATTGGGCCGTGGATCGTCGCGCTGGAACGGCACCGGAATATTGAGATCTTCCCCATCGGCTGCAAAGACGATCTCCTGCTCCGACCAATGGCGAAAGTCGGGGGAAGTGATCCGTCCGACGCAGCGATAAGAACCCTGGCCCTCTGCCGCCTCCGACAGGTACTGGGTCTCTCTGACCCGCGTATAGCCCACGTACAATTCCAACCGGTCATCCCAGAAGAACATATTCTGCGTATCGCACATCGTCTGCGGCGGATTCGGCTGGTCCGGGTAGTAGTTCCAGCGCAGTCCGTCGGGCGAATACATTGCCCAAAGCCCGGGTTCGACCCCTGCCTCGCACTCCTGATTCGTCGGCTGAAATTTGGTCCACAGCTTGTAGCGCTCTTCAGCACCCGCTCGCTCGTCGCGAAAAACCGTCGCCCCCTGCATGCTCTGCTCTTCGGTGAGTGGCGCGACGATATTATTCGCCCGAGTTCCCCTGAATTCCACCAGACCCAAATCCGGTTTCTCCCAAATCAGCCCATCCTCCGACTCGGCATACCCGAGCCTTCTGGCCCCCTCCATCGGCAAGCCCGTCTCCATCGTCGCATCGTACCAGATCCGCCATTGGCCATCCGCTTCGCGCCATACGGTATTATATGCCCCAATTCCCCTCTCCTCCCATGCGCGATCCGGTACCAGTACAGGCTCCGGGTACTGCACCGGTACCCCCATTTTCAAATCGATTCCCTCCCGTTCCGCAAAAAAGAGTTCGTCGATAAAAAGCTGCTTGCGATCGGCTATATCCAGCATATCTCTCCGCTCTCTATTAATGATTTCAACCTTCAATCCGCCCGCAGCACCGCATTTTGCGCCGCCAGATCCCAGGTCTCGTTATATACCAGTGGCTTCGGACGCCCGGGTGGATAATTGGGGGGAAGCTTGTCGGGATTTATCAACTCCAGCCTGTCGCGCCCCCTAGGCTCGTCGAGCCAAACCCGATCCTCGGGCGATGCCGACACCGGACGCCGCAAAATAAATTCCGCCCGGTCGAAGCACGAAAACGCCGCGTGGGCGACGAAAACCCGATGTATCTCGCGACCATCCCAGGTCGCCAAATCCGGCAGCAGCACCGGGCCAGTACAGACCTGAAACTGGCCATCGGCTGCATTGAGGTTCATAACGTTGATCGGATACTCGAGTTCGACCTCGAGCCCACTGAGTTCATCGCGATAAATAGAGCGCGCGTTCTGCGCATCACAGGCAAAAGTCGAAGCAGTGATGGCGTCGACCTCTGTGAGCAGATCAGCCGCCGGGTAAGAGCGGATCTCGATCTGATAATCCTGGTACGCATCAGCCAGCGACCTAGCCTGTACCTCTTCGGCTTCAGTACTCGAGCGCTGGGCGATCGCCGGAATCGAGGAACGGCTGAAAGCCATACGCCACTCGCCGCTGGGGATCTGAAATAAATTTTCACTCGCAATGGTGTATTCGGAACGACAGGGCGCCCCCAGGAAAAGTTCGGCTACTTCGGCCCCATCACCATCGCGCAATACACAGCGGGACTCCAGCGTAAAGCGCACGTGATAGGCCTGGCCGTACTCGCCGACAAAACCGCCCGACCATTTATAAAACGGGTCCGGCTCCCAGGGGTGCGCTTTCCAGGTAAAGGACGAACGGGAAAAATTAATCATGGCCATCTCCTTCGGGCTCCTTGCCTCAGCTTCTTTTTATCCGCATTTTAGCTCGCCGAACTTGTAGTATAGCAAATGATATCACCGTCCAACAGAGCCCATGACTCCCGTTCTCCGCCCATCCGAAGAAGCCATTCGCTCGGCAGCAGAATTCCTCAGCCGCCACCTCGAACCCGCCCCTCTGGTGCGGGAACGAGCGCTGGACGAATTGACCGGAGTCGAGACCTATGTCCAGTGCGAATTCCACAACCCGGTCCGCTCCTTCAAGATCCGTGGTGCCCTCAACCTAGTACACAACCTCGTTCAGCAGGGCACGATTGCCAGAGCCCTCACTGCCTCGACCGGCAACCACGGCGCGGCGATGGCCTACGCCTGCACTAAATTCGCCTTGCCGCTGATCGTCGGCGTTCCAGAGGACTGTGATGAGAGCAAAGTGGCCCTGATCCGACGCTTTGGCGCCGAATTGCGCTATCTCGGCCGCGACCTCGATGAAACCAAAGAAAGGATGCTCGATGAGCCGCTGCCCAGCAACGAGGTATTCATCGAGGATGGATCGAATCCGCAGATCGTCGCCGGCACTTCAACCATCGGACGCGAAATCGCCCGAGCACTGCCCGAGGTCGCAACCGTACTGGTCCCGGTCGGCAACGGCGCGCTGATCGGCGGCCTGGGCACAGCCCTGAAAAATCACAACTCCGCGATCCGCCTGATCGGGGTCCAATCCCAAGAAGCACCCTGCATGGCGCATTCATTCAACGCCGGCCGGCCGATCGCGACCCGGACCTGCACGACCTTCGCCTCCGGCATGGCCGTCCGCGTTGCAGTTCCGGAAGCCCTGGAACTGATGCTCGATATTGTGGACGAGATGATGCTGGTTTCAGATCGGGAAATCGCCACGGCCATGCGCCTCTTCGCCCGCCATACCGGCTACCTGCCCGAGCCCGCCGGCTCGGCCCCCCTGGCCGCAGCACTCAAAGTGCAGGCATCGCTAAAAGGCCCCTTGTGCCTCATTGCCACGGGCGCTAATATCGACGACGCGCTACGGCGGCAAATCACCGAAACCAATCAGCAGGAGGATTGATCATGTACCGAGCTGGAGTAATTGGCTGCCGCGGTATAGGAGCCGCCCACGCCACAGGCATTATGGACTCTAACCAGGCACTGCTGGTCGCCGGCTGTGACCTCGACCAGGATACCTTCAACGAGTTTCGCCAGCGCTGGCCGGACCGAGAAATTGCCTATTACAGCAACCATCGGGAGATGCTCGAAAAAGAAGCGCTGGACCTCGTCACGGTCGCCACCTCCGACCACCGACATGCCGATCTGGTAGTCGATGCCGCCGAGGCAGGTGCCAGGGGAATCTTCTGCGAGAAACCACTCGCCACCAACCTCGCCGACGCCGACCGGATGATCGCCGCCTGCGAGGCCAACCAAACCCTGCTCTCCGTCGACCACACCCGCCGCTTCCAGCCCTTGTGGCGCCACACTAAAGAGCAGATCGTCGATCAGGGCATCATCGGCCCGGTGCAATACATCGTCGGCACTCTCTGCGGTCCCCGCGCGATGCTCTTCCGCAACGGTACCCATACCCTTGATGCGATCTGCTACTACGCTAACTCCCAACCCCAGTGGGTCAGCGCCGAATTGGAAGAAGGCTACGAGGACTATGCCGAATACCGCGGCGATGGCGGTCACGAGCCCGCCACCGAACCAGGAGCCAACGGCTATATCCACTTCGAAAACGGGGTCCGGGGCTTCTATATAGGAGGCTCTAAGAACACACCACCACCCAAACAACAGATCGAGGTCGTGGGCTCAACCGGCCGCTTGGTGCTAACCAGCGATCAGGGTGTCCTCTACCGCGGCGACGCACCCGAACCGGTCGAGTATCCCGAATGGCCGGTTTCAGGTATTCCCTATGGAGTACAGGAGCTGATAAAGGTACTCGCTGAAGGCGGGGAACTGGTCTCACCGGGACGGATGGGACATACCGTTGTCGAGTTGCTCATCGGCTTTTTGCAATCGCAACAACAGGGGCATGCCCCGGTGCCGATCCCGGTGCCCAGAAGTTGAAAAGCGGCTTCAATCCAGCTCGACCAGCACCCGCTCCGCTTCCACGCTGACCGCATAAGTGCGAACTCGCACCGTTTCGGGCTCGACCAACGAACGGCCAGTGCATAGATCGTACTCCCAGCCATGCCAGGGGCAACTGAGGATTTCCCCCTCTCGTCCCAGGACGATCTCGGCTCCCGGATTGCACTCGAGCGCGGTGCCGGTGACGCTCCCATCCGAGAGACGCGCACCTTGATGGGGACAGATATCGCGCAGGACGTAGAACGTGTCCTGGCGCCGCACTACTACCAGGCCACGCCCATCGATCTCCACCCGATGAGCCTGGCCGTCGACAAAGGCGTCTACCGCCCCCAGATCAACTCGGCGCAAAGCCATAAAAAGATACCGCGTTATCGACCATGATCCCCTGGCGCAGCGAGTCGCCGACCTGCGGGGGCAGAGCCCGGTCGGGAGAGTCGAAATCCCAGTGCGGATAATCGGTGGCGAACATCAGAAAATCGTCGCGCCCGATCATCTCGATGATCTGCAGCAGATGCTGCGGATCATCGGGCTCCTCCATCGGCTGACTCGTCGCGCGACAGTGTTCGAGTATATACTCGCTGGGCAACTTCTTCAGCCACGGCACCTCGCTGCGCAAACCGCGAAAATTCTTGTCCAACCTCCACATCAACCCCGGCAACCAGGCGAACCCTCCCTCGATAAGCGCCACGCGCAACTCGGGATACTCGCAGAACACCCCCTCGCAAACGAGGCTGACCAGCTGCGCCTCAAAGGCCTGCGACATCGCGGTATGATCCTCGATATAGTAGGAAGGCCAGCCACAGGCCGTGATCGGATTGCCGCTGCCACCAAAGTGAATACCGACCGGCAGGCCTGCCTCGCAGGCAGCGGCAAAAATTGGTCGGAACTGACGTTTGCCATAAGGAGCACTCGAACGCACCAGCAGTAAAACCTGCACGAAACGCGGATCTATTGCCGCTCTTTTGATCTCGGCGGCCGCTCGATCGGGATCACTGGCGTTGACCACGATCGAGCCGAGCCAGCGCGGATCGCTCTCGAGCCAGATCTGCGCAGTCCACTCGTTGACCGCGCGCATCAAGGCATTGGCAAAGTCGAGGTTGTGCAGCGCGGTCATACCGTAGAGCGGATTGAGTACCGCAAGGTCGATATTCCAGGCATCGAGCAATTGCTCGCGCGCAAATTCGGGATCGCCACCCGGCCGCAGCCCGGAAGGCGGCCAGGCGTCCCGTCGCGCGGCCTGAGCAAATCCCTTGGGATAGGTCGGGCCCGACGGACCGCTAAAACCCGATTGCCGAACGTAGGCCTGCCAGCGCGCCGATAAATAGGGCATCAGCTCATCGATCGAGTTGGGATAGTTGTGGACATCGCAGTCGATCAGCGAGAAAGCCGATCGCACCTGGCCATCTGTAGCGGATTCGACCTGGGTCATAGTTTTTCCTCCAGGCATATTGTTCACTCAGCCTCTAGTGCGTATAAATATACGATACAATCTGGCACTTCCAATCGGTCAACAAAGGAAATTCGCATGACTACCGACGAACTCATAGCGCGTTATAGCGAGGCGAGTCCCCGCTCGCGCGAGCTCTTCGCAGCCGGCCGCACCTATACTGCCGGTGCAGCTAAAGGCGCCTATTTCTATCCGCCCCATCCCCTGACCATGATCCGCGGCGAGGGTTGTTACCTCTGGGATGCGGACGGCCGCCGCTATGCCGATTGCGCCAATCACCACACTGCCCAGATCCTCGGGCACGGCGACCCCGCCGTGGATGCGGCAGTGCGCGAGCAACTGAAAAAGGGCATTGCCCTCGGAACTCCCACCGGAATCGAGAGCGAAATCGCCCTGGAGATGTGTCGCCGGGTCGACTCGCTCGACCGAATCCGTTTCGTCAATTCGGGTACCGAGGCCACCCTGCACGCAATCCGCCTTGCGCGCGGCCTTGCGCAAAAAGGCAAGATTGCCAAGTTCGAAGGCGGCTACCACGGCAGCCACGACGCCGTTGAGATCAGCGTAGCCCCGCCTCTGGACCAGGCCGGTCCTGCAGATGCACCCTTTTCAGTACCCACTGCCGGAGGCCTCTCTCCGGCGGCTGCATCCGAAGTACTGGTGCTTCCCTACAACGACGAGGAAGCCGTCGAACGGCTCGTGTCAGCACATGCAGACGAATTGGCCTGCGTACTACTCGACCCCAAGTGCGGCATCATCGAAATCCGACCCGAATTCGTTCGCGCGGTGCGCGAAATCACCCGCCGACACGGGATCCTGCTCATTTTTGACGAAATAGTCGGCTTCCGCACCGACGTCGGGGGGCTGCAAAAGGTCTACGGAATCGAACCCGACCTGAGCTGTTTCGGCAAAATCGTCGGGGGCGGTTTCCCGGTTGGCGCCTTTGGCGGTCGAGCCGACCTGATGGATCGCTTCGACAATTCGGACGGGCCCACGGGCTTTTTCCAGAGCGGCACTTTCAGCGCCCACCCGGTGACCATGGCTGCCGGACTGGCGACTCTAAACGCCCTGACCCCGGAAGCGATTGAAGGGCTCAACACCCTTGGCCTCCAACTAAAGGACGGTCTGAACCAACTCTTCACCTCCACCAATATCCCCGCCCGAGCCGTTTGCACCGGATCCGTCTTCAGCCTGTACTTCACTGAGGGTCCTATCAACAACTACCGCGACCTCGCCCGAACCGATAAGGACCCCCTCTATCCCCTTTTCCTAGCTCTGATCGAAAAAGGCTATTTCTTGGGGGGACCCAGCCTGGGGATGTGCTCTCTTTCGACCCCCATGGATTCGAGCCATATCGACGGTCTAATCGCCGCGGTCGCAGAATCGCTAACCACTTAAGAGAAATACTGCCAGCAACAACAGATTACGAAGAGACTAATCGATTCTCGAACTCCTATCCCTAGCTAGATCGAAGGGTTCCAGCTAGATCGACTTTGGCGATACCTAGTTTCGCTTTGGGTGCTCAGTACCGCAGCCCCCTCACCCACTATTAACCACCCTTTCGCGATCGGCACCTATCAGCGGCAAATCTACCCAGGCCGAATTTTTCGCGTGCGAAGCATGGAAAGCCACGATCGTTTCCAAAACGTGCACCGCCTCTTCGGGTGCGTAATCAAGAGGGGTCCCATCATCCAGCCAGGCGACGATTTCGCGCACCGCCACATCCATTCCCGATCCCTGCTGATCCTCGTTAGTCCAGGATTCGGTCCGCCCGTCCCAATATTCCAACGCGACATCTGATCCACCCATAAACGCCCGTCCCTCGCTGCCGTTGATGCGAATATCCCAGGGCGTCTTGCTATAATCGGCTGCATCGACAGTGAGCATCGCGCCCCCTTCCAGCCGTATCGTACCCCACCCGCCGGGGTCGGCGAACTCACTGCCGCGGCAATCGGGTTTGCCGGCCAGATCGAGCGTTGCCGAGACCGCCGCGAATTGCCGGCCGGTCACCATATGGACCGCATCAAAAACATGGGTGCCGACATTGCCTAACCGACCATTACCCCACTGGGTATTAATCGAGATCAATTCGCCTAGGCCTCCATTTTTGATATGGTCGCGCAAGCGACGATAGACCGATGTAAAACGCCGCTGGTGGTTGAAGACCAACAACACCCCGGCATCCGAACAAGCCGCCAACATCCGCTCTGCATCGGGCACCCGAGGTGCTACGGGCTTCTCGCAGTAAATCGCCCGCACTCCCGCCTCGACACAGGCAATCGCGATCTCCTCGTGTACCGGCGTGTAGGTCGCTATGCTGACTATATCGAGATCCTCCCGCTCCAGGAACTCGCGCCAATCCGCATAGGTCCGGGCTCCAGTCCTCGTAGCAAAGCGATCGCGCCGCCCCTGATCCCGGCTCGATCCAGCCACTACCTCGACCTGAGGGTGGTTCGCCAAAGCCTGCAGATGGGTGCCGTCGAGATCCTCTACCTCCTGCCCGAGCACATCGCCCGATACCTGGTCTGCCCCACCTATAAAACCCAATCCGACAATACCCGCTTTATACGTTGCCATAACTCAGTCCTCCCGGCGGCCCAGCCACAGCCGCACATAGTGACGCCGCGATTCGGGGTCGTCCTCGAACGCGGTGCGATTGTGCAAAATCCAGTGATTGTTGGTAAAAAGCATCTGCCCGGGCGAGAGCTCGAACTCGACGCGAAATTCGGGTCGCTGCAAAAGCGCTTCCACCACGTCCAACGCCGCGAGTTGTGTTTCGCTCAATACCATCTCTGCCCGCTGATGCCCCACTTCGATATAGTAACGCAGATAACGCATGGTCAACTCGCGGCCGTCCCAGGCCATGATCGGCGCGCGATGGACCGGATCTTCACCCTCGAGATATTGCCCCCGGCGATCGAAGCAATAATCGCCATAGAGCTCTTCCAAAAAACCTGGATTCTCTTCCCGCAAAGCATCGTGCAGTGCATAAGCGCTAATGAGCTGGCTCTGCCCCCCACTCAGCGCCGACCGCAAACAGAGCAAGCCCACATAGTCCGGAATACGCGGGCTAAAAGCACTGTCTATATGAAACGTGCTCTCGGCATTGGTGACCGAAAAACGAGCCCCAGTGCTGACATCGCGTCCGGTATCAATAACGTCGTAGAGCAGGTCACCTTCGATATTCTGCTCCAGAGGCCGCCCCAGGCCCTGGCCCAACGTCCAGTAGGCCTGAATTGCCTGATCTGCAGAACGAGACTGGTCTATCCCCTCTATCACCGCAAAACCAGGGCCTTCTTCCAGGGCGCGCTTAACCGATTGCAGCGCAGTGCGACAACGCGGGTCGGGATCGGCCTCAATCACGCGCCTACCCCCCGCCCGGGCGACAGACTCATCCAACACCACCCGCACCTCTTCACCCAGTTCGAATCGCCAATTATCCCCCAGCGATGCCCCTCGCCAGGACCGGGCGTCGCCCAGTCGCGTATTCAGTCGCACCTCGTTCAGTTCCGCGGCCTTTTCGGCGGCGTCGCCGACACACCTTCCATTCCTCCCGAAACCCGCATAATCTCCCCGGTGATCCACCCGGCCTCCGGACTGCAGAGAAAAGCCACGCCCCGCGCGATATCCTCTGGTTCGCCCCAGCGCCCTAGTGGAATCGCCGTGCGAATTCGCTCGATCATCTCGTCTTCTCCGATCCCCAGAGTCTCGCAGCGCTGAGCCATATTGCGCTTGTTGAAATCCGTATAGACCGGCCCTGGACACACCGCGTTGACCCGCACCCCATAGGCTGCCAATTCCAGCGCCAGGGTCCGGGTCAGGCTGATCACCCCGGCCTTGGCCACATTATAGGCGGCAACCAGCGCCGCCGGGTTCTGGCCATTGATCGAGGAAATATTGACGATCGAACCCGACTCCTGACGCTCCATGATCCCGGCCGCCGCCCTGCAGCAGTAAAAGGCCCCGTTCAGCGTCGCATCCATCACGCGGTGCCACTCGGCATCCGGCATTTCGGCAATCGGGGCTACCTGCTGACCGGTCCCGGCGTTATTGACCAGAATATCGAGTCGGTCGAGTCCGGCAAAGAAATCGTTTACCGCCGTGCTATCGACTATATCCAATTGGGCAGCACTCGACTCAAACCCATCTGCGCACATTATTGCACACTCCGCCTCGGCCTTGTCCAATTGCAAATCGGCAATCACCACCTGTGCTCCGCGCGCACCGAGTTCCCGCGCAATCCCCAGCCCCAGACCCTGTGCCGCACCAGTGACCACAGCCGTCAAGCCTGCTAGATCTCGTTTCGCTGCTCTATCCATCGATCTCTCCTTTCACCAGCCCGCAACCACCGCATCCAGATCGAGGTCTGCGGGCAATTCTTCAAAAAAATAGGGCATCGGCCCGGATTGGAAACCCGGCACGAAGTGTTCATCAGCCTTCTGCAAGCGCTGATCGAGGGGCTCGAAACGCCGCCAGAGCAGCGCTTTTTCCTCGGCACTGAAACGCGGGCCAAGCTCGCGATCCTGTGACCAATCTCCGCCGTAAGCCGACCGATAGGGATGTGCTCCCCGGCATATTTTATACGCCAGTTTCGACACCAGGATCGCACAGACAATCCGCTGCTCTGGCCCGGGATGCAATACCTCTATCGCGCTGAAAAAACCGCGTTTGTCCCCGGCAATAGCGGCGCGAAAAACCGCCTCCAGCCGTTCGCAATCCTCCGCGTACAGCGCCTGGTGATGCGCGCAGATCGCCTGGTATTCGGGCTGGAGAAAACGGACGTAGTCTCCACGCCGCTCGAGTTGGGGCACATAGGGATATTGCCGTCCTCCATACGAGCGGTAGCCCAAGTGCACGGTGCGGCGTTTTTTTGCACTGTAATTGCTGCCCCAGTGCAATATGGTATTGGTGTAGACCACCCCGTCGCCAGCCCTGAGCTCGACCGGCATGGCACCCGGCAGCGGCACTCTAGGATCTTGGAGCAAGTGGCGATTTTCCTCATCGGTGTTGGGACGGCGATGACTGCCGGGCACGACCCATAAGACATCATCGTCGTAAAGCGGAATATTCCACTGCAGGTACCCGGGACCATTGGCCTGGAGATCCTCCTGCAGACCACAGAGCGGTGCCTGATCGATCGGGTGTATATCGCGGTGCCAGTTCGCCGGCCCACGGTCCTCGACCGGACTGCACATCATCATCTGCAGGCACGGCGCTGCATCCGGAGCCCCCATGATCTGGCGGCTCACACCCAGCGTCGTCTCACCGAGGCAGAATTCGACGCTAAGAGCTGTCTGCGCATCGATGAATTGTTCGAAATGCACCAATCTCGGCTGCGCACCCGTCTCCCAGACCCCGCCAGGTGGATCATCGGGACCGCGCTCCTCAGCCCAAACTTCGCGTTGCCGATCGACCAGAGTCTCGAAAGCCACCTGCAGCTTCTCCAATTCACCCGCAGGCACCACTTCCCGCACAATGATGAAACCCTCATCGAGCAGCAATTGCGGATCTACATTCATATCATCTATAACTCCACTCCGCGCCACTCGCCGCGGTCGCTGGTCAGATCAATGACATTGCCGTCGGGATCGATCACTTTGAAGGCGCGTTCGGGCGGAGCGTCGGGATCAATCTCATCCCGTCCCTTAACTGTTTTGACACCTCGAAAACCCGCGGTTTTGAGCCGCAACCAAGCCGCCTGCAAATCTTCCACCCAAATCCCGAAATGAATATACTCCTCGCCCTCGACATTCGCCGCACGCGCACCCTCATAAGGCAAAAGCGTGATATTGAGCGTACCATCGCTCATATCGATACTTTCTCCGCTAGGACGGTAAGCGACAAAACGAAAACCTATCGCTTCCTCGTAAAAGCGGCGCGAAACTTCGACATCGCGGCAACGCAAAGCCAGATGGCGTAGAAGAGCCATGAATACCTCCAAGTAGAATACGCAGCTTGATCGGATCCCAACAAGCAAAATCGCATCTAGTCTGTCAAGCGATCCAGCTTGTGCCGAGCGTCTTATAGTATCTATATTAGCAACTGCAATTTAGCATGGAGAGAGCATAATGGCCCAACTAAGCCCGAGACAAATCGCCCAGTATCAATCTGAAGGCTATACCGTCTGTAGAGACATTCTCACCCCGGCGGAAATCGCGGCCTTGCGCACCCGCACTGAGCAAATCGCCACCGGAGCCTTGCCCTTCCCCGAAGCCTGTCTCGAATTCGATCCCCATGCCCCGCGCGAGCGCCATATCGACAATCTGCGCAAAATCAACAGTCCGGCTCTTCACGATGAATTCTTCATGCAACATGCGGCCCGCGAAAATCTGCTCGCCGCCGCCGAAGCTGTACTCGGACCCGATCTCAAGTTTTTTGCTGACCAGATCTTCATCAAGGGGCCAGGTGGGATGGAGAAGACCTATCACCAGGACTCGGCCTATTTCCATATCGAACCAATGGCGATTCTCACCACCTGGGTAGCCTTAGACGACGTCACCCTGGAAAACGGTTGCCTGTGGGTCGTACCGGGAACTCATCTGGAGGGACTCAAGGCTCACGACGAGAAATGGATGGTCGGCGACCGGCAAGACCAGAAGGTCCCCGACCGATACATCGACCAAACGCGCGAAGAACCGATCCTACTCAAAGCCGGCGATTGCTCCTTGCATCACAGCCTGCTCCTGCATCGATCCGGTCCGAACCAAACCAAGACTCGGCGGCGAGGTCTGGCCACCCACTATATGAGCGCCCGCTCGCATTGGACCGGCGCCCCCACGGAAAAACCCGACTATCCCCTGCTCAGAGGACGCGAATACCCGAACTGCGTCTGATCTTCAATAGTCTGCCACCGATCCATCGCGCAGCCGATTATCGGGCCACTTGAATTGCCGCTCCGGTTCCCGTCCCACAGCGATGGCTTTCTCCTCATCGATTTCGACCCCCAAACCCGGTCCCTCGGGCAGCGATACGAAACCTTCATCATCCATAGTCCAGGTCTTGTGGGCCACTCCCTCGGGCAACTGGTGTTCGTAGCCTTCGTGAATCAGGAAAAACGCCACCGAGGCCGCCACGTGTAAGCTCGCTGTAAGCCCTAGAAAAGACATCGTGCAGTGCGGTGCTATAGGCACGTGGTGTGCCTCGCACAAAGCGGCGACCTTCTGCATCTGGCTAATGCCGCCGCCGTGCCCACAATCAGGCTGTAGAATATCTATAACCTGAGCCTCGAGAATCTCGCGCACCTCCCAGATCGTACGATCCCGTTCACCTGTGGCCAGGGGCACCGGCACCGCCGTGCGCAATTTGTGCATGGCCTCGATATTACCCGGGACCCACGCCTCTTCCAAAAAGAGCAGATCGTCCGACTTAAGATAGCCGGCAAACTGCTTGACCAGCGGCAAGGGCATCATGCTGTGCGCGTCGAACATCACCGCCCCATCGCGACCAACCTTGGCTCGCGCATCAGCGACTCGCTGGACCAATTCTTCGACCTCGATCGGCGTAGCCGCATGGTAGCGCGCACCACCCGGACTCACCTTCAGCGCCTTGGGGCTGGGGTACATCCATATTTTGTCGCGACAAGGGCCGCCCAGCAAACGATAGACAGGCACGCCGTAGAGCTTGCCCGCAATATCCCAGAGCGCCATATCGATAGCAGAGATCACGTGCATCATCAACCCGCCGCCGCGCAAGTTGCGGTGGGCGCGAAAAAGGCGTTGCCAGTGGTGTTCGATACGAGTGGGGTTTTCGCCGACGACGAGTTCGCCCAGCGACTCGGCCAGTGCACAAGCAACTTTAGTATCCATATTGTTGATCTCGCCCCAACCCGTCACCCCCATATTGGTCTCCAGCTTGACGTAGCCTTTAGCTCCCACCGGGATAGTGCTCAGACGCTCGACGCGAATTGCCGAACCGCGATCCTCTATTTTATTCACTTTCACCTTCCTCTTTGCGCTCTGCAAGCGTCCTCATAATGCCGTGGTGTCCCATTCCAGTAGCCCGCAATTGGGCATAGCCCTCCTCATCGACACCCTCCCGGTTGAGATAGCCGCGAATATCGTAGCGGCCTTTCTGCAATGGCTCCAGTTTGCCCTCTGCGACCATCAGTTCCAGTGGATACCCCTGCTCCGCGAGGGGAAAACGCATCACCTGATGTTGCCGCGCCGACTCCAGCAACGCCATCATCACCTCGACGGTATCGCGTGCTCGCCGACCCGAACCCCGGTGCTCCGATCCACCCTCAATCCAGGCGATCAACTCGCGGGTCTGGCGCTCGTTGGCCCGACCGCCGATCACATCAATCTGATCAGCCGGTACACCGAGATCCTGATCCTGCCATCCTCCGGTCTCGCTATTGAAAAGCCGGGTAGTGGTCTCCGTCGTCTCGACCATCCCCCCAGTGCCGCGAAAGACAAAGCGTCCCGGCGAAGCTCCCTGATCGTCGAGATCGGACTGAATAAAGAGCTGGATCCCGCCCGCCATCTGCACCAACCCCATACAACCGTCCTCGATCGGAGTGTCGCGCTCGAAGCGCTCGCTCTGACGCTCGACAGCTCCCATAACCCATAGAGTCTCTGGATCGTCGAGTACAAAGCGCACACCGTCTATAGCGTGGGTGCCGCAATTGAGCAGCCCCTGAACAACCTTCGAATCGACCTGGACCACCTCGCCGATCGCTCCACCCTGTACCAACGCGCGGGCCCTTTCCCAACCCGGCGTAAAACGCCGCTGGTGACTGATCACCAATTTGGTACCGCCCTCCTCGCAAGCGGTAATCATCTCGTTGGCCCGACCCATCCCCACAGCCATCGGTTTCTCGCAAATCACCCCTTTGACCCCGGCACGAGCAGCAGCCACCGTCGGACCTGGATGCATAAGATGCCAGGTACAAACACTGACCAGATCTGGTGCGACCTCTTGCAACATCTCCTCGACCGAGGCGAAAGCCCTGGCTATCCCGTACTCTTCCCGGTATTGTTCGCGTGCCACCTCCAGCGGATCGACCACACCGACGAGTTCGACACCGGCGAGCTGATAGCCCCTGACATGATGGTGTGCAATATCGCCACAGCCGACAATTGCGGCGGTGTATGATTGGGTCATCGCCCTATCGTCCTTTCATTTAAACCGACAACTACTACGGGTAATGTGCAGCATCCCGTCCGACTGCAACCAGTCAGAATGCTCCAATCCATTGGATCCAGCTCCTCGAATCATATCCATTAAGATAAGAGCAAGACCACAGTTCTTAGCCGATCTCGGCCTCATGATCTATCGGCGTCCACACTACCTGGTCTTCGTCCAGACGCAGCACAATGCCGCGCAGGCGGTCCGCCGCCTGGACTTCGGTCTGCGATCGTCCATCGACGTTTCGCCACATCAACTTGCGCTGACCGGGATCCGATCCAGAAGCAATAGTGAGTGAAGCACTTTCTCCTTCCAGGGCGATCTCGCCATCATCGGATATATCCACTTCGCGCGGCAAGAACCTAAAGATCGTATCCGGATAGATCTTGCCATTGACCAAAACGCGGCGATCCAGGCAACTCAGTCGATTGGCCATAGACCTGAACCCCTCTTTAGCACTAGTGGCCCCGGCTTTGAGCTGGTCCAATTCCCGAGTGAGAAAAATCAACTCATATAGATTGTGGATCAGTTGTCTGAAGACTTTTCCCTGAGCCCGACTAGCGGCGATATAGGACCGATTCACCTTGGCGAGCAAACCGATGATTCCTTTGGCAAAGAACTCCTTCAGCGCTACAGTCACCTCTTCTGTGCCAAGGCCTTCGACGTGCCGATAGAACATACTCAGATCGATCTTGATTCGATCTTCTTCGTGTTGCACGATCCCACCCACGCCGAGATTGAGCCCCGTACGAACCCGACTGCATTGGCGATGCAAATGCGCCGCGTCGCGCTCTAACTGTCTTTTTAAAGCATCCGTCCGTCCCATTTGCTGCACGAGCTGCAACTTATGCTCTTTAATTAGCCGCTCATAGACGGCCAAACCGCCCGCTTCGATATCGGCATCGATCAGGTCCGACTCGACATGAATATCTTCGGTCGAAATCAACGAAGTGTTTCTGACTTCCTCAACGATATAGATATTCCGCGCGCTAATATGGGCGTAATCCACCTTGCCCGATATATATAGATCCTCTTGGACCTCGATTCGACAAGGCTTGTCGATCTCTCCGACAACCCCTCCCTTGACGACCAGGATCCGGGCAACCTGGACCTGGACTCCACCCAGGATATCCCCTACGACCAGGACATTACCCGCTGCGGTAAACGACACCCCATTGGCAGGGGTCAAACCTCCCTTCACGGTCAGGTCGCCCGCAACCTTGATTTGGTCAACTGCCTGCTCTACAGCCAATTTCGCACTCACAGCCTGCCTATCCCTGTCAAAACCACCTAATAAAAACTAAACTATACTATTCTGGTGAAATAAGCATATTGGATTCTCCAATACAACCGAAGGTTCAATCGAACATCGGCACCGATGGTCCCCATTGCTAAGAGCCGATCGCGATCGAAAAGTGGATGGATCGGCACTTATTTGCTACTTTCTTGTTCTGTTCCAACCCGATAGGAGAAAAGATGGTCGAGACATCCGATATCCAGCGCCCTGCCAAAGACCTGGTCGCAGAACTCGCCAATATCAGCAGTGCCACTGCCGCAGGCGAATTGGCCCGTCTAGGGATTCGCGACCCTCATATCCAGGGCCCAATCGCCCGCACCCCCGGCAAGAGCGTTGTCGGTCCGGCCCTAACCCTGCAGTTTATGCCCAAACGCGAGGACCAATACGACGTCGACGAATACGCCGATCCCGAAAAACAACTACATCGCCACGCCCTCTATCATACCCAGCCCGGCGATATCATTGTCGTCGACGCTCGCGGCGACATGCAGAGCGGCGTCTTCGGCGAAATGATGCTCACCTTCTTTATGGGGCAGGGCGGGATCGGTGCTGTTATCGATGGCTGTATCCGCGACTTCCCCAAAGTTCTCGAAGATCTCGACATCGGTCTCTGGCTTCGGGGAACAACGCCCAATTTCCATACTCAAACCAATATCTTTCCCTTCGCCGTCAATGTGCCAATCGCCTGCGGCGACACCCTGGTCATGCCCGGCGATATAATCGTCGCCGACGACGATGGTGCCACCGTAGTGCCGGCCCAACTCGCCCCCGAACTCGCCGCAAAGGCCCAGGAACATGAAGAATGGGAAGATTTCAGTCGCATGAAGCTGGCCTCAGGTGGGCACCTGCGCAAATACTATCCCCTCTCCGAAGAAGCCCGAGCCGAATATGAAGAATGGCGCAAAGACCAGGACCGATAGGCGATGACCCTGGCCGACACAATCTCACCGATCGCCGAAAAAGAGCGACTGCGCTTCCTCACAACCGAACTCGACTCTCTTCCCAGGACCACATGACCGACATAAAATCGCGCCCGAATATCGTTTTTGTGCTCACCGACGATCAGGGCTACGGCGATCTCGGCTGCCACGGCAACGATGCGATCCATACGCCTCATATCGATGCGTTCTATGGGGATGCAGTTCGCCTGACCGACTTTCACGTCGGTTCGACCTGTGCGCCCACCCGCGCCGGGATTCTCACCGGGCACTACTGCAATAGCGCCGGCGTCTGGCACACGATCGGTGGACGTTCACTACTGCGCGCTGACGAGTGGACTCTGGCCGACGCCCTCTCTGCAGCCGGCTATCGCACCGGCCATTTCGGCAAGTGGCATCTAGGTGATTCCCAGCCCTACCGCCCCCACGAACGCGGCTTCGACCAATCCGTCTATCACGCCGGGGGTGGCATCGGCAATACCGGCGATGCCTGGGGCAACGACTACTTCGACGACACCTATTACCACAACGGCGTACCCACCACCTACTCCGGCTACTGCACCGACGTATTCTTCCGCGAGGGCTTGCGCTTTATCGAGCAGAATGCCCGCGAACCCTTCTTCTGCTATATCGCCACCAACGCCCCGCACGGCCCCCTCAACATCGAGCCCCATTACGTCGATACCTACCGCGATTCGACCCCGCACGAAGACCGCGCCCGCTTCTACGGCATGATCACCAATATCGACGAGAACTTCGGCCGGCTCGAAACCCGCCTGGACGAATTGGGACTGCGGGACAATACCATCCTGATCTTTATGACCGACAACGGCACCGCCAACGGCGTCGAACTCGACGCCGACCAGTTCCCGCAAGAAGGTCCGGGCAGCTACAACGCCGGAATGCGCGGCAAGAAGGGGTCGGCCTACGAGGGCGGCCATCGCGTCCCCTTCCTCATCCGCTATCCCGACGGCCGCCTCTGCGACGGACGCGACATGGACACATTGGCCTCTTATGTCGATTTCATGCCGACCCTGCTCGAACTCTGCGGCGTCGAAGTGCCGGAGCATCGCTCTTTTCATGGACGCAGCCTGGCCCCGTTACTGCGCAGAGGACCCATTTCACCGGAGTGCTCCGACCGAGTTAGCTTCTGCGATACCCAGCGTGTTGCCAATCCCGTAAAATGGCGCAAGAGCGCGGTGATGAAACGCAGATGGCGCCTGATCAACGGGCGCGAATTGTACGATCTGGAAACCGATCCTGGACAGCGGCAAGATCTCGCCGCTGCACACCCGGATCTCGTCACCGAACTACGCCGCGACTACGATCAGTGGTGGGATCTGATCTCCGACCAGTTCGACCGCGACGAGCCGATGGCATTGGGCCGGGACGACGAACCAGTCAAACTCACCACCCACGATATCCGCAACGAAGCCTGTGATGCCGTATGGAACCAACGTCAGGTTCGCGCCGGCCAAGTCACCAGTGGTTATTGGGCCATCGATGTACACCAGAAAGGACGCTACGCGATCGAAGTGCGGCGCTGGCCCGAAGAAACCGGCTACGCGCTCACGGCCGGGATTGAGGGCGACGACAGCAAGTGGCGCCGCGACTGCATCAAGGAGGCCGATGCCCCCGCCTACGAGGGTGGGACGGCCCTGGCGATCCAATGGGCCCAGATCTCGATAGGCGGAAAAACGCTGCAGCAAGAAACCGAATCCGATGCAGCCAGCACCCTCTTCGAGATCGACCTCATTCCGGGTCCCGACCGGCTCTACGCTTCATTTCACGACCACACCGAGCGGTCCATCGCCCCCTACTACGTCTACATCCGTCGCCTTTAGACACACCCTGCAAAGCTCTGCCCCGCGACCAACTGGTATTCGGGCTGCGGATCGGGTCCTATGTATTTCGACTCGGCGTTCATATAGGCCACCGTCAGCCCGATCCGCGGTTTTGAACTCCGGTTGGCATCGGTGCGGTGCATCGCCAAGCTGTGGTGGAACGAACACCCACCAGCCTTCAGTGGAACGGTAACCTCGCTGGCATAATCGACTTTATCGTCCTCGATGCGAAAATCCTCCAAGCGCTTGTGCTCGATAACACCCAGCTTATGCGAACCGGGAATGAAGCGCATACAGCCATTCTCTTCGGTCGCATCGTCGAGCGCCATCCAACAAATCACCAGATTCGGTGGATCGATCTGGGTCCAATAGGCCGAATCCTGATGCGGAGGTTTGGGCGATCCCACCCGCGGCGGTTTGCAGAGGGTCTGATCGACATAGATCTTGATGTTCGGGCCGATGAGACTCTGCACCACATCCAGGATTTTTGGATGGCGGGCGTATTCTTTGAACAATTCGTCATAACGAGTCAGATTCCAAATTTTTCGCACGTTGTCGAAACGCACCGGAGAAGCATCCAGTTCGCCGCTTTTTACCATCGGCTCAATCTGCACATGCTCGGTGGGAAACGCCACGACCTCGTTGCCGATGTCTGCCAAACGCTGGCGTAGCGCTTTGACTTCCAGCGACGTGAGCAATTCGGAATAGGTCAGGAATCCCACTTCGTTAAACTCTGCGATTTGTTCTTGGTTCAAAGGCATGATATCCTCCTGAGTAGAATCGCAAATCATTGGCAAAAACAATAATCCAAATCCGGCGTAGCGACAAGCAACTCAACTCTTCACCCCAGCACTATCCACTACGCGCTCTGCACCGATTATTAGTGTTAGCTCGTCCCTAACCAGGTTTTAGCGCAGACGGATCTCACCGGCGACAAATCGCGTCCAGAACACTCCCACTCCGAGTATGGTCCCACCCGCTGCGAGCAGGAAAAACGGCCGCCATCCCCAGGCGGCGACGAAGTAGCCACCACCCGAAGAAACGATTCCCCAGCCTATACCCATCGCCATTAACGAGACCCCCGACATCGCCGGTCGCCAACCGGGTGGAACCAGTTGCTGATGGAAGACAGTCAGGACGGTCGAAGAAAAATTCATCAAGACCACTACCGCCACCACACTCAGTCCCACCGTAAGCCAGTGCGAAACCAGCGCCATTGGCAGCAGACTCAATCCCATGCAAAACCCCATCAGCACAAAGACCCGTGCATAACCCCAACGTCCCATCAAGATCGGAGCTACCAGCATCAACACGGCCGTCAGCAACTGCCCACATGAGGCGATCGCCCCGATGAGTTGGGGCGGCGATTCCAAAACGGTATCCATATAGACGTGGTAGAAGCTCTGGCCAGCCGATGCCGCGACAATGAAGAACGCACTGACTACCGCGATGGTCAGCAAGGCCTCCAACGGCAGTTTCCCACGCAGAGCATTACCCTGTGGCGACTCCTCGATCACGATTTCCCGCATTGCCCAAAGCGATACAATACCCGGCAACAGCACTAGCGAGGAAATCAACAGCGGAGCCATATAGTTGAGCGGATCATCGGCCGACCAACCAAAGTAAAGCTGGCTCAGCCGCGGTAGGAATCCCCCGATCAGGGTGCCGAAAAAACCCGCCACCGGCGTCAGAATCGCCCGTAGAGAAAATGCGTAGTCGCGCTCCTCTGCCGAGGTCGCCCCCATCAAATAGGGGCTGGAGTTAACCATATAGAAGGCATTGCCGAATTCGCGCAATGCACAGAAGAAGATCAGCCAGCCAGAGCGCAGGTCGGCAGGCACCCAGGCCGAAAGAGCGAGCATCCCCAACCCCAGCATCAGTACCGACATCCCGAAGATCATCGGCCGACGACAGCCGAAATGCCGACCCGCGATCCCCGCCGGGAGGCTGAATATGGCAAAGGAAAATGCACCCGTCGAAACGAAGATCCCGATAAACTCTATCTCGTAACCCAGACGCAGCAGATAGAGATTGATCAACAGGAAATAGAGGCCCATATAACAGATGCCCAACACCACCGCAGAAACCATGAAGAGTCGCACATCCCGGTTGAGACGCTTCAGTGCCTGCAGATAGGCCGAGGCCAAACCACGCTGATCGCTCAAGCGTCAGTATCTCCACGCCATAAGTGCCGCATCTCTTCGCACGACGAGAGCAACTCATCGAGCGTACCCACCGCCTCGACTCGACCTCCTTTGAGCACGATGATCTGGTCGGCCCGCTGCAAGGCCGGACGCCGATGCGAAACGACCAGAAACGCCCCCCGCCGTTTGGCAAAGACCCGATCCCAGAGCGCATTTTCGGTCTCCACATCGAGCGCAGATGACAAATCGTCGCAGACGTAGAGTTCGGCCTCGCGCACCAGCATCCGCGCCGCAGCCGTTCGCTGTACCTGCCCCCCCGAGAGCTTGACGCCACGCGGCCCAATCATGGTGTCCAGACCACGTTCCAGGGTCGGCAAGTCGTGTTCCATCACCGCCAAGTGCAACGCTCGAACCAATTCCTCTTCTTGCTCGGGCGACCCCAGCAGAATATTATCCCTGAGACTCTCACTGAGCAGCCTGGGCACCTGCGGCGTATAGGCGCAACGCGGCGGTGTGAAGAAGGTTTTAGGATCGGAGACTGCCGACCCATTCCAGCGAATCTCGCCCGCCTGAATGGGCAAGAGTCCGAGCAGCGCCCGCAGCAAAGTAGTCTTGCCCGCACCGACCCGCCCCGTCACCACATTGAAGGTCCCCGGTCGCACCTGGAAATCGACCCCGTCGATCCCTTGATCAGAATCGGCGAAGCGATAGCGCAAACCCGCAAGTTCCAGGTACTTTAGTACATCGGAATCCCTGCACACCGGCACAGCGACCTCGGGGGAATCCTCCTTCAGGTAGATCGGCCCGTGTTCGACCAATGGTGCGGAGTCATCCGCCTCGATCGTATCGGCCATCCGTCCCAGCGAAACAGCGGCCCTCCGGTGCTGGGCCAGTACCGAACCAATCAGCGATCCGCTGCGCGCCACTTCGCCGACATAGGTCGTGAAAAGAGCGAAATCGCCGACCGTAAAGGTCCCGGCGCGCATTTGCTCAGCTACCATCAGCAGAATCGCCCCGGTGGAGATATGGCCGATATTGAAATTGATCGACATCAGCAACTGATTGAATAAATTATCGACTAATGTCGACTTGCGCCTCAGATCGTTGAGACGGCGAAAATGCGAAACGGCATGGGATTCGGCTCTTGCCACCTGGAGAGCCAACACCGACTGAAAGAGCTCGTTGGCAAAGTTGGTCGCCGCCTCGGTGGCCTGCCGTTGAGCACTGCGATAGCGCTGGATATGTCGGCGCGCGACATTGACGATGGTGACAATCAGCACGCAGGGCACAACCGTCACTGCTGTGATCGCAACATCAATCCGGGCCATATAGGAAATGGCCAGTGCGGCGAAAATCATATTGCCCACAAGATGAATGTACTGTTCGAGGTAGCGAATCATCGCCTCGACATCGTCGCGAAAGCGGTTGGTCACCTCTCCCGAAACACTGGAAACGGCACCGGGATTGCTCACCACCAGTACCGCCTCGAGCAGATTCTTGCGCAAGAGGGACTGGACGGCGAAATACCAGCGCGCGCCCACCAACGCCGCTGCAAAGAGTACCATCCGGTCCACTCCTTCCAGAACTACGAAAAGCGCCACCAGCGTCCAGACATTAAGGCCGGCAGACGCTTCACCGGTCAACGCATTGAAAAAGGCCTGCATGATCAACCCCGTAGCAAAAGGAGCCAGATCGTCCAGACCTCGAAACAATACAGTGCCCAGAAAAATCTTTGGCCGGTAGCGTAAAAGCCGCAGTGCGGTCTCTCCCGTACTCATCCGGTATACTCCTCCAAACCGACCGCAAGCAAACGCGCGAAATGCGATTGGGGATCCTGGGCCAATTGCTGCCTTGCCCCGTATTCTTCGATACGCCCCGCCGTCAGAATAGCGATATCGTCCACCCGTTGCACCGTGCCCAAATGATGCGCAATGATGATCGCAGTCCGCCCCACCAGCAGTTGTTCGACAGCGCGATCGATCTGCTCCTCGGTCGCGGGGTCGAGCCGCGAGGACGGCTCATCTAGCACGACGAGCCCTGGGTCTTTGAGGAATACTCGTGCGAAAGCCACTAGCTGCGCTTCACCCGCCGACATACTCCTAGTACTGACAAGCGTGTCGAGCCCCTGCGGCAATGCCTTGTACCAGGGCCACAAACCCAAATCCTCGATGGTTGCAAGAATCCGCTCATCCTCAATTCCCGGATCGAAGAGCGCGAGGTTTTCGCGTACGGTAGCGTTGAAGACCTGCACGTCCTGGGTCACCATACCCACCCGCTGCCGCAGCTGGTCCAGCTGCAAATTGCGGACCGGCTTTCCCGCGACCCGCACCTCACCCCGATCCACGTCGTAGAAGCGGAAAAGAAGTCGCGTCAAGGTCGTCTTGCCACTCCCGGTACGCCCCAATAGGCCCAGCACCCGACCTGGCTCCAAGCGCAAATCGATCTCCTGCAAAACCGGTTCGCCAGGAGCATATCCGAACGTCACTCCCGCGAACTCTACCGACAACGCCCCACTCTGCGGCACGATTCCATCGCCATCTGCGATCCGACTCTGAGTCCGGTGCAGCGCTTCGATCCGCCTCATTCCCGCCGTGGCCTTTTGCAAATCATTGATCTGACGACTGAGTTGAAAAAGCGGCCAGCGCAGCATGGCAGTATAATGGAGGACCAGATAGACCGCGCCGACGCTGAACACACCTTCGCTGTAGAGCCAGATCCCCATACCCATACCCAGCGCGTGACCAAAAGCGAAGAGAATGGTGGTGATCGCATTCAGTGCAGCACCCATCTTCTCCGAGCGCAGAACTCGCCCGTACGCATCGCGGTTGACCGCGAAGAATCGCTCGAGAATATAGCCCGAAGCGCCGTTGGTACGGATATCTTCAATAGCGGTGAGCCGCTCCTCCAAAAATCCATAGAGCCGCGAATAGCCCTCGCGTTCGGCGGCGTAGTGCGGCACAGCCATACCGCGGGTAAAATTGTAGACGGCAAAGGCTACCACGGCGAAGATGCTCATCACCAGTCCGATCCGCCAATCTTCGCGAAAGAGCAACACCAGTACGCCGGTCAGAAAGAGAATGCTGCCGAAGACGGTGACCATGAACTCGGAAAAGAAATTCGCCAGCGCACTCGTATCGCCATCGACGCGCTCGACCATTTCGCCGGGGGTGCGCTGGTGGTGGAAATTCATATCGAGGCACAGACAGTGCAGGGCCAGAGCACCCCGCATGCGGTTGGTGGTCCGCCAGCCTAGATCTTGACCCAAATAGCTACTGGAGAGAAAGACAAATTGGCGCACAAAACCGATGGCCAGGAAGAGACCGCCAGCCTCGAGCAGATCTTCAACCGCTCCTCCTGCGCGCGCTACATCAATGAAATAGCGGACGATCTGCGGCATCAGCAGATACATGCCGACCCCGCTTAAGATACAAAGAGTCAGCAGCCCCACTCGCTGCCAATGAGGTTTGAGATAAATTCCCAGCAGTGCGGCGTAGCGTCTCAGCGGCACCCGCTCCGCCGCGGTACCGTCCTCCTCCTGCATCCTATTCAATCCACCAACGCCCGTTCGAGATAAGCTCGAAAGGCTGCAGGGCTGTAGATCAGCGGGCGCTGAATCTCCATTGAGGGCAAACGATAGGGATTCGAGTCTCGGGTGATATAGCGCGCATCGTGCGGAGGGCCGCCGTCGCCCTCGTCCGCACCGGGTACCCCGACCAGATCGGCATAGCGGATCGCCTTCCCATCGGCCTGGTACTCCGCGCCAACGATCCACAGCCGCCCGAAGCGGTAGCGCCCCATCACCTTCTGCTCGGCCACGCTGCTCCAACTCGTTCCCGTGAAGGCAAAATCGCGCGGCTTAACACCCAGATGCTTCTCCAAAGCCGCATCGCAGGTCTCCAACTCCCACTGCAGCACCTCACCTTGCGGGTCTTCGGCGACCAGAGCGGAGAGATTCGGATGCGTGACGGTATGGGCTCCAATATGCCAGCCCCATTCCACCAACTCGCCCAGTTCGTCCCAAGTTGCAGTCGTTTCACCGTATCCTTCCGACTCCACATCCATCCATCCGGTATTGACGAAGAGATTGCCGACATAGCCATAGCGGGAAAGCGTCTCGTGAATTTCGTAGCGCATCGACTTGGCCGGGTGATCAAAGTCGAACATGATCGGTCGCCGCGCTAGTTCCCCGCCCCGGCGCCAGACATCGAGCTGATCGTAGTCGATCGATTCAAATCCCAGTTCGGCCGCAATGGCCACCAGTTCATCCAGGTGCTGCACCGTCAGTGGGAATTCTCCCTCGGGGTTGATCCCATGGCACATGGTGATCGGAATTCTCGTCATCAGCGCCAGCGCTGTGCAGCTTTGATCATCTCCGCACCCAACTGCTCAAAGATCCAGGGCACCCGCTCTGCCTCCTGCAGAACGCCGTTCTGTTGCAAATCATATTCGATCTCGGCAACCAACAACTGCTCCTTCCGTGTCGCATAGGCGAGTTTCTCTTCCGGGCCCTGCGAATTAGGTGCGATAATCCGACTGTTGTTGACGTATTCGCTACGGCCGGCATTGGCAATGACCAGATGCACTCCGTTGTCCATCGCCCGCGCCCGCTGCGCGGTGCACTTCCCCATATAGCGGCGCTTTATATCAACCCCGTCCGGATGGAAGTAATTCGTCGGCTGGAAGAGCACTCGGGCGCCCTTGAGGACCAGCAGCCTGGCCAATTCCGGCGAACGCTGATCCGCGCAGATGAAAATGCCGATTTTTCCATAGCGGGTGTCGTAGACACCGGCCTCGGTCCCGGGAGCGAACACCTTTTCGGCATGGACCTTGCGATGGCGTCCGATATAGCCTTCTGCGGGTCCAACGAGAAAGGCCGTATTGTAGATCTCTCCACCCTGATCTTCTCGCTCCACCGCGCCGAAGATGATGTACATATCCGTCTCGCGCGCCTTGGCGGCAAAGGTCTCGACCATCGGCCCCGGCACGGGCTCGGCGTAGACCCTGGCCGCCGCATTGCTGCCGCCCAACCACTCAAAACCAGTGCTGGCACACTCTGGCAGACAGAGGATCTCAACCCCCCTTCCAGCGGCCCGATCGCAATAGGCCAGAGCCTTGGCGACATTGGCCTCGACCTGACCCTCTTGCGAAATCATCTGCACCGCGCCGACGCGAACCCTTTTTTTCGCTTGCTTATCTCGACTCATCGCGATGTACCAAAATGGCTCCGAATCATCTTGTGAGTACCGCTCATCCGCGCAAGAGCAACGCACCGTGAGCGGCCATTGTCCCTCCCTACCACAGCGACCCTCCCGAGACGACCAGATCCTGCATCGTCATCCCCGCAGCTTCATCCGTGCACAGATAGCGGGCCAGTGCTCCGATCTCCGTCGCTTCGATCAACCGCCCCTGCGGATTGGCCGCCTTGGCGTCAGCAATATATTCCGCCCCCGTCCGCCCCTCCTGGTTCCGAGCAATATCGTCCATCCACTCGCGTCCGAAGCCGGTATTGACCCAGGTAGGACTAATGCTGTTGCACGTCACCCCATGAGGCGCTCCCTCGAGCGCAGCACAGCGCATCAGACCCACTACGCCCGCTTTGGAAGCGCAATACGCCCCCGAAGTCGGCGCCCCCACCGAGGCCGCTGTCGAGGCGATCAGCACAATCCGCCCAAAACCGCGATCGATCATCCCCGGCAAGACCCGCCGCACCATCCGATACGTCCCGTTGAGATTGACGTCGATCACCCGATGCCAGGCCTCGTCCGGATGCCCCACCAGCTTCGCCTCTGCTGTGATTCCAGCAGCATGGATCAAGATATCGACCTGGCCGAAGCGGGTAGCGACCGCCCGGCAAAAAGCATCGCACGACTCATCCGAGCTAATGTCCAGATCCGCCGCCAGGCACTGAACGCCCAGCGCTTGGATCTCGCTCTGTGCAGCTTCCAGTTCGTCGCGCGCAGGCAGGTGTGCGATTTCCCCCTCGACTCTGATTCCTCCATCCAGCAGCGACCCGATCGCGATCTCCGCTCCCGCCTCGGCCAGCGCCACTGCGATCGCCCGACCCATGCCCGAAGCCCCACCGGTAACCAGCGCAACACGACCAGCGATCCCACCCATCAGATCTGCTCCGACCGGTGATAGAGCGCGATCGCCCGACCCGGCCCTTGCGGCATCCGCGGTGCACCAAGGCCGATCAACGACCGACCGCCGCGATATGCCCCACTACTTCGTCGAGTTCCATTACATCCCCCAGGTCTATATCGATATCGAGCAGGTTGACTTCGTGCAAGAGCTCACAGCGTTCGCCAACGGCCTGACGCGGCACCACGACGCGGAAAGTATGCGCCGCATCTCGGCAGGTTGCGTAGATACAATGACTGGTGCTCACCCCGGTGACGATCAAGGTATCCACACCCAGCGTGGTCAGATTGTCGAGCAAATTGGTGCCCTTGAATGCCGAGGCGTATTTCTTGCGGATGATCCGCTCCTCGGCACGGTGCTCGAGCCGAGGATCCAAGTCCATCAGCCCCGCGTCTTCCGGACCGATTTTCGACTCGCATTTGCGCTGGTGGGGCGTAGGCGGATCGGCCGGATCATAGTCGTAGGTCGTAAAGAAGATGGGGATCGCCGCCGCTCGCGCCGCTGCGAGCAAAGTGCAGGTCGCCTCTACGATCGGGTCGACGTGGCTGCCCATCGGCGGTTTATCAGGCTTGGTCCACCACAGCGCCAGATCAATAACCACCAGGGCTGGTTTAACGCCGAAACCACCTCGTCCGCCCCAACCCATCTCCAGATAGCGCTGTCGCAATGTTTCTATATGCGCTTTGAGCGGTCCGCGCATTTCGGCGGGAATACGCAATTCGGGTGAACCAAAAGTAGGTTCTTGTGCGTCGGTTTCGAATTCGGATGACATATCGCACCTCCTCGGACTGAATTCGCCCCACAATATGCCACCTGCAATGAGCGCTGGCAATCCACTGCTTGACAATCCCTCAACCCAACCCCATACTGCAGCGAAAAAAGGAGATACCCATGGCACAGGGTTTCAATGTAAAAGGGGTCGTCGAGCCCTTCGGCATCTTCTCCAGCGCCGCCTGGAACCCACCGGGACGCGTATTGCACATATCTGGACATGTATCGCAGGATGCCAGTGGCCAGACCGTAGGCCAGGGCGATATGGCAGTGCAGACCCGGCAGGTACTGGACAATATTCGCTCCGTGCTCGCCAGCGTCGGCGGCACCATGGATGATATTGCCAAGGTAACCGTCTTCGTCACCGACGTCGGCCGCATCGACGAAATCCACCAGGTTCGGGCTGAATTCTTCACCAAACCCTATCCGGCCAGCACGCTGGTCCAGGTAGCGCAACTGATCGACCCGGACTGGCTGATCGAGATCGAAGCGGTGGCGGTTATCCCCGAAGAGCGGATCAAAAACCCGTCTGGATAACCCCTGCTATGCTAAACAGGCTCTCCGAAAAACCGGGATAAACGAGTTTAACACTACTCAATGCGGGACGCCCAGCTGATGCATCCGCCGGTGAATGGCCTCCCGCGCCTGCTGGAAAGGCCGCTCTAAATAGGCCAGATGATCTTCTTCGCCATGATGGTGAGTCACATCGTCGCGCAAATGCTGCCGACTGTTGTGGCGGATATAGTGCAACGAACCCTCCACCAGACTCAGCATGTACTGCGCCGTCTGCGGGTCGAACATCCACCACTCGCCGCCGCATGCCAGGTACACCGGAGAAGTATGGGCCATAATTCCCCTACCCCAACCGTCGTAGTGCGGCACGCCCTCGAAATAGTTCGGACCGCTGCAGCGCGCCGCTAACCACGAGTGCCCTTCAACCTTGACCTCGGCCTTCAAAACCAGCTTGCGCGTTCCACTTGCCTCCTCTGTCGAGGCTACGACCCGCCCTTCCTGCACCACCTCCAGCGTGTGGATCGGCAACACCGACTCGGCCTCGGCGACCACCTCGACTGTACCGCCATTGCCCGGCAAGCGCACCGTATCACCGATCTGGTGCCCATCGACGCTGAAGCGAATCAAGGGTCCACCGCTGTGGAAGGTGCGCCCCGCGGCCATGTACTTGCACCAATTGTCGTAGGTAAAAGGCTCGTCCTGGGGAATCTGCACATAGGTACGGTAGATCCCCACCGGCACATCGCTGCTCATTTTGTCGGTGCCGCCGACTAAGGGCAGCTTGTAGCCGCAGTTCAAATAGCGATAATACTCCCCGTGCATATACGAACCGTGCCGCAGCATCTCCACCGCGTCGGCCCGACCGGTGGCGATCAGAGCGGCCGGCTCGCCATTGGGACTGGGCAAGTGTGGGATCACCACACTGCCGCCCTGGTCCCTGCAGCGATCGGCCCACTCGGCCATCGGCACCTCCAGAGTCCCCCCGAGTTCCGCCTCGCCCGGCCCATCCGAACACCAGGGCATCACCGGCTCCTTGAGCCCCATGAGGATCAGATGCCCCAGGAAATGCTGCCGGTTCTCCTGCGACACATAAACGATATTCTTGCCGTCCGGGGTGGCCATCTCGCTCCCGGTGAACTCCTCGGTATTGGTAAAAAGTCCGCCCCATTGCGACTGCAGCAAGTTGACGACATTCAGATCCTCACCCTGTGCCTCGGTGAGACTGCCCTGGGCAGAGAGGAAATGCACGTGCGAATCGCCGCTGTACCAGCCCTCCTCGTTCATGTGGCACCAGCGCTTTATCCGCACTTCGAGCTCGCGCTGGCCGGGTTTGATTTCAATCTTCTCCCGCAACGGCTCGTACTCGTAGCCTCGCGCCACATCGATCAGCACCTCGCCGCGCGGCAACCAGCCCTGGCAAGTGCCGTCGATATAGGCATAGGTTATCTGCCCCAGGCGCACATCGCCTCCCACATCGATATGCCAGGTGCCCATATTGGAGTTGACATGGGCGTGGTGGCCGTGCGGGGCATAGGGGATGCCCTCCGGCGAGCGGAAATGAACTCGACAGGGCACCTCTTTGCCAGTCTCGTCATCGACGACCCGGGTATGAACCCAGTTGCGACCCCGATCCACCACTTCCAGGCGCACCCGCGGCGAAGCGTCGACCTGCCCCTGCTCCTTCAAATCCCCCCAATTGGCCTCCCCCAGGACCTCTTGGTCCTGCTTGACTTGTACTGTGGCCGAGGGGTTGGCGGCAATCTCCACGTACGACGGACTGCTCCCCTCGTTCTGAGGCTCACCCCAGCCCTTGCGGTCGGCTATGAACTCATCGCTCGACTGCTGCGGCAAGGGATAGGGATAGGTCGCAATGCCCCGATCGACCTCCACCTCGAGCAGCGCGGACTTGTGCGCATCCTCTTGCTGCGGTAGGGTGATCACCACCTCGCGAGTGCCCTCGCGGCAAATCGGCTCCTCGTCGAGATCGCTGGCGGTGATCGCTCCCACTGCGAAAGCAGGTCCCCTGGCCTTGATCACGATCTTCTCCAGCGTCTTGTGCGGATGCGGATTCCGCCATGCCCAGAGGACGAAATGCGCCATCCGCCCCGCATCCACTTCGGTCTGGCGCCGTCCGGCGCTCTCCCATCGTCCCTCATCGCGCGCCATGACCTGGTCGTTGGTATCCGCAACCGCAACGAAAGGAGCGCCGCCATAGGCGGAGGGCACCGTAGCAATTTCAAAGCGATCGCGCACGATTGCCGTTTCGCCCTCCCCATCCTCGTACTCAAACGAATACTCCGCGACCTCGACCCCCAGCGGTCCATTCTCGCTGAGCCCGGACTCGAGCAACCGATGCGCAACCACCAGCCAGGTCACCCGACGACCCAGTGCGATTTCCACACTTCCATCTCCCTGTCCTCCACCGCAGGCGATCAGACAGCGTCCCGAATCTTCGCCGAGCACAAAGGGCAAACCGCGAAACACCTGGGCCCCCAGCGGTCCGTCGCCACCAATCAAGTCGAGACCGGCATTATAGTGCGCATTCAAGTCGAGTGCAGTATAGCCGCCCATTATTGATCTCCTTCGGGTTTCCAGTCAGATCTGTCCTGCGGATCATAACCGATAACCCGGCGCCCGTGATCCAGATCGTAGCGCGGCCAGGTACTGTCGGAGACCCCGTAGACGATCTCGTACTCGACCCCGGGATGGATCACGGCCCGTTCGAAGACCCGTACGCAATCGCCGTGGCTGAGCTGGTGCGGATGCTCGGGCTGGTCGCGATTGCGATTGAAATTGCCGATCCGCACCGCCACGAACTCCATCCCGTGCTGCTGGACATATGAAAAGCCCAGCGCCTCACCGAAGACCTTGCTGACCGTATAGAGCCCGACCGGCTGCAGCGTCATATCGACATTGCGGGTCAGCTCTTCGGGTTGCGGCCCATGGACCCCGGCACGGCTGGCATAGGCGACCCGCTTAACGCCATTGACCCGCGCCGCCTCGAGCAAGTTGTAGGTCCCGACCAGATTGGTCTGCAAGACCCCCTCCCACTCGTGATCGATCCCCGTCAGATGGATCGCCGCATCCATGCCCTCGGTCGCCTTCAGCATCGTGGCGTAATCTCCCACGTCGCCCACCATTGAATCTTCGAGTTCAACCGGCTTCCGGTCCAGCCCCCGCAAAGCGTATCGATCTCCCATCCCCTCAATCAACTGCGATCCCACCTGCCCGGCGGCACCGGTAATCAGAATCTTCATCTGTTCAGCCATGCTCTTTCTCCAGTTTGGCGTAGACTTCTCGTCCCTCATTAAACAGGTGTAGTACCTCCTCGCGTTGTTCGTCTCTGGCAAAGCGGCCATCGCGCTCGATCAATGCGCTCGACTCCTCTATCCCGCGGCGGAAGCACTCCGCCGCTGCCCCTACCTTGGCCACGGGCACTCCGCTACCGAGATAAACCGGACTGGTATGGGCGTAGACCGCCTGGCGGAAACTGTCCCGCGCCGACCCGAAAACTCGCGCCGCTATCCAACCATCGCCCTCCAGATTCACATCGACCGTCCAGGATCCCTCCCGACTCTCGGCCGTCTCCCGCAATTTCCGTGCGCAAACCACTGCACCGTCGCGCACCACCTCGATCCGATCGAGCGGATAATGCGAACGCCACTTCACCACCACCGATACCCGATCGCTCGCTGCGATCTGCGCCCCCGGCCCCTCACCTTCGACCTCCAACCACAACGCCGGTCCGTTGGTTATGAACGTCCGGCCCGCACGCAACCCCGCCAACCAGCTTGAATAGGTGAAAGAATCTTCTGTTTGTACATAGACGCGATTATTCGAACAAACATACCAATCCGATCCCGTTGAAGCCGGCAATCTGATCCCGCAATTGAGCAACCTGTACCAGATATCGTATTCGACATCTTTCCAGCACGGGTCGAAGAGATTGAACGCGTCGAGTTTGCCCAGACCTGCAGCGACCGGAGCCTCCATCCCGCGCCCGTTGTGGCACCAGATCACGATCCCCCCCTGAGTCCGCGCATCATCACAGGCGTGGCAGAGCGGAGGGTAATCCGGGTCGAAAGCACTGACCAGATCGCCGCGACTGACCGGCTCTACTAGATTGCGCAAATTGAGCAACATCACGTGGCCGTAGCCGCCGTGTCCCGAATTGTGGCGGCTCTCTTCGCCACAATCGACCTGGCGGTGGTCGGTGGAGAAATCGATCATGAAACCGATGGGAAATTTATTGGAAGCATAGGGAATTTGCCCCCGTTGCAGGATGCTGATCGCCGTGGTGCTCAGGTCGTTGACCTCGGGCTCCAGGCGCAAGCGCTCCTCCGGTCTACTCTCCAATTCGTCGTAGTGAATATGCGTATTGCCCGGATACCAGTGCTCTTCGGGAAGATCGATCCAGCGGCGAAGCAGCAGATCCACCTCGACCGCTCCTTGTACCGGGGCATAGAGCGTCTGGTGCAACGGGGCGTACTCGGTGCCGCGCTCGACGATGATATCGACGGCTCCGCGCGCGACGCTCAACTCGAACTCTCCATCGCAGTAAAAAAACGGATCGCCGGGCCCAACCTTGAGAATACTATCAGCCGGGTGGATGAAACGCCCACTGCTAGTGAGCACGTGCACTTTGGCCGGCACCCGCGCTCCAGACGCCTCATCACGGATAATACCTTTGAGCTTAGCCATCGCTTGCGCGACCTCCTTCGAAACGATTCCATCAGCGCGCCAACAGACTTGCTGATACGGATAATACGCCGCACGGCCCAACCCATCAAGGAGATCCTATGCAGAATCCGTTCTCCATCTCCACGGTCAAGAACCAACGAGAATCGAGAACACTAATCGACCACAGCACCCAATGTCGATTGCTAGGGCAATGTTCTTTGCCGCAAATCGATTCCACCGGATAGGCAACGAGATCGGGGCGTATTATCCTTGACGACCCTCGGATAATTCTGTTAGCATTTAAACAAGGAGGTGAAATAATCTGCCATCGCAGGGGTAGCGATGCAGGACGCAACGCCCCCGGGGTTCATTTCGCCGGCAATTGAACGGCCTGAAATCACCCGTTCCGAAAGCGTGAATACAGGCTGATTGGCAGCGACATTCGCTTCCTTTATCAAGAGCTGGAATACGAATCGACCGATCATACAAAGGAGTAGTGATGAAGATCACCGATATCGAAGTCATTCCCATCGCTCCAAAACTCGCCTCCCGCTACGCCACCCGCCGCGTCGACCTCTACGGCATCGATGCCCGCGTCGTCTACAAAGTCCACACCGATGCCGGGATCATCGGCTACGGCGACACCCGTGTCCGTCCCTTTGCGATCCCCAACCGAGACTCCGTCGCCGGTCTCATCGGCAAAAGCCCCTTCGATTTTATCAACGAGAATCGCGGCACTGGCGGCTCTGGCCTGCTCTGTGCCCTGTACGACGCGATGGGCAAAGCTCTCGACCTTCCCGTACATAAGCTCCTCGGCCAGAAAAAACGCGATGCGATTCCCGTCGCTGCCTGGACCCGTCCGGCCGCACCCGAAATATTTCGCGACGAAATCAAACGCGCCGCCGAAGAGGGCTATCGAGTCTACAAAATCCATACCTGCACCTACCACGATGTATTCGAACAAACCCGTCTGGCCGAAGAGGTCGCCCCCGAGAGTTTCCGCATCCACTACGACTTCAACCACAACCGCAGCCTCGGATCCTCCCTGCCGATCATCAAAGAGCTGGAGAGGAATCACCCGATCGTCGGCTATATCGAAGACCCGCTGGACAAAACAGACATCGACGGCTGGCAACGCTTGCGCCAACAAACCGACCTGCCGCTGATCATGCACGGCACTCCGCTGGGCGGCATACAGGAACTGATTTACGGTCTCGCCGACATGTATATGATCGGTGGCTCGCTGGAGGATACCATGGCCGCCGGCTGGGCCTGCGGCAAGGCCAATGTCCAGGTTCTGCTGCAATTCGAGGGCGGCACCCTGGGCAAGGCCATGGCCATGCACATGGCCTCGGTCCTGCCGACCCACACCGCCCATTCGATCAATCTCGACGACCAGTACGCCGAAGACTATACCACCGCTACCCTGCCCGTTATCGACGGCGCTTCACCCGTACCCGATGGACCAGGTCTGGGCTTTGAAGTCGATGAAGATGCCCTTGCACGCCTGGCCGCCCAATCGATCGTCGAACGCCCGACCCACGTCGGCGTCCTGCACATGCCCGGCGGTCACACGTACTATGGTCCATCCTATATCTCTCCGACCCGGATCACCGGTCACCAGGAAGGCGTCGACCGCGGCTTTCGCTCCGAGATCTGGGAAGACGATGGCTCCACCGAATTTGCGACCACCCACGACCGCGTGCAAAAAGAAGGCGTCTTCCGCGCCGATTGAAACGAGGATTCAGTATGAACAAACCACCTCAGCTGCTCGACGACGCCCGGATGCAGGAATTTATCCGCAACGGCTATATCACAGTGCAGACCGACCTGCCCGCTGAATTCCACTCCGACCTCCGCCAGCGCATCGAGGAGGTCTTCACCACCGAGGGCAATCCCGGCAACAATGTCCTGCCGCGGGTTCCCGCTATCCAGCAGGTATTGGACGATCCTTCGGTCCACGGTGCCCTGCAGAGCATTCTCGGCCCCGACTACTACCCGCACCCCCACCGCCATTGCCACTTCAATCCACCCGGGAGCGAGGGGCAAAGAATGCACAAGGACTCCTGGTCCAAGCGACACCACCGAACCCGCTGGGCCATGGCTTTCTACTACCCCCAGGATACCCCCGTCGATCTCGGACCGACCGGCATCGTCCCCGGCAGCCAGTATCACAATAGCACTCCCGACGATGACTTGCCCGGCGAAATCCCGCTCACTGGGCAGGCCGGTAGCGTCGTCCTGGTCCACTACGATCTCTGGCATCGCGCCATGCCCAACCACAGCGACCAAAAGCGATATATGGTCAAATTCCTCTTCACCCGGCTCGACGAGCCCAGCAGTCCGACTTGGAACACCAGCGGTGCTCCCTGGCCAGCGGCAGACGACTCGCGCACTGCGATCTGGCAGAATATGTGGACCTGGCACGGAGGCGCAGCCAGTTCACCATCCAACGGCGGCGATATCGAAGCCCTGCGCGACACTCGCGAAGCCTTGAGCTTAGCAACCGCCTATCATCTCGATAAACGCTCCATACCAGCTCTCATCGACCTTCTTGGCGACGACGACGAAGCGGTCCGCCGCAACGCTGGATACGCCCTGACCGCACTCGACGCCAGCGCCGTACCCGCACTGATCGAAGCCTGCACCGATCCGCACGAACCCCGCCGCGCCCAGGCCGCCGACGCCCTGGGCGATATAGGCGCGCCAGCCGCGAGTGCGGCACCGACCCTGATCGGGATGCTCAGCGACGCATCGGTAACCAGTCGCCGCAATGCGATCGATGCGCTCGGCATCACCGGCGGCGAGGATATTGCCACCGCGCTGGCCCCGTGCCTCAGCGACGACGACGAGTGGACCTGCCGCAATGCAGCCCTGGCCCTACTCCGCCTCGGTCCCGATGCAGCACCAGCGCAAAACGCAATAGTCGCCGCATTAGCTAGCGAAAACCGCTACGTCAGCGCCAAAGCCGCCCAGACCCTTGAGCGCATCGGCACCCAAACGGCCCAGCAAGCTCTGCTCGAATACCTCTTTACCGCCCGCTGGTGCCCGAAGACCAGCGCCGCTAGTGGCTTTTAATGAAAATTACTCAGGTTGAAACCATTCCCGTCGAAGTTCCGCTCAAAGAAGGATTGACCACTAAGACCGCCGGCGGCGAACACGTGGTCTCACCCTATGTCATCGTCCGAGTCCATACCGATGAAGGGCTTATCGGTCTCGGCGAAGCGACGCTTTCGCCGCGTTGGAGCGGCGAGACCAGCCCGGGCTGCGTCGCCGCTATCGAAGGCCTGATCGGCCCCGCACTCCTCGGCGAAGATCCGACCGCCCTGAGCCGTCTACGCAACAAAATCGACGGCACCATACGCCACAACCCCTTCGCTAAAGCAGCGATAGAAATGGCGCTCTGGGATCTCGCCGGCAAGGCCGTGAACCAGCCCGTTTACCAGCTTCTGGGTGGCAAAGTTTCCGAAACATTGCCGATGAAAATGGTCGTCGGCGCCTTCGCGGTACCACAGGCGGTAGCGCTGGCCGAACGCTTTCTCGAATGGGGGGCAACCTGTCTCAAGGTCAAAGTGGGACTCGATCCGCGCGAAGATATCGCCCGGGTCCGCGCCGTGCGCGAAGCGGCTGGCCCCACAATACCCATCGGCATCGACGCCAACCAGGGCTGGGACCTGGCCACCGCGCGCCACTGCCTCGGCGAAATGGCCGCTTGCGATCTGCTTTTCGCCGAACAACCGGTCCCCACCACCGACCCACACGACCTGGTCCGCCTGCGCGCTGACACTGCCGTACCCATCATGGCCGACGAGAGCGTTTTCACCCTCCAGGACGCGCGCCGACTCAGCGAACTCGGCGCCTGCGATATACTCAGCGTCTATCCCGGCAAACACGCCGGTTTGGCCGCGACCCGCGAAATCGCCCACCTCGCCCGCGCCGCCGGCCTGGTCTGCTCGATGGGCTCGAACCTCGAACTGGGCATCGCCACCGCCGCGATGCTCCACATCGGTATCGCCGAACCGTCGATCGACAACGAGCGCTATCCCGGCGATTACCTCGGCCCGCTCTACCACCAGGCCGACCTGCTCACCGAACCACTGGAGCTCGGTCCTGCGGTCGCTCGAGTACCCGAAGGGCCTGGGCTAGGCGTCGAACTCGACGTCGACCAACTCGATCACTATCGCGACGCCAGCGGTCGCGCTACCCAATTGGGCTAGCCATGCTGCGCATCGAAACCCGCGGCACCCCGTACCAGCGCGGCCAGCAACAGGGCGAAGCTACCCGCGACCTGGCCCTGCCCTGGATCAATAGGCGAATCGACGAATTAGAGCAGCGTTATACCGCTCCCTCGCGGTCTGCTCTCCTAGAGCAGATCGGACCGCTGATGAGCGTCTGGCGCCAAGAAGAGGAAAAACACTACCCCCAGGCCATCGCGGAATGCGCCGGCCTGGCTGCAGGCCTCGGCCTCGACGAGGAGACCTATTTCGCTCTGACGTTTTACCACCGTCTCGGCAACCATCTGCCCCAGTGCACCGTGGTCGGCAGCCGCGATCATCAAGGCCGCCCCCTCCTGGGCAAAAGCGACGATATCGGCGAACAAGAGCTGGGAATGAATATCCTCGAGACCACCACGCCCGACACCGGCTACGCCCACCGACATTTCCACTTCGCCGGCACCATCTGGACGGTCGCCGGCGGCAACGAGTGCGGACTCTGCATGGGTATGACCGGCATTCCCGGTCCGCTGCGCGACGATGGGCTCTTCTCGCTGACCGCACTGCACTCGATCCTGCCCACCTGCGCCGATCTCGAGCAGGCCATCGTCCATATCCGCACTCTCGAACTCAACGCCTACGGCTTCAGTCTGATCCTCGGCGACGCCGAAGGCGGGTTAGCGCTGATCGAAAAAACCAGCGCCGGCATGGTCGTTCTCGATCCGGCTGCCATCCCGCTGGCCCATACCAATCACATCCTCGACCAGGAGTTCGCCGCGCAAAATCCCGACCAGCACGCCACCATTCACCACAACGGAGTCCAACGCCTTAAAACCGCACAAAATCTGCTCGCCTCTGGAGCTCTGCCGCAAGATATTTTGCGCAACCGCGATCCGGCAGGCGCGATCTGCCAACGCGGCGAAGGCGATTTGCACACCGACTTCGCGGTTGTTTTTGCGCCGATGGAAAAACGCATGCACCTCTGGCCGGGTTATCCCGACGAGGTGGCGATGGAAACTCTGGATCTATAAAGTCTGGGATCGCTCAGTTTGCCGGACTATCCGACGCTGCACCTAACCCACCGCGTCGCCCGCGATAGTCGTGCGGTGCAGAATGCGTTTGTACTGCTCTCGCTGCCACGACCTCCCCCGGTGTAAAGCACAGCGATTGTCGTAGACGACTAGGTCGCCGGCCCGCCACGAATGCCGATAGACGAATCGCGGCTGGGTCGACCACTGCAGCAGTTCCTGCAGAAGTTCCTGGCCCTGCTCGAGCGGCCAGCCGATCACCCGCGTGGCATATGAGCCCACCAGCAAAGCACTGGCCCCGGTCTCGGGAATAGACCGCACCAGAGGGTGTACGACCGGCGGCGTCTCCTGCAAAAAGGCTTCGCTCAGCAAATTCGGCGCGATCTGGGACCGCGAATGGGCCAAGCTATGCTCGGCAGATAACCCCTCGAGCTGGGCCTTTCGCTCATCGGAGAGCGCCGCATAAGCCGCAATGAGGCTCGCAAATTCGGTCTCGCCACCTTCCGCTGGCACCACCTTGGCCGCCAGCAGCGAAACGCGGAGCGGGATCTCTCTAAACGAGCCATCGGAATGCCAAAGCGCATTGCCCAATGTATAGAGCATCCGCGGGTCTTGCGGCGGGATTATTTCTCCATCCCCATCGACATTGGAGATGACCCCGACCGGCCCCCCATCGCCGATCGGATCATTGGGCAAGGTCATCTCCACAGTGCCAAAGCATTCGCTGAAAGCGACCTGCTCCGCATCATTGACCTTCTGACCGCGAAAGACCAGCACTGCATATCGACAGAGCGCAGCACGCAATCGGGCCCGAGACTCCTCGTCAATCGACGCGCGAATATCGACGCCCGCCACCTCCGCGCCGATCTCTTCGTTCAAGATCTCGATTTCCACTCGGTCCTCCAATCAGCTGAAATCGGCAAAGCCATCGGGCGTCCACACATCGATCACCGTGAGCATCTCAGCCCTCAGCGCCGTCTCCAGAGCTGGAATCAGTTCAGCCAGCGACTCGACCCGTACCCCCCGAGCTCCATAGGCTTCGGCCAATTGGCAGAAATCTGGATTGTGGAGTTCGCTGGCAATATAGCGCCCATTGTTCCGGGTCTTTTGAAAGTGCTGCAAAAGCCCCCAGGCGCTATCGTTGAAGACCAGCACCACCGGCTTGAGCCCGTACTGCACACAGGTGCCCAACTCCTGGATATTGAACTGAAAACCACCGTCCCCGGTAATGCACAGGACCTGACGACCAGGCAGGGCCGCCGCCGCACCGGCCGCAGCGGGCAACCCAAAACCCAGCCCGCCCCACGCCGGCGTCATATAGGTGCGCTGATCATAGGCCTCGAGACAGTAGTTAGCACCCCGGTGATTACAGACAGCGACATCGCCGACAAAAACGGCATCCGCGGCTGTAGCGGCGCGAATCGCCTCCATAATCCTGGTCTCATTGGGCATCGTCTGGCGTTTATATGCCCGGATCGCCGACCGAACTTCAGCGACCTCTGCGGCGAAACCCGCCTCCGATTCTATCGATATATCGGACAATGCCGTTTCGAGTTGCCCCAGCACCGTCCCGGCATCACCGACCAATCCCACCTCCGGCTCATACCATCTGCCGATCGACTCGGCATCGATATCCAGGTGAATCAGATGAGCAGGCTGCTCCAAACCCTGGGACTTGACCCGGAAGTAGGACAAACTGGAGCCGACCACCAGCAAGGTATCCAGCGTATGGGCGAAAACCAACCGCGGATCTTCGCACCCGCCCGGAGGAAAATCGTATTCGCCGCCGAACATCCCCAGACTGAGCTGGTGATTTTCGGCAATCGCTCCCTTGCCGTTGGCGGTAGTGAAAACCGGCGCACCCAGCCGTTCCGCGATCCGAGTTAAGGCCCGGGTGGCACCAGAGCGATGTATCCCGGTTCCCGCCAAGATCCCAATCCTGCTCCCAGCGGCTAAGAGGGCCGCAGCCTCCTCGACCAGAACCCGCTCCACCGCTGGCGCCTCGTGCTGCACAAGTTTAGGGATCTCCATCTCAGCAACCTGCCCCTGAACATCGACCGGGATTTCGATCTGGATCGGTCGCGGGCGCTGCCGACCAAACAATTCGAAAGCCTCGCGCACCCGCTCCGGCGTCTGCTCCGGGCGACTGATATGAAAACACTGCTGTGCCACCGTGGCGCACATCCCCAATTGGTCCTTGGTCTCGTGGATAGTACCCAGGCCGCGCTCGTACAATGGCTCCTCCGCGGTGCTGGTCAGGTGCAATACCGGTGCAGAGGCGAAGTAGGCCTCGCCCATACCGCCCATCGAATTGGCGGCACCCGGACCGCTACTGGTCAGACAAATCCCCGGCTTGCCGGTCGCTCGCGCATAACCGTCGGCCATCATCGCCGCAGCATGCTCATGCCGGGCGCTGATAAAGCGAATCGCATCGCGATGATCATAGAGTGCGTCGAATATGTCCAGCGTATGACTGGAAATGATCCCGAAGACCACCTCGACCCCCTGGGCGCGCAGCGACTCCACCAGCGCCTGTCCCGCCGTCATCATGGCCATGTCCTCACCCCCTCGATTCGCATATCAACCGGCATCCAAACCCATCAGTTCGCGCCCGCGATCGGTGAGCCGGCTGGCAGACCATGCAGGCTCCCAAACCAGATCGACGACGACCGATCCGACCTCGGGCAACTGCGCCAATCGCTCCCGCAGCGGATTGGCGAGAAAATTATATTTCGGCCGACCTTTATGGGGCATCGTCATCAACACCCGAATATCCCTGCCCCTGGTGCACACATCGCAGATGTACCCCATATCGACCAGGCTGGCATCTACGTTGCTGAACTGGTCCTCGCGCACTTCGCACATCGCCTGCCAGATCGCACGCTTACGAGGCCAGTCGACGCTGCGCTCACCGATCCTCGCCAGGGGCTGTCCTGCGCCTGCTGCTTCGATCTGCGACGCACGCTCATCCACGGTCACCGTTAGAGGATGCAGCAAGCGCTCGCGTAAAGCCTCCAACTCCGCTGCCCCTCCCAGCTCGGGATAGGGAGCGAGCAGGTAGGCATTACGCTGGACGAGCGAGGTACCAGCTTCGAGCCAGGCATTGTCGCGGAGCATCGGGCGACACCAGACCGACGCATGCGGTGTCCCTCCCGGCTTGGCGTGATCGAGAGTGAGATCAATATGCGGATAGAGCACGGCCGGCGTCGTCCCGGCCGGCCCGGAATTCGCACTCCCCTCGAGCCGATGCTCGAGGTAAATAGCGAAGATGCTATCGCGACTCTGGCGGTGAAAAAAACCTACCCCCCATACCTGGTCGACTTGATCCGATGGAATCTCGCCCTCGTGCACCTGCCCCGCCTTATCCATCCACAGCGCTGCATCGAAGGGCCGACCGCCGAAATACCACTCGTCATCGCGGGCCACGTGAGCGCAGAAATCTCGCGTGGCCTCCATCCGTCCACTTTTGAGGAAATAGGGTACGCCGGCGTAAAAAGTATAGCTCAGATCCATGAAGAGACGACTCGGTGCGAAGAGCGGATGCACCGGGCTATGGGGAAAACCGAAGCGCCGCACAATCGTACAGAGTGGACCGCGGACCACCTCGTAATTCGGGCATTCAGACCAGTTGGTCACCCGCATCTTTTGAAAAGGACCAGCGGTCATATAATCGTGAGCCCAATCGAGATTCGGCGGCTCGCCGTGTCCATTACCATGGGTTGAGAGCCGCATTCCACCCGAGTGCCACTTAGGGGTCAGCGCTTCGAGTTGACCCATCTGCCGGGAGAGTGTAGCCACGTAGTGGGGCGTCTCAATCTCCAGACCAACCCCCTCGCCCCGCACGCTCATCCGTGCGGGATAGTCGGGCAATTCGGCAGCGGGATTGGCGCAAAACACGAGCAACCAAACTTCTCCACCAGACTCTATATCGACCTCGAAAACCAGGTGAGCCAGCCACTCTCCCTCGCGCTGTACCTCGCCGTACGCCTGAGAACAAAGCTCCTGCGGACAACCATCGTCGAGCTGAGCCACGCGCAGTTCGCGCCCCGGCGAGGACACTCGATCCGCAGGCATCGCGACGAGCAGATCTACCGGCTCGGCCCGCCGCGCCTGTCCCACCGACTCGCTGAGGCACACCCACTGGCACAAACCCCAGCCATCAGCCCACCGCGCCCAACCCTCTGCCAACTCCGCCACCGGACGCCAATTAGCAGCCTTCAGATCGGCCGTCCCCGGGTCGGCGTTGAGCATCCGCTCGCTGGCGACGGTATCCTTGATCGAGTCGGCCACCCCGAGAGCCAGCGCGTGATCGCCCGCAGCCAGCGCCCGACGCAGAATCTCGATCTTGGTCTCGATACCATCGGTGCGCTCGGCATAGCCAGGCTCGAGATCTCGTAGATCGCTGCACATAGGCAAAACTCCTGAAAAAAATTAAGCGCCGTTCAGATTTCGATATAAATCGGACTCGCCCAGGCTTTGGCCCCATCGGTCTGCACCACCCGCACCCAGTAGGGATGAGACCCGGGAGCCAGCTCCTTTTCTTTAAAAGAAAAGGCCACTTCCCGCCCAATGCCCAGCGGCTCGCGTTCGAAAACCACCTGAATATCAATCCCCCCGGCTTGCACTACCACCGGCCCGGCCGCGATCGCCCCCAGCGAAACGCGGTGCTGCACGACCGGCGTGTCGAAACTCAGCACCGACTCGTCGGGTGCATCCAAGCTCAGCACCACCCCGTCGGCATCGCCGGTGGTCACCGATTTCCACGATACCGCCTGTTCGCTGATCTCTTCGATGCCCTCCGCTGCCGAATCAAAGGCATACCCCACCGCCGACGCAATCGACCCCTGATCGATAGACAACCCCCCATCCCAGCGCACCAGCCGATTCCGCGCCCGGATCCGCTGCCCCGACCAGGCCACTCGCACCCGATCCTCCGCCCGTTCGATCTGCTCCGGGTAGGTATAGACCTGCTCCAAACCGCGGAAAATATCCACCCGTTCGATCGCTGCCGTCCCCCAGACTTTCACCTCCAGTTCCGGCGGCCCATCCGCTTTAAATTCCGCCCCCATCGGCCGACCGTCCGCCCTCACCTCCAGCCGAATCCGCTGCCCCGTGGTCCCATAGCAGCGCCGCGCCTTCAACGCCGCCCACAAACCCTCACGCGTCAACTCTTCGGCCCAGATGCAGGTCAACCCGCCATAAACGCCGAACGAGCCGCTGCCCGGATAGGCGGCGCCCGGACGCCCCTTGTGATCATCGCTACCGGCGCTAAAGCCCACCCTATAGCCCCGTTCCAGCGCCCAGCGCAAAAACCACTCGAATTCACCCCACTCCGAATAGACCTCGACCACTGCCTCCAGTTTCGGGTCATGCCAATCCAGATTGGCATAGCGACCGCCCACATGCGGCACCAGCAGCGCATCGCGATCCTTCAACGCAGCGTAGAGATCGGTCACGTGCGCGCAATCGGTGGCAATGTCTGACTTGTCCGCGATCAAGACGTGACTCGATCGGTGTAAAGGCCCATCCTCACCGGGATAGTAGACATTGTGATCTCCACCCACTGGAGTATTTCCCGACCACTCCCAGCCGACATAGGCGACAAAGCGCCCGGGATCGTTCTGGGCATTAGCCTGCCCTTTGATCTCCTCCCAAACCGCTTCGGTTATCTGAAAATCATTGCCCTGATGCCCGGCGAAATCCACCAGTGCATCCTCGCGGGCGAAGCGAAAATACGATGAGACCGGATTGGTCCCCACCGTCTCCTCGCTCTGCCCGTGCAGGTCGCCCCAGAACGGTCGCTGTGCACCGCGCTGCGCCACGCAGACCAGGGGGTTGCCCTCGGCCCGTCGCTGGCCGTCGTCTGCCTCCACTCTATATACGCCTTCGACCGGTGCCCTCACTCCTTCGAATCGCTTCACCCCCCGGTCACCCGGCGCAAAGCGATACGCTTCCGGCAAACCCTCCAACCCACCACCGTCGATCCGCACCTCACCGACATATCCCCGACTCGGATTGCCCCAAATATCCTCGGCTTTGATCCCCACCCAGGTTTCTTCTCCCGGCGACGCTTCCGACGGACCGACCACCACCAGCTGCTGCGCTGGGCCGCTGATGATTGGCACCTGCGGCGAGGGCACTCGCTCGTAGACCCAGGTCCCGCACCAGTCCACCGCCACTCTAAACTCGAACGCATCCTTGCAGAAGGTCTGGGCGCGAATGCCTGGACCACCCCCGGATCGGTCCCCCAGCGTCAGCGTCACCGTATCGCCCTCGGCCAGCGAATCGTCGAGCACATCGATGGTCACGCAGAGCCGCCACGGCCTTATATAGCGCTGCTTCTCAAAGGCCGGGCGCAAACTCACCGGCCCGGTCGTCGACACCGTGGAATAACCCGGGGCCTGCGGATCGCTAAACTGCGGCGCCTGCCAGTCGCTGACATCGCGCCAGGCGATCTTGATCACCCCTCCGTCATCGACGCCATATCGCCCCGCGTGGTAGGTGATTTTCCAGGTGCCGGTCTCGCCGGCCACAACCGGATCCTGCGGATCGATTTCTGCCCAACCGTACAAGTTACCACTTTCGACTTCGGTCATTGAATCTTTCCCATTCTAAGTTTAGCTCGATACTGCGCGTGTTCCCGATTCATCTTCCACGTATTTCAAAATACTATTTCTACAACCTCAACAGCGGATGAATCACAAGAGCATCGGCTATTAAAACAATATTCGCCACTATAATAGCTCTTGCCTGATTCTCAACCGTACGATATAACTCAACTCATAATAAAATACTTTTTTCAGCCTATATTTGCCTTTTATAACCTAAAAATCAATGCGCGATAAATTCGGCACCGACCTCGCTCGGACGCTCGGAGAGAAGATCCAGGCGATCGATCCCTCATTCTCACTGGCCGCCTTCCTTTGCTCCTTCGATCGGCAAGAGGGTCCGGGCGGCTGGGCCGGACAAATCGCAGAGACGCTGGCTACACATCTCCCGCCGCGCTATCCCGATGCACTCAATATTCTGCTGCAGATCCTCGGCCCCGAGCACCCGGTGGAGAAAGCCATCCCCAATCAGGGGCATAAATTAGCGCCTGTCGCCCGCTTCGTTGCGCGCTACGGCCTCGACTATTTCGCAGAATCCATGCAGGCCCTTGCCGAGATCGCCAAACGCTCCCACGCCGCCCAGGTCGCCCTGCGCGAATTCATCGTCCACGACCTGCAGCGCACCTACGCCCAGCTGCAAACCTGGACCCACAGCCCCAATGCCCATATCCGCCGCCTGGTCAGCGATGCGACACGGCCCCGCCTGCGGCTTATATTGATGCCGGGAGTCACCAAGTTGGAGGCCTTCATCGCCAACCCGGAACCGCTGCTGGACCTGCTCGAAAACTTGCGCGACGATCCGTCGCAGATGGTCCGCAAATCGGTCGCCGGCAACTTGAGCGATATCCTCAAATACCATCCCGGTCCGGCCTACCAACGCCTGGCGCGCTGGCAACTGGATGCGGGCAAGGAGCGCCAGCAGGTCATCCGCGGCGCACTGAAATATTCGCTGCAGAAAGGAGACTCTCGAGCGCTGGCCTTAGCAGATAAAGCAACCACCACCCAATAAGGTCCAAACGCGTAGAGTACCCATGACCGACTACTTTCCCACCTCCGACCACTGGCTGCACCGCGACCCCGGCGATAGCGGATTCGATGGCGGCAAACTCGGCGATGCCCTCGCCTTCGCCGCCAGCCAGGAGATCAGCACCTCCCATGACCTCACCGAGATGGTACCCAAAGGCGAGCGCCATCCCTACGACCGCCAACTCGGCCCGCTCAAAGATCGCAGCATCGCTGCCGGATTAGTGGTTAAAAACGGCTATCTCGTCGCCGAATTCGGCCCAGTCGAAAGCGTCGAGGTCACCTTTAGCTGCAGCAAGAGCTATCTTTCGGCCGTGGCCGGCCTGGCCTTCGGCGACGGGCTGATCACCGACCTCGACGATCTGGTTGGACGCACAGTTAGAGACGGCGGCTTCGACTCCGAACACAACGCCCAGATTACCTGGCGCCACCAGCTCGAACAAACCAGCGAGTGGGAAGGCGAGCTCTTCGGCATCCCCGATTGGATCGACCGCGACCGCAAGGTCGGCTCGTCGGCTCCCGGCCTAGAGGGAACGGTCATCGGCGGCTCCGCTGCCCTGAGTGATGAGTGCCGCGATCTGCAAAGCCCGGGCACGTTCTGGGAGTACAACGATATCCGCGTCAACCGCACCTCACTGAGTTTGCTGCGCTTATTCCACGCGCCTCTGCCGGAAATCCTCAAAACGCGGATCATGGACCCGATCGGCGCCTCCGACACCTGGGCCTGGCACGGCTATGAGACCTCCTGGGTCGAGGAAGGGGGCCGGGAGATCCACTCGGTCTCCGGCGGCGCACACTGGGGCGGCGGGGTCTGGATCAATAGCTACGACCACGCCCGCTTCGGCCTGCTCTATCTGCACCGCGGCCGCTGGGGCACGGAGCAAATCCTCACGCAAAAGTGGATCGACCACACCACCACCCCCAGCGAGCTCAACCCCGAGTACGGGCTGCTCTGGTGGCTCAACCACCAAGGCTCGATCTCGGAACGGGCCTGTGCCGAAAGTTTCGCCGCCCGGGGAGCAGGCGGCAATATCGTCTTCGTCGAGCCGGAAAAAGATCTGGTCATCGTTCTGCGCTGGTGCGGCGACCCCAAAAGCGTGCTCGACCACATCCTCGCCAGCCAAGTGTAGCACTGCTCATGTCCAATAGCAAAGATTCGACCTCGCACCCCATCCGCATCGGCGCCGATGTGGGCGGCACCTTCACCGACCTGGTACTCATCGACCAAGCGGCTAAGGTCTGGACCCACAAAATACCATCGACTCCACCCGACTTCGAACAAGCCGTACTCGAGGCTGCAGCTTTGCTCCTCGCACAAAGCGAAACCACCGGCCCCCAGGTCGGCGAGGTCGCTCACGGCACTACCGTGGCCACCAACGCGGTCCTCGAACAACGCGGAGCCCGCACCGCGCTGATCACCACCCGAGGCTTCCGCGATATCCTCGAGTTGCGCCGAATCCGCGCACCGCAAATCTACGACCTCTTCTTCGATAAACCGCCCGCGCTGATCGAACGCGAACTCCGCTTCGAACTCGGCGAACGCGTCGCTGCCGATGGCGAGGTACTCCTGCCGCTCGACGAAGGCGAAGTTCACCAGATCGTCGCCGGTCTGAACGCCGCCGAAGTCGAAGCCGTCGCGGTCTCTTTTTTGCACGCCTACGCCTTCCCCGAGCACGAAGTACAAGTCGGGAAATGGCTTGAACAATACCTGCCCGGAGTCCAGGTCTCGCTCTCTTCGCAAGTCCTGCCCGAACGGCGTGAATACGAGCGCACTGCCACCACCGCAGTAAACGCCTATGTGCAACCGGTGGTCCAGCGCTACCTCGGCGCCATGCGCAAAGGGCTCGATCGACTGGGCGTCGACGCGCCACTGCTGATCATGCAATCGGCCGGCGGCCTGGCCAGCGAGAAAGAAACGGCCCGGCGACCGGTCTTTATGCTCGAATCGGGTCCAGCCGCCGGAGTCCTCGCCGCCGGCTTCGCAGCCCAGCGCCTGGGCCTGAAAAACCTCATCACCCTGGACATGGGCGGGACTACGGCCAAAGCCTCGCTGATCGAAGCCGGCCAGATCGCCTATTCGCCCCAATACGAAGTCGGCGCTTCGCTTTCTTCTTCCTCCCGGCTAGTCGGCGGCGGCGGCGAACTGATTCGCGCCCCGACCATCGACATCGCCGAGGTCGGAGCCGGTGGCGGCTCAATAGCCTACCTCGACGGGGCCGGCGGACTGCGGGTAGGCCCGCGCTCGGCAGGCGCGATGCCCGGGCCAGCGTGCTACGGTCGCGGCGGCACCGAACCGGCGCTGACCGACGCCAATGCTGTCCTCGGCTATATCCGCCCGGGCGATCTGGCCGACGGCGAAGTCTCGATCGACCTCGAAGCAGCAGAGCGCGCCGTCGCCGAGCGCATCGCCCGCCCCCTGGGCCTGGACCTCCTGAGCGCGGCCGAGGGCATTCACCGCATCGCCAATGCCCGCACCATGCGCGCCCTGCGCCAGGTCTCAACCGAGCGCGGACGCGACCCGCGGGATTTCGCACTGATAGCCTTTGGCGGCGCAGGTCCGATCCACGCTGCCGGTCTGGCCCGCGAGCTACATATCGGCCAGGTCCTGGTGCCGCCCCTGCCCGGACTCTTCAGCGCCCTGGGCCTGCTCTTTTCCGGCATCGAGCACCACGACGTGCAGAGCTGCCTGCTCTCTGGTTCAGCCCTCGAACCCCAGGCCATAGACAAAATGCACCGCGAACTCGCGGAGCGGATGCTAACGCTCTTCGCCACAGAGGGCTTTGCTGCGGCAGAGGTCAAACTCAGCTACAGCGCCGATCTGCGCTTCAAGGGCCAGACCTCGGATATCCGGGTGCCTCTGAGCGACGAGCCGATCACCGACCAGACCCTGCAAAAACTCCAGCAGGACTTCGCCACCGAGCATCAGCGTCTCTATGGCCACCGCTCGGACCCCGACAATCCGGTCGAGATGGTGGCCCTGCGCCTGGTCGGCCGCAGCGGTACCACCGGCGGTCAGCCCCTGAGCCCTGCCGAACTAGTCAATCCCGCTCCGAGTTCCCGGCCGGCCTACTTCGGATCGGAATGGCAGACCATCGACACACCGATCTGCCGGAGAAGAGACCTCGCAACCCCAACCGACGGCCCGCTGCTCATCGACGAGTACGATACCACCATCGTCGTCCCTCCCGACATGCGGGCCTGGGTCGATGCGGAATCCAACCTGTGCATGGAGCCCCAAGATGCCTGAACGCGTCGATCCTATCACCCGCGAGATCGTGCAGAACGCCCTCGCCGCTGCCGCCGACGAAATGGCTATGGCCCTCTACCGCACCGCCTACTCGACCATCGTCCGCGACTGTCTCGACTACTCTACCTCGCTCTGCGATGCCGATGGCCAGATGATTGCCCAGGGCGTCACCATCCCACTGCACCTCGGCGCGGTGCCCTTCGCGATGGAGACGCTCTTTGCCCGCTTCGGCGACCAGATGGAGCAAGGCGATATATTCATCCTCAACGATCCCTTCGAAGGCGGCATGCACATCCCCGACATCTTCATCGTCAAACCGCTCTTCTGGGAAGGAAAGCGCATCGCCTTCGCCGTCAGCACCGCCCATCACCTCGATATGGGCGGACGGCTGCCCGGGTCTTCAGCCTGCGACAATACCGAAATTTTCCAGGAAGGGCTGCGGATCCCCTGGCTCAAGCTCTACCGTGGCGGCGTCCCCGATGAGGCGATCTTTTCCATCATCCGCACCAATGTCCGCGTACCGCAGATGACCCTGGGCGATCTGCGGGCCCAGATCGCCGCCTGTCATATCGGCGAGCGCGCCATCCACGACCTCGTCGGCCGCTATGGACCCGCTACCTTCGAAACCTGCACCACCGACTTGATCGACTATACCGAGCGTCTGGTCCGCGCCGAAATCGCCGCCTGGCCCGACAAGAGCCATACCTTCATCGACTATATGGACAGCGACGGAGTCGGCGGGCCACCGGTCAAAATCCAGGTCGAGATCACCGTGCAGGGCGACTCGCTCAAGGCCGATTTCACGGGCTCGGCCCCCCAGGTGCGAGGCGCGATCAACAACACCCTCTCCTTCACTGCCTCGGTGGTCGCCCTCTGCGTACGCGGCGCCCTCGAGGAGGATATTCCCAATACCGCCGGACTCTTCCGGCCGCTGGAAATCATCGCCCCCGAAGGCACCGTAGTCCACGGCCGCATGCCCGCTGCTTCGTCGATGCGCGGCATCACCGGCTTCCGCCTTGCCGATGCGGTCTTCGGCGCTCTGGCCGGCCTACTGCCCGAACGGATCCTCGCTGCCGGCGAAGGCGGCAACACGCTGGTCATTATCGGCGGTCAACATCCCGACCACACCCCCTACGTCTACTACGAATTGCTCTCAGGCACCTGGGGAGCCCGTCCCGACCGCGACGGCAACGACGGGCTCTGCAACCCGGCCAACGTCGCCAGCAATATCCCCATCGAAGAAGCCGAATCCGGTTATCCAGTGCGCATCGAACGCTATGGCCTGGTTGCCGACAGCGGCGGAGCAGGTCAGTACCGCGGCGGACTAGCCATCGAGCGCGAATGGCAGCTCCTCACCGGTGAAGCCCATCTGGCCATCCGCTCCGACCGCCGCGACCACCTGCCCTACGGCCTCTACGGCGGCCAATCCGGCACCGGCTCGATCAACCTTCTCCACCGCGCCAACGGCGAGGAGGTCCTGCCGACCATGATCTCCACTTCGATCCAAGCCGGGGAGCGAATCTACCACCGCCAGGCCGGCGGCGGCGGCTGGGGCGACCCGCACCAACGCGACCCACAAGCCGTGGCCCGAGACGTCAAAAATGACAAGGTCTCGCTCTTGGCGGCCCGCCAGCACTACGGCGTAGTCCTGGACCCGGAGACCTTTGCCGTCGACCACGAGGCAACCCAAACCCTGCGCCGAGACGATGCTCCCTGAACTGATCATCCGCGGCGGCCTGATCGCCGACGGCAGCGGCAAACCGACTTTTCGCGCCGACCTGGCCATCGCCGATGGACGCATCACCGAAATCGGCACCATCCCCCACAATGCCGAAATCCCCTATCTCGATGCTACCGACCTGCTCGTCGCTCCGGGTTTTATCGATATCCACAGTCACTCCGACTTCACCCTCTACGCCGATCCCCGGGCGATAAGCTCCATTACTCAGGGAGTCACCACCGAAGTCGTCGGCAACTGCGGCCACGGCTCTGCACCGATCGCCGATCCAGAACTCGCCACGGGCAATATCTACGGATATCTCGCAGGCCACGACCTCTCCTGGCGAAGCATGGGCCAGTACCTCGACAGCCTCGAACAACGCCAACCTGCGGTCAATATCCTCAGCCTGGTCCCCAACGGCAACTTGCGACTCGCCACCTGTGGGCTGGTCGACCGCCCTGCGAACGCAGACGAATTGGCAAAGATGGAAAAACTCCTCGCGCAAAGCCTGGAAGAAGGCGCCTTCGGCTACTCCACTGGTCTCGAGTACGGTCCGGAGCGCGGTTGCAGCGAAGAGGAAATCGCCACACTCTGTCGGGTCGCCGCCTCGGTCGACAGCCTCTATGCCACCCACACCCGCAATCTCGAAGGTCAGGCCCAGGAGAGCATCGCCGAAGCCATCCGCGCCAGTCGAACCGCCGAGATCGCGCTACAGATTTCCCATATCAGCGTCGTCGCCCGCCTCCAAGACGATGGCGCCCGGGCGATCGCAGGGGCACTCGAGCAGGTGGAGAATGCGCGCGCGGAGGGCCTCGATGTGGGATTCGACATGCACACCCGTCTCTTTGGCACCACCCATCTCAGCGCCGCTCTGCCACCCCAGGTTCTGGCCGGAGATCGGGCCGCCATCGCCCACCGCCTACAAGACCCGGCCACCCGCCGAGAAATAAAAGCCCATCGCAGTATCGTCACCGCTCTGGCCCGCGGCGACTGGGAGCGCATCGTCCTCTACCAAAGCCAGAGCCAGCCCGAATACAGCCGCAAGAGCATCGCCGAAATCGCCGTCGAGCGCGGTGTCGAACCGCTCGACGCGATCTGCGAGATCCTGCTTGCCGAGATCGACAATCTGCACGCTCCGATGATCATCGCCTTCAGCTATCGCGAGGAAGATCTGCGCTCGGTCTTCGCCCATCCCGGGTGCATGATCGGCTCTGACGCCACCGCCCTCGCCCCCAACGGCCCACTCGCCGGATGTACCTTTCACGGCGCCTATACCTGGGCCGCTTGGTTCTTCCGCCACTTTGTCCGCGACCAAGGCACGCTCGCACCCGAGGAAGCGATCCGCCGCCTCACCTCGCTGCCAGCAGAGCGGCTGGGCCTTGAGGATCGGGGCGTGCTCCGCGCAGGCAAGCGAGCCGACCTGGTCGCCTTTGCCCCCGAGACCTTCGCCGAATCCGGCACGACTTTCGATCCCAATCACCTGGCCACTGGAGTCGCCCACGTACTCGTCAACGGGGTTGTTACCCTCAAAGACGGGACGCTGACCGGAGCGCGCGGTGGACAGGTTTTACGCCGCAATTAGCAGGTACTTTAAAAAGTCGCGCTCCGCAGTCGATACGGTCCCACCGAGCACCTGGAGAAAAACCAAACCATGTTCGCAAAACTGATCCGCCGTACCCATATGTATCTGGCGCTCTTCCTGGCCCCCTGGGTACTGATGTACGCCCTCAGCACCATGGCTATGAACCACCATCACTTCGTCAGAGGGCTCTACGGCGGCGATAAACCCCCATTCAAAAAAGAGCGCGAGCTGGCCTACGAACCGACCTTCCCCACTGATGCCACCCCTCAGACCATGGCCCGGCAGATTCTCGCCGACTTGGACCTCGACGGCCGCCACCGGGTGCGCGGCCAGGCCGATCACGGCCCCCTCACCATCCTGCGCCTGGATCCGGTCAACCCCCAGCGCATCCTCTACCTCCCGACCGAAAAGCGGGTCGTGGTCGAAAAGCAAGAATCCCGCATCCCCGACGTCTTAGCTCGACTACACCTCCGCCAGAGCTACCGATTCGACTATGCCTTCGATGATACCTGGGCTTTTTCGGTCGATCTAGTAATCGCCGCGATGGTCTTCTGGGCGGCCTCCGGCCTCTGGCTGTGGTGGGAACTCAAGGCGACCCGCCGCTGGGGCGCCGTCAGCATCGTCGGCGGTATCGGACTCTTCACCCTCTTCCTCTGCACCATTTGAGTGAAGGAGATCCATATGACCTTCAACCACCTCAATCGCCGCACCCATCTCTATCTGGCTCTGACCCTCATGCCCTGGTTTCTGATCTATGCGCTCAGCGCGCTGGCCATCCAACATCGGACCCTCTTCAGCAACGAGAAAAAACCCCACTGGACCCAACGATTCGAACGCCCCTACGACCGCGCGATTGCGCCAGAAGCCGACCTGCGCCAGATCGGTGCCCAAATACTCGCGGATGCGGGTATCGATGGCCTGTACCGGATCCGCCGTCAGGGACCCCAACGCCTAATTATAAATCGCTTCGATTTCTTTTCGCAGACCCGGCTGATCTATTTCATCACTGAGGGCCGGCTCCTGGCCGAGGACCAGCATTTCCGCCTCGACCAGTTCCTTATCTGGATGCACATCCGCGCCGGATTTCAACAGGAATCGTTACTCAGCGATCTCTGGGCCGTAATCGTCGACCTGGTCTGCCTGGGGTTTATCGTCTGGGTCGCCTCCGGCCTCTATATGTGGTGGCAACTGACCCAGACTCGCCGCTGGGGGATACTGGCTCTGAGCGGGGGCCTGATAAGCTTTCTCATTTTTGTACTGAACCTATGACTCAAATCGGTTAGGCGGTGGTGTCGTGTGGGAATTGAGCCGATCGGTTGCACGATCAACGAGTCGACTCAGCGCCTCGCTTTGCCAGCCTGACCCTCAACGCTTGGGTCGCCTCCAGGTCCGCCGTCCGCTCTTGCAGATCCACCACCACCCCGTAGACAGACCGCGCCCGCTCGGGCGTCACCTTGCCATCGACGACATCGGCGAGTACCCGTTCCACCTCGCGCTCCAGCGCCGAGCCATAACCGCCGCCGCCGGGCGTGCGATAGCTGACCACTGAATCGGGAGCCAGCTTGAGCGTGATCTTGGAAGGCTGTTCCAATGCTTCACCGTCCGGGTTGAGCACATATTTGGACGCTGCTCCTTCACCCCCACCAAATAGACCCCAGGGCCTAAATTTGCGATTGTCGGAAAAAATCGTCAGCGTCACCTCGTGGTCGCAGAACTTCCAATCCCGACGCACCCCGAGTCCACCGCGGCAACGCCCGGCGCCCTCCGAGTCGGGCACCAGTTCATAACGGGTAATCATAAACGGATAGTGATTCTCGGTCTCCTCGATAGCGGAATTTTCCGTGTTCTGAATATGGCTCTGCACGGCATCCATGCCATCCTGGTGCGGACGAGCACCATATCCTCCGGCCAGCGTCTCGATAAACGCGTAATAGTCGCCGCGACGCGGATCGAAGCCGCCGCAGGCCATATGGCAATTGATGCTCTTGGTGCTGGCCATCACCTTGTCGGGCATCGCCGCGGCAAGAGCGCGAAAACCCAGATCGCAAAGACGCATCGCCACTTCCCAGCCCCCCACCACGCCGACCGGGCGCTGCGCGTTGACCACCGTGCCCTCCGGCGCCACCACCTCGATGAGCTTGTAAAACCCCATATTGGTCGGTACTTCCGGATCGATCAAGCACTTGACCACGTAGGCCAGCGGCGAATAGGTCTGGGTCAAAGTCGCGTTCATCGGCGCATTCCGCTGCGCATCGGTGCCCTCCAGGTCGAAGCGCACCCGTCCATCCGCAATCTCTACCCGCAGCACCAGCCGGATCGGTCGGTCGCTGACCCCATCGTCGTCGAGAAATCCCTCGGTACAGTACTCCCCCTCCGGCAATCGGGCGATCTCCGCCCGCGCCCAGCGCTCGGTGTAATCGATCAATTCATCGATAAATAAAAGTACCTTCTGCGCCCCGAACTTCGCCAGGATTTCCCCCATTCGCCGCTGCCCCAAAAGCGAGGCCGCAATCTGCGCCCGGAAGTCACCCCCCATTTGCTGCGGGGCGCGGATATTGCCAAGTACCAGATCAAAGACATCGCGATTGATTTCGCCGCCAGCGACCAGCTTCACCGGCGGGATAATGATCCCCTCCTGGTAGATCTCGTTGGATATGCAGTAGCCACCGGGCGCAAAACCGCCGATATCGGTGTGATGGGCGATGGTCGCGGCGTAACCCTGGATCTTGCCGTCGACAAAAAGCGGTGCGATAACGCAGATGTCGTTGAGGTGGACCCCGCCTTGATGCGCATCGTTCATCACCACCGCATCGCCCACCTCCAGTCGCTCCGGTCCATAGCCTGCGATGGCGCTGGGGACCATCCTCGACATCGAGGCCAGATGCACTGGCTGCGAGAAGGACTGCGCAATAAGCCTCAGTTCGCTATCGAAGAGCGCGCATGAGAAATCGGCGCGGGTTTTGATATTGGTCGAATACGCCGCCTTCTTGAGCGCCACCCCCATCTCGTTCGCCGCGGCGTCGAAAGCACTGCGCAGCACCTCGAAGGCGATAGGATCCATCTTGAGCCCCATTCCTCCTGCAGCCATTATTCGACCCTCTGGATTATCAGATTGCGATGCGGGTCCACCCCCGCCGCATAGCCGGGATGGACGACGGTGGTCGAATCGATCTCCTCGACGATCGCTGGTCCTTCGATCCGGTTGCCGGCTTTGAGGCGGTAACGATCGTATATCGCACAGGGTACCAAACCACCGGCTTCCGCAAAATAAACCGCCCGCTCGGCTTTTAGCGCCGCGGAACTCTCCGGACCCGAGAGTTCCGCAACCGGGAGGTGCGGACGCGGAATAGCACCGATGGCCTTGAGCCGCAGATTGATGAGTTCCGTGGGCTCATCGGTCGCGGCAAAACCATAAACGCGCTGGTGAGCTTGGTAAAAAGCTCTATTCAAAAGCGCCTCATCACCTGCGACCAGATGCCGACGTGGGCTCTGGATCGGCAACTCGTAGGACTGTCCTATATAGCGCATGTCGAGAAAGCGCTCGAAGCGCATCGCCCCCGCTTCAACTCCCTCGGATTCGAGTAACCGTCGCCCTTCTCGCTCCATTTCGTCGCCGAGCTCGTTGACGGAGCTGAAATCGATCGCATCAATCGGGCTGATACTCGAACGAAGATAGTCGTGCACGATATCGCCGACCAAAAGCCCCAGCGCCGAAGTGACACCCGGACTCTGCGGCACCAGCACTTTGGGGATCTGCAACTCCCGCGCCAGAGCGTTGGCATGCACCGGCCCGGCGCCACCGTAGGCGACGAGCACGAAATCCCTGGGATCGAAACCCCGCTGCACCGATACCAACCGGATCGCACCAACCATATTGGCGTTGGCAATCTCGACGATTCCACTGGCCGCCGCCAGCGTCTCCAGCCCCAGGCGCCCGGCCAGGTCGCGCACTGCTGCTCTCGCCAGCTCTGGATGCAACTCTTGTTCGCCGCCGATAAAGTAATCGGGATTGAGCCGGCCCAGGAGCAGGTTGGCATCGGTGACACAGGGCGCTTCTTGCCCCAGTCCATAGCAGGCGGGACCGGGATCAGCTCCCCCGCTCTTCGGCCCCACCCGCAAACCTCCACCCGCATCGATCCAGGCAATGCTGCCGCCACCGGCACCGATCTCAACCAGATCCACCACCGGCGACCGCACCGGATACCCGGAAGCCGAATCTCCAGCGACTGCCTCAGTGCCCACCGCCAGATCGGTGCTAATCCTCGGCGATCCCCCCTCCACCAGTCCCACCTTGGCAGTCGTGCCTCCCATATCAAAACTGATCAGATCGGCGATGCCGGCCAACCCGCCGATATAAGTTGCACCGATGATCCCGGCCGCCGGTCCCGACTCGATGAGATGGATCGGTGCACCGCGCGCCACTCCCGACGAGACGATCCCCCCGGCCGAAGTCATCAGGTGCAGCGGAACCTCGACTTCGATTTCCGCCAGTCGCCGGTCCAGTTCCGCGAGGTAGCGGCTGACCACCGGCAATACCACCGCATTGACTGCAGTAGTGCTGGCGCGGAAATACTCGCGCATCTCCGGGCACAGGTCCGACGAGAGCGAGATATAGACCTCGGGCAACGCCTGCTGCAGAATCTGGCCGACCCGCCGCTCGTGCAGTGGATTGACGTACGCGTGGAGCAAACAGACCACGACCGATTCGACCTGCTCCCGCTCCAGCTGGACCACAAGGTCCCGCACCGCCGTCTCATCCAACTCCTCCAGTACCCGACCGGCGAAATCGAGACGCTCGGGCACCCCGTAACACAGATGGCGCGGGACTAAGGGAGGAGGTTTTTCGCAGAAAATATCGTAGAGTTTGGGCCGGATCTGCCGGGCGATCTCCAATACATCGCTGAACCCTTTGGTGGCTACCAGTGCGGTTCGGGCCCCCTTGCCCTCGATAATGGTATTGGTCACAACGGTGGTCCCGTGCACCAGGTAGTCAATCTCACTGCCGGCAACCTCGCGCTCCCCCAGCCCCCGCTGCACAACATTGAGAAATCCCAGCGACGGATCCTGCGGCGTGCTCGCCATCTTGACCAGCGAAAGCGCTCCGGAGGACTCGTCCATCATCACCGCATCGGTAAAGGTGCCGCCGATATCCACGCCCAGTCTATAAGCGCACATAGTAATCCCGTCAGCGCCGAGCGACGCGATGCGCGTCTTTGCCGCCCCGGCCGAACACGAGCACCCGAGAGCCATTTTCGCCCACCGGTGCGACAACACCGCCGAAACTGCGTTCAATCCTCGCCATTGTCACAACCTTTTACTCCCTGCTGCCGGCATTGCTAACTGAGCGTGGCATAGCTAGTGCGCCGCTTGTTCCGCAGCAAACCTGGCCGCCACCTCGGGCATATGACCTTGATTCGCCAGCACCTCTTCCAGGTGCACCATCCGCCCCGGTCCAGCCGTCGCCACCATCCTCTCGCTGTACATCTGCGTCATCCCGTACTTGGCGTGGTCGCTGACTCCCTGTTTAACCGCCTCTATCTTCTCCCCCACCCCGCGCTCGCAGCAATTGATCGTGAACATCCGCCGCCTGGACCCGCCCCCGAACGAAGCATGCTTTAAATTGTGGTCGAAGACCACCACATCGCCCGGCTCGCACTCCAGCGCCAGTGCCGGCACCTGAGAGCCCTCCACCCCCCAGATCTCGGCCGAATTTCCGATCCCGGCATGGAGTTGAATTGCATAGGGCTCATCGAGGCGATGGCTGCCCGGGATCACCCGCAGACAACCCGTCTCGCGCCCAACCGGATCGAGATAAAACGCAACTTTGACCCAGCTCAACTCCCGCGTCCAGCGATCCGAATGCCAGGCCGTGTCTCCCACGTAGTAATTCCCGTCCGAACCGAGATAGTTGAAATCGTCGCCTAGCAATCCACCGACCAATCCTTCGATCCGCGGGTCGTCCAGCAACGCGCAGAGCCTGGCATGCTGATCGATGAAAGGCACGATCATCGAGCGCTCCTTGCCCTCGTGCGTGCGGTTGCATCGCGGCCAGACTTGCTCGAAGGCCTCGATGATCTCGCCGATAACATCTTTTAGTAACCCCGGCAGGGCCAGGAAGCCAAAGGTCGCAAACGATTGCTTTTGTGCCGCAGAAAGCTGCAGGCGATCCATGACGCTATCCCTCCTCTTGCCTAATCGATTACCCAACCACCGGCGAGAATAACCGTCTCTCCGGTGATATAGGCTGCCGCCGGCGAGGTCAGAAAAGAAACGACCCCCGCCACATCCTGCGAAGTGCCGATCCTCCCCAAGGGCACGTCGGCCGCCCGCTGCTGGATAAATTCACCCGACTCCAGCCCGAGTTCTTCGATGCCGATCTTCTGGTCGAGCTGGTCGTGAAAAGGCGTATCGATAATCCCCGGCGCCACCGCATTGACCGTGATATTGCGAGGACCTAAAGCGCGGGCGATGGTCTTGGTCATGGCGATCAATGCGGCTTTGCTAGCGGCATAGGGCGGCGAAAGCGTTTTGCCATCGATCCCGGCACCCGAGGCGATATTGACGATATGGCCCCCGTCCGGCATCTGCGCTGCGACCTCCTGCATGAAGAAGTACGCGCCCCGGGCGTTGAGATCCATCGTCGCATCGTAGTCCGCTTCGCTGACCGCGGGAAAACTCGAGACCCGGATGATCCCCGCATTGTTGACCAGCACATCGATTCGACCGTGGACGCCAACCGCTGCGTCTACCGCTTTTTTAATCTCGTCGACCCGACTGCAGTCGGCAGCGACCGCCAGTGCCGCTGCACCCTCTTGCCGCAACGCTTCAGCACTCTGCTCCACGCCCTCGGGATCGATATCGACCAGCACCAGATCGGCACCGCGCCGCGCCAACTCGACGGCAATGGCGCGACCATTCCCCTGTGCCCCTCCGGTGACCAGCGCCACCCGTTCCGCCAGATAGCACTCGCGCATATTTTCACTCATCGCCAAACGCCTCCTCGCTCTCGGTCGCGCCGGTTGTTCGGCCGACCGCTGCAGTGTATTTTACCCGATCCCCACAAAGGGGGCAAACCGCGCATATCCCGTCAGCACCGCGCAATCATCACACCCATCCGCGACGAGAAACCAGGATCCCATGACGCACGACCTGATCGACCCCAAACGATATCACCAGCTCTTTCTCGACGACGCCGGCCTGATCCTCACCCAGGACACCACCCGCTCCCTGCATCCACCCGAAAAATTCGGCCCCCTCATCAACGGCGGAGTACAGAGCCGCAGTGCACCGATCTGGAACCCAGAAAAAAACTTATGGGAATGGTGGTACATGGGCCCGGGCGCTCGCTATGCGAGATCTAAAGACGGCGAACTATGGGAAAAACCCGATTTAGGGCTCTACGAATGGGAGGGATCCAAAAACAACAATATCGCCTGCGATCCCAACGGCCCCGGCATGTACCATATCGTCCGCGATGAGCAAGACCCCGACCCCGAACGCCGCTACAAGGCCCTGTTCTCCTCCGGCAACCGCCAGGCCGGCGTATCGCCCGATGGTTTCGCCTGGACCATGCTCGACTCCATCTCGATCCCCAGCCAGGACGAATCGCAATTCACCTGGGATCCCTACACCCGACAATACCTCGCACTGGTCAAGCAGGGCACCGAATGGGGACGCTCGGTCTGGCTTTCGACCAGCAAAGACTTCACGACCTTCTCCGACCCCGTGCTCATCTTCCACAGCGACGAGACCGACCGGGAAAATCGCCGCCAACGGGTCCGCAAAATCATCGACGATCCGGCCTATATAACCCCGCCAATCATCGATGACAAGGATTATATCGCCGAGATCTACAATATGGCCGTTTTGCCCTACCAGGGTCTGTACATCGGCTTTCCGACCGTCTTCAATCCATTTGGCGCCATACCCCCACCGGCGACCAATTACACCCGCATCAACCAGATCGAGATGGCCGTCTCGCGCGATCTCCACACCTGGAAAAGAGTCGCCGAGCGGACCCCCTTCATCGGCATCGAGCCCTTCGACGGCGAAAATTACGGTACCAGCCAGCTGCTGATGTCCGGACCGCCCATCATCCGCGATAACGGTGAAATCTGGGCCTACTACAACGCGCTGCGCATGCCCGGCAGTATCGAAATGTACCGCCGTTTCAACCGCTGCAAGGAGCTCTTCCGCCTCAATGTCGACGAGAGCCATTTCGCCGACTCCGGCGCGCTCTCGCTGGCCAAACTCCCACCCGACCGTTTCGCCTCGATCGACGGCGACGAAATCGGCACCATCGTCACCAAACCCTTCCACTGGCGCGGCGAGGATCTCTACCTCAACGCCGACGCGCGTTGGGGTGAGATCTACGCCGAAATCCAGGACGGCGAAACCGGCCGTCCCCACCCGGGTTTCTGGGTCCCCGGCGAAGAACCGCCGCCATTCACCGGCAATAGCCTCCGCGGAAAATTCATCTGGAAACACCCGCATGACCTGGTCTTCGAAAAACCGGTGCGGCTGAAATTTTACCTGCACCAGGCCCGACTCTATTCGTACTGGCTCGAAGACCGGCGCTGAAACTACCAGGGCATTTCCACCCCCACCAACTCCCCCATCCGTTCCAGCCCCTCAACCGCCTCCAGTGAAATCGGAATTCCGTCGCGGGCGTATTCCCGCTCCCGGTGCCATTCCGGTCCGCCGGGCAAGTGCGCCAACTCCAGGCCCGGAAACGGCTCCATCCCTCCCACGCTCTGCATCAGATCGTCCATATCGGCCTTGAACGCCTCCACCGACACGAAGGATTCGATCGCCAGCGCCAGGTAGAACGACGACTGATCAGCACGCTGGTATCGAGTATTCCTCCGATCGTACTCCTCCAGCATCTGCCCCCCCAAAGTACCGCTCAGCATATTGGCCGCGTGCGCCAGCCCCAACCCGCGAAAATACACCTCCGGCATCTTGGCGAAGCTTTCCTCGTCCCAGGACATTCCGGTGGCGAAGTCGACCAGGAAATCGGGATGATCCGGCCCTGAAGGTACACCGATGCAAAAAGGCGGACTGCCCTGGATAGACCCACTCACCATCCCCTGATATGCATTCGGTGAGGTGCTGCGCCCCGAAAGACAGATGCCGACCATATCCTCGCGCATCGCCATCCGCACGTATTTGCCCGCACTGCCGATATGTTCGTGGTAGACCAGCGTCACCGCTGCCATGCCCATCTCTTTGGCCTTGGCAATCGCCATCTGCATCGCCTGCGTCCCGGCCACGATCCCCAACCCTCCCTCGGCGCTCAACGCCGCCGTCGTCGGTCCTTCGCGCAGCACCTTCACCTGCGGATGGGTATTGGTCATACCCTCCCTGAAGTTGGTCACATAGCGCTCCACCTGCAGCACGCCGTGACTAACCACTCCGCGCAACTCGGTGTCGATGAGCAAATCGGCAATGAGCTGCGCATCGGCGGCTGGTACCGGTACCGCGGCGAAAATCTCAGCGACCAGCCCGCGCAACTCCTGCACCGGAACGCGGCGACCATCAGCAGGTGGTGTATTCATATTTCAGCTCCCGCTCAGTACCGGTGCAATTTCGCAGCGGCCAAATAAATCGGCGAAATCCGCCGAACCATCGTCAGCTCGGGTCTCCAGCCGCACCCCGCGCACAAAGCCCGGTGCGCTGCCGAAGTAATAGGTCTCATGCCGCTGCTGCTCGGAGGCGAAGTGCCAGCGCACTCCATCGGGATGGACCACCGTGGTAATCTCCCGCACCACCTCCAGCGGCTCGGCCTGCCTCAGTTCCGCAATCGCCGCCTCATCGACCTCTACGCCCAACCCCGGACCCTGCGGCACCGGTGCGAAACCGGCTACCGGCACCGGCCCCTCCACCAGATCCTGTTGCCAGATATTATGCGCCGCCAGACTCGAGAGCGTCGCCTGCCTGCATACGCTTGCCAGATGCACAACCCACGCCGCCCGCAAACCGGTCCCCACCACCTGAATCCAGAACGGCTTCTTCGCCTCCTGTGCAACCGCTGATTTATCGAGCACGCCCTGTACGTCACCACCCCCCATCACAAAACCATCGCACAAACCCCTTGCGATTTGGTCCATTGCCGTCACGCCCCGATCAAAACCCGGGTCTGAGCGCACATGACAACAGCCGCTGCCAAAGTGCGCGGCGATCGGTTTGTTGAGCTTGGCGCGCAGGGTGCGGTACCCTTCCGCATCGCGCTGGGGCATCGGCGACTCGAAACCTCCAATACAATCGTGCCTGGACAACTCCTCCAGCACCGGCAGAGCCTGCCGCACTTCGCGCAGATGTCCGTTGAAATCCAGCCAACAGGTAAATCCCTCGGGCACCACCCTGGCCACCGCCTCGATCTGCTCGACCGGATCCCACCAGGGACGGCACTTGAACTTATAAACCCTATAGCCCAATTCGGCCGCCCGCTGGGCCTGCTGCGCCCATTCCTCCGGACTCAAACAACAGCTCCAGTAGGCAAAGGGAACCTTGTCGCGTACCTGCCGTCCCATTAGTTCGTGCGCCGGTACGCCCAGCGCTCGTCCCACCGCATCATAAAGCGCCATTTGCACTCCGCCGTGGCGGATCTGCTGGAGACCGGTAAGGGCGTTGCGCCCAATAAAACCCGCCACGTCCGTCGGCACGCCGATACTATCTCCATAACCCACCGCACCCCCCTCCAACTCGACGCGATAGAGCGTCACCTGCGCGTTGGTACTGCGCAACCCCGAGCGCAGCACGCACTGCTCCAGCTCGGGTCTGTAGCGCATTTTAAGGAGAATCGCTTCGATATCTTTAATGATCATTATCTGGCTCCCGGTGAATTCTTCAATACCTGGGAAGCAGGCAAACAAAGAAGGTACTGTCAACACTCGACAGACTTGATCCATCCCCACCAGTCCCCGTTATTGTAGCTCCTCGACGAATTGCTTATACTTCGCGATCACCTCCCGACGTTTAAAAACATGCCGCCCGAGACCCGTCCTGACGAAGAAAGCCGCCGCCGCTTCTGGACCGAGCATATGGAGCGCAGCCACCACCTGCTGCAGGCGATGACCGAATATCCCACCATCGAGTCCGGCGAGGGATTCGCCTCGATAGCCGACGCCGCCGATGACGCTGGTATAGAAATGCTCTTTTCCGCAACTAAAATAGCCGGCGATCTCGACCGCATCTTCTATATCCGCCAGAGTCTGATCCCCGACCTCCTGGCCATCGCTCGCGAAATGCGCGAACGCGGCTGGCTGCTCAAGATCGAGGACGGCTACCGCACTCAGCAGATGCAGACCCTGCTCGGGCAGAAACCGGTGGTGTTCGACATGATCGTCGGCAGTTGTCGTTGGGAGCTCGGCGGCCAAACTCCGCCGCTAGACCTGATCCGCCGCCGCTCGACCTGTTTAGTCGCCAACTATCCCAACCGCGGCACTCATACCATGGGCGCCGCAGTCGATATTTCGGTCTTTCGCCTGGACGACGGGAAAGAAGTCTGGCGCGGCAAACCCTATCTCGAAATGAGCGAGTACACGCCGATGGACTCGCCCTTCGTCAGCACTGAAGAACGGCAAAACCGCCGCGAGATCACCGCCCTGATGGAACGTCAGGGCTTCCTCCACTATCCCGGCGAATTCTGGCACTACAACAAGGGCGACTCGCTCTACCACCATATGGCCCAGACCGGTCAGCCAGCCCCCTATGGCCCTGTGCACTGGGACCCAAAAACCAACCAGGTCACCCCCTACGACGACGTCAGCTCACCCCTGACCCCCCCGGAAGAAATGGCCGCCCAACTCGACGACGCCCTGGACCGTATAGACGCTCAATAAAGGAACTCCGCCATGACCACCACTCAGCTAGCGCCCCCCTGCCCGATAGACTTAGACGACTCTCCCCTGGTCGCAGCCTATTGTCGAAAAACCGCCACGTCGCTCGAGAGAGCCAGTAGAGCACGGAATATATTCCCCACCGGCATCACCCACGACGCCCGGTATATCGAGCCACACGGCATCTACGTCACCCATGCCGATGGCGGACACAAATGGGACCTCGACGGCAACGAATACGTCGACTACCCCGGCGGTCACGGCGCCCTCCTTCTGGGGCACAACCACCCCGCAGTCACCGAGGCCGTCCGCAAACAACTGGACAAGGGCACCCACTACGGCGCCTCTCACGAACTCGAGCTCGAATGGGGCGAGCGAATCCAGGCATTGATCCCCTGTGCCGAGAGCGTCCGCTTCAATAACTCGGGCACCGAGGCCACGATGCTCGCCATGCGCCTGGCGCGGGCCTATACCGGGCGCGAAAAAATCCTCCGCTTCACCGGCCATTTCCACGGCTGGCACGACTATGTCGCCGGCGGTTTCGTCAATCACCACGATGGCACCCCACCGCGCGGCGTGCCCGCAGGCACTGCTGCAACCATAGTCCACGCGCCACCCAACGATTTGGAAGCGACCGAGCAGCTGCTCCGCGCGTCCGGCGATATCGCCGCGATCATCCTCGAACCCACCGGATCGACCTGGGGCCAGGTACCGATCCAACCCGAATTTTTGCAGGGACTGCGCGAGTTGGCAACCGCAACCGACACCGTGCTGATCTTCGACGAGGTGATCTGCGGTTTTCGCTGCTCCAGAGGAGGCGCTCAACAAGCCTATGGCATCACACCCGATATGGCGACGCTGGGCAAAATCGTCGCCGGCGGCATGCCCGGCGCCGCACTCGTCGGCCGCCGCGATATTCTAGCCGGGCTGGACTTCCGCCGCGCGGCACAAGACGGCGCGGAAAAGATCTTCCACATGGGCACTTTCAACGCGGTACCCACCACCTGTGCAGCAGGCATCGCCGCCCTCGACATCGTGCGCGACACCGAGGTATGCCAGCAGGCTATCGACTATGGCAATGCGCTGATGGACGGGTTGAACGAGAGTTTTGCGGCCGAGGGCGTATCCTGGATCGCCTACGGCAGCTTCGGCGGCTTCCACGTCTTCCTGAACCCGCAGGGCATCGACACCAGCCGCGAACGCATCGAAGCCGGTGAACACGATTACCAGACCATCAAAGCACCCAACGATCCGGCTCTGGCGATGAAAGTCCGCCTCGGAGTATTGCTCCACGGCGTCGATATCCAGGGCTGGCCCGGCGCACCGGTCTCCGTCGCCCACACCGACGCAGACCGCGAACAAACCATCGATGCCTTTCGCCAGACGATACGCCTGCTGCGCGAAGAGAAAGCGCTGCCCTAACACTGGGGCCAACAACCGATAGAGACCCAACGCCACACCTCGTCAACGGACCAGGACCATCTTCCCCATTGCTCTGCGTCCCGCTGCGGTCATCTCGTAGACATAAATCCCGCTGGCCGACGCCCGACCTTCGCTATCGACGCCATTCCATCCCACCGCATGGCGTCCGGCCGCCCTCCACTCATCCACCAGCACCCGCACCTGCTGGCCAGCCATATCGTAAACGGCGATCTGCACTAAAGTCGCCACAGCCAACTCGTAGCGAATCGTCGTCGCGGCATTGAAGGGGTTGGGATAGTTCGGCTCCAGGCTCAGAGCTTGGGGCAATACCTGGTCGCCGACCGCCACAACCGATGGCGACGGAGCCGCGATCTGCAACTGATCGAACCCGAAGTGGATATCTTTCAGATCGTGATGCTCGGCGACGATCTCGAAGCGATCGATCGCCTGCCAGTCGAATACTCCCCGCGGCTCGAACCACTCATCCTCCCAGGCCCCGTGCTCGACAAAATCGCTCAAGGCCAGCTGAACGTGGTGCCACTCGCCATCCCAGGATACCCGTTCTTCGTCCACCGTGACACGTACCCGCCAGGGATGGTCATCGGGGTCATCGGTATCGGTATCGACCAGCCGGACATCGAATGAAGTTCCCGGCGTACTGCCCCGCACCCAGAATTCGAGTACATACCCCGCCGCCACCAGGATCGAGAGATCCTTGATCGGCCGAAAATCAAAGCCGATGGATTGGTACTGCCCCACTCCGGTCCAATCGATGCAATAGCGGCCAAAAGCCGGATCCTGCTCCGAGTAGAAGTCGATCAGCCCCGACACAATATAACTGGCTTCGGCGATCCCGGACCCAATCGCATCTCCATAGAGTTCAAAGCCCTCCATCGTCGGCTCGAGTTCAAAATCCAGCTGCTCCGGCACATTCAGTCCCAGCGCTCTGAGCAACGGCAGATTGAGATCGAAATCGAAGCGCTCACTAGATCCCCGCTCGAAAAGTCCGAAACCGCCCTGATAATCCCAGATCGTCCAGGCGATCCCCCGGGCCTCCAAATGTCTCCGGACCACCTCGTACCACAGGACGCGATCCGACGCGTCGCTATTGGGCATATGGGTCCCAAACTCCCCGCAAAAGAGCAATACACCGCGCTCATCGCGAAAACGTGCGGCCATATCAATCGACTCCTGCACCCTGGCGATGGTGCCCTCCTGGTCATAAGTGCCCATCGCGTTTCCGACCCAACTCCCTCTCAGCACCGCCGGTAGGGCCGGCATTCGGGCCGGATCATAGGGGAAGGGCACGCCCGCCAGCGGGCCCATAGAGGGATCGGTCCAGCTCGCCCCCTGGTGGGTAAAAAGAAAGGGATCGTAGAAATGGAAGGTGTAAATCAGATTGGGATCGTCGTAAACAGGCATCTGCGCCAAATTGCGATAGCTGTTCCAATTCGCCGGCCCGATAATGATCGTATGACGCTGATCCACCGCTCTTATCGCTTCGATCACCTGCGCCTGGATCTCGTTCCAGGTCGGATCGGCAATCCCGTGCGGCTCGTTGAGCACCTCGTAGTACAGCTCGGCTGGATTGGCGGCAAAATGCGCCGCGAGCTGCGTCCAAACCGGGATCAGTATTTCGCCGATCTGCGGCGAGGTCCGCTCGGCCGGGTCGAAAGTGTGGTTGTCCAGAATCAGATGCAATCCCAATTCATGAGCCCAACCGACGATCTGATCGAGAAAGACGTAGAGCAGCGGATCCACCTCGTACGCCGGTGGGCCGCTGGTCATCGCGTGCAGATTGATCGGCAGGCGTACCACATCGGCGCCGAGGCTCCTGATCTGCAGCAGATCCTGGCGTCCGAATTTGCTGAACTGAACCTGCCGCGCACTCGGAGCCTGTAACCACTTCGTCAGGTTGACACCCCGACTAAACGGATTCTCAGCGCCCCAGATTTCAACGCTATAGAGCAACAGAAGGAGTGACTGGTATAGGAGGGCTGTTGGCTTTCTCATCAAACGCCTACCGGATGCCGCACGGCATAAATGCCCGATAACGATCGCAACCCAACGCACAATCCAGGTCGAATCGATCGCTGAGATCCGTTCGGGCAAGTGGCTAACACAAATGGTTATATAGTGCACGCACCAAAATAGCCGTACCCTCTGCTCCTGCCAATGGCAATGCAATTGGCAGCGCCGGGGATAGAGCGTATCTTTGGCAGCGATTCATCCAATCGCATCTCGGGGATATTCATGACCAAGCTCATCGAACACCGCATAACACCAACCTCAGAACCCACTCCCGCCCTGGCACTCGACCTTTCCCTCGATACGGCACTGACCGTCGGCGCCTGGGTCCACAGCTCCGCCCTTCGCGCCGAAGCGATGCAACCGCTGGTCTCGCAATGGGCACCCCGCGCCACCTTCGACGCCTTCTCCGCCTACGATGCCGGGACTACCGACGGCCTCAATACCCGAGGCTACTTCGGTGCAGTATTCGACGGACGCTATATCTACTTCTGCCCGATCCGCGACCAGCAGGACCGCGGCTCGGTCCACGGCCGCGTTCTGCGCTGCGATACCCAGGGCGAGTTCAACGACCCCGCTGCCTGGGAAGCCTACGACGCCTCTTATACCGACGGCCTGCACAGCGCTGGTTTTTACGGCGGCGCTTTCGATGGGCGCTATGTCTATTTCAATCCCCGCGACGACGGCAAAACCCACCACTCGCGCCTGCTGCGCTACGACACCCGAGGATCGTTCAAAGATTCCAGCAGCTGGGAAGCCCACGACGCCGAATTCCCCCACTCCGGGCAGGGCCTAGCCTTCGACGGGCAATACCTCTACTTCTGTCCGGGCTATACACAGGCCAAAACCGCTGATACCGCCGACCCAGGCGCTTCTCTGGACGATGAGCCCAGCGGCCAGATCCTGCGCTACGACACCCAGGCCCCGCTAAAAGACCCCACCAGCTACACTGTCTTCGACGCCCAGCAGGTCTCACCCCGAGCCACTTGTTTCGACGGGGCGGTCTACGACGGGCGCCACGTTTATTTCGCCCCCCTCAGCGGCGGCGAAGTCCTGCGCTATGCCACCGAGGGAAATTTCACCGACCCGCAGAGTTGGGAAACCTTCGACGCCAGCCCACTCGGCATGCAAATGAATGTAGGCGTACTCTTCGACGGTTGTCATATCTACTTCTGTGCCTACGGCAATAGCCAGATGCTGCGCTACCACACCGAAAAACCCTTCTCCGATCCCCGGAGTTGGGAAACCCACGACGCGGCACAGACCGGCGGTCTCGATACCGGCGGTTTCGATGGCGGTTTCTTCGATGGGCGTTATATCTACTATATGCCCTTCACCCGCGCAGCCGCACCCGGCGAAAGCGTCTTCCACTGCAACTGGCTCCGCTACGATACCACGGAAGCCTTTACCGATCCCGCAAGCTGGACCGCGTACGACGCCAGCTGCACCGACGGCTTGAATACCACCGCCTACAACGCCGGCGCCTTCGACGGGCGCTACTTCTACACCGCCCCCTGGCGCGGCGACCGCGACGACGGGCAGGCCCATGGCCGCGTCCTCCGCTACGATACCCTGGGCAGCGATGGAGCCTTCTCGCTCCGCTACGGCGACTTCGGGCACAACGGTGGACTATGTGCCGCACTACGGGGACCCAGCTTTACGGTCAACACCTCCGGGGGAGCCGTCGATATTGCCTGCCACCAACCCCTCGCACCCGGCACCCATCACCTGGTCGGAGTCTACGATGGTGCCGAAATCGCACTCTATATCGATGGCGCCCTCGCCGCCAGACGCCCGGCTTCCGGCCATCCGCTCCAGCAGACCAATTCCAGCATCGACCTCGGCCATATCGCCCGCGGCAGTGCCCGCTTCCAGGGAACCATCAACGAAGTCTACCTGGCCAATGCCGCGCAGAACGCCGACTGGGTCGCAACCTCTTACCAAACCGCCGCTGAAGATCGAGGATCCCGATTATGAAAATCACCGAGATCGAAACCATCCCACTGCGAATCCCCTATGAGGACCGGATCCGCAAAACATTTTACCACTTCGGGATGACCGAAGAGATAACCCTCTACAAATTCCACACCGACACCGGTCTGGTCGGCCTGGGCGAAAATCCCGGCCCGCCCTTCGAACAAGCATTGCTCGACTCTTACCTTGGCACTAGCCCCTTCGACCACGTGATGAGTACCGGGCGCTTCAATCTCGACATGGCCTGCTACGACCTGATGGGCAAGCACCTCGGGATCCCGGCCTCGAAACTCATGGGCCAACAGGTCAGGGAGTGGGTCTGCATGGGCTGGTGGATGCCCTCGATGTCGCCCGAGGACTCGGCAGCCGAAGTGGCAGAAGCCGCCGCGCGCGGCTATCGCGGACTCAAGTGCAAAGCCCGCGCCTTCTACGACGTGGTCGAACAGGCCCAGGCGATGCAGGAAGCCGCCCCCTCCGACTTCCGCATCGAATTCGACTTCAACGGCTCGCTGGTCAATGTCGAGACGGCATTGCCGATTTTGCGCGAGCTGGAGAAAATCCCCATCGTCAAAGGTATAGAGGAACCGATCTTCGCCAACGATATAGAGGGATGGCGCCGACTGCACAACGAAATCCGCATCCCCTTCTATCTCCACGGCGTCGGCACCGTTCTCGACGGACCGGTACGCCAGCCTTCGGGCCCCTGGCTGGGACTGCGCGCCGGCGATTTCGACGGCGCGCTCTGCAGCCACGAAAATATCCGCGGCGCACTGGCCGCGTCCTGGTGCTTCGCCGCAGCCAATACTCCGATTTTACTGCAATACGTCGGCACCGGCATCACCGCTGCCTTCGCCTGCCAACTCGGTACGGTCATGCGCACCGCGACCCTACCCGGCGTCACCGCCAGCCACACCTATGTCGACGACTTGATCACCGAGCCTCTTAGAGTCCAGCGCGGTTTTATGAAGGTGCCTTCTGGACCGGGTCTGGGAGTCGAGCTCGACGAGGATGCCGTCGCCCGCTACCGCGACGAGCCGGCGGCCGAATGGCCGCGCCATTTTTCGGTCCTTACGCTCCCCGGCGGGATCGAGCACTACTACCGCAATCTGCAGCAAACCGAACGATTGATGAAACAGGGTGTCGACGAGCCCTTCGCTCCCGGTATCCGCTTCAGAGAACGCGAAGACGACGGGAGCGAAGAATTCGAGCAAATCTGGACCCAATTACAAGCACGAGACTGGCCCATCTGGGACTGAGGAGAAAAGACTATGACTGAAAAATACACTGTCGCGATCATCGGCTGCGGCCGTCTGGGCCAGCACTACGCCGAGGTCTACCAGACCTTGCCCAATACCGAGCTGGTCGCCATTGCCGAATACAACCCCGAGCGCCGCAAGGCCGTCGGCGAGCGCTTCGGCATTTCCGCACTCTATCAAGATGCCGAAGATCTGTTCCGCCACCAGAGCCCCGATATTTCGGTCGTCGTGCTCCCTGGGAAATACATCAAAGAAGCGGTGATCGCCTCGGCTCAAGCCGGCGTCAAAGGAGTCTCCACCGACAAACCCATCGAGGCGAAACTCTCCGATGTCGATGCAATGATCACAGAGTGCGAAGAGCGCGGCGTGGTCTTTGCCGGCGGCAACCTGCAGCGCGCGATGAGCGAAGTTCAGGAAGCGGCACGCTGGGTACACGCGGGCGAATACGGCCCACTGCGCGGGGCCAGCGTCCACGGATGGGGCGGCGAAATCTCGGGGGGAGGCTGTCAGCACATCGCGGTTCTGCGGCTGCTCACCCAGGCCGAAATCTCCGAAGTCATCGCCTGGGGCACTCCGCAGGAAGCGCTCGAAAAAGACGACGATGAAGGCCTGATCATCAACGGACAATTCAAACTCGACAATGGCTTGATCGCCCCGGTTTTCGGATCGCCGACACCCCTACGCGGCGTCGACATCTGGAGTGACGACGCGCTGGTGCGCTGGGATTGGGGGCCACCCGAGATCTTCCAGGGTTTCGACGAACAAGGTAAGCGAATCAAAGTAGACCGCTCCTATACGCCGCTGGAATACCCCCGCTACACCTATCTGGGAACTTCGGTGCTCTCATTTCTCGACGTGGTGGAGAATGGCGGCGAGTTATTCGTTTCCGGCCACGATCTGCGCCAATCGCTCGAAGCCGCCATCGCCGCCAAATACTCGGCGCTCTGGGGCAGCGTAGCGCTCAAACTGCCGCTGGAAGACCGTTCGCTAAGCCTTTTTCCGCGCGCCTACCGCTGGCTCGGCGGCGATCATTCGGGGCGGTCGCAAAGTACGCAGGAGGCGTTGGAAGACAAGCTCTTCCCCCGATCGTCGTAATATTTATTGGCGAAAAACGCCGCCCTACGTCCGGTGAAAAAACAATCGCAGCCTCTGTATCTGTGCCAAGGTCGGATAAGCGCAAACCGATAAAGGATCATTCCTCTCGCCTATCCGGCCAAAACCCTCAGGGCCGCTCGCACCAACGGAAAACCCTCATACCGCAGGCAGCATCACCTCGTCTCCGCTCCGCTCCTGCCAGTCCTGAATCCGCTGTACCAGCTCGCGGACCCGTCCCTGTTGCCCGGGCCGATGGTAGAGGTTTTCCAGCTCGTGCGGATCGGCGTTGAGATCGTAGAGCTCGCCCTGGCCTTCACCATAGAGATTGAGTTTCCAGCGCTCGGACGAAATGACCGTGCGCAGCGGATGCACCATACTGCGATTGGGCTCGGCTTCGCCGATCGAGGCCGGGGGATGGCCATCGGCACCGCTCCACTCGACGAAAACATCGCTATCGACCAGACTCTCCTCGCCGCGCAGTACCGGCAATCGGCTTCGCCCCTGCATCCCGTCATCCACCGCCAACCCCATCAATTCCATCAGCGTCGGCACCAGATCGATATGACTGAAGTTGCCACCGACCCGCCGCGCTTGCCGCCCGAGCATCGGCGCGCGAATCAGCAGCGGCACCCGTACCGATTCCTCGTACATCAGCGTCTTGCCCAAAATCCCGTGATCACCCATCTGTTCGCCGTGGTCGGAGGTGAAAACGACGATCGTATCGTCGGCCTTGCCGCTTTCTTCCAACGCCTTGAGAATCTTTGCCAGCGACCGATCGACCAAACTCACGTTGCCCCAATAGCGCGCCATCAACGCACGCCAGCCCGCATCGGTCTGCAAATCCAGCCCGTAGTTTTCCGACGCCATATAAAAGGCCGCCATCACTCGCACGATCAGCGGCGCATCCTCGGGCGGGCGCCGCATGAACCCCGGCCCGACCGGCAGGCGCTGCGGATCGTAATATTCATTCAGCGGCCCGGTGTGCGGCGGGTGCGGCTCCAGATAGCTGACGCAGAGCGCGAAGGGATCATCGCCGCTTTGACGGATATACTCCGCTGCCTGGTCCCCCAGATAGGATGCCTTGGTAAATTCTTCATCCAGTGAAGCCTCGAAATGCCGCGAGAAAACCCGCTGCCCCTGGTTATCGCTCTCGGGCACGAAACCATTTTCGACCAGGAAGTGATGATAGGGACTCAATACTTCGAGTTTGTCGGGACTCGAATACGAGCGGCGATACGAATCTTCGGACCCAACCCAGGTCTCGAAACCGTGCTGCGGGAAAATTTCGTCTCCCAGATGCCACTTGCCCATAAAAGCGGTGCGATAATCATCCGGCAGCAATTCGGCGAAAGTCGGCACCGAAGCGTCCAGCGGCACATTGCACGAAGGGACTCCCGCCGTATGCGGCCAGCGTCCGGTCAGCATCGTCGCCCGAGCCGGGCTGCACACCGGCTGACTCACATAGGCCCGATCAAAGACAAAACTCTCATCGGCCAGAGCATTGAGCCCCGGTGTTTCGATCAGGTCGTTGCCATAGCAGCGCATGGTGTCGGCGCGCTGCTGGTCGGTGAAGATATAGAGCAAATTAGGATGCTTCATAGTTGACGTTCAATCCAGTTTGACTAGTAAATAAATCAAGCTCAGAGTACTAACTGCACCCGCTGCACGTGATCGTAGCCCGCCGGCGCGCGCACCGGATACCTACGCGTCTCGACCTCCATGCTCTTTTCCCCAACGCGGATCTCGTAGCGTCCCGGTTCCGGCAGTATGAACCAGCTGGTACCGCGCGCATCGGCCTGGACTCCGTACGGCTCCAAACCCTGTCCCTCGCACGCAGCGATAAAGACCTGCGCCCCTGCCACTGGCTCGCCAGCCCGGACCACCTCCACGATCAACTCCGGCACCCGCTCCCCGTTGAGCGGCCCCACATCACGCCCGGTCCAGCGGCGAAATAAGTCGCGCGACCAGCGGCTGGTCGCCGTGGGCTGCGAAACCGGCAGCGACGGATCGCACCAGTTCAGATAGAGCCTCGCCTTGCCCCAGGCCGCCTGCGTTCCCTCTCCGAATGGATCAATCCGCGCATCCATCCCCGAGTGCGAGGGCCAGCTGATCTCCGCCTCGGTCGCTACCACCAGATTATTGGGAATATTTTCGCTAAAGCCGTGGTAGTCCATATCGGCCAGGTGAAAGGTCTGCAGGCCATGGATATTGAGCTCGGGGATCCGCAGCAGTAAATCCCACCACCCCTCCTTCAGCGGCGGATCTTCATTCTCCCCCCAGATAGATCCTTCGAAAATCCCCGCCTCACCCACCCGCAAAGGCTTGACCGGCAGTTCCGAGCGAATGGTCTCGACATATTCATCGACCGTCTCCAGACCGCAGAAGAGCCGATAGCAGTCGATCAGCTCGATCAATTCCTCGTCGGCCACATTCGGATCGAAACTCACCTCGGCGATCCGAGTGGGGTCGAGTTCTTTGACCTTGCGCAGCAAGGGCACGCAGAATGCCGGTTCGCGCGCATCGGTGATATCCCAGAACAGAATCGAGGGATGGTTGCGCACTCGGCGGATCCAGTCATCAGCCACCGCCAGATGGCTCTGCATAATCAACGCCAGCTCCTCTTCCCGATCTACTTCGCGCGGCACCTGCCCCGTGCCGACGCAGAAATTGGCTCCAACCACGAAGACCCCCATCTCATCGGCCACATCGTAGAGCACTTCGGGCGGATCGTAGCGATGGTGTTCGACGATACTGATATTGGCATCGGCCAACTCCTGAAACTTCCGCGTCAGCCACTGGCGCTCGTACACATAGGGGAGCGTGTGGTCACCCCAGGGCATCAGCTTCTCGCCATTGAGCAGCAGCTGATCGCCCTCGGCCCACACCTCGCGGAAACCGAAACGCACGATCTCTTCTTCAGCGCCGAGCGAGGCCCGCAGGAAGTAGAGCACCGGCTCGCCATAGGGCGGTCGCCCCCAAATCACCGGATCCTCCCAGACGGTTTCAGCCTGGATTTGCGCTGTTCCTCCCGCCGCGACTTCCACAGCAGAGGAAGGCATTTCCAATTCTGTTCGACCTTCGCGCTCAATCCGCCATTGGACCGCACCGCTATAAGAACTTTCCCCCTCATTGCATACCCGGGCCTCGACGCGAATGGTTTTTTCGCGCACCGAAGTGACCACGTACAAATCCTCGATCCGCACCTGCGGCTGCCGATAGAGCCAGACATCGCCCTCGATTCCGATCGTCGCCGCGCTGGTGAACCAAAAGAGCGTATCGATCGCCTTTGCGGCTCCTTCGCTCAAGTCATCAACCTCCGCATGGGCATAGGACCCGCTGCAATTGTGGGTATATACCATCAATACGGATTCGCTCCCAGGACTTAAGCGTCTGCTCAAATCTAGCTGCCAGGGAAGCCGCATATGATAGTGCTCACCAATCACCTCCCCATCCAGATACGCTCGACCATAATGCCGTACCCGCCCCATATCGAGGTAGAGGCCCCCTCCATCCCAATGCTCTGGAACTCTCAGGCTCGTGCGATACCAGCCCGATGAGGGCGGATCCTGCTCGAATTCCCGCGAGCGATGCGGAACGCGTACCGGCTGCCAACCCTCCTGTGGCGGATCTCCATCCGCACCCGCCGCGAATTCCCATATGCCGTTGAGCAAAAGTCGTTCAGCAGAATGGTCCATATCTCCTCCTCAGGCCTGGTTCTCTTTAGCAATCGTCCAATCGTACATTTGTCCCGCCCGCTCGGCGACCCGCTGCAAATCCCGCGCCAGAAGCAAACGCCGATCTATCAGAGCCCGGGCGACCTCTTCCGCCCGGTGTATATAATCATCTCGATCGCGATAGCGCGTCGCAATCACCGGGCGCGGATCCCCCTCATCCACAAGATCTAGATCAGGCGCAAAAGGCAGCCAGACGCCCTGCAACCCGACCATCGCCCAAGGGGCCCCCATCGCTTCGGTGCGCAACCGCCAGCCGACGAAGGTCCCCAGTGGCACCGCGACCTCGGGCAAGCGAATACCCGCGAGTTCGTTGCCGTCCGCATCCACTGCCGGCACCAGCACCGGGTATTCGGTGCCCAGACCCGGCGGTTCGACATCAATGATGCCTCGATCCCAGGCGGGACCAAAATCGAGCCGACAGGGCCGGCGATGTACCCGCGGCGGCGAGAGCCCCGGCAATGCCGGAAATTCCAGCGCAGCGGGATCGACTAGCGTCTCGTCACTTACTCGCCCATAAGAACTCGGCGGCGGATCGACACCCAAGCGCACCCACTCGTCCAAATCCTGCAATAATGCGCGAAGACCAAGTCGAAACTCCACCGGGTTGCCCGGCAGGGGATTCGGACCGGTCGGTATTTCCGCCGCTCCGTGTTGAGTTCCGGCAAAGTGATAGATACGCACCTCCGGAGGCAGAGTCAGATCTTGGCTACCATCGATATCGACATGGGTCAACGAAGCACTTCGGTTCCAGTATTCGGTCGAAGAATTGACGTAGAAGATTTTCGGCGTGGTTCGCTGCTGGCCGCAAATATCGAGCAGTCCGCCGCTCGCGCCGGTAAGAGAATCCTCGGCGGGTGCATCGCCAAAGGGAAATTGCTCGGTGGGGTAAAAGACGTCGAAGTGAGCACTCGAATGGCGCGAAGGTTGGGCGAAGCGGTGATTGAACGAACCCCGACCGGCACCCGCGACATTGGGCAGCAGACCATCGAAGACCTGCCGACCCTCTTCGTCTTCATTAAAACCCTGATAGAGGAAATGGCGTAGAAAACGCCCGCTTTGCGAGGAACCGAATCCATAGGCTCGCGCCAGAGCCGGACGCTCATCCCACAATCTCGGATCGCCCCCATTGCCCTTGAGACAGGAGACAAAATCCCGCGTCGTAGCCAGACCGACTCCCATGATTTGAGGGTCTTTACCGGTATAGACCAGGTTGTAGATCAACCCGGGCACGAAACCCGCCGTGTAGTGGATCGCCGGGCGTCCGTCGTCGAGCTGGGTAAACTCCCATTCCTCGCGCGGAATGGGCTCTGCCGGGCCATAGGGCGCTTCGCGGACACTCAACCAGGCCTCGGATTCGGTCCCCTCGGCTAGGGCATAGGGCCGGTGATAGCGACTGCCCAGCGAGTGCACCGCAACCGGCGCATCGACCAGAATCTCACACCCCACCAAGCCCTGGACTCCATGTGCGACCGGCGCATCCAGGGTCATCAAGTTCGGATTGTCCTCGGCCTCTGGCGGCACATCGGCCTGCCAGGCGCAGGCGGCGACCGTATAGCCCTGCTCCATCAGCAACCCATCGCCGAATTCCTCTGCCGAGATCGGGGCATTCGACCCCTGAGCCAGATTGAAGGTCGACAACGCCCCCTTGCGCCCGCGGTTGAGCACGTAGTAGAAGAGATTGCCATTGCCGCGATCCGGATCCACGGGCTGCAACAACCAGATATCGGCGCGACACTCTACACCACCGGAACTCGTTGTCGTCGCTCGTTCCAAATCGACGATCGGCTCATTGCGCGGATGCCCCGGGTCGAGTTCGAAAAAAGCGCTGCCTTTCAACTGCTCGTACGAACCGACAGTGCCGAAGGATTTGCCACCGAGCACAGGCTGGCGCGCAGCAATTTCAAAACGAACAAGCATAATGACGGCCTCCTAGGATAGCGCCATAATAAAGCTCTATCCCGAGCGCGGGCACAAGCGTCGAACGAGCCAGTAAGTTGCCATGCGAATCGAAAATCGCAAAACGGGGATCGCGAACTCAAATATCCAAGGAGAGTTGCGAATGAACAAAGGCTCCTACCAGCGACGCCTTATCATCGACCGCAACCAAAATACCAATGAAACACTGCGGGATTTTCCCATCCAGATCCACATTCAAAATCTCCTATTGCGTTCGGTCGCCGCAGGTGGAAAAGTCCTGGATGCGGACGGCGCCGATATAGCATTCTATGCCAGTGATGATCAGACGCGTCTGGCCGCTGCCATAAAGCCTACGATCCATATACGGGCACCCTCGAGGCCTGGGTGAACATACCCGAACTCTCCACCCACACTACCGAGTTTTACCTGCGCTGCGGCGACTCACCGGAACACAGTTTCGCAATGGTAACCTTCGACATCCTTTGCCGAGTTCGCCGCCTACGACGCCGGCAACACCGACGGACTCGACTGCTCGGGCTACTACGGTGCGCTCTTCGACGGCCGCATCGAAATCGCGCAGCACCGCGTGGATCGCGACGACCTACCGCAACCTGGCCGACCTAGCGGACCTCGTTCGCTTTGCAGAACCGGAATAGGGAACCGCGATATGAGCGCTGATCGACTAGTCTTTTTGCCCCATCAGCCGCAGAAGCGCCGGTAGGAATCGACCAGGCCCGTTGCTCCTTCGCGCACGAACTCCAGTTCATCTGCCGCCTCGAAAAATAGCGCCCCTTCCTCCACCCAGCGCTGTCCGGCCTGCACATCGATCGCCGTAGTCCCGAAGGGCACGCCATAGTGCTTGCACAGCGCCAGGATTTCCGCCATCGGCCCGCGCACGTCCGGGTGCTCGGGATTGCCCGGTTGCCCAAACTCCACCGAAAAATCCCCCGGCCCCACGTAGACCATGTCCACACCCGGCGTACTGACGATTTCCTCGGCATTCTCATAGGCCTTGCGGGTCTCAATATGGACCACCAGAGAAACCTCTTCGTCCTGTGCCTGAAGCCAGGCACGCTTATCCTCCGGAACTACGAAATCACTATTGCCATAACCTGGTGCAGCAGCTCGGGTACCGTGCGGAGGGAACTTCAAATACCCGCGCAGAATTTCGATTTCTTCGCGGGTTTCGGCACGCGGCAACTGAATTCCAACCACGCCACACTCCAGTAACTTGGCCACTTCGGCGCGTTCGAGCTGCGGGGTCTTGGCGATAACGGGCAGGCCGTTGTCACGAGCTGCGATTACCGTATCGGCCAGGTCGGTCGAGCTGAAAAAAACGTGCTCGTATTCGATGTAGACAAAGTCGAATCCAGCCTGCTCGTAGCACTTTACCAGCGATGGCCGGACAATCTCACCCAGTATCCCTCCGACCAACACCTCACCGGCCCGAAGCCTGGCTTTGAGCTGGCGACCGGGACCCCCGGCAGGATAGAGCGATAGATTGGGCGGTCTATTGGTTCTCGGTCTAGGCATGAGGTATCAATTCCCTTCATCGCAATAGTTTTTAGGCGCACTTTTCGAGCGCGATCTACGCCCAGGCATCGCCAACTAGATCATTGGCGATATACCACCGTAGTCCTTGGCGATCATCCGCAGGGCTTCCCAGTACCATCCGCGCTCCGTTCTTAACTATTCGGAGTAATCGCAGGCAACATCGCAAACAACATAGGGTGCTCAACTAGGGCGGGCAAGCCGCTGGTATCTAGTTGCTTAACCGACCATCGCGCCCTATCATTGACCCCATTCGAGATGCCTGAAGAATGGAGCCGACCGTGCTAAACGCAGCGCAGAAAAAGCACTTCGCAACCTTTGGCTACCTGGTCCTGCGTCAGGTATTCGCCCCAACCGAAATCGACGCCATCCGACGAGAAGCCGACGCCATCCTCTGCCGCAATCGGGCGGGCAAAGCCTTCACGGGGCAGAGACGCCAGGCGATGATCCCCTTCTTCGAGTACAGCCCCCTGCTCAGGACGATCATGGAAGACGACCGGATCTACCAACTCGGCGTCGATCTGCTCGGCCCCGATATCATCCTCAACGCCTCCGAGGGCAACCTGCACGTCGGCGATACCGCATGGCACGGCGGCGAGGCGAAAATCGAGCCCGTAGCCCATATCAAGATCGCCTTTTATTTGGAAAAGACGACTCGCAATACCGGCGCCCTGCGGCTTATTCCCGGCTCCAACGACCCGGAATACCGCCGCCGCCTCTTGCCGTTGAAAGCGCAGAACGACGATCCATCGCAAATGCCCTTCGGCGTGGCCGGAGCCGATCTGCCCTGCCACGTGGTCGAAACCGAACCCGGCGATCTGGTGGTCTTTCCCGAAACAACCTGGCACGCTGCCTTCGGCGGCCCCCCTGGCCGCTCTCAGCACGCAATAAACTTTATGGCCAACCCTACAACCGAGGCGCAGGTTGCCTACGTCCGCACACTCTACGAGAGCTGGAATTTCTCCCTGCACCCGGTGTCCGAACTCATCGAGAGCGAGAGCCCCCGTCTCAGAAGCCTGGTCGCCAGGCTGGTGGAATTGGGATTTGGGCCGCCAAACAAAACCCCGCTCTTCGAGTGAGTGCTAAGGAGGCAACCACTGCTGAAAAAAACGCAACCAGTTGCCGTGGAAGATCCGGTCGATATCCTCATCGCCGTAGCCGCGCCGCTCTAAAATCACCGCCAATTGCTGCAGATCCTCGCTGGTCCTGAAATCGGCTGGCATATGATTGGTACCTCCGGTGTCGCTACCGATCGCCGCGTGTTCGGCATTGCCGGCCAACTGGCAGACGCGATCGATGTGATCGACCACGGCCTCGAGACTGGTCTCCTCGGGTCTGGACTCCCCCAGAACCCACCCCGGTACCAGCATCCAAGCATCGAGCGCAGTGCCGATAACCGCTCCCCGCTCAATAAGCAACTCGATCTGTTCGTCGCTGAATTGCCGATCCCCGGGCACCAGAGCCCGGCAATTGGTATGGCTGGCGAGCACCGGCCCGGCAAAGCGATCCAGCGCCTGGTAAAAACCCTCGTCCGCACTATGGGTCAGATCTAGGATCATCCCCACGCGGTCGAATTCCCGCAGCAACTCACCGGCCCTTCCGTCGAGCGGTCCACTGGTGCCGGTCCCATGCGCGTAGCAGTTACGGCCGAAATGGGCCAGACTGACCGAGCGCACTCCATCCTCGAACCAGCTCTGGGCCTGTCCCGGATCGACAATCGGGTCGGCGCATTCCATCGAGACGATGAGCCCGACCGGCAGGTGTTCACCGCCTTTTTCCCAGCACTGCCAGTGCACCGCCAATTCGGTCCGCGTACCGATCAACCGCACCTCCCCCTGCTCGGCCAAAACCCGGTAATAGGCCAGCTGCCCCTGGGCAAAGGCATAAGCCATCGCCTGGGTGCCGAAGTCCAGATCCATCGGGCGCAGGCGCTGCATACCGCGATCAGTCCTGGCCGCCACCGTCGACTGACAGACCGCCACGCCAGCGCGGCGAAACTCGGGCAGGCTCATCGCCGCAAAGCCGCGGTCGTGCGCATCCGTCATCCCGGCTTCGCGCCGGTTGATCTGGGCTACATCCTCGGTCTGGTCGCGGTTGTAGGCCAGAGCAAAAAGGGCCAGATCCACATGGGCGTCGAAAATGAGTCGCATAACCGATCCTCCGCTTGGTTCATACCCAACTATTATCTGATCTTCGACCGAGTTCAAGCACAGAAGCGTCAGTACGCAACGGATACCGTACGCCGCCGAATACGAGTCCCCCCATCTCCTTCGACCCGCAATTCCACCACGTAGAGTCCGGGCGCCACCCGCTTCCCACCGGCCTGACGACCATCCCAAACAAATTCCCGTCGACCGGCGCGACCCTCTTCTGCCCGCACCCAGATCAGCCGACCCGAAAGATCGAAAATCCGCACCGCTAAAGGCCGCAGTACCAGCATATTGACCAGGTCGAATTCGACCCTCAATGCATCGTTGATGCCATCGCCGTTCGGGGTCAGAGCCCGCGGGCCTATCGATACATTAGCTAAAAGCTGCTCTCCCACGAGTAAGCGCACCGCGTTAGTGCTGCTGGCAACCTCGGCATCGGCATCGCCCGCCTCCACCCGCTGTCGCGCAAGCGCATCGGCCTGTCCAGCGGCGATATAGACGTCGAAGCGCGTAGCATCGACAAAGACTTTCCCCGTAAAGCGCAGTTCTATTAGTTCGCGGCTTCGGACCGACTCGGCCAGGGCGACCCTGAACCCGGACTCGGTCGACTCGGCCTCCGCCACCACCGTCTCACCATCGACAAACGCTCCTCGGAATTCGACCGGAGCAGACGACTCGACTATCAGCAGATCGAAGCCCTGCCCCAGTACCTCTTGCGGCAGTATAAAATACGCGAATTCGGTTTCTTCCCCCGGCTGCACTTCAACCGGAAAAATTTCTCCCAGTACCTCCTTTGCCAGCGGCTCGGCAAAATCGATTTCCACCCAATCCAACACCGCCCCCACCTCGGGACGCTGCGAGACCAGCGCGATCTCCAACTCCATATAGCGCCGCGGCGAGGGCGACTGAAACGCCTCCCCCGACTGCAGATAAATATTGCTCCAGGGACTCCAGTCGCCACCAGCTGCAAAAGCGGTGTCTATCCGACCTTTGAAGCTCGGGATCAATTTATTGTACTTTTTCTCGGTGACTTCCTTGCCGTTTTTGTCGTGATAGGCAATATCCAACTCCAGTTCGTTCCCCGTACGACTCCGCACCTCGACCTGGGTGCCGACGGGTGCCTCGGCTCGCCAGCGGATCGTCTGCACATGCTTGTCGCCCCCCAGATTGATCAATGGCGATTCCAGGACAACCCGCGGCGGGAATCCGACCCCAAAGATCTGCAACTCGCGGGTGCCACCCCAGAACTGACAGGGCGGCACGATTCCGCAACCCACGCAAGCTGCCGCGCAGGCCGCATCCCAGAACACCCACTCAATCCGCACATAACGGGTCTGGATCAATTCGAAATGATGGTTGGCAATCCCCAACTGGCGATTGGCTCGAGTAGCTTTGCCGGCGAATTGCCGGTGCCATATCCGCGTTCCATTCGGCGCCAGAGACCCGTCTGAGGTCAGGACCTCGTAGCTGTCGAAATTAAAGCGGAACTGCCCGGGGCGGGACAGAAAATTGGCGACGATACGCACCAGATCCACCCAGTAGACCGCACCCAGGTCCAGCGTCATCCGCGAAATCACATTGACCGGCCGGTTGATGCGGCGATTCTCGCTCCACAACGAAAATCGACCATCGGCCAAAGGCAGAACATTGGCCAGCGAAAGAGCATCCCCGAAACCATCGATGTCGACGATCAGCTCCAACCCCCCACCTTTGGCCACCAGATCCAGCGCCATATTGTCGCCGATCGCCTCAACCTCGACTTCGACCAATTCAGCTCCAGAGGCCAGAGCAAGCGCTTCGATACGCAGAAACTGCACAAACGGATCGCGCACCGGATCCAGTTCGATAGTAACTCGATGCTTTTCGTTCTCCTTGAAGCGCTCTTTAAAACGGTAGACGAGGCTGCCCTCGATCGGATTGGCGACTACGTCAACGGCTGGTTCTCCAGTGGATAGAAAGAGATCGAAGAGCGGAAAGGGCGGGGCGGTCTCGCGAAAAACCAATGATACCCGCTGCGCCGCCACCGCCCGTCCCAGATCGATTTCGATCCACCAGTCGCCAGGATCGTCATCCGGATCGGGTCCCCAACCGCTAAGCACATCCCCGTCGATGGCCCGGGCCGCAACCCTCGGTCGGGATCCCGCCGCGTGGATTCCACCGCCAAAAGCGGCCAGATTGCGCACAGGATCGATATTCTTGCGGATCTCCACGGGGCGGATGGAACCGGTCTCATCGAGTGTTACGACCCCCAGTGGCAGGGGCCAGCTCTGCCACTCTCCAACGGTATCAAAGCGGATCTGCTCGGCACTGGACAAGCTGGAGAACCAGAGCAAGACACAAGCGACTCTTAAGATCCCGCTCGGCTCAACCCGACTCCTGCCATGTCGATCACCTTGCCAGCTAGCCAGAACTTCGTCAAGCATCTGTGGCCTCCTTCCCGGGCGAGTGAAAATACACCCTTCGACGGTCTCGATTCAAAATTCGATTCGACTGCGGATAAGAGCCTGGCTGGTGCCATGCCCAGATGACTTGGAGTCATACTAGTTCACGCAGTTTAAGCCGTGCTCCACTAGCCCGATGGCGAAACAATATAACGCATTGAGGTCTGGACGGTTAAGCGATTCTCATCGCGGTACTTTCTACGCAAAGAGAAATTCTTGGTCAGTAGCGCCGGTTGACTATTGGACCAAGTCGGCAAAAGTTTTATCTTGGTTGCTGTTGCGGTTTAATCAGTTATCGTCCTCTCTTAAATTTGGGAATAAGCCGTTATGACCAAAAACAGTTTGAAAGAGAAGATCCGGCGCGGTGAGCAGATAGTCGGCGTCAATGGAGTCGCCACCTTTACCCGCAAAGAGGAATTCGAGGCAGTACTCGAAAAAGGGCCGTACGAATTCGGCTTTATCGACAGCCAGCACTCGCCGTTGAACGAAGACCGCGTGGCGGCTTCGTGTGCCCTGGCCGCCGAGTGCGGACTGGCGATTCTTTTCCGCATCAAGCATACGCAGCAGACCTACAGGATCGGCAACTACCTGGACCTCGGTCCTACCGGCATCGAAGTTCCACAGGTCGATGATGTGGCGACGGCCGACGAAGCGGTAGACAACTTTTACTATCAGCCGCGCGGAAGGCGCTCTTACGGGGGCGGCAATCGCCCCGGTGTGAACCAGTTCAGCGACCCGCTGGCCTATGGTGGATGGTGGAATGAGTACGGATTCCTGATCCTGCAGGTCGAATCGGTCCAGGCCGTTACCAGCGCCAGTGCCCTGGCTCGTGCCGGAGTCGACTGCCTCTCCTTCGGCCCCGCCGACCTGGCCTCCGACCTCGAGCACAATCCGCATCCAACACTCAAAACGGTGGACCAGTGCATCGATCACGTGGTGCAGGCCCTGGCTGGCAGTCCCACCGCCGTCAGCTTCCGCAACGGATCCGCTGAGGAACGACAGAAATACGCCGATATGGGCGTCACTGTCTTCCTGGAGTCGCCGCCGCAAGATTAGCAACCCTGAAAACCTGGCACAGCGACCAAACTCCGCTACTAGAAATCGGGAGGTAAATTTATGCCCGCACTCACCCGTCGCGAACTCGACCACTTCGAGAAGGAGGGCTATGTCGTAGTCAAAGACGCGATCGACCCGGCTAAAACCCTCGACCCCGTCATCGCCGAATACGCCACCGTGCTCGACAGCCTGGCCGACGCACTATACGCCAAAGGCGAGATCGGATCGCGCTACGAAGATCTGGACTTCGGCGCGCGCTATATCCAGATCTGCCTCGAGACCGAGAAGGTCTACAGCAATTACTTCGACTTCTCGCTGCCCTTCCACAACGTCCAACCCGATTCTCCCTTCTGGGCCGGTCCAGCCATCTTCCGCGCCCTCACCGACTCCGACCTCCTCGATGCCGTCGAGTCGCTGATCGGTCCGGAGATCTATTCCAACCCCGTACAACACGTGCGCATCAAGCCGCCCGAAGGCCTGCTGCCCAAGAACCAGTTCGGCAACCCCATCCTCGGTGCTACCCACTGGCACCAGGACCACGGGGTGGTCACCGAAGAAGCCGATGAGACCCAGATGTTGACGGTGTGGTTTTCGCTGCAGGATACCCCGATCGAAAAAGGCCCGCTGATGATCGTGCCCCGCTCGCACCGCAATGGCCTGCTGCCGCACTGCGCAAACTATATGGACAATGCGCCTCAATTCGCCGGAGGCACCCAGATTCCCGAAAAACTCTTCGACGCCGATCGGGCCATCCCCCTGCCCGTCGATCGCGGCGATGTCGTTTTCGTCCACAAACAGACCGTGCACGGATCCTATCCGAATATCAGCGACGAGGTCCGCTGGAGCTTCGACCTGCGCTATAACCCCAGCGACCAGCCCACCGGTCGAATCGCCTTCCCCGGTTTCATTGCCCGCAGCCGCCGCGACCCCAGCAGCGAGCTCCGCGATCCCGAGCAATGGAATCGGCTCTGGCTCGAAACGCGAGCGACCATGGCGACGATCAACCAGAATGGCCAAACCGATGTACCCTTCCGCCGCACCGATATAGCCCATTCCCTCTGCGCTTAGGAGAAACCACATGCAACTACGCCCCAACCGCATCAAGCGCAAGCTGGCCGCGGATAAAATAGCCTATATCGCCACCGGTCTGACCCACCCGGACGAGATCGACGCCTTCGGCCCCTGCGGCTTCGACGGGGTCTGGCTCGAAGGCGAACACGGTGGGGTCGACGCGGCCGAGTTGGGCAACCTCACCCGCGCCTGCGATATCTGGGGCATGACTTCGGTCGTGCGCGTCAATCGCAACGACCAGAGTCTGATCTACCGCACTTTCGATCGCGGCGCCCAGGGCGTATGCGTGCCGCACGTCAACAGCCGCCAGGAGGCCGAAAACGTGGTCGCAGGAGGCAAATTCGCCCCTCTGGGCAAACGCGGCCTCTTCGTCAGTCGACAGGGCCACGGCGTCGATAAGTACCTCGAAGTGGCCAATGACGAAACCCTACTGATCGTGCTGATCGAGGATATCGCCGCGGTCGATGCACTCGACGAGATCCTCAGCGTCGAGCAGATCGACGTGTTCTTCGTCGCCCCTTCGGACCTGGCCGCTTCAATGGGCCGGATCGGTGATATCCACCACCCCGAAGTCCAGGAAACCGTCGACCGCTCCCTGGCCCAAATCCAGGCCGCCGGCCGAGTTGCGGGCACCTATGCCACCGACGCCACCATCGAGGGCTATGCCGCTGCCGGCGTCCGTTGCTTCCTCACCGGCATCACCCCTTGGATCGCCGCCGGTGCCACCGAATTCATCCACCGGGCCGAAAACGCCCGGCGCTGAGGGCTGGCGCCTCGTAGAGTACCGTCTCGCCGGTAGCACAGAGCAGTAGCGAAACGACAAGCCCACATACCGGCCTTTTTCCTCAGCGGTACGCCGCCTGAATCATCGCGCGAATATAACCAACGGCAAAAGCCCGACCCGCCCACTGGGCACTCGAAGAAGCGAAGCCGGGAGAATGGTCCATCATAAACGGCCCAGCGAAACCCACCTCGCGATAGGTCTGCATCGCCAGCAGCATATCCATATCGCCCTCGTCCAAAAAAACCTCCTGGAAATTCAACGGTCCGCCACGGATATTGCGAAAATGAACCGCACCGATCTTACCGAGGCCAGCGACCCGCCGGATCGCACTCGGAATATCCTCCCCCATCTCAGCTATACATCCCTGGCAAAAAAGCATTGCGTTAGCCGGACTGGATGCTAGTTCAAAGAGCCGCTCGAAATCGTCGAGGCTCGACAATATCCGTGCAGCACCACCCAGCGGTCGGTGCGTCGGCGGGTCGTCCGGGTGCATGGTCAGCAATACCCCTGCTTCCTCCGCCACCGGTACTATTCGTTCGATAAAGTAGCGCAGATTAGCGCGCAGCGTCGCCTCGTCTATAGCGCGATCGGGATGGTCCTGCGGATTCCTCGCGAACTCCTCATAATCGAAAGTACTGTAACGCGCAGCGCCCCGACCGATCGTCGACTCCGTGCGAAAATTGCCGATGCCGCGGAAATTGTATCCAAGCGTAGGTATACCAGCTGCCCCTAGATCCCGGATCAAGCAGCACCACCCCTCGATACTTTCATCCCGCCCCGTTCTGCCGAGTATAATTTCCGGCGCCGGCCGCAAACCCACATTATTCAATTTCAACCCGTGTGCTTCGACCACCTGCCGCCGATCCCGCCAGAAGGCCCGGCGGTCCTCCCCGGCTCTCGGCTGCGGCGGGTGCATCACCGCCACATAGTCGACGCCGATCGCCTTATAAGTACCGAGGACATCGGCGTTGATCTCCTCCAAAGACAGGTGTTCCTGGATCTTCATTTCATCCATCCTCTCTTTTATACTCCCTGATCACTCTGGATAACGCTGCGAGATCTTTTCCCATTATCCCTTGAATGCCTATACTATGCATCCAATAACAAGGAGACGCATTATGACAATCTTCGCCTGCTACGCTGATATGCTAACGCATATACAGGATAAAGGCCACGCCCTGCAAACCCTCGGCCGCGCTCCCGATGGCCAACCCATAGTCGCGGTAAAAAGCGGCGGCAGCAAAACCCCGGCAATCTTCATCAGCGCCGGCAGCCACGCCACCGAACAAGCCGGGGTCAGCGCTGCCGTAGACCTCATCGACGAGCTCGATACCGAGCACCAGGTCTACACCATTCCCAGCCGCGATCCGATCGGCATGAACGGCTTCGCCTATGCCCTCGGCTTGAGCATGGACGCTACACCGACAATAACCCATCTCGACGAGGTCGCCCCGCTGCTCAGAGCAAAGGGCGAAATCCTCTATGAAGAAGGCGAAATGCTAGTCGCCATTAAGAGCGAATACGGCTACGCGACCCGCAACCTCTACAACCGCCTCGACGGCGACCTCTCCTGGCTCGAAGCCCTCAAGGGCCGTCGGCTCTACTTTCCCGCCAGCGATCCCGGCGTAGAGGGCACCGACACCCTCCAGCGCGCTTACGCCCTGATCATCAGCCCGGAGGGCGAAATCCTGCATATTAATCGCTTCCACGATACCCCCTGGGCCCCGGTCGAGTCGCGCTGCACCCGCGACCTGATGGCTGCGATCAATCCCGGTCTGACCCTGGATCTGCACGAGCACGGCGGCGACTCATTCTGGTTTTCGGCTCGGCACCAGCAAAACGCCGACGACCAGCACTGGGAGGAGCAAATGGCCGATGCGATGATCGCCGCGGTCGCCGAGTCGGGCGCAGCCCTGGCACCAGAAGACTATCTGCCCGGGTCGTTCTTTACCCGGGGGCCACGCGGCGTATTCTGGCTCAACGCCGGACAACGGGGCGAAGGGCTCAATCTCGCCGATTTTGCCGCGCGGATCTACGGCCCGTCTTTCACTATCGAAACCGGTATGAAATTGAGCTTTGCCGAAAGAGTCGCCAGTTCAAAACTAGTAACGCAAAAAGCTGTAGAGGTCTTTGGGGCACGCCACGCCGGATGAATATCAGCAGTACCCTGAACAGCTTTCGCCCGCGCGATTTTAATCGCAATGTGCAGTCGTTCTTCCTCTACGGCATCTTGATCAACGGTGGAATGGCGCTCTTTTCGCTGCTCTACAACCTCTATCTGCTACGGCTGAGCTACCAGGAGGATTTTATCGGCCAGGTCGCAAGCATGGCGCCCCTGGCCACCGGTCTTCTGGCCCTGCCGATCGGCATTCTAAGCGATCGCTTCGGCCGCAAACCCTTCCTGGTGGCCTCGGGCCTGCTCCTGGCTTTTTCCCAACTCGGACTCTGCCTGGCGATAGAGCCTGCGACTCTGTTGGCTTTTTCCTTCATCGGCGGGATAGCCACCGGCTTTATCTGGGTCAACCACGTCCCCTTTCTCTCTGACAACGCCCATAGCTCACGCCGCGCTGAAGCCCTGGTTATCTGGTCCGCCCTGCAAGTGGTGATTCGCATGCTGCTGAGCCTCGCCGGTGGTTTTATTCCCGGAGTGATGAGCTATTTTATTGGCGCATCGACCGCCATGCCCGAACCCTTCCGCTACTCGCTGCTCCTGGGCGCCCTATGCTCTCTGGTCTCCGTACTCCCGCTCTTGCGCATCCCCGGTGGCCAAAGTGAACACCAGAAACAAAAAGACGATCTTCTGGACGACCTAGAGCCCGAAACCTCCAGTGCCACTCCCTGGCTGGTCTTCACCGGGATCGCCGCCCTCAGCGGCACGCGGGGCTTTGCGATGGGGTTGACCTACCCCTTTTTTAATGTCTTCTTCGAAGAGCAATTAGATCTCGGTCCAGCGATGATCGGCTTCATTTTCTTCCTCAGCCAACTCGTGGGCCTGCCGGCTACCTTCAGCGCCCCAACCCTGGTCCGCCGCTTCGGCGCGACCCTGACCATCCTCTATGCCCGGATTCTCGGCGGCGGTGCCCTCGGCCTGATGGGGATCTTTATCAACCTGCCAATGGCCATCGCGATGTTTCTGCTCTCGCGCATGGCCGAGGTCGTCGACAACCCCTCCGATCAGCATTTCTCCACCCAGGTCCTGTCTCGGCGCTTCTGGGCTCGGATCCAGGGATTCCGCGTCTGCGGCTTTCAGATCTTCAACTTCGCCGGCAGCCTGCTCGGCGGCGTGCTCATCCTCGACTATGGCTATTGGGCCGCATTCGGTCTGGCCTGCCTCTCGCGGATCGCCAGCGGCCTGATCATGGCGATCTTCTTCGGCTTCAAACCGGCAAAATACTAAAATGAAGCGTTGTTTGAACTGCACTCTTTATTTTTGCTATCTTCACCCTTTGTGCTAATAACCGAACTGAAATGAGATCCGATGAAAATCACCAAGGTGGAAGTCCGAACCGTAGCACCACCAGTCGATCGTTTCACCTGGTCTGACGACCTGCCCGATCAGTACTCGACCAATACGATCGTTAGAATCTACACCGATGCAGATATCGAAGGAGTAGCCGGGGTCTGGAATGCAACCTCCTTCGATTTCGAGCGCTATACCGCCGAATCAATTCGCCACCTGGCACCGATACTCCTGGGCAAAGATCCACTGCTGCGAGAATTGATCTGGCACGAGATCAGACCGCGCGTCTTTCCGCTTCCACCTCAGTCGCTGGCCGCCATCGATATCGCCCTCTGGGATCTGGCCGGCAAGGTAGCGGACCTGCCGCTCTACCGGCTGCTGGGCGGGGCACGAGACCGAATTCCGGCCTATGCCAGTACTCCGCTCTTCGAGGATGTCGATTCCTATCTGCAAAACGCCGAGGAATTTATCGCCGCGGGCTTCAAAGCCATCAAATTCCACACCTGGTGCATCCCCGAACTCGACCTCGAACTCGCCCGCGCGGTGCGCAAGCAATACCCCGGCGACGAGATCGAATTCATGCTCGACGCCGAGAACAACTACGACCGCGACGGCGCCCTGCGGGTCGCCCGAGAACTCGAAGCGATGCGCTTCACCTGGTTCGAGGCTCCGCTGCACGACTCGGACCTCGATGGCTATATCGAACTGAGCTCTCGGGTCGCGATCCCCATTATTCCATCCGGCAACTGGTTTCAAGACCTCCATGCCTTTGCGGCCGCCATCCAGGCCAAAGCCTGGGGACGCGCTCGTACCGATGTGGCGATGATGGGCGGAATAAGCCAGACCAACAAGGCCATTGCCCTCACCGAAGCAGCCGGTATCAAATGCGAAATCATGTCCTGGGGATACAGCCTGGTCTCAGCGGCCAACCTGCATCTGATGCTGGCCCACAACAACTGCTCCTACTTCGAACAATCGGTTCCCTGCGAACCCTATGAGTACGGGATGAAAGACGTTATACGCGCACAACCCGACGGCTATGCCTATGCCCCTGCAGGGCCGGGTCTGGGCCTCGAAGTAGATTGGGAGGCGATGGATTCAGCTACGATCCATTCATTCGTCATCGAATAGGATATTACACTGCCCGAACTAATTTTTAGTCAAGTACTAGGACCGCGCCAAAAGGATGCTATTAATTGGACGAAGTGTGCTCGAGAAAGAATACCGGACTTGCTGTGAAAGAGGCGGCTGCCCCGAAGACGCACCCGCCCTCAGCTTCTAACCAAGTAAGAAGATATCATGAAATGCATTAATCACACCGTAGACACGTGCTAGCCTGCGGTCTCAGTCCCTAATAAGACGCCCGATCTCGCACGTGCTGGCATGGCAGTACCAGAGCGTGCCCTCGTGGATGGTCATGCCGTGGACTTCATCCGGAGCCTCGACGCGGAATACATCGTAGATCCGCCCTTCGGCCGTATCCAGCAGGCAGACGGTACCCGCCGAGGTATCGGCGCTCCACAACCGGCCTGCGGGCCCCCAGGCCAGACCGTGGACCCTCAGACCCGGCGCGCGAAAGCGATGCACCTCAGTCCATGTATCGGCTTCCACCACATGGATCATCTGCGACGGCGGCGAGGCGATATAAATCTTGCCGTCGCGCCACTCCAGCCCGTGGTCGCCGGTGATCTTCGGATCTTCCAGCTCCTCGCGGGGAGCAGTAACGCCAGCGCCGGGCGAATCGTATTTGGCGACGGTTTTCCCCGTCTCCGGATCGATCTTGGCGATCTTGAGCTCGTAGGTGGAAGCGACCCATATAAATCCGCCGCCCAGGGTGATGCCGCTGGAGTGGACGGTGTCGGTCTGGGCTTCAAAGAGCGTTTCGCCCGTCTCGTAGTCCAGACGATAGACCTTGTTGTCCACCTGGTCTATATACCAGAGCCCGTCCGCTGCTGCCTGCAAACCATTGGGGTGAGGTCCGGGGCTCTTGAACCGTTTCTCGACACGAGCGATATTTTCCGCCATACCATATTCCCTCTTTTGAGTTAGATTGTGATTCGGATATAATAATGAAAATTACCCGCATAGACCTAGAAATCGTCCGTGTCACCGAGCGCGTCGATTGGACCTTCGTCCATATTGAAACCGACACGGGGATTCGCGGCCTCGGTGAGCTAAACCCCTCGGTGCGACGTAGCGACGCCCTCGGCCAGGTGCATCAGCTGGCCGACGCGCTGATCGGGCGCGATCCTCGACGCATCGAGGAAAACCTCGCCCTCTTCGACCCCACTGCACTCGACTCCTGCGGTTTTCGCGCGCTCAGCGCCCTGGACCAGGCGCTCTGGGATATACTCGGCAAATCGCTCAACGCACCCATCCACGCCCTGCTCGGCGGCGCCTGCCGCGACGAAATCCGCCTCTATGCCAATATCAACAGGGCCACCAGAAAGGACCGCTCGCCCGAAGGCTTTGCCCGCAACGCGGCAGCGGCGGTCAAAGACGGCTTCGATGCCGTCAAACTCGCGCCCTTCGATGGGATGCCCCGCGGCATCGACCGCGCTCAGGACGCCCAGTCCGGCATCGATGCCCTGCGCGCGGTGCGCCAGGCCATCGGCCCGGAGGTGGATCTGCTGGTCGACTGCCACTCTCACTTTACGGTCAAAGGCGCGCTAGAGGTCGCCGACGCCCTCACCGAGATCGATCTCTATTGGTTCGAAGAACCGATCCCCGGCAACGATATAGACGGCTACCTCGAAGTCAAAGCGCGCTGCGGCTTACCCATCGCCGGCGGCGAAAGCCGCAGGCATCGGCGCGGTTTCTGGGAGGTGCTCGATCGCGGCGCCCTCGATATCGCCATGCCCGACGTCACCATCGTCGGCGGGATCACCGAGCTCAAGAAAGTCGCCGCCCTGGCCGAGGCCCGCGGCATTCCCACCGCACCGCACGGCCCCTTCGGACCCGTGACCACCATCGCCAGCGTCCACACCATGGCCGCCCACCCCGCCTTCTCGATCCTCGAATACGCCTGGGGCGAGACGCCCTGGCGCCACGAACTGATCGCGCCAGGCGAGAAAATAGTCAACGGCCGTATCGCTATTCCCCAAGCCCCCGGGCTCGGTATCGAACTCGATCCGCAGACCGTGGCTGCACATCGGATTATATAACCTGGTTGAAAACGTTAGAGAAATATCCAATACACTCCGATAAGGACTCCAAATGTCGCGTTTCATATCAGCCGAGCGCCGGACCATAATTTTACAGATGCTGCGGGGCGATATCGATCCCGACGCCGCTGCCAGTCAATTGGGTGTATCGCGGAAATCGGCAATCGATATAAAACGCCGCTACTTGCGCAGCAAAATGCCCAAGATCCAAGGGGCGGTCTCAGCACCTGTGGACCAACCGGTTTCGATTCTGCGGGACCGATGGGGTGTGGCACATATCGAAGCGAGCTCGCTGAGAGACGCTTATACTGCCCTCGGCTATGCGATGGCCCAGGACCGCCTGTGGCACCTCGATCATATGCGCCGGCTAGCGCACGGGCGAGTGGCCGAAGTCCTGGGACCGCGCTTTCTGAACCAGGACCGATTGCATCGGACGCTTGGCCTGACCCTGGCAGCGAAAAATGCAGCTACGGCAATGAGCGCCGAAGTTGCTTCGGTGTTGCAAGCAATGACCCGGGGCATCAATGCGGGTATAGAGGTCGCACAGGACAACCTGCCGATAGAATTCGAGCTCCTGACCTACGCGCCCGAGCCGTGGACACCACTCGATTCAATCGCAATCTGGAAATGGCGCTGGTGGATGTTGACTGGTCGGCTCGAAGTGCTGGCGCAACGCGAGGCGATACACCGCTTTTTGCCCCCGGATCTGGTGGATCTATTCCTGTCGTTAGAGGCCGACGACGAGACCATCGTACCCGCGGACGAGCCGGCTACAGGCGGCGGCTTCGACACCGGCGAAGGAAGCAATAACTGGGTGGTTGGCGCCAGCCGCAGCACCAGCGGCAAGCCGATCCTGGCGACCGACCCGCACAATGGCGTCGACTTGGCCCGACAGTGGTATCAAGCCCAGGTAAAATGCCCGGGCATCGATGCCATCGGAGCTTTTTTCATGGGCACACCCGGGATTTATCTGGGCCATACCCGCCGCAGTGCGTGGGGGGTGACCAACCATACCGCTTCGGCCCGCGATCTCTATGTCGAAACGGTATCGAAGGACGATCCAGATCTCTATCTGGAGGACGGGCGCTGGCTGCGGTTCGCGATCGAACAACAGGAGATCCCGGTGCGGGGTCAGGCGGCGGATCTGCTGGAGATCCGCCAGACCGTACGCGGACCGGTGCTCAGCGCCTTTGTGCCGACGATCGACGAAGAACCGCCGCCAATCTTGTCGCTGCGCTGGGTAGGCGCCGAGCCAACAACCGGATTCGAATCGATGCTGGCGCTGATGCGGTCGCAATCCGCCGCAGAGATAGAACGGGCACTGAGGATCTGGCCCTTTCCGATTCTGAACATGCTCTTCGCCGATGCCGACGGCCATATCGGCTATCGCGCAGTCGGGCGAGTACCCAAACAACGGGCCAGCCCCTACGGCTTTAAACGGGCCGACGATCCGGATCACCGCTGGACCGCAATGTACGAGTTCGACCAAATGCCCCAGCTCATCGACCCGGAGCGCGACTGGCTGGCATCGGCCAATAACCCACCCTGGGGCGGCTGGGGATCCTATATGCGTTCGGGCAACTGGTCCGACGGATATCGATTTCGGCGAATTCGCACCCGAATAGAAGCGCGCAATAACCATACCATAGAGAGCATTGGAGCGATCCAGGCCGACGTACTGCACGGACGGGCGCAGGCTCTGGCCCCGGTCGTAGCGCAGGTCGCCCTCGCCGGGCCGAATAAGGCCATTCGCGAACTGGGCGAGATTTTGCGCGACTGGGATGGATCGTACACCACCGACTCTATAGGACCAACGGTATTCACTGCGTTCTGGGAAGAGTGGCTACTTCGGGTCACCCGAGTGCATTTTCCAGAGCGGATAGCCCGACTGGTCGCCTCCAAGGCCGGATCGGTAGCAGGGCGCGTCCTACTCGGGGAAGATCCGGGATGGTTCCCTCCAGACATCGATCTGCATCGGGAACTCATCGCCGCTTTGCGAGACGCTCTCGAATGGCTGCGCGCACAAGTGGGACCGCGACGATCCCAGTGGCGCTGGGGCCGAGTGCACACGGTGCGCTTCACCCATCCGGCGAGCACCACCCCGACCCTGGCCGCGTTGCTCGATTTGGGACCATTCGAAACTTCCGGAGGCACCGGCACCGTACGGGCAGCAGGTGCGAGCATGGCCCATCCCTTTGTCGTAACCAGTCTATCGACCTATAGAATGGTCGTGGACCTGGCCAATCCAACGCGGAGTCTGGCCACCACCGCAGGCGGACAATCGGGACATCCGGCCAGCCCGCACTATCGCACCCAGACGCAACTGTGGATCGAAGACCAGTACCACCCATTATTGATGGACCGGGCCGATATCGAAGCCAACCTCGACGGACTATTGGTCCTGAACCCAGGGTAGTTCACACCTGGCTCCAAGCGCGGGAGCGATGCTATGAGCGAAGAAGAGCTCTATCTTTTTGACCTGCAAGGCTATCTGGTAGTCCGCGATATCTTGACGCGCCAACAGGTGAATGAGCTAAACGAAATCTCGGATCGAGTTTACCCGAGAGACTACGCTGATGGAGACGACTCCAAGGGGCGCAAGGGCATCCGCAACGCACGCTATGTCTCTCGCTGGGATCCGGCCTGCCAGAGGCTGATCGATCACCCGAGAATCGTACCCTTACTGATGGAGTTGCTCGGGCCTAAATTCCGTATCGACCACGACTACGCCATGTTTATGAATACCGGCAGCGAGAGCGGGACCCTGCACGGTCTGCCGGAGATCGGAACGCATCGCTACTACCACTACCAAGACGGTCAGATCCGAACGGGATTGACGGTGGTGAGTTTTGTGCTGGCCCCGGCCGGACCCGGCGATGGCGGGTTCGCGTGTATCCCCGGCACTCACAAGAGCAATTTTGCCCAAAACCTGCCGGAGGAGGTGCGCACGCTGCAGCGCATCCCATCCTACGTGGTGCAACCGGAGGTCGACGCGGGGGATGCGGTGATCTTTACCGAAGCCCTGACCCACGGAACCATGAGCTGGCGCAGTGCACACGAACGGCGCGTGTTCCTCTACAAATACAACCCGGGACATATCGCCAACCAGATTCCCTACGATCCAGCAGACTACGTCGACCCTACCGAGCAGCAACGCCGGATCATGGCCGCCCCATCCGTCGGCAGGAGACCCGATATAGTCGACGACCATGTCGCTCAATAACCGAAGGCCACGCACAGTGAGAGACCACCGACGAACCTCCTTATCCCCGATCCGATTCATCCTCCTCACCGACCTCCACCTCTCCGACAGCCCCGGCACCGCCGCCCACCAGACACTGGATTGGGCAATCGAAACGATCAACCAGGAAAACCCCGATTTCCTGGCCATCGCCGGCGATATAACCAGCTTCGGCACACGCCCGGCAACCGCCTGCTTCCTCGCAGCGCTGGAACGCATTCAGGTCCCCGTGCTCTTCACCCCCGGCAATGCCGAACGGCGCAGCGACGCAGGACTGCCACTGCTCAGCGATTGGCTGACGCCGGCCAATAAGCATTTCCAGCAGGGCGAATTGTCCGTTTTATTGCCCGACACCTCTACCGGAACACTCCCCACTGACGAACGCCAGTGGCTGGAAGAAATGGCCGTTGCCCACCTCGCCCCCCGCCGCATCCTCATCACCCACTACCCCCTCGACGCCTTGAAACCCAAAAGCGCCGCCTGGCTGGAGCAATGGCTCGCAGCCCAGCGCGTCGAGCTAGTGGCCGCCGGCCACCGCCATATCCACCGCCACCGCCGCATAGGAGCAACCGCGGAGTTCGTCTCCCGCGGCCTGGACCCCGACAAAGCCATCGGCGACCTGCCCGGCCTCAGCCTCCTGCAGAGTCCACGCCCCGGCGAGTGGTCCGAACGCTTCCTGCCCTGGTCGCCGGCCATCGAGTTGCTGCCCGCCGACCTGCCCCGGAACATACACCCGGTGGGTTGGTCGATCCACGGTGACCCTATAGATGCCGTCCGTGAAACCCGCGAATTCGGTCTCTGCTGCCTCGAATTGCGGCCACGAAATATGGATTTTTCGCGACCCGCGCTGGCCGAGGAAATAGCGCGCCTACGCGATCAGACCCCGGTGTACCTCTCCTATCACCTGCCCAATCTGGCCTGGGACGAAGCACGGAATGCATTTAGAGGGGAAGAGGAGGTACGCGCCGGTTTGGATGTGGCTCTGGCAGCGGGCGTCGACAGCCTGACCGCCCACGTACCGCGTGCCCGCTCGCAAAGCATGGAGAACAACGGGCAACCCACCGAAGTGTACGCCGCTTTTGCAGATCTCTTTGCCAAACTCTTCAGCGATCCGCTCCGCGCAGGAGTGCGGCTGGCCATAGAAAACATCCACAATCCCCCACAGACCCCAGTGGATTCCCCCGCACTGGAGTTCGCTACCCGGATCGACCAATACCTCGGCTGGATCGACGCGGTCCACAAGGCCATACCCAACGCCCCTGCCGGAACCATCGGCGCCCTCTTCGACATCGGCCACGCCCGCAATAATGGCGGCGACCTGGACAATATGCAGCCGCTCAGCGAGTGGTACGCCCGCGTCGGTTCCCACATCCTCGGCTACCACATCCACCAGGTGGGTCTGCATCCCGAAACCGGCAAGCCCGCCAACCACCAGTCCATCACTCAACTCTTCGGCAAGCGGATCTCCTATGCCGGCTTTCTCTGGGCCTGGTCGACCCGCCAGATCGCCCGCGCACCGCTATTCGTCGAAGTCCGCCAGGCCGAGGGACGACGCGAAACCGCATCGCGCCTCAAAAGCATCTTCGACGACGACCACCGCATAGAACTGGCCACCGACCTGCCCGACAGGGAAATGGACCGGATACCACAGGACGCATAGCGCAGAGCTAGAACAAGGGGATGATTCAGCATCGGTGACCAAGCGCTGATCGGCGCAGCATGAAATAGCTGAATCCCTAATAACCTCAGCCGAGTCCGCAGCCCGGCTATACCAGCTCCAAATCCCAGGTATAGCCAGTCGCGCCATTGGCATTCTCGACCCGGCAGCTGACCTCGTGGGTACCCGCCCCAAGCGACTCCAAAGCCAGCGCATTGCCCCTTTGCTCCAATAGCTGGCCGTCCAGCGTCCAGAAAAAACGCAGCGTCGGATCCTCCCTCACTTCAGCAGCCAACTCGGCATAGCCAATATGGCGGTAGACCCCCTCCAGATCGCGATGCCACGAGCCGTCGGGCGCCTGCCACATATCGTCCATATCGCGCGCCGAATAATACATCGCAAACTTCCCCGGCAGCGACAAAATATGCGGCGTCGAAGTATAACGGCCATCGAAGACCCGCGCATCGCTATGCGCCGGAAAAACCGGCGCTGTATCCCGGCACTCCCACCCCTTACCATCTGCCGACTCCGCGAAGACGATGTCGAACCAGCCCGTATTGCGGCGAATATGATGCCCCCCGTACCACATCGCCCAACCATCCCGGTCGCGCAGCACAAAGGGATAGACGCAGGAGTGGAAAATGCCCCCGGGCCGCACCGCATCGCCCTCTACGGTCCAGTCGATGCCGTTGGCCGAGCGCGCCGCAGCGATGTTGCAGGTCGCTTTGACCTCCGGATCGGTCGGCGAAAGCGCGTTGACCCACATCCGATAACCGTCCTCCTCTTCCAGCACGCACGGGCGCCGACCACTTCCCAGCACCGGCTCGGCGCGAAAATCCCATGCGATCCCGTCCTCGCTCTCGCCATAACCCACCTGCTGACTCAAGAATACATCTTCTATCTCCGCATGCGAAGCCGTAAACCACATTTTGTAGATTCGCTCTTGCAAATCGTAGAGCACGAATGGACACTGGAAGCGAACACCCCAGGGGATCTCGTCGTCCATGGCGATGGGATTGTCCGGCCACTCCTCCCAGCGGACACCGTCTTCAGAGGTCGCATAGCCCAGGTGCATGTACGAGGAGCCGCGCGCGTGTTCTGCAGTGCCCACGTACCACATCTTGTAGATCCCGTCGGCGCGCAGCACACAGGGCATATAGAGCAGTACCCGGCTCCACGCCTCTTTGGTCAGCGCCGCCGAGAGGATCGGCTCTCCGCGCCGCTGCCAGTCCTGCACTTCGGGCAGGCTCTGATAGGGTTCGAGTTCGAGGCTCAACTGCAAACACTTTCCCACTGGTGCCTTGATCCGGCGTCCGGTGGGATTGACCGCGGCGATCCGCGGTTTGTACCAGCTCGCTGTGGACATAAGCTTCCTACTCGGCTAGAGTTCTTGACCTTGCTTCGGATTTCGTTGAAAGGATACCGCATCAAACCCGATTTGCAGCCAAGCACATACTGCTCCGCAATAGACTCCTTGTATTGGATTCCAAAATAGTTCGGGATAAAACGGATCGCAATAACACCTCGGCGTCCAGCCGCCCGGGCCGAGTTGATTCTCACCCGCCATTTTCCCATACTTAAACCAAAGATCTATCCAAGGAGGGCAGTCCTATGAATCTCTACTTTGTCGGATGCGAATACGCGGGCAAGTCGACGATCGCCGCTAGGGTAATGCAATGGGCGGAAGCAACCGTGGGCGGAACCAGCCATTTCCACGATCACTTTACGGTCCCGTCGAGCGAGTTTTCCCCCGCAGCGCAGGAGTCGCATAAAAACGCCCACCCGCAGGTCATCGAATCTCTGCAGCGCTACGCGATCGAATACCACGTCCACGAACAGTTCTACCGCAATCCCGACCACAACCTGATGGGCGTGGCCATCGAAGAAGCGGTGTACGCACCCCTCTACTACGGCTACGGTGGCAAAGAGAGCGGCGCCCCTCAGCGCAGCCCCGAAGGACAGCGGACCGAAATGGCGCGGCGAGTCGAGGAGAATATGCTGCGAATGGCACCTGGCACGGTACTGGTCCTCTTCAAAGCCGAACCCGCAGCGATCGCCCGGCGAATGCGAGAAACTCCGCATCCGCACCAGATCGTCCAGGAAGCGGATATCGAACACGTCCTGGCGCGGTTCGAGGAGGAATTCGCAGCCTCGTTGATCACCCGGCGGATCGCCCTCGACACGACCGCATCCACCGTGGAGGAGACCCTGTCCGAATTCATCGAAAAATACGAGCCGTTCCACACTGCGGCGGATCGTCAGCGAATCAGCGAACGGCAGGAATAGCGAAACCTCAGGAGTGAGTCATGGCCCGTATGAAACGGCTTGAAAAGCTGGACGGATTCGGCAATGTGCAGATGGTCGAAGTCGATCGTCCCGAACCCGCTCCCGATCAAATGCTGATCAAAGTACATCGCAGCCTGATCAGCAGAGGTTCGGAATTATTCCACCGCTATGTGCTCGAGAGACCGGTGCATCCCGGCGCCATGGGCTACTCCGACGCCGGCGAGATCGTCGCCGTCGGCAAAGAGATCCGCGAATTCTCGGTCGGACAGCGCGTCATGGTCAACGCCCCGCACGCGCAATACGTGCTGGCCAGCGAAGGGGGACAGCGGCCCACCGCCTTCGCCCTGCCCGATGAACTGGACTATGAGTCGGCCACTTTTCTCCCGTTAGCGACGAGTTCGGTGATGTGGATACGGACCTCGCCCATCAAAGCGGGCCAGACGGTGGTAGTACTCGGCCAGGGGATCGTCGGCGCACTCTGCACTCAAATCGTCCGCCAGCGGAACCCCGGTCGAGTGATCGCGGTAGACGCGCAGCCGCTGCGCTGTGAAATCGCCACAAAACTAGGGCACGATGAGGTCATCGATGTCTCCCGGACCGATTCGGTCGCCAGGGTAAAGGAACTCACCAATGGCGCAGGAGCCGACCTGGTCATTGAATGCGTGGGCGGAGACGCGGGGATCCGCTCCTTCGAACAGGCCCAGCAGATGCTGGCATCCCACGGCACGATCCACCTCATCGCCAAGTATCAGGGCGCACCACTGCCCCTCGATGGGGACCACTTTATGAATAAGCAGCTCATCGCCGGTATTCGAATTGACCAGTCCCGCGAAGAATGTATGCGCGACGCGGCGCAGATGCTGATCGACGGTCGCATCGAAATCTCTGAGCTGATCACCCACCGGCTGCCCTGGGAGCAAACCGCAGAGGCCTATCACCTGCTCTACAACAAGCCGGACGAGGCGCTGGGCGTCATCATGGAGTGGGACTGAGCGCGCACAAGGGCAAAAACTGCGCTGCATTGCGGAACGACGATGAAGGTCTTCCGGAGGAATCGCTTGAGCCTGTCAACCGGCATCTTCGGCAAAATCGCATCTTAAAATTTAAGGAGTCGCCGTGATCACCTACGAAGAATTCCTCCGCACCGCAACCGTGCCGCGTGAGACAATCGACCGCTTCCTCGACGAGGACCAACCCACCTGGGCGCACTTCGACCCGGAGGTCGGCTATACCCTGGGACGCTACCTGCCGCGCGACGGCATCGACGGCAGCTGGACGATCTCGACCGCACAGGACAATGGCCAGCGCACTTCGCGGATCTATACCGACCGGCCCTGTCGGATCAACACCTACGGCAATTCCTTTACCCAATGTCACCAGGTATCCGACGGCGAGACCTGGCAGGAATACCTGGCAGCGCACCTCGGCGAGCCGGTGCGCAACTTCGGCATGGGCGGCTTCGGCACCTACCAGGCCTACCGGCGGCTCCGCCGCACTGAGATCGGCGATTTGGGCGCCCGCTATATAATCCTCTACATCTGGGGAGACGACCACTGCCGCTCCGTAATGCGCAGTCGCCATGCGGCGACGCATCGCGTCTGGGACGATCACAACGGCTATATGTTCCACGGCAACTTCTGGGCCAATCTCGAATTCGACCTCGAAGCGGGCCACTTCGTCGAACGCGACTCCATGCTACCGACTCCGGAAGCCCTGTACGAGATGTGCAACCCCGAATTCATGATTGAGGCCTTGCGCGACGACCTGATGGTCATGCTCTACGGCATGGAGCGCTTCGAAGTGGAGGGGGATTTAGACCGGCTCAACCGCCTGGCCGAGTACCTGAACGTGCCCGGCATCGACAACACCGACCCCGATACGCGAATCGCAAGTACCGCAGCACTGAAACACGCCTATGGCTTCGCCGCCAGCCGCTATATCACGGCCGAGGCACGAAACTTCCTTTCCGCGCACAATAAGGAGTTGCTCGTCTGTCTGCTCTGCCCGACAGCAACCGATCAAGTGCTGCACGCTCAGCCGCGCTACGACCAACCTTTCGCCGACCATCTGCACGAGGAGGGTTTCCGCGTCTTTGACATGAACGAGGTGCACCGGACCGACTATCGAGCCTTCAAGCTCTCGGTCGACGAGTACCGCAAGCGCTACTGGATCGGCCACTACAGCCCGGCGGGCAACCACTTTTTCGCCTACAGTCTGAAGGACGCCCTCGTCGAATGGCTGGACCCCAAGCCGGTCACCTACCGGGGTGAGGCGATGTCGAGCGCCGATTTCACAGGCTACTTGCCAGATTCAGGATAGCTGAGCGGGAATAATTATCCGGGCTTTCCCATCGCCCGACCAAGTGTGCCAATTCCAGCTGCGAACGGACACTCGCGCTCGTCTCACTGGTGAAGATGAAGATCATTCGGGCTAGCCTGTTTTATTAGTCCTCGAACCAGATCGGGCTGCTCCAGGCCAGCTGGCCGTTCTCCTGGGTGATGCGCAGATAATAATGCGCCCGCTCTACTCCCAGGTCGACAAATCGGCCCTCTAACGCGTAGAGTGCCTCGGGCAGTGCCCGGTGCGCGACGACCCAGGTGGAAAAATCGTCCACTCCCCAGCCCTGGCGCCCCTGCAAAAGCTCGCCGATACTGAAACTCCGCTTCGAACCACCAGTCTTGCCGGTGAGCGACCAGTCGCTAACTGTAGCCAGCAGACTGGTGCTGGTGCTGCACGCGAAATCGAGTTCGAGCCGCGTATCCTCCGTGCCCTCCACCTCTACGCAGAGCGCATCATTGGACCTTGGCGCTGTGGATCCATTGCGGGTGGTAAAGACGCTACCGCGCGAGGTATGTGAGAGCCAGACGCATTTTGCCTCGTCTTCTTCGAGAATGCGTTTGCGCCGCACTTCGTCGAAGGGATCGGAACTGAAACAGGGCACTACCTCCACCAGTCGCCCACCCGTTACTTCTAATCGACCCTGCCAGTCATAAACCTGATATCCCTTCATCGGACCCCAGCCCCACTCGAAGCGCAGTCTATAGCGCTGCAGACCCGGCGACGCAGAACCGTGCTCGGGCATTGCCACCTGCACAGGCGCGTTATCGCGCACCAGTTCGATACTCTTTATCGCGTCCCATCCCCGCACCGCGTAATCCAAACCGCGCTCAGTCGATCCGCTTAGCACCTCGCCCATCCAGGCATCACCAGCGCGAAAAAGGACTTCGATTCGGTCCCCGGTGACGGCGATCGTCCGCCGCTTCTTCAAGGCGTCAAAAAGTCCCGCGCGGGTATTTTCCTCCGCCCAGATCCCCGTAAGACCCAACCCATAGCCTCCCGGATAGCCGTCGTGATTGTCGGTGCCGGCACTGAAACCAAAATGCTTACCCAGCGCCAGACCATGTTGCACGGTATACTGGTACCCGGCCGGACCCCCGCTGTGTCCCAGCATCGGATACAGTCCGCTATCGCGCTCCGAAGAGCCGTGCTCGGAAAAGATCTCGACCACCGGGGAGAGCTCCTCGTCGAAACCCTGCCAATCTACTCCTTGATGGTAGGCCGTATGGTGGGGAACTACAATGGCCTGACGATCGCGGAAGTGATCTTGCAAATCCTCCAGATTTCGCGCGCAGTACATCGACTCCATATCGACGACGCTGACCACATGCAAATGACCCCAGGCTCCGGAGTGCCACTCATACGCCGGGAAAGAGGTGAAATCTCCCGGCCGGTCGTTTTCTCTTGCCGCCTGACGGATCCGATCCCAGTTTTCCACCACCACCGGATAGCCATCCGGCACACCGCCATCGGCGTGTAATCCATGCGGAGTAAAGGCGTAGAAATCGAGGTGTGAACCGGCAATCTCGTAGCTGCGCTCAAGACTACCCTGGCCATAACCCAGTTGGCTGTGATTGTGCAGTTCACCCCAGTAGAGGTTCAAATCCGCCATATCATTCTCCTTTGGTGCTAGTAAAGAACAAACCGGTCTAAAATCGGCGAAATTCGGGTTGGGAACCCACTCGCCGCGCCACTACCAAAGACCTATGCACAGTGAATCAATCCAACTTGCCCATCGCCGCTGCCATTGCCCGCACGTGCTCGGGTCCGGCCCCGCAACAGCTCCCAAGATAGCCGATACCCGCCGCCATCCCCGCCCGTGCGAACTCGGCAAAGTCCTCTGGCTGCTCAGATTTCGAATTGGACCACCAGGAATGCCATGCCGATGGCTGGCAACAGATCGGTACCCCTACCGAATTGCGCATCGCAGCCGCAGAGCGCAAGATCTCCGCCGGACGCTGCAGACAGTTTATCCCTACCACATCGGCACCGGCGTCAACCAAACGCGCTGCGCATTCACCTGGTCCGAAACCGTCCAGCGTCATCCGGCCCTCCCGTTCCATACTCACCGTCACCACCCGCTGGAGCCCCGCATCGGCGACTAGTTCCAGCGCTACCAGCGCCTCGTCGAGCCACGAAAATGTTTCGAGAATCAAAAAATCTACGCCCTCGTCCACGATCCAGGGCAATTGCTCGTCCAACCAGCTGCGGGTGCGTTTGCGCTTGGCGGAGTCCGCCGGGTCGTAGTCCCCGGACACAATACTCGGACTGTTCAAATTACCCGCTACCAGCGCATCCTCGCCGGCAACCTCCCGCGCAATTCGGCAAGCGGTGCGATTGATCTCCTCGGCGCGATCCCCCAGTCCGGCGGGCGCGAGCATATTTGAGGTGCCGAAAAAGGTCAGCGTCTGCAGCACCTCGGCCCCGGCTTCCTTGAATTCCCGCGTCAGCTTCCGCACCTCCTGCGGATACTTGGCCACCACCTCCGGCGTCATCGAACCGGCCTCGACAAAACCCCTGAGCCGCAGCCCCATCAAATATCCCCCGTCCCCCAGCACGTATCCCTCTGCCAATCGCTCGAGCAATCCTGGCCGGTCCATTTACGCCACCTCCTGCAAAATCTCGATCGCCGCTGCCCGGATCTCGCGTTCCGCTCCCTGGTGCAATGGAGCAAAGAGCGGTTCGTCTCCGCCTTCCGCATGCGCCTCCCGCGTCGGCAGATAACCCGCCTCCGGACTGGGATTAGCGAGGAACAACACCTCGGCGAAAGGCGCTGCCGCGGCAATAGCACGAGCGGTTTCGACAAAGGGCTCACCCGGCATGTGCAGGAGCGCTGAATCGCCGATGGCAAGCACGTGGAAGGTGAAGGAATAGGCAGAGCGGTCCCGATAGTGCTCGGCGAGCCAGTACTGGTAGCGCTGGAGCCCCTCTCTCTCGGGTGGCTGGGCTTCCCAAGCCCGTCGTGCCGCCACGACCTCCGGCACCTTTTGCGATGCCACGGCGATTGTGCGAATGCCAAATTTCAGTTCGACATCCGCCGCAGGCTCGAGCGCGCTATAGACCTGCGACACCGTTCCGGCCAACGAACGGGCAATCCGCTCGCAGGGATCAACCCCCTCGCGCACCGGATGCACATTGCCCAGCGCGCCCTCGAAAAAAAGCGCATCAATGCCCTCCTCTTCGAGGATCGCCGTCATCCGCCCCGGATAATCGCCCGAGATATGGCCCCGCTGATCCCACCGCGAAAGCGCGTGGCAACCAAAATTTATCAGCGCTAAGGAGCGTTTATCCCCGCGATCGCAGCGCAAAACCCCGACCCGACGATACACCGGATCGTAGTGCAGGTCGGCTGGTGGCGTGGGAAATTCGGTCAGTGAGACCATCCGCAGCCGGCCCTGGGCATCGTGGGCCCGTCGGTTGTATTGGAGTCCGACCTCGGCATCGGCGCTGCCGACCGCAACCTGTGCCGGCGAGGCGTCTTCACGAGCCAGGCGCACGGCCTCGGCGGCCGCCGAGGCGTAGCGCTCATCGTTGCCGAATTCCTTCAGCGCCGCGGTCGGTTGGTTGACGTAGTGCTGGAAAAGCGTCGGCCCCGTACCGAGGTGACAAGCACCGCCGAGCACCCATTCGAGATCGACATCGATCCCCACCAGTTTCTCGCCGACCTGCTGCCTGAATCCCTCGTCGAGCGCAAAGAGATCCGCAGCCAAAAACGTGATATCGCGCCCATCCTGACGCAGGTGCAAGGCGCGAAAAAAAATCGGGTCGAGGATCTCAAAGGTCGGCGGGTCATCGAGCCGCGGCGTGATATCCACCTTGGCGAAACCAGCGTAAATCTCCCCATGCATACAGCACTCCATAAGCTGGAAGGATACCATCCTGCAATCTTGCGGCGAAAGGTAGCAGCGACGCGAAGCTCCGTCAAGAACTGTGCTTTTGCCGGGTGGGGATCCCTTGTGCTAAGTTAGGGATACAGGCTCCGACTCTTGGAGCAGTGCAGACCAATACCGGGAGGTATCACAGTGAACCAATTCAAAACCGCCTGCGTAGCGTGGGACGACAAAGAACTCCCCGCCTGGGTCGTCGCCGATATCAGAGCCGCCGGCATCGACTTCGTGCACCGCCAATCCGAAACTCCGGAAGAAGTCGTCGAGGTCGGCGGCGATGCGGACGTGGTCTGGGTGATGGGCGGCTCGCTCTTGATCACCCCCGAAATCCTGCCTCGGCTCTCGCGCTGCGGCGCCCTGATCCGCAGCGGCAGCGGTACCGACAATATCCCCGTCGCCGAAGCCACCCGTCTCGGCATCATCGTCGCCAATACGCCCGATGCCACCGCAATCCCGGTCGCCGAACACGCGATAGCACTGCTTTTGACCCTGGCGCGAGAAATCCCGGCTCACGATCGCCTGGTCCGCGCCGGAGGCTGGGATCCGAAAAGTCCGACTCCCCGCCTGCTCCTGCATGGGCAGACCCTGGGCCTGGTCGGTTTTGGCCGGATCGCCCGCTGCGTCGCCACCCGGATGGCACCTTTCGGCCTTAAAATCCTGGCCTGCGACCCCCAGGTCGACCCGCAGATCATCGCCTCCTTTGGCGCCGAGGCCGCGGAGTTGCCGCACCTGCTGGCCGAATCCGACTTCATCTCGCTGCACACGCCGCTAGCTGCTAGAACCCATCACCTTATCGGCGCAGACGAACTCGCACAGATGAAACCCACCGCGGTATTGATCAACACCTCGCGCGGACCGGTGGTCGACTCCCAGGCCCTGGCACGCGCATTGCGCGAAAACCAGCTCGCCGCCGCGGGTCTCGACGTGCTCGAAACCGAGCCCCCGACCGCGGACAACCCGCTGGTCGGCCTGCCCAACGCGGTCATCACCTCGCATATCGCCGCTTCTTATGAAGGCAATATGCAGGAATTCTGGCGTCTATCGGTGGAAACGGTGATCGATCTGGCGCGCGGCAAATGGCCTTTGTCCTGTGTCAATCCCGATCTCAACCCGCGCTGGACTCTGAGCGATCGCTGAGCGCCGTAGCGCTGGCGATCCGCCACACTCCCCGCTCGTCGACCGCGGTCCCGTCGCACGCTTCGTAGAAGAGGCGAAAACCCATTCCCGCACCGGGCAGGGCCATCGCGCACATCTCCGAGCATTTCGCCCCATCCCAGCGATCCCCAGGCGCGATAACCGGCTCCGGTTCTTTGCGCCAATTCAAACCGTCATCGGATACGGCGCTGAGCACATAGGCCCTCTGCGGCGCACTATAACCCGCGTAGTACATCCTATAGCCCCCACCGACGATCCGCAGGACCTCCGGGGCAAAGGCGGTCAGCGCATCGCAAGACGAACCGCGCTCGATTCGCACCCCCGGTTCAAGCGCGAAATCAAGCCCCCCATCCTCCGAGAGAGCACTGACAATCCCCCGTTTCCGCTCGCCGCAATAGAGGCGACAACGCCCATCTTCTAGAAAGACCACTCGAGGCGAATTGAAACTCCCCTCACCACCCAAACGCACTCCCGGCTCCACCACCCACTCCAATCCTCCGTCCTCCGAGAGAGCGCTGCGCAGCGTACTCGGCTCAGACTGCGGACCCGGGCAAGACTCGAAATACATCCGCAAGCGGCCGCTCCCATCGAGCAAGGGCACGACTTCCGGCGATACCACGCGGAATTCCCCTGCACCACCCTCTTGCGGTGCGAGCCGAATCCCCGGTTCTGGATCCCACACCGAACCTGTTGACGATACCGCACTCAGAATCCTCGTCGTCGCATTATCGTAATCATTGGCCCCGGCTGGAAACCCGGACCGCGGCAGGATCTGGGTGTAGTACATCCTGTAGGTCCCATCAGGCAACGCAACCACATTCGGCGTGACCACGCCGTACACCCCGGTGCGCACGGCCCCGATCGGCCACCGCGCTTCGGGTGCGGGATCAACCACCTCGTCGGGTGCAGCATCAACCGCCGGTTCGGGATCCTTGCTCCAGACCAATCCCGGATCTGCGGCAACGGTATGCGGCATCGCGTCCACGCGCTATCCCCCTTCTTTGGCTTCGTCGTTAAGCCGACTCAGTGCACCCTGCAAAACCGCGATCGGCTCGGCGATACACAGAAAGTGGAATCCCTCCTCCACCAGAGTCCTCCCATCACCGATACGCCACATGGTCTTGCCGACCTTCTCGCCAGCTGAGCGAATTCTGGCTATCGCAGCTGCCATACTCGGATGGTCCATCTCGAAGCATACCCCTAAGTCGGTCGAAAGATCGTAGGGACCAACGGCGATTGCGGTAGTGATCTCGTGTGCGGCGATCGCATCGACCTGGTCCAATCCGACCTGGGTCTCGATCTGCGGCAGCGCGATAAAGTCGTCCTCGACCTCCCTCTTCCAGGTCGAGTAGTGAAAATCGGGAACCCAGTAATTGCCCGGCCCTCCTGGCCGTCGCCTTCCTCGGGGGGGCATATAGATACTCTCGCGCACCTGGTCGAGCTCGGCAGCCGATTCGACGCTGGGCAGCAAAACCCCGCAAGGCCCGCGGTCTATGGTCTGGCGAATGGTCGAATAGGCGCAGTCGATCGGCCGAATCAGTACCGCAAAATCCACCATCCTTCCCAGGGCGCAGACCTGCGCCACCAGGTCGTCGCTGTGCGCCCCGTGCTCCTGATCGATGATCAGATAGTCCATGCCCGCCCGCTGCAGGACTTCGATCAAACCCGGCCACAGGAGATCCGTTGCCAGCGCGCCGGTGACCACCTGTCCTTGCTCGACCTTGTCCCTGAGTTTTCTCGCTGCTCGCATGCTCGCTTGCTCCCCGTTAGCTGCCCAGGCTGAAAACCTGATTGGCACAGTGGATCCTGGCAGCCCGGCTATAGTGATAGACCTGCACCCCATCTGCTACCGTCATCGGCATCCGCACCACCACTTCGGCCCAATCCGCCTGGTTGAACGCGATATAAGCCAGTTCCATACCCCCGATCAAATCCTCCGGGTCGCGACTGAGATCGGGCAAAAGCACGGGACCGGTATCCGGCTGAAAGATTCCGTCCCGCTCATTGGCGTTGACCGTCTTGAGCGGATAGTCGAGCGCCACCCGGTAACGCTCGTCCTGGTAGGCGGTCCGGGCGACCATAATCTCGTTGTTCAGCGCGGCCTGGACCTGGTCTTGAATATCTTCCAGCGCTCTCCCCTCCTCATAGTGGACGTCGAAACGAGCACTGGAAAACGCCTCGGCGATGGCCACTTCCTGCCGCTCGGGCTGGTAGCCGAGTGAGGGAGGATTCAGCGGCAATTCGATACCCGCCCGGTGATAGGTCTTGATCGCCAGGAAACGGGTACCCGACATGATCGGCACAAAGTCGGCGTTGGGCTCGATCCAGATGTCTTTTTCAACACCCACCCGCTCGGTCTTGCAGCTGACCCCCAGGGCGAAATAGTGCACCTGATCACCGACCTTGTCCTCGATTCGACACAGGCAGTCCAGCGGCACCCGCGCGTTGTTGAGCGTAAAAGTCGGCTTGCTGGACTGGGTGATCGCCGGTTTCTCCAGCGCGTCGTTCCGCCACCACAGAAAGGAACGGGAAAAATCAATAGTTCGAGTCATCACTCCTCCATCATAGAGTTTAGCGCTGTACAGACCTTCGTCGAGCACCAGCTCTCATAGATGAATCTATTTGCCCTTACCGGCCACCGGGCCCTTAGGAGCGTCGCTGCTGTAGAGCGACGAGCCCCGCTCGTACGAGGCCGAGACCGCACCATCGGCGACCTCTAACCGCGGCACATTATGCTGAAATACATCGCGGTCGGGACCGCGCATCACGGCCATTTGCTCATCGCTCATCCCCTCGACCAGATCCCCCCATCGATTCTGCGGATGAACCGTCTCGCCACCACTGCGATTGAAGTTCCGCGACGAGTACTTTATCAGAATGCCCCGGCGCGAGACCTCGCTCTTCCAGGCCAACGCCCCATGGGTCGTACCACCGTCGCCGAAAAAAAGCACATCACCGGCCTTCATTTCCACGTGCTTGACCAGCCCCCTGTCGTCATCGCAACTCTTCACTCCAGGCGGCATCGGGTAATAGGCCTTATGACTGCCCGGCACACAGGCGAACCCGCCGTCATCGCTACGCACATCGCGGAGCTGCCAGGTTACGGTGATCGCCTCGCAATAACTGCGGCCGTTTTGGTAGACATAGCCGCGACCGGGATTGAGCGGCTCGTTGGCGTCGTGCAGCGCGTGCCCGCTGGTCCCCTTAACCGCCACGAAACCCGTGGCACCACCCATCCGGCCCCCGCTGGCGCCCATCCAGTTGAGCCGGTGCTCGACAACCGGATGCGCAACCATGCGCCGAAACGGGTCGCAAAAGGGCGCGGGCAATTGCAACAGGCCCGCAAGAAGCGGCCGTCCGGTCCCCGCCAGGCTCGTTGAACCCCGCGCCAGTTCTTCGCCCACCTGGACCCGATCCTCGAAGCGGTCGATCGCCTCGTTGGCCGCCGCCAGCCACTCCTCGTCCATCACGCCCCGCAGCACCAGATAGCCATTGAGATCCCAGAAGTAGAATTCCCTGCAGTCGATCCCGCTCTCGGGATCGACCTGCAAAAACGATGGGTGGAAAACCTCGCGCGAAGACTCGAGCCGCGTCGTTTTGCCATCGGTGACGATAGTCGGCGGCGGAGTCGTATCCGGATAGCCCGGTTTATAGAGCGAAGCCTGCTGTACTGGATCCAGTTCGTCGTGCCAATCCGGTCGCGGTTCTCCATCGCCGTTCTGCGGCCCCGGACCCACACTGCGAATCACTCCCCGCCCCACGTATTCGTAACTCATAAGGCGCTGGCGTCCCTCACCCCGCCAGGGCCGCATTCCCTGTGCCGCAGACAGCGCGATGATCAACAAGTCGCCCGCTTTGAGCACCGGCTGTAAGGTCAACCCCATATCGTCCTCTCCCGTAGCCACATCGTGTGGCGTCTCCACATTGGCCTTGTGGCTGCAGGGCAATAGCACGAAACCGCCATCGTCCTCACCCACATCCTCCAGCGCCCATAAAACCCGTACCCCCTCGCTGAATCGGCGTCCATTCTGATGATAGTAGGCGATCGCAGGATCTCTTGGTTCATTACCACCTACCAGCGACGCACCCGTATCGCAGGTCTGATCGCACCAGATTTCCGGCAGCCGATCCAAAATGAATCCCGGACCCACGATCTGATTCAAATACCACACCAGTGCGGGATGCACCAGCAACTCGCGAAAAGGCTCTTTCGCTGCACCCGGCCAGCCCAGCATCCCCTCTAACTCGCCGATCTCGTCGATGGTATCATTGAGCCGCTGGACTTCCACGCGAGTCAGTGTCCCTGGTACATGTAAATAGCCCGCAACATCGAAAGAATAATCTTCTTCGTTCGTCATCGTTTCGCGATCCATAATCAACCTCCTTTGGCTCGAATGCAATCGGTCCAGGCAATCAAGGAAACTAAAATCTCTTTGGGCGAAAAGAGTCCATTCATTATTCACTTAGTGCAGGCGTGATCGCGCCCCGCATCAGCAGAATATACTTAGACCGGTCCAGGGGCGAGATCCCCCTATACTCGCGTACAACGCCAAGACCTTGCGGACATTCCTCATACCCGTCGAAGCTCAGTCTCAACTTGGCCTTACCACCCGACAGTGCACCCAGGCGAAGTGCGTAGTCCATCGACGTGGCCAGCGGAAACCTTCCTCTCAACACAAAACCCCCCTGTGCGATCTCGACCGGCTCGAAGGACCCCCGCATCTCGATGATATCCGCCGTGACCTTGCCGACGATCTCCTCCGAACCCGCGATCCTAAAGGCGACGATCGGCTCGAGCAATACCGTATCCGTCGCCGTCAACCCCTCCATCAGCGCGATATGGGTCGCCAGCTTAAAATTGCCGGGCCGACTGTGCAGCACGTGGTCGCTGCCATCGACCAGGGTGATTTTCAGGTCGCTCACCTCCCAGCCCTTGATCCCCTGCCTGAGCGCTTCGTCGATCGATGCGGCGATTTCGTTCTGGTATTTCTGCTTGATCTTGTCGACGCTGAGTTCCGAGCGAAATTCGACTCCGCTGCCACGCGGCCCCGGCTCGAGCAGGTATTTGACAATCGCCCAGCAAGGTTTGGGCATCGTATAACTCTCGGCACCGTAGCCGGAAAGAGCCGGCGTCTCCTTGTAGATCACATTCGGCTCGCTGAACTCCGCCGCAATCCCGAAACGAAGTTTGAGGATCTCGGTCAAAATCTCGGTCTGAATCACGCCCATGATCCTGACCTGCAACTCCCGCTCTTCGCTATACCAGCGAAAATCCAGGTGCGGATCCTCACTGGCCAGTTGCTGCAATGCCGCGGCCAGCGCAGCGTGATCCCCAGCATCGATGGGACGTACCTGCACTACCAAAAGCGGCTCGTTCAGCGCGTACTCGCCGGGCACCGGCCCGGGATCGCCGAGGATATCGCCGATCTGCACTTCGGGCATACCGCAGAGGAAACCGATATCTCCGGCAGCCAAACTCCCCGCATCTTCGTATTTATTGGTCGTGCTGCGTTTGATTTGCGCAATTTTCTCTTCCCGATCCGCCGTGTGATTGACTACCACATCACGGGTCTTGAGACGGCCCGCATAGAGCCTGACTCCGGCAATCCGCCCAAATCGCTCGTGATGATCGATGCGAAAGACCACCCCTGAAACCGGTCGTTCACAATCGGTAGCGGCATCGGGCAAATAATCGACAACGGCATCGAGCAACGCCTCGATGCCGATCTGGTTCTTAGCTGAAGCACAGAGCAGCGGAAAAAGCGCTCGCGCTCGCGTGGACCTTGCCAGAGCGGCCTCGATCTCCCTCCGCTCCAGCGCCTCGCCGTCGAGATAGCGTTCCAGAAGCGCATCATCGACCATGGCAACCTGCTCGACCAATTCGCGAGATTCCTCCGCAGAGAGTTCCGAGATCGCCACATTGTCCTCCCCCTCTCTCTCGGTACGCTCCAAGCGCACGACCTTATCCGAAAATGCCTCTTGCAACTCCGCGCAGACCCCAGCCGAATCGGCACCCCGGCGGTCTACCTTGTTGACCAGGAGCAAAACCGGAATCCCCAATGCCTCGAGCGCATCCCAAATCGGCTCGGTCTGCGCCTGGATGCCCTCCACCGCCGAGAGCACCAATACCGCGCCATCGAGGACCCGCAGCGAACGCTCGACCTCGGCAGAAAAATCAACATGGCCGGGCGTATCGATGAGATTGATCTGTACATCGCGCCAGAACAAGGACATCGTCGAGGCCCGCACCGAGATCCCGCGCTTTTTCTCGACCTCCAGGGTATCCGAAAGACTGGTGCCCTTATCGACATTCCCGGCGAAGCGGGTGCTGCCGCTGAGATAGAGCATCTGCTCGGTGATCGTGGTCTTGCCGGCGTCGACGTGGGCGAGGATTCCCAGATTTCTTATGCGGCGTTTTTCTTGCACTTTCTCTGAACCATGAGCAAATATCGAAGATCTGTAGAGCAATAGACCGCGCGAGCTCCGCTATGCGCCTGGAAACGAACGCGCGCTGGCATCGCCTACCACGATCTGGTCATGAAGTTTTGCAGAGCACAATATAGGCTGCCTTTGAAATCAGCTCCACACCGCCGATCGTGGACACCGAAGCGCAGACGCGATATATTGTCATCGCGCCAACAATACCCGATAGGAGAACGCGCTATGACACTGACCCCCTGGATCCGCATCGGCCAGCCTCTGGAAGCAGTTATCGACAACTACGAAAATATCTTTCCCGCCTGGGAAGAAGGCGGCATCCGCGGGCTGGTATTCGGGCGCTTGCTTTTCGCCGACGATCAGGGACAGTTCACGATTCCTGCATTCAAAGGCGACCCCGCCCCGTACCACCAGCGCGGTCTCAAAGCGGAATTGCGCGATAGCCCTCTCCAACCCGACAAAGAGCGCCGCCTGCGCGCCATGCTCGCCGATGCCAAAGAGCGCGGCTGGACGTTGATGATCTTCGCTCCGGCCTCCGGCACCATCGCCGCCCAGGGGCTAGCCCTGGAACAAGACCCCTACGGCACTCAACTCCAGGCCGCAACCTGGGAGGATATATTCACCGCTTTCCCCGAAGTCGACGGCGGCATTATGGACGGCTGGACCGAATCGGCGTACGAACTGATCTACCACCACGGCAATGCCGTCTTCCGCGAGCTCAACGAAAACCAGCGTCAGCAGGCTACAGCCAGAGGCTACGACAGCGCCAAACTGGAGCGCGGCCGCGAACATCTGCACCGGCGTTTTCAGAGCTTCACCCCCGCCGAAGTCGACTACTACGGCGATCACGGCGTACTGGCGGAGATGAACCTCTTCGATATCAACGAGGATGCGCTCTACTGGCTGCGCTGGCGACGTGAAGACGGACTCCACGAGGGGCTGGCATTTCGCCGTGCCCTCGACGAAATGCCACGGCGCATACTCCTGGGCAACGGTCCGCGCTCGGCGGTTTTCTCCGGCATGACCGCACTCGATTTTCACGCCTGGGACCAGATCGTCGACCTGCTGCTGGTCAAACACTATTTCTGGCACCGCGGCTTCGACGGTATGTACGGCACAGTCGCCAGATGGGTGCAACAGATCCAGGCGTGGAATTCCTCGCTGAGCGAGGCGCAGTGCTGGAAGGTTCTCAGCGCCTGGATCGGAATACGCCTGCCCGAGGTCGAGTGCCTAGCTGATATGGAATTGGGATTTCCGCAGGCTTTTTTCGACGAAGTAGTTCAGGAGGAAACGCGCCGCGCCCTGGCCGCGGTCAGCGATCCCGAGAAAATCCTGCCCTGGGTAGATACCGGACGCATGCCCCACGGCGGTGATCCGATGACCGCCGGCGATCTCTACCATATCCTCCAGGCTTCGGCAGCCGCCGGACTGCAGCGGTTCCTCTTCCACAACCATGCCCATCTCACCGCAGCAGAATGGGCCGTGATTTCGCGGATGTGCGGAAAACCCTGGGACGAGAATCCGGACGGCTACTGGCCTCCGGCAACCCCCAAACCTTCGACCTATTGAAACGCTCTGAGGTGATCGGGTAGGGCCACCATCCACCCGGCCCCAGCGCCTCAATCCGCGGTAAAGCGGCGAATCACATTTTCAGTGATCTTCGCCACTCCATCGTCGACCAGGATCGACGCCGGCCAGCAGATAGAACCCACCGAAAAAACAGCGCCGCCCCCGCCGGGTTCGTGCACGACGATCTCAGCGCCGCCCTCGTCCGGGTTGAGCCCCTTGGCCAAGAGCCGGCTATTGGGCGGCGATTGCGCGGAGATCTTGTCCGTCTCGTGTCCCGACGCTCCGCCCGGAATCCGCTGGTGCAAACTCTCTTTGCCAAAGGTATCGCCATTTTTGAGCCCCGTCCCCTCGAAGCACCAGTGATCGGCATCCAGAACCTGATATGGAGCCGCAGTCATGATCCCCGGAAAAGTGAAGACCACACCGAGCAGGTTGGCCTCCGACTCCTGAAGTTTGTCGAAGCGACTCTCGTACATTCTGCCATCTGGACCGTATTCCGGTTCTGAGTGACTCCAGTCGGTATTGTGGTAGACGATCCGATGGTCATCGAGAAATTCCACCTCGCAGTTGAGCCCGTTGCCGCCCAGATAGATCAGGCGTCCACCGCGCTCGAAAACCCAGCTCTTGAGACGGAAGTACATTTCCTTCGACCAGTACTCCGGATGGGTGCTGATCACCAGCGCCTTGTAGGAATCCAGGGGAACCTGATCGAAGTGAAACTGCGTCTCCCCGTACAGGTCATAGGCGATATCCTGCCGTTCCATCCATCCCAGGAGACGCCACTCCGCCGCCGCCATATGGCAGCCCTGACGCCCAGCGATGGGGTCGGTCAGCCCCTCCTCCTCATCGATGTGATTGTAGGGATCGGGGCGTTCGAGCGAGAGCGGTGCATAATGATCGGCATTGTAGGTGCGGTGCTCCTGCTCGGTGTAGCGCTTGAGTTCTATACGGGAATTTACCGTCGGCGTCGGCGGAAAGGCATCGGTATGGATATAGTTGCTGCGCCCGCCGAAACTATTGTAGGCATTCCAGTTGATATCCGAAGCCAATACGGCGAGTTCGGCGACCGGCTCCTGCGGTGCGACGACCCAGGGGAACGAGAAGAATCGCCCGGCCTTATCGCGAGCGTGCAAGTAGTAGAGCCCGGATCGCTCAGGTGCCGTCAGCATCTGTGAAAATGCTTTGCGAAAGTATCCGATTCTGTTCCACTGCACCCCCGTCTGCGCATAGTCGCCGTCGGGGGTGATCTGCATATTGGCCCGCGGACCGTGCTCGTCGAAAGTACCGACGCGGCGAATAAATTCCTTCTCGGACCCATAGCGCCATAATTCCAGTCCGTATTCAACTACCGCGTGGACTCGAAACTCCGCCTCTTCACCAGACTTGACGCACCTGGGCCACATATACCCCAACAGGTCGTCCGAAAGAAGTCTGAACTGATAGGCTGCGTCGGCGCGGACCTCCATCTGCACGATCTTCGACCCATAACCCGAGCCACCGAGGACCACTTCGTATTCACCCGGTTCGAGATCGGCGTACACCGCCCCGGCGATCGTCGATCGCGCCACCGTCACCCCTTTGACACCGCGAAATTCGAACAGAATATCCGCCAGCGCTACATAGCGCTCGTTACTGACATATCCAACCAGCATCTCCATTCTCCTCTATCGCCTCGCTTACTTGACCGCAAAGCCGAAAAGATCCTATATATCCGAGCTACAATTCAATTAGCGCGTAGCCCGGTTGACTCACGATTAAACCTTAAGGCGCGGCGGCCCTTATGTCCACCACCGCGATCGTCCAACACAGCGCTGAGTTCATCACTAGCGCCAAAACCTGGCTACCGATAGCGAATATTCGCTTCGTTTAACCATAAGTACAAGGATTTGCATGATGGCGATAAAATGCGACAAAGAACGCCCCATCCGCGTTGGAGTAGTCGGCGTCGGACGCGGCCGATCCTTTATGCGAACCGCAAGCGTGACCGGAATGGAACTGGTCGCGATATGCGATACCTGGGAGGAACGCCTTGAGACGGAAGGACAAGCACTCGGCGTGGAAACCTATGTTGATTACGAGCAGTTTTTGAGCCACGATATGGACGCTGTGGTCCTGGCCAACTATTTCCATCAGCACGCCCCGCTGGCCATTCAGGCGCTGACTGCGGATAAGCACCTGATGAGCGAAACCGCTGCCTGCCACACCCTGGCCGAAGGAGTGGCGCTGGCGCGGGCCGTCGAACAAAGCGGCAAAATCTACATGTTTGCCGAAAACTACCCCTATATGGTCTACAATCAGGAAATGAAACGGCTCTACCAGCAGGGCCAGATCGGCGAGTTCAAATACGGCGAGGGCGAGTACGTGCACCCCGATCCTCCCGAAGTCAAGCTGGCCCGCAGTTGCGGACGCAACCACTGGCGCAACTGGATCCCCGCCACCTATTACTGCACCCATTCGATCGCGCCCGTAATGTATATCACCGATACCCGACCGGTAAAAGTGAACGGCTTCGCGATCCCCTACGACTTCGGCGACACCAGCCAAACCCACCATATGAACAACGCCGATACGGCGGCAGTCATCATCTGCCGGATGGACAACGACGCGGTGATGAAGTCGCTGCACGGCGCGCTGCGCGGCCACGGCAACTACGTCAGGATACACGGCAATCAGGGCCTGATGGAAAATTCCCGTCACGGCGACAAGACTCGGCTACGCGTTTGGCGCGAACCCTGGGAAAAAGACCGCAGCGAACCTATAGAAACCGTTTACAAACCCGATTTCCCTCTCCATCACGACCAGGCTACCAGCGCCGGCCACGGCGGCGGTGATTTCTTTACCAGCTATCACTTTGCCGCAGCGATTCGCAGTGGCGATCAACCCTATCTCGATGTCTACCGCGGTATCGATATGAGCATCGCCGGCATCCAGGCCTGGCGCTCTGCACTAGCGGATTCGGCTCCTATGGAGGTGCCCGACTTCCGCAGCGAAGCCGTGCGCGAACAATACGCCACAGACGACTGGTCGCCCGATCCGGAACGACGCAAGAAAGGACAACCACCCAGCAGCATTCTCGGCCATATCGAGCCCCCCGCCGAGGCCCACGCTCTGGCCAAAGAGGTCTGGGCCGCGCAGGGATATTTGGGCGACTAGCGATAAACCCCAAGCACGCACACTACACCGTGGCCGATGAATCACTGTCTTGGAAATCCGCACGACAGAATAAACACCCAACGCTAATGGCGGTACATCCTCAAGCCTAAATCCACCTGATATCCGATCGGAGTAAACCATGAGCGAACTCATCCGCGGCGACCGATGCGTCCTGGTCTTCAGCGCCCACGCCGCCGACTTCTGCTCCCGCGCCGGGGGCACCATCGCCCGACTGACCGAAATCGGCAGCAAAGTGCATATCGTCGATTTCAGCTACGGCGAAAAATGCGAGTCGCCCGCTCTATGGGCACGCGATCCCGTACCATCGCTGGAGGAAATCAAAGCACTCCGCGCTGAGGAAATGGACCAGGCAGCCGCAATACTCGGCGCGACCATCGAGTGCCTCGACTTCGGCGACAGCCCACTGCTGATCGGCCCTGAACGACGCCAGCTACTCCTCGAAGTGCTGCGCCGCCACCAGCCCGACCTGGTGCTCTCCCATTGGAAAGACGATATCCTGCATCCGGACCACTGCGTGGCAACCGAGGCGGTGATCTGGGCCAGCCGTTACTGCTTTCGACCGGGTATTGAAGACGACCTAGCTCCCTGCCCCGCACCTGAAATCGTCTTTTACGAAACCACGCTGGGCACCGCTCCGGTAGCCCGTTATATCCCCAATCTCTTCGTCGATATATCCTCGTGCTACGACCGCAAGTGCCAAGCGCTGGATTGCTTCGCAGCTCAGCCCGGCCTGGCCGAACGCTACGGCTGGCTGGCTCGCTACCGAGCATTGGAAGCACAATCGACAGCGTGGATGAAAGGCTGCGAATACGCCGAGGGCCTGGTGCGCCTGGGTACTGAATCGGCCGGTTTCTCAGGGCCTGCAGGTTTCGGCCCCTAGCCGGGGCCAAGCCGAAAACACGAACTCGGTCCCAGGTGATTCAAGAATCCGCAAGCCCGATTGCACCTATAAGACCGCAGCCGCAACCGCATTGGATATCCGCGACCGCAAGGATCCCACCCCCACTGGGTCGTTGGTCAATAGCACACAGGTCATCTGGGTCTCAGGATCGATCCAGGCTCCGGTCCCGGTAGCTCCGCCGTGGCCAAACGCTTGGCGCGAGGTTAAATCGCCATCCTGGAACCGCCAGCCCAGTCCCCAGCGCTGGCGCTCCTTTTCCGCACGAGGCAATGTGGCCATCACTGCGGTCTGGTCTCGGGTCATCGCCGCCACTGCCGCCTTGCTCAAGACCCGCACCCCATTCAATTCCCCATGCTGCAAAAAAACCTGGCAGAGCGCGGTCAACTCTCCCGCGGTGGTCAGGAGCCCGCCCCAGGGCGCGGCGAAGTTGCGCCAGTATTCGGAGTTCCAGTGCCAATCGCTACCCGGGCCACCGCTGTCGCTCATCTCCGGCAAGCGAATCTCCGCCTCCCGCGCGCGCCGGTCCTCGCATCGACCCAGCGAGGTATCGGCCAATTCCAACGGATCGAAAAAAGCTTCCCGCAGTACTTCTGACAGCGAGCATCCCACCAACCGCTCAACCACCTCGCCCAGAATTGCGATACCCGCACTCTGGTAGGATATCCGCGTCCCCGGAGCAAAGAGCAATTCCAGTTCGCAGATCCGCGTCACAAAGTCCGCCAGCGGCCGATGCGCCGCCCTATAGACATGGTTTTCGGGCACCATATCGGGCAAGCCCGAGGTATGGGTCAACAAATGCCGCACCGTCACCGTCTCCTTGCCACCCTGCGCAAATTCTGGTATGTAATCGACGACCGGATCGTCGAGACAGAGCAGCCCCTGCTCGATCAGTTTGACCACTGCTGCACACACTATCGGTTTGGTGATCGACGCGACCAGGAAAATTGTGTCCTCGACCACCGCCGCTCCTTCAGACCTCAATTCGCGACGTCCAAAACAAGCCACCGGCAGCGCCACTCCTCCTCGTGAAACCTGCAGCGCAGCTCCCAATAATTCACCCCTATTTACAACCCTCTCCAATATCCCATACGCACGTTCCAGTCCCGCGCTGCTAAATCCGAGTTGTTCAGGTTCCTGTACACCATTCATTTCCATTCCTCTCTTCCCCGTCTATCGCCTCTCAATACTCGACCAATCCCCGCGTCCCGAAGGCCATCGACGGTCCATTGCCGGAACGAGTCGCAAGACGGCCAGATCTGGCTATTCATCCGCATCAATCCACGTTAGAAAACGATCTTCGTCAACATTGCGACCGCTGACGACAATCACCACATCGCCCTCTCCTGCCAAGGGCACTCTGCCACTCAGTGCCGCCGCAACGGCGATCGCTCCCGATGGTTCGACGCGCAACCCGTGAGCCTGGTAGATCCAGCGCATCGCCTGCTGCGTTTCCGCATCGGGCAGGACCACCACCTCATTCAGGTGCGCCTGTAGAATCGGCCAGTTGTGCTCGCCCACTTCGTACGAACACAACCCGTCGCAAATACTCGTCGGCTGGTCGATCCGCACCCGTTCGCCGGCGCTGAGCGACTGGCGGCAGTCGTCGGCGCCCTCCGGTTCGATCCCGACGATCTGAGCTTGACCGAATGCATCGGCGATCGCCAAGGCATGACCGGCCATCAGCCCTCCGCCACTGACCGCGCAGAGCAAATGGGAGAGCGTTCGCTGCTGGCGGTTCAACTCATCGACGATCTCGAGACCACCGACTCCGTTGCCAGCGATCACGTGGTTGTCGTCGTAGGGCGACGCCTGAACCGCCCGCTCTTCCTCCGCGATTTGACGGGTCAGTTCGTCGCGCTGACCCGTCAAATGATCGGTGGCGATATCATAGGTGCGAATTTCGGCGCCAAAGGAGCGGGTCAGCGCAAATTTGATCCGCGGAGCCGTCTCGGGCATTACGATGATGACCCGTTTTCCGTAGCGCATTCCGGCAAATGCAATTCCGGAAGCGAAGTTTCCCGACGAATGCGCCGCGACCGGTCGCTCGCCGATCCGCTCGAGATTATTGGCCATCCAGTTCAAAGCCCCAAGCACCTTGAACGAACCAACCGGCGTCCAACCGTAGTCTTTGAGCCAGACCCGACGATCCCCTTTGAGGCCGAGTTCCTGCTCCAGTCTATACGAGCGGATCAGCGGGGCGGGCGAAAGATGCGGGCGAATCGCATCTTCGGCTGTGCGGAGATCATTAATCGTAGCAATCTGAATCGACATCAACTGACCCCTTTCGGCGACCTGATCAGAACTATATGAGTAGCGGACTAGTCCGCGGCTCGCAGTCTATGGTATTTTGGTAATTTAAATTTTGCACTGGGAAATGCTGCAGAAACTCGAGCACACAGGCCTGTCACCCTCTTCGACGGTACTGAATCTCGCCGCAACAGATCAGCTGCGGACCCGCGCGCCGGCCTTAGACTCCTTTCAACTCCACCTCGTCCTTGTGGTGACAGGCCGACAAATGCGCTCCTGCCACCTCTTCCAGAACTGGTATCTCCTGCTGGCACAATTCACTGCCATAACGACAACGCGGCGCAAAGGCACAGCCCTCGCCCCCTTCGCTCGCCTCCCCCACCTCGCTGGCATCATGGTCTTCTTCCATCCAGGCCGCATGCGGATCGGGTGCCGGCGCAGCATTGAGCAGCATCGCCGTATAAGGATGTTGTGGACGGGTGAACAATGCTTCGGTTTCGGCCTGTTCCACCAGCCGCCCCTGGTACATCACCGCAACCTCGTCGCAGAGGTAGCGAACCACGCTCAAATCGTGCGCGACAAAGAGCATAGTGAGGTTGAGATCCTGCTGCAGTTGTTGCAACAGATTGAGAATCTGTGCCTGTACCGAAACATCGAGCGCCGACACCGGCTCGTCGGCAACGATCAGCGATGGGCTCAACGCCAGTGCCCGCGCGATACCGATCCGCTGCCTCTGACCACCGGAGAAAGCGTGCGGATAACGACGGATATAACGCGGATCCAGCCCCACCCTTTCCATCAGCTCGGTCACCCGTTGCTCGCACTCGCGCGCCGACCAGCCGTGGGCCACGAGCGGTTCTGAAATCAAATCGAGCACCGGCATCCGCGGATTGAGCGACGAATAAGGATCCTGGAAGATCATCTGCATCTCGCGGCGCAGATCTTTGATTCGACGGCGCCCGAGCGCGGCCAGATCGACCACTGCTCCATTCTCACGGCGAAACAGGATCTCTCCCTGAGTCGGATCCAACGCACGGAGGATCATCCGCCCGGTAGTCGTTTTGCCGCAACCGCTCTCGCCGACCAGCCCCATGATTTTGCCCTGCTCCAGCGCAAAATCCACCCCGTCGACCGCTTTGATCCAACCGACCTGCCGCTGCAAGAGTCCTCTATGCACGGGAAAATGCTTTTTCAATCCCCTCACCTGTAGGATCGTGCCGTCGGGGAGTTCAGCCATCGGGTTGGGCTCTTTCTTCGCCGTGTATGAAACAACTCGCCTGGTGATCCGTGCCAACTTCGAAATGATCGGGCATCCGCTGGTGACAGATATCGCCGACCTTTTGCGTACAGCGAGCGTGGAACGGACAACCCGTTGGCAACGCGTAGGCGCTGGGGACGCTGCCCTCGATCGGCTCGAGGCGCTGGGTTGGTTGGGTCAGACTGGGAATCGAGTGCAGGAGGGCCTGGGTGTACGGATGGGCCGGACGATCGAAAATATCAGCCACCGGCCCCTCCTCGACCACCCGCCCCAGATACATCACATAGACGTATTCGACGGTATGCGCAATCACACCCAGATCGTGGGTGATCAGCATCAGCGCCAAACCCAATTCCCGCTGCAACCGCTGAATCAGCTTGAGCACTCGCGCCTGGACGGTCACGTCGAGTGCCGTAGTCGGCTCGTCGGCGATCAAAAGCCGCGGTTTACTCGCCAAAGCCATCGCGATCATCGCTCGCTGGCGCATCCCACCCGACAACTGGAATGGATAGTCATCGGCGCGCGAATCAGGATCGGGAATCCCGACCAGATCGAGCAGTTCGACCACTCGCCGCCGCGCTTGCTGATCATCGACGGGATCGTGGAGCTGGATCATCTCGGCAATCTGATTGTATACCGTATGAACCGGAGAGAACGCCGTCATCGGCTCCTGAAAAATCATCGATATATCGCCACCGCGGATCTGCCGCATCTCGGAACTCTGATCGTCGATGGTGACCAGATCTATTTCCTGCTCGTCAAGCTTGCGGCGATAGCGGATATGACCGCTGGTTATTTCGGAAGCCGGCGGCAGGATCCGTAATAACGCATTGGACGTCATGGTCTTGCCACAACCGCTCTCGCCGACAATACCCACCGACTGCCCCGCGTGGATCTTGAAGCTCACTCCATTGAGCGGTCGAACCACGCCCTCGTCGCGGTCAATCACCACGCTGAGATCCCGTACATCGATCAAGGGAGTATCTATAGGAACCATCGCCTCACCGACTGGCATAGGGATCGGCCGCATCACGCATGCCATCACCCATCACATTAAAGGACAATACCGCGATAACTACGAAAAGGCCCGGCAGCAAGAGCCACGGCGCCATTGACACCGCCTGGAAGTTCTGCGCCTTCTGCAAGAGCACGCCCCAACTGACCACCGGTGCCCGTAGGCCGATGCCCAGAAAGCTCAGCGCAGTCTCACCGAGAATCATTCCCGGCACCGCCAGGGTCGCCGAGGTGATCACATGACTCAAGAAAGAAGGCAAGAGGTGCTTAAATATGATTTTGATCTCACTAGTGCCCGAGAGCCGGGCCGCGACCACGAAATCCTCTTCGCGCAGCGACAAAAAACGCCCGCGCACTACCCGCGCCAATCCCGTCCAGCCCATCAACGAGAGAATCATAGTCACCCCGAAGTATATCCACAAAGGCGGCCAATGCGCCGGCAGCGCAGCGCTCAGCGCCATCCACAGCGGCAGTTGCGGCACGGCCATCAAGACCTCGATCATCCGCTGTACCACAATATCGATCCAACCGCTGTAGTACCCGGCCAATCCGCCGAGCAAAATACCGATGAAAAAGGTCATCGCCACCCCGATCAGCCCGATGGTCAGCGAGATTCGCGCCCCATAGAGAATCCGGCTGAAAACATCGCGCCCCAGATCATCGGTGCCGAAGAGAAATGCAGGCCCCGCTCCCGCACTGAAGAGATGCGTCTCCGCTGTGAAGAGGTTCCACATCCGATAGGAGGGACCAGCCGAGAAAAAATGGATCGGATAGCGTCGTTCCGTATCGAGGAGGTACTCCCGCTCCCAGACGCTGGCTTGGGGATCTTCGCGCAAGCCGTATACGAATGGGCGCAGGTGGAACTCTCCCTGCTCGTCAAAGAAGCGAATCTCCTGCGGCGGACAGAGCACGTACTCCGGATGGCGCTGGTTGGGATCGTAGGGTGAGACGAACTCGCAAAACGCTGCAAGGACATAAAACACCAGGAGAACTACGCCTCCGATAAGCGCCAGCCGATGGCGCCGGAAGCGCATCCACATCAGCCGCCATTGCGAGGCAAAAGCGAGTTCTTGCTCTTCGACTTCCACCGGTGTATTTGCTACCTGCGCTTCACTCATAGCGAATCCGCGGATCGGTGATCGCCAGGAGAATATCCGAGAGCAGAGTACCCACTACCGTCAGCGCACTGAGCACCAGCAGGAAGCTGCCGGCCAGGTACATATCCTGGTTTTTTAACGAATCCAAGAGCAAAGGCCCGGTCGTCGGCAGACTCAAAACCACACTGGTGATCGCCGAACCGGAAATCAAATGCGGCAGCATCCAGCCCACCGTGCTGATAAAGGGGTTGATCGCAATCCGCAAAGGATATTTGATCACCAGGCGAATCGGATGCAGCCCCTTGGCCAGTGCCGTCGTCACATAGGGTTTGCCCAACTCATCGAGCAAATTGGCGCGCATAATCCGCATCAGTCCAGCCATGCCCCCCATGCCGATAACCACCGCTGGGATCCACAGATGACCCAGTAGATCGACAAATTTACCGACACTCCAATCGGCACTGGCGTACTCGGGAGAGAATAACCCACCTACGGCAATCCCGAACCATTCGTAGCCCAGGTACATCAGCACCAGCGCCAGGAGAAAATTGGGCGTAGCCAAACCGATAAAAGCCAAGAGGGTCGCGGTATAATCGAGCACCGAATACTGCCTGAGCGCCGAATAAACTCCAACTGGAAACGCGATCAACCAGGTCAGTAAAGTCGCCGATGAAGTGATCAACAAGGTATAACCCAACCGTTCCCAGATCAGGTTGTTGACCGACTGACCGTACATCACCGAATAACCCATATTTCCGATCAGAAAACCTCCGATCCACTTGAAATACTGCAGGTGCAGAGGATCGTTGAGATTGTAACGAGCGCGCAAAGCCTCGATCTGTTCTTCGGAAATATCCTGCCCCTCGGCCTGCAGTTCCTGCAAGCGTGAGGTGATGATATCGCCCGGCGGCAATTGAATAATCGTAAAAACAAGTACCGAGATCACCACCAAAGTGGGAATCATAATCAGTACACGTCGAATGATATAGTTGAGCATTGCGTTAATCCTGCGCTAAATACCAAGTCTCGGGATAATAAGGCCACGACCACCGCGAATCCCATCCCCAATAGCCATCGCGCGGCACATTGCGCAATCGAGCGCTGACGATCACCGGGTGCGGCCCCAACCCAATGACCCCGAGGGCCCATAAATTCTCCGCCTGGCTCTGGAGAATCTTCTTGCCCATCTCGATCCGCTCTTCCCGGTCAGATGTTCGGCGCAGCACTTCCCACCAGGCGATCAACTGCTTTACAGCATCCGGTGGTTCCATCCCCCGGGTGCCATCCGATTGGTACCACCGCGACCATTCGGGCCACTGCGTCACCTCCTGCCCGATATGCATCGGAACGTACCAAAACGGCTCGATAGGGAAGAGAATATCCGCGTTGCGATCGGCGTGCCAGATGCTCATATTCATCACCCCACCGCGGGTGCGAATCCCCTGCAGAGCGCCACTGATCTGTTTGAGGTTAATATGCAGCCCCACCTCGCGCCAATGCGCGGTGACCAGATCCACTGTGATCTGCTTGGGCGTCTCACCGAGCGTATATTCGAGCGTGATCTCCAATCGGCTGCCATCGGCATGGTCGCGCCGACCATCCCCATCGCGATCGACCAACCCCATCTCATCGAGGAGCGCCTCCGCTCGTTCGGGATCGTGCTCAGCATAGGCAGACGCAAACGCAGGATCAAAGAACTCGCTATTGGCCACCACCGTTAACTGGCGCGGTACCCCCTGCCCATAGTAGGCGATCTCGTTGACCTCATCCCGATCTATAGCGAGTGAGAGCGCACGACGGAAACGCACGTCCTGAAAAACCTCGCGCAACTTTTCGTCGGGATGGGTCATATTGACCATCAGCGCTACATCCGAGCCATAGGGCCGCGGCCAAAGATAGGTCGAATAGGCGTTTTTCTGCTCAAAACGCTTGAAGAGCGGAATATCGGCAGTCTTGAACTGCCGCCCCGCGAAGTCGACCTGACCGGTCGAAGCCTTGGCCGCCATGATCTCCGCGCTATCGACTCGCTGTACTTCGAGGAAGTCGATATAGGGCAGCTGATTGCCCTCCGGATCCACCTTCGGATAGAACGGATTGCGACGCAGACGGACCCGGGTCGATGTCTTGCTGACAATCACATAGGCCGTCAGCACCGGCCGGTGGAAAACCATCAGGTCGCGCGTGCTATTGACCGCCTGGAAATAAGTCCGCCAGTCCTGCAGCCCCAGGTCTTCAGCTTCTTGCTCAAGCTGGTCCGGATCGGTGAAAGCCGGATGATAGCGCCGCATGAAATGCGCCGGCACCGAGAGATGCGAACTATTATGGGCCAGGTGCTTTACGAAGAGCGGCATCGGCTGGGGGAAGTGATAACTGAAGCTATGGGGACCGTGTTTTTCAAAACGGGCTCCCTTGAAGCGCGGTGAAACCACCGGCGTCAAATTCTTGTTCATATGCACATGCTCGAACCAAAACTCGAAATCGTCCGAGCTCACCGGATGTCCATCAGACCACTTGTGTCCGGGACGCAGGGAGATCGTGATCGTCCTGGAGTCGTTGCTGTACTGATAACCCTCGGCGAAATTGGGCAGAGTCAGTTGCAATTGAGGTCCCGGACGCAGGGTTCCTTCCGGCACATTGAGCAGCTGCTCACCAGCCCAGAAGAGCCGGGCCGTACCCCCATAGATACCAATCTCGTCAATGGGTTCGACCACGATTGGATCATCGGGAAGCCGCTCCTCCACCGGCGGCAATTCACCAGCAGCAACCTGTGCATCCAGCACCGGCGACTGATCAAATGCTCTCAGGCCAAGCTCGGATGCCTTGCGCGGCGAGTGGAACCAGCTCTCGATCCAAGCTTCGCGGGGAATACTTCCTCGTGCAGAACTATTTTTCTCAGCGGATACCGCGTTATCTGTCCAACTCGCTCCGGTTTCCTGCCCCTGCGATCCCCAGGCCTTCTCTATGAATCCTCCCAGCAAGCACACCATAGCAACTAGTCCCAGGCGATTAAGACATTGAGACCGGACTCTACTCATACAAAAATCCGCTCTATTTCGCTCTGTATTGATAGCGATGAACTAAAGGATATAACAAACAGTACCGCCCAAATTTGATCCAAATGTCCTAAGACGATCCGGACCATCGCGCTAAAGCCAAGGCCATCCAAGAATCGATCGAATCTTCAGACACTCGCGATTTACAAGCTCCGTAATGGGTTTCTAAACAATTAGATTCGCCTAGATTCGCCGACTCTACTTAATCCGGACTTCTCTCCCCTTTGCCGCCGACTCGTAGATCCCGTCGAGCATTTTCTGTACCATCAGTCCGTGTTCACCTGGAGCCATCGTCTCTTTGCCATAGTGCACATGATCGACAAAATTGCGCATCTTCTTGCCGAAATGATCCGCTGCTGGACCGCTTGGCAGCCAGTCTGGTTTGGTACTGACCATATGATCGTTTGAGTCGGTAAATAACCCCGGTGGATCCCAGGTCGCACCACCCTTCTCGCCCATCAGGGTGAAATTCCACTCGTTCTTTTCGATATGTGCAGCAAAACTCGATTCGATATTCAACGTTGCACCGTTTGCAAAACGAATCTGCCCCACTGCCAGATCCTCGACCGTATAGGTCTTGTGATCCCAGTGCTGCCACTGCGAAAGCACATTCGACGGCTTGTTGCCCAAATAAGTGTAGGTGCTACCGCTAGCCGCCACCGGACGAGGTGATCCCATCACGTAGTGAGTGGTTTCCAAAACGTGTACTCCGATATCGATCAAGGGTCCGCCACCCTGCAGATCCTTGCGGCCAAAAACCCCCCAATTGGGAATCCCCCGTCGCCGCAGCGCCTGTACCCGACCATAGAGGATTTTGCCCAGATCGCCATTATCAACTGCTTTCTTGATGAACTGGGTTCGCGGTTCGTAGCGATGCTGAAAACCAATCACCAATTTTCGCCGGTTTTTTTTCGCCGCATCGAGCATGCGCTGTCCCTCACGCGCATTCATCGCCAGCGGTTTTTCGACGATAACATGAGCGCCGGCATTGAGCGCGGCAATGGCACAGGGCGCATGTAAACCGTTCGGCGTACACACGCTCACCGCATCGGGCTTGACCTGCCGCAGCATCTTCTTGTAATCCGTATACGCTTCTGGTATCTCGAATTCCTCACACCGATTCCGCACACTTTCCGCCATCAGGTCCGCAGCCGCAACCATCTGCACATCGTCCATATCCCGGTAATAACGCATATGGGTCCCGGCAATCCCTCCCGCGCCGATCAGGGCAACCCGCAGCTTGTCTTTCTTCGCTTTAGCCATTACTCTCCATTTATTTAAAATTAATTTTCCGCAATCGATCTGCTCTTCACCGCATTGACCCGATGGGCCAATGCGCTACCCCGCCTGGAACTCGTCGATCAATTCCCTGATCTGCGCGTGGGCATCAACTCCGCGCCCGGGATGGATGATGAGCCTATAGCGAAAAACAGCGCGGGTGTCGCCGGGGATGGTCAGACTGGCATCGATCGACTTGTCGCCCTTGAAATCGTGGACCCCGAAGGCGTTGGCAGTGAAAAGTCCATATCCGCGTACATGCCAGTAACTCGGATGGCGGGGATTGTCCTTGTGATCGACCACCGTATGCCCCCATTCCTCACCGTTGGCCAGCGGCCCCGAATAATCGACCCAGGCCGCCTGCTGCCCCCAGGTACTCTCCTCGCCCTCGCCATTTTCGAAAACCTGACCCTCCGAATTCTCGATTCGACCCCGGTCTTTGGCATCCATCGAAGTCGGCACCCGGATCGAAAACAATCCCCCCTCTTTGGTATCGCCGAAAGTCAGATCGCCGTACTTGGCGCGAAACTCACTACGCTGATCCAAAATCCGCAGCGAATCTTCGGCGCGGATCGAAATCGTGCGCCGCTCCTCCAGCAGTTTCTCCCCCTCGGGCCCGAACCAGTCAACGATCCCGTCGATCGTCGCTGCGTCATCCACCACACCCACCACCGGCTCGCCTCGCTGCAGCATCGTTCCGTGGCCGGTACCTTCGTCCCAGAGGTTTTCGCCGTTGACCAAACCGTGGGCGGTGTAGATCCCGCGATGATGATAGTGATCCTGAGTCTCGCCCTCGACATCCTCCATCGGATAGGCGCGGGTCAACCCAACCTCGCCCGGCGTCAGCACCGGATAAAAATAGGGACGGCACACGTAATGGCCGTAGCGATATTCGGTAAAAAGCTGGCCATCAATGGTCACGACGGCCTTAGCATCTGCGGGATTCAGTTCAACGTTTATCATTTCTGCTCCTTTCTATGGTGCACTCTATCCGCAGCAGCGTTTGTATTTAGCACCGCTGCCGCAGGGACACGGGTCGTTGCGGCCCGGATCTTTCTTGTTCAGGGCCGCTTTGATCGCGTCCCTTTTTCTGGCCCAATCCATCACCCCTGTCGCCGGCCGATTATGCCTTAGCTCTTCGGCCATAAAACGCATATAGGGGTCAACGTGCCCGAAGTACATTTTGTACCCCTTGCACAAATAATTGAGTCCATCTTCACCGCTCGGGGTGTTGGTGAAACGGTGCTTGGGACAACCGCCGTTGCAGGCGAAGCGGAAATCGCACTCGACGCAGTACTGAGGCAGGGCATCCTTCTTGTCCTGCCCAAACTTGGTCTGGTCAGGACTGAGGACCATATCGCTGATGCTCTGCTCGTGGACATTACCCAGGCGATAATCTGAATAGACGAAGTGATCGCAGGAGTAGAGATCCCCATTGTGCTCGATGATCAACGCCTTGCCGCATGTCTCGGCAAAGATGCACAGACTGGCGTCTTGACCCAGCCAGGATCCGAGTGTCACATCGAAGAGCTGCACAAAAACCTGACCCACGTCGTTGCGGACCCATTCGTCGAAGATCTTGCACAGAAACTTGCCGTACTGCCCCGAACCCACCGACCACCTGGAAACCGGAGCACGTCCCTCGTATTCGGGATCGACCAGCTCGAGCCCATCCTCATCCGGCTCGCGAGCGATACGCTCGACAATCGGGATAAACTGCATAAAACCCGAACCCTCTTCGCGTAAGAAACGGTAGATCTCGAGCGGTTCTGCGGCATTGTGATTTTGCAATACAGTCAGGGTATTGAATTCCACCTGGTGTTTTTTGAGAATCTGTAAACCGGCGTAAACTCGATCGAAAGTAGGCTTCTGGCCCTTATCGACCCGATAGCGATCGTGGTAGTCACGCGGACCATCGATCGAGAGCCCGACCAGAAATTTACTGGCCGAGAGAAACTCGCCCCACTCGTCGTCGAGGAGGATGCCGTTGGTCTGAAAGGCATTGGTGATCGCCTTGCCATCGGCATAGTGCTGCTGCAGTTCCAGCGCGCGACGGAAAAAATCAATTCCCATCAGCGTCGGTTCACCGCCCTGCCAAGCGAAGTTGACCTGCGGCACATCCTGAGCCTCGATGTACTGCTTGACGTAGAGTTCGAGCGTCTCCTCGGACATCCGCCACTCCTTGCGCGCATCCGGGTAGAGCTTCTCCTTCTCCAGATAGAAGCAATACGTGCAGTCGATATTGCAGACTGAGCCCGAGGGCTTGGCCATCACGTGGCAGGCAGCCGAATCTTGAGTCGTTGTGGTCATAGGTTCCATATGAGCTTAGTTTGAGATGGCGTACTTACGATAGGCTTTACAACCCCTCAACGCAAATACGGGTGTCTTCCAATGCGTACTATTTTCGTAGGCGACGTGCATGGTTGCGCCACCGAATTCGCAGAGATCCTCAATTCAACGGCTTACCGCCACAATAAGGACCGCCTCCTACTCACCGGCGATGTGTTCGCCCGGGGTCCCGACCCGCTGGCAGTATGGCGCTTGATCCGCGAAACCGAGGCCGAAATGGTTCTCGGCAATCACGATGCACGGCTCCTGCAGCAGCTCGAAGCTTGGCAGTCGGGCCACAAACCCGATGTGCAGAAGCCCGACCAGCACGATACCCTCGTCCAGCTCGAGCCGGTCCGCGAAGAAATCGTCACCTGGCTCAGGCAGGTGCCGCTCTATATCGAGGACGCCTCATTTCTACTCGTCCACGCCGGCATCGATCCGCAAAAGGGCTTGGCTGGCACCAGCCGCGACCAATTCCTCACTATCCGCACCTGGCCGCCGACCCAGGAGCGCATCGGTCCGCGCTGGCATGAGAGCTACCAACCCGAGTGCCCTCTGCTGGTCTTCGGCCACGACGCCCTCGGAGGCCTGATCGTCAAAGAACGAGATGGCCGACCCTACCTGCTGGGGCTCGACACCGGTTGCGTCTACGGCAATCAGCTCAGCGCCTACGTGCTCGAGGAAGCACGGCTGGTTCAGGTACCGAGCCAGCAACCAACCCTCAGCTAAGTAACCGCTCGACCCACCAGATACTCGAAGAGCCTGGCCCAAACCGCCCCCCCCATCGCCTCTGGATGGAACTGCACCCCCACCAACCGTCCTTCTTCACCCTCTATCGCCTCGACCAACCCATCGCTGCTTCGCGCGCTGATTTCCAGTCCTGATCCAGGCCGATCTATAGCCTGGACATGCGAGGAATTGACTCGTGCGTGTCCGATGTCCGCCACTGCGGCCAGTACCGTATCCGGCATCACCTCGATATCGTGCTCGATCGGACGAGACCCATTGCGCTTCGGCGAATGCGGCCCCACGCCCAATTGCGCTTCCACATCGGCCCAGATCGTCCCACCCAATTCGGCATTGATAAACTGCATCCCATAGCAGATCCCCAGCACAGGCAATACGCGTTGTTGGGCCATCTCGAAACTCCAAAGATCGGCCTGGGTCCGCCGAGCGGACGTAGGCGGCAGATCCTCTGGCAACGCGCCGATCAACCCCCGTTCTATACCCGGCCCTCCGGTGATCAGCAAACCATTGATGCGCTCGAGTACCGCGCTGAGCGCCTCCCGCTCATCAGTCATCGGCAAGACCAGCGGCGCGCCACCGGCGCGCTCGACCGCCGCGACATAGCGATGGTCGAGCGTCTGCTGGCCGGCGCTGTCCAGACTGCTGGTAATCCCGATCAGCGGCCGTGCCATCAGACCCCGGCTTTGAGCCTCGCGAAGTAGACCTTGTCGTCGAGTTCCGTCAAGGCCGTAAAGGTCTCGATATCGGTGCGCGAGGGATCTAAACGACCGATGGCCCCGCGGAGAAAATTCCACTGCCGATCGTTGGTCGGCCCAAGGGTCAGCAATGTCTGGTTGAGTTCCGCCCGTTCCCCCTCGCTCTTGCCCGAGAGACGCGCACCCAACCATTTCACTACCGCCTCATCGGTATCCTGCCCCTTGAGTCCAGCGGCAAATTCCTCCTGGCTAAATCCGAGAAATTCCAATATCCGCCGGTCAAAACCCGAATCCTCTCCACACCAATAAGGTCCCAGACAATCACAGTTGAACGCGCGGAATTTATCCACCATCCGCGCCAGACAGGCCAGCCCGCCGACGCTCTGATCGAAAGCGCTGCGCGGCGGATGGCGACGCAGATCCATCAACCCAAAACTCAACTCGTCATCGAGGTCCTGCAGATCGAAGAAGGTCTCAATATCACCGCGATCCGGCGCGACCTCGGCCCGACGCACCGCCAGCCGTTCAGCCATCTCTCCATAGCGACCCACATTGGCCCGCTGAGTATTGAAGATGCTCTTTTCGGCAGCAGTCCTCTCGCAACGCTCGGCGATCCACTCGCTCAATTCGGTATCATTGGGATTCTGATACGCCGCCTCGCGAAAGGTCTCTGCGTCGGTGCCGATAAAATCCAGAATCGCCTCGTCCTGACTCGAATCGCCACCAAAGCGGTACTCGCCCAACTTGCCGCAGGTCACCGCCCGCGCCTTGTCGGCCATCCGCGCCACACCGAAGAGGCCGAAAACACTGCGTAAATAAGGCGTGCGCGGAGGCGAGACCGTCAGATCCAAATCGCGGAAAGCCCCCCAGTCGTCGAGCTCGATCGAGGCGAAAACCGTCTTGATATCGCTGCGGCCTGGTGCGTATTTGGCGACGCGTTCCACCAAAAGTCGCTCGTGCAACTCGTCCTGCGGCTCGCGTTCGAGGTGTTCCGTATTGAAAGCATCGATCTCGTGCTGACTCTTTTGCGCGCGTTCCAAAGCCAGTTCGCCCAATTGCCGGTCGTCCATTTCGTCGACGGCATCGGCAAAGTCGTCAGGACTCATATTGATAAATTCAAGCACTTCGACATCGAGGCCCGATGCGGCTCCATACTTGAATTCGCCGATCGTCTCCTCGTTGTGGCCGCGCGCCTTGTCAATCATTCGCGCCAATCCGACGATGCCGGCAACATTGGCGTTCGAAGGGCGGCGGGGCGGTTCTCTATTCAGGTCCATCGTTTCTGCTCCTGGCAAATGGGATCGCGTGTACTGGTCCTAAACAATATAATAGCCATTGAGTTGACAGCAATATTTGACGTTCTTTTGCATCAGACCTATACTTTTCGCCCCATGCCAGAACTTCCCGAAGTCGAGACCGTCCGCGGCGCGATGGAGCGCCATCTCCTGAATCGGCCGATCGCTCGCGTCCACACCAGTAACAAGCGGCTGCGCGAGCCCCTGCCCCGCACTGCGCTGCATGCGCTGGTTGGAGATTATTTCACCGCCGCCCGGCGCCGCGCCAAATTCCTGCTCCTCGACCTGCGATCGGGCCGCACCCTGCTGGTCCATCTCGGTATGAGCGGAAATCTCCTTTTCAGGACCCGAGGTGAAAAACACGATCACCTGGCCTTCGCCTTCGACGACGGGAGCACTCTGGTCTACAACGACCCGCGGCGCTTCGGCCTGCTGCTGGTGCTTGAAAAAGGAGAGGAAAACACGTGTCGCTACCTGCAAAAACTGGGCCCCGAGCCACTCTCCTCGGCCTTCAATGCCCGCTACCTGACCGCTCTGTGCCAGCGCCGCAAAAGCCCGATCAAGATCCTCATCATGGACAATTGCGCCGTCGTCGGAGTCGGCAATATATACGCCAGCGAAGCCCTCTTCCGCGCTCGAATTCACCCGGCGACCCCGGCCACAGCGATCGACCATACAGACTTGGCCCAGCTGGTCAAAGAAATCAAAAAGGTGCTGCGCGCCGCGATCCGCAAAGGCGGCACCACCATCAGCGACTATCGGGGATCGGGCGAGGGCGGACGGTTCCAGCAGCGACTCAACGTCTACGGAAGGCAGGGCGAGGACTGTCGCGTCTGCGACGCACCGATCGAAAGTCTCTATCTGGGCGGCCGCAATACCTTCTACTGCCCTCGCTGCCAATAAAAAACGCCGGCCCCGAGGAGGGACCGGCGCGCAGGACGAAAAAGAAAGTCTTATTTCTTGACCTGGCCGTTGGGCGAAGGCGCGGTGGTGGTGATCACATCGTCGAGCAGACCGTAGGCCTTGGCTTCCTCAGCCGACATGAAGAAGTCGCGATCGGTATCCTTGGCGATTTTTTCGACGTCCTGGCCGGTGTGTTTGGCATAGAGTTCATTGAGCTCTTCGCGCAGACGGATCGTCTCCCTGGCGCGAATATCGAGGTCGGTAGCAGTCCCCGTAACAGTGCCCATGATCAGCGGCTGATGGATCATGATCCTGGCGTGTGGCCAGGCAAAGCGGCGACCGGGCTCACCAGCCGCAAGCAGAAACGACCCCATACTCATAGCCATGCCCATGCACACCGTGGATACCGGCGCCTGAATCGCCAGCATCGCGTCGTAGATCGCCATACCGTCGTGTACCGAGCCACCGGGGCTGTTGATATAGAGAACGATTTCCTCGTCCGGGTTTTCGGTGTCCAGCGAAAGCAGGCGGGTCACTACCGCCTTGGCCGACTCGTCGTTGACATCGGACCAGAGAAAAATTTTGCGAGCTTTGTACAGGCTTTGCTCCAGGTTTTTTTCCTGCAGCGATTTCAACAGATCTTCGTCTTTTTCAGCCATCGAAACGTCTCCTAAGCGCGGCGGATCATCCTATCGTACAACGAGTTCTGAATATACGCGGTAGCTCCAAGAGCGTCAATCCATCATGGTGGATTCTACTCGCCGTCTACACCCTGTTCAAGCTCTGGCTGGTAAGCGATCTCGAACTCGGCAAAGACGAGGCCGTCTACTGGTACTGGGGTCAGCATCTGGACGCCACCTACGCGCTGCTGCCCTTCGCGGTCCTCAACTTGGCCCACGCGCTGGTTCCCCACACCGAGTGGTTTCTGCGCAGTCCCTCGATTCTGCTCGGTACGCTGGCGGTGATTCTCATCTATCGCCTCTGTCTCCTGCATGGGCTGGCACCCGCACCGGCCCGCTGGGCTGCGGCCGCCTTCGCCCTGAGCCACTGGATTTGGCATACCAGCTCTTATCTGCACCCGGACGGTTTTCTCGTCCCCTGCTGGCTCGCCGTCCTGCTCATCGCCCACCGCTGCGCGACGAGCCATAAAGCGCGGCACTATGCGCTCATGGGGGCGGCAGCAGGCCTGAGCGTACTCTGCAAATATTCGGGTGCGTTCCTCGTCGGTGGGCTGGTGCTGTGGATCGTCCTCAGCCACCAGCAGCGGGAGCGCTGGCAGCACCTCACCATCTTTCTGCTGACCGTCTGCATCGTCGCCTCGCCACTCCTCTACACCCAGTTGCAGAGCGGGTTCTACCTGCCGCAGACGCTGAGCACGCTTTCTCGTATCGAAGGAATCGGCGATCCGCTCGCGCGCCTGTTCTTCTTCACACTTAACCCCGTGCTATTCGCCTCGCCATTGCTGCTCTATCTGCTCTATCGCGGTCTGGTATACGCTGCAAAGCAGCGCGAGCTGCTAGCCCTGCTGCCCGCACTCTGCACCATCGGCGCCTTCCTCTTCTTCGCGCTCTACCGCGGCCAGATCAAAGGCAATTGGATCCTGCCCGGTTTCCTCAGTTTGTGGCCCCTGGCTTTCTCGGGATCTCCCCGACGCTGGCTGCTGACCGCCGTCCTCGCTACCGGCCTGATCCAAACCACCACCATCGGCATTGGCCTCAAATACCCCGCGCTCTTCCGCGCTGCAGCCGAGCGCTCTGGCCTGGACCAGAGCTATATCGGCCTGGTCTCCAGCACCGATCGGGAGCGCGAACCCAGTTTTGCCTGGAGCGAACGGCTCTGCGAATACCGCGGCTGGCGAATTTTCGCTGCAGAATTGGAAAAGACAGTGCACGCACAGGCGATCGATCCGCAACTGCCGTTGCTGAGCAGCCAGTACAGCCTGCCTTTTGCCCTAGCGTATTATGGTTCGACCAACCGGAACTACTTCACGGTCGACGATCCGCGGTTCCGCGATCTGACGGATTTCCATGCCCAGAGTGGGCCGCATGATCGAGAGGCAGTGCTATTCGTCGTGCGGACGGGAAGTGCTCCACCCGTTTCGCTGCTGTCGATCTATCCGCAGCGAGAACTCATTGCGGAAATCGCCCGTGAGTCGGACGGGTGTGCACCGATGCACTATCGTGTGATACTGCTGGAACGGTAAATCTCCATCGCGTATTTTGCCCCAATTCCGCCCGGAGCAAACGCGACGATTCAGGCCGATCCCGGACCTGCGCCCCGCTCTCGCCGTCCGAAGGCCGAACTCATGACCCGCTGCACCAGTTCGCGCAAATCATCGAAGAGCGTATAACACAAAGGCACCAGCAACAAAGTCAGCACCATCGACGCCAGCAGCCCACCAACCATTGTCCGCCCAAGCGGGGCATAGGGTATGCCGACCATATTCGAATTGCCCACCGCCATCGGGATCAGGCCAAAAGCGGTGGTGAAAGTCGTCATCAGTATTGGTCGAAAGCGGTGTTTACCCGCCTCGATCAGGGCATCGAAGCGCGAGCGCCCCTCGTCCCGCAGACGATTCGCTAGATCGATCAGCACAATCGCGTTATTGACGACCACGCCGACCAGAATCACCGAACCGATTAGCGACATGAAATTAGAGGGCGTGTTCGTCAGATAGAGCACCCAGTAAACACCCAGAAAAGAAAATGGAATCGACACGATGACCGAGAGCGGCAACACGAACGACTCAAAGAGCACGCCCATCAGCAAAAAGACGAAAATCACCGACATCATCAGCGCAAATTGCTGCGAATTATCATCCTCCTCCAGCCGCTCAAAACGAACTCCCTTGTCCCAGCGATAACCACGCGGCATCTCGAACCCCTGCATCACTCGATCCACCTGCGCAAAGAGTTCCTCGGCCGTATCTTCCGAGGCTCGAGCTTTGATATTGAGCATCGTCTGTCGGTTTTCGCGCTTGATATTACCCAGGGTACGCTCAACGTAAATTGTCGCCAGCGATTCGAGCGGCACCTCGCGCTCCCCACCGGCCGGGAAGGTCAAATTGCGCAAATCCTGCAGGCTTTGCCGATCATAACTGGCCTTTTGCACCCGAATATCGACCTCGCGACCCTCTTCAGTATGGAATTTACCGCCATTGGTGCCGCGTAGCGCATAGGAGATACTCCCCGAAACAAGCTGCGGACTGATACCGTAACGCTGGATCTGCTCGCGATCGAGACGCACCTGCAACTCGGTACCTCCGCGATCCATATCAGTATCGACCGAAACTAAGCCGGGAATCGTGTCTAAACGCCGCTCCACTTCTCCAGCCAACTCGACCAGCACCTGAGTATCTTCGCCGTAGAGGCTAACATCTACCCCGGCCTCCTCCTCGGAGTTATCCCGGTTGACCCGCAGTTGCACACCCGGAGGCATATAGAGACGCTGGCGGAGATCCTGCTCGACCTCATTGTAGTCGAGATGCTCTTTGCTCCGAAATCCTAAAGCAATGCTGAGATCCTCCCATCCCGCATGGTACCACTCCATATCCTGTTCCTCTTCGAAGTAGAGAGTCACCGAGCCCCAGTCGCGTCTAAAAGAAGTGCGTAAATTATCGATTTTATACTCTTGCTTATGCGCCAATACCGTATCTTCAACGGCGCTTATGAACGCATCAGCCTGCTCCAGGGTCTGACCCGTGGGCATCTCGAAGGACAAATCCATCCGCTCTTCGTTACGCTCTCCCTGATCGGTGCGCTGCATACCCTGCAGCGGGATCTGCATGCTCGCGCAGAGCAGCAGAGCAATCACTACCGCATCGAGACGATTGCACAACACCCAGTTCAGCACGCGCACATAACGCTGGCGAGCCCAGACGATCAGCGCCAATTCGCCCCGTCCGCTGGCTACCGGCATCCTGAGTGCGGCCAAAGGGATAAAAACCAGCGCGATGATCAACGAAGCCACCAACCCTGTAATCACCGGCAAGCCGATCCGCAACATCCAAAACGTGAATTGCTCCTCATCGCTCATTAAAATCAACGGCAGGAAAACCACTGCCGTAGTCAGTGTCGCCATGGTCACCGCCAGCCCCACCTCACCGGCCCCTTCAATCGATGCCTCGCGCGCAGACTTTCCCTGCTGGCGCTTGCGGTAAATATTTTCGACAATGACAATAGCATTGTCGACCACCAACCCCAGGCTCAGCATCAAACCCATCATCGTCCCTAAATTGAGCGACCAGCCCATAAAGTAAAGTACGATTATCGTCGCCAGTATCGAGAGTGGAATCGCCAGGGTGATGATCAGGGTGATCCGCACATTGCGCAGGAAGAAAAAGAGCACCAGCGTAGCGAATAAGCCGCCCCAGAGGCCGGAATTCTGCAGATTGTGGACTGCCTGGGTCACCTGTTTTCCCTGATCCCAGAACACTCTGAAATTCAGGTCGGCCAGGATCGGATGCGTTTTAAATTCCTCCAGGACTTCGTGTACGCCACGGGAAATTTCGACGATATTAGCCTCTGAAGCCTTGAAAATACCAAAACCCAGCGACTCGAGGCGATCTATCCGGCTGATCTCTTCCCGCTGCGGACGCTTGTAGCTAATATCTGCGATATCGCCCAGCTGCAACCGGTGTTCGGGATCGATTATCGTATTGGCGATCTCCTCCACGTCTTTATAACGACCAACCGAGCGGACATAGATCTTTTTGCCACCCTCAATCACCCAGCCGCCGGGAAGAGTCAAATTCTCTGTGCGTATATCATTGATCGTTTGGAAGATATTGACTCCATGACTGCGCACCTTGCCCTGGTCCCATTCGACGAGAATCTCTTTATCCGCCGACCCCCAGACCTCGACATTGCCTACCCCGTCGACTCGACGCAGTGCAGGCTTGAGATAGGTGTCGATCAAATAACGTGGATCAGACGGAGTTTCCGGAAAAATAATAGCCGCTTGCATAATCGGAATATCGTTCTGGTCCCAGCGTCGAATAAAGAGCTGTTCGATCTCGTCGGGCAATTCGGGCATTACCCGATCAAGGCGGTCCTTCATCTCTGCAAAAACCAGCTGCAGATCCGTCCCCCGCTGGAACTCGACCATCGCATTGCCACTTCCGCTCTGGGCATTGGAACGGA